>CAVXIG010000067.1:0-193272 GCA_963761645.1 uncultured Acidobacteriota bacterium
GCCGAGGGGGTCTACCGGATCCCCAATCTCCCGCCGGGGCGGTGGACGGTGAAAGCCGTCGTGCCCGACACCCCGCTGCACGCGGAAGGGGTGGCCAACCTCGAGTCCGGCGCCTCCGAGGCCCGGCTCGACCTCCAGCTCGGCGGCGGCCGCACGCTGACCGGCGTCGTGCTGAGCAACGGCGAGCCGCTCGCCGGGGCCTCGCTCGCTCTCGCCAAGCCCAGAACGGCGGGGAGACAGATCGCCGCGACCGACCATCAGGGGGGCTTCCGCTTCGGCGGGCTCGAGGACGGCGTCTACGATCTCGACGTCAGCACGCCGAAGGGGGCGCAGCACCACGAGAGCGTCGAGATCTCGGGCGACCGGGAGATCCGGGTCGAGCTGCGCACGGCGAGCCTCTCCGGCCGGGTGATCGACGCCGCCGACTCCTCGCCGGTCTCCGGCGCCCGGATCTCCCTGCGCTCCCAGCGCGAGGGCGGCCCGGCGCCTTTCGAGGACGCGACCACGGATTCCCGCGGCGCCTTCCGCCTGCTCGAGGTGGGGGACGGCGCCTGGACGGTGCGGGCGTCCCGCGAGGGGTACGCGCCGGCCGAGCGGGAGGTGCGGTTGGACGGCTCGCCGGAGAGCCTCGAATTCCGTCTCGAGCCGACGGAGGGGATGACGGTCGAGGCCCGGCTGACCACCGGGCAGGCGCCGGACCGCCTCCAGGTGGCGGCGCTCGACGCCGGCGGCAAGGTGGTCGCGAGCGGCAATTACCCGACGGGAGAGAACGGCCGGACGCGGCTCTCGAACGTGCCCCCGGGAAGCTGGCTGCTCGTCATCGGATCGGACGCGTCGGCGCCGGTCACCGTCGCGGCCTCGGTTCCCGGCCCCGCGGTCCGCGTCATCCTGCCGCCGGCCGGCCGGATCCGGATCAAGGTGCCGGCGGTGGCGAGCGGCGAAGTCGCCGCCAAGGTCACCCTCACCGGCGCCGGCGGCCTCTACCGCGGCTTCGACTGGGACGGCAGCGTGAAGTCCGAGTGGGAGCTCGAAGGCGGGGCGGTCGTCCTGCCGCAGGTCCCCACCGGCGTCTGGCAGGTGACCGCCCGCGCCGCGGACGGGCGTTCGTGGTCGGGGACGGCCACGGTGACGCCGGGCGGGGTGGCGGAGGTGGTGTTGAAGTAGGGCACGCAAAGGCAAGGGGAGAAGGGTGGGTCCCTCCCCCTTCAGGGGGAGGTTAGGAGGGGGCGCCCCAGACAAGGAGATGTCCCGGACTCCGGAAAACCCCCTCCTGGCCTCCCCCGTTCCGGGGGAGGAAAAAATCTCCTAGCATCCTCTTTCCTTGCCTCCTCGGGCCCTCCCTCTCCACGGAGTGGAGAGGGACCGAGGGTGAGGATTCGAAGGGCAGATCGCTCCGATCAATCAATCGTCCCTGGACCGCCCCCCCGCCGCACCCTTACTATAGGACGTCTTTTTCATTTGATCTGCTGTTTTGATTCGGAGCATCGGCCGCCCGCTCCCGGGCGGCTCGGGGGAGGAATCTGGAGCTCATGGAGGCAGCCGGCCTTTCGTCGGTATGGATGCCGTACCTGGAGGCGCTGCCTCCCGAGGTCGCCCCTGCGCTCGTGCCGCTCCTCGAACGGCTCTCCTCCCTGCTCGCTCCGCATGGCGCCTCCGGCCGCGGGCGCCGCCAGCCTGGCCCTCTTCGACGCCGGGCCCGGGCAGCTCGGCGGACCGCGGATCGCGCAGATCGCCGCCCTCCTCGTCCTCGCCCGCCGCGCCGAGACGGCGGGGGTCCGCTTCGCCTGGGGGATCCTCCAGCAGCCGGAAGCGGCGCTCTTCCCGTCCGTCGCGGCCGACGGCGTACGCCGGCTGATCCGCGCCGGGACGCCCCACGAGGCCACCGGCCCGCAGCTCGCGGCCTGGCGCTCGCGGCTGGAGGAGCGGCCGGAGTGGGACGAGGTCTGGGTGGTCGGCGCCCCCCGTCTCGGCGCTCCGCCGGATCTGCCCGGCGCCTCGCACCTCCAGATCTGGGATTCGCTCGACCCCGGCGCCCGCCAGACCGGCATCTCCCTGCGGCGCGGCGAGCAGGAGGACGAGGCCCTCCTCGATCTCCCGGAGGACGCCGTCTGCGTGCGCCTGCTGCGCGCCGGAGCGCGCCGGAGCGACGACCGCGAGCCGGGCGCGACGCCTCGTCCTGTCCGGCGATCTGGGCCGCGACGAGCCGCTCCCCTCGGAGCCCGGCGAGATCGACGCGCCTCCCGAGCCGCCGCACCGCGTCCGCGGAGGCGCCTCCAGCTCGCGCTTCGCCACCGCCATTCACCGGCTGACCGGCCGCACGGCCCTGGCCTCGCGCCTGTCGCGGGCCGTGGGGCGCCGCCATGCGAGCTATATCCGCAAGATGCGGGAGATGTTCGAGAGCGGCGACCTCGACAGCGCCCTGCGCCACGCCATCCCCCTGGCCGCCGAGGCCGGCCCGCGCCGGCTGCCGCTGCGCCCCTTCGCGCCGCGGACCGACCTGCACATCCGCCCCGAGCGCTCGCGCCACTGGTCGGTGTCGGAGATCTCTCCCGACCTCCATGGCGAGCTGCGGCGGCTCTACCGCGAGGCCTTCCATCGCCTGGAGTCGCAGGACCGCGTAGAGGAGGCCGCCTTCCTGCTCGCCGAGGTGCTGCACGCCCACGAGGAGGCCGTCTCCTTCCTCGAACGCCATGGACGCCTCCGGCTGGCCGCCGAGATGGCCGAGGCGCGCGACCTCCCCCCGGGGCTGGTGGTCCGGCAGTGGTTCCTCGCCGGCGACCGGCAGCGCGGCCTGCGGATCGCCCACCGCACGGGCGCCTTCGCCGACGCCGTGACGCGGCTGGAGCGCAGCCGGCAGACCGAGCAGGCCGCCGAGCTGCGGCGGCTGTGGGCCCGCGAGCTCGCCGCGGCGGGGGACTACGCCGCCGCCGTGGACACCATCTGGCCGCTGGAGGACGAGCGCCGCCGGGCCCTCGAATGGATGGATCGCGCCATCGACCAGGGGGGAGCCCCGGCCGGCCGGATGCTCGCCCGCAGGATCGCCCTGCTGCCCGAGCCGTTCCCGGAGGTGCGCACCGCCTCTCTCCGGCTGCTCGAGAGCTGGCGCGCCGAGGGGGCTCCGGCCCGACTGGCCTTCGCGGACACCCTGCGCCGCGGGCCGCGGACCCCCGAGGTCGCGACCCTCGCCCGCGCCGCGGTGCGGGCGATCAGCCGCGACTCCGGACGCCTCGGCGCCCGCATGGCGCCGGCCGACTTCAAGCATCTCGCCTCCTTCGCGGGGGACGGCGCCCTGCGCGCCGACGCCCTGGCGCTGCCGATCCCCGCGCGGACGCTCTGGATCACCCGCGACGAGCCTCTGGAAGTCGAGGTCGCCGCTCGCGACGCCGGCACCATCGCGGCCTATGACGCGGTGTTCCTGCCCAACGGCCTGACCGCCGTGGCGCTCGGCGAGGCCGGGGTGCGGCTGCTGTCGCGCGGCGGGCGGATCGTCGCCGAGCTCGATCAGCCGGCGCACCGGCTCGTCATCTCCGACCACGGCGACCGAGCCATCGCCCTCGCCAAGCGCGGGGATGCCTGGCGGCTGGCGCGGCTCGACTTCTCCCTGCGGCGGGCCGAGGCCTGGTGCGAGGCGCGCCTCGACGCCTTCGCCCCGGACTACGACGGCGCTCTCTGGTTCGTCGCCGGTCCGGACGGCCTGCTCGCCGCCGAGACCGCGGGCAAGCGTCTCGACGGCGCCTGGGGGGTCTCCCGCCTGCCGGGGAACGCGCTCGCCATCGCCCGCTCCGCCGACCGTTTCTCGCTGGTCCTTGCCGGCGAGGGGTCGGAGGTGTGGACGTATGAGCTCCCCTCGCTCACCCTGCGCCGGCGCGATCCCGTCTCGATCGCGCCGGTGATCCGCCGCACCCACCGCATCGCGATCTCACCGGAGGGCACTCTCGCCGAGCCGTCGCCCGGCGGCGTCACCGGGCGGCAGATCACTCTCCAGGTCCACGGCGGGCCGGACATCGAGATCGCGCTCGCCAACTCGGGGCGGCCGGGCGAGCCGGTGATCGCCGGCGACTGGGTAGCCCTGCCCGTCTACTCCTCGGATGCCGCCTGCGTCTTCCTCGTCCACCTCCCCTCCGCCGCCATCCGCGCCGAGATCACCCTCGGCCGGTCGGCCAAGGTCGGGCTCCGGCTGACGCCCCAGTACCTCACCCTGGCGGACGATCGCGGGCGGATCCTGGTGCTCGACCTGGAGAACGGGCAGGTGCGGCGGGATTTCAGGCTGTAGGCAGCCCTGGGAGCGCCGCCACCAGCTCCCCCGCCCGCGCCACCTTGAGGTCCGCCTTCACCCCGTCGAGCTTCGGGGGGCGGGGGAAACCCCATTCGACGAGGACGAAGGCGCAGCCGGCGTTGTGGGCGGTCTCGGCGTCGATCCAGGTGTCCCCCACCAGGAGCAGGCGCTCGAGGGGGACGCCGAGGCGCTCGGCGAGGACGCGGAGACCCGCGGGATCGGGCTTGCGGGTGGGCAGGCTGTCGCCGCCCAGGATCTCGCCGAAGAAGCGGGAGAGGCCGAGGCCGGCGAGGATCTTGCGGGAGAGCGCTTCTCCCTTGTTGCTCAGCAACGCCAGCGGATAGCGCCCCACCAGCTCTTCCAGCATCTCCTCAATGCCCGGATAGGCCCGCGTCTCGTCCAGGCAGACGTCCGCGTAGTGCTCGAGGTAGCGGGCGAGGGCGCGATCGACCTGATTCCGGCGGGACATCGGGTCCGAGCGCGCGCTCGACCAGCAGCCGCGCGCCCTCCCCCACCATCGTCACCACCGCCTCCAGCGGAATCGGCGGCAGCCCGAGCTCCTCCCGCATCCGGTTGATGGCGGTGGTGATGTCGCGGCGGGAGTCGATCAGCGTGCCGTCGAGATCGAAGACGAGGGCGGCGGAACGGTCCATCCCGATCGGCTCCTGGCTCATCAAGCGTCTACGAACTCGGCCTCGATACGGCGCGGCAGGATGCCCGCCTCGTGCCCGCGGTCGAGCAGGAGCTGCACGGCGCGACGGCCGGCCTCGCCGTAGTCGCGGGTCCAGTCGTTGACGTACATGCCGACGAAACGGTCCGAGCGCTCGGGGTCGTCCTCGAGGCCGCGGGCGTAGCGCGTGGCGTAGCCCAGCGCCTCGTCCCGGTTGTCGAGCCCGTAGTTGATGCTCTCGGTGAGCAGACGGCAGAGGCGGCGCTTGAGATCCGGCTCGATATCCCGCCGGATGCCGTTGCCGCCGAGCGGCAGGGGGAGCCCGGTCTCGCCCTTCCACCACTCTCCGAGGTCCACCACCTTGCGCAGCCCCAGGTCGCCGTAGGTGAGCTGACCCTCGTGGATCACCACGCCGGCATCCGCCTCGCCGGCGAGCACGACGTCGAGGATGCGGTCGAAGGGGACGATCTCGACGGTCACCTGTGGCTGCCAGAGCCGCAGGGCGAGGTGAGCGGTGGTCAGCTCGCCGGGGATCACCACCTTGAGCCCGGGCAGGTCGGCCCGGCGGTAAGGCTTCCCGGGCGACGACGACCGGCCCGTAGCCGTCGCCGAAGCTCGCCCCCGAGGGCATGATCTGGTAGCGGTCGGCGAGATGGGCGTAGGCGTGGAAGGAGAGCGCCGTGATCTCGTACGTGCCCTGGAACGCCGCCTGGTTCAGGCTCTCGATATCCTGCAGGACGTGGGAGATCTCGAGCCCCTCGACGTCGAGGATCCCCTGCGTCAGGGCATAGAACATGAAGGCATCGTCCGAGTCGGGGCTGTGGGCGATGCGGACGGTGGTCGTGGTCTGCGTGCTCATGGCCCAGGAGGCTATCAGAATCGAGGACGCCCGCGCCCTCGGGAAGGCTTCAGAGATCGTCCCGTCTGGAGGACGATTCGCGCGGACTCCCGCGGGCGCAAAACAACAAGTCTTTCTTTATCAGCGGTTTCTTCTCATGGCACGCCCCTTGTATTAAAGAGTTGCCGGGGAGGGCAGAGCCGATGGGCCCCCGCTCCTTCAATCAGGAGACACAGCCATGAACATCCTCAACAAGCGATAAACCTCGCGAAGGGCCTCGGGCCCGTCCTGCTCCTTTCCGCGGCGCTGGCGCTGCCCGCGGCCGCCACCGCCCAGTCGTCCCGCTATGGCTACGGCAATCCGTATTCGGGCCGCAATGGCGCCCGCGAGCATCGACGGCTTCGTCACCTTCCGGGGCGGGGGCTGTCCGGCGATCCGCGACCACCGCTCGGGCCAGAGCTATTTCCTGACCGGCAGCACGCGCGAGCTGCGGCCGGGCGACCACGTCGTCCTCGGCGGACGCCTGGCGAGCGGCAGCGTCTGCGGCACCCGGGGGCCGGCGCTGCAGGTGCTTGGAGATCAGGACCATCTGGACGGGCGGCGACCACCGCGCGGCCTACTTCGACGCCCGCCGCGACGGCAGCTTCGAGCGCTTCATCTTCCGCAGCCGCGACCGTGGCGGCTGGTACTCCGACCGTTACACGTACCTGCGCCAGGGCAGGGCTCCGCGGGGTGGCCGCGGGTATGACGCTCCCTATGGCGCGCCCGATGGCCGTGCCCGTCCGAACGATGTCCCGTACGATGACGAACGGGGCCGGTATCAGGGTCAACCGCAGGGCCAACCGCAGGGTCAACCGGACGACCAGGGCCAGTACGACCGGCGTCCCCAGCCGGACGATTCCTACGACGATGAGGAGATCACCGACCCGAACGACGACGATTACGTCGCCCCGAACGACACCGACGACAACGATGACCAGGACGATCGCGCGGACCGGAGCAGCGGCAACCGCCAGTTGATCACCGTCGACGGCACGTTCGAGTTCGACAGCACCTGCCCGTCGCTCCGCGGCACGGACGGGAAGTCCTACGATCTGGCCGGTGAATTGGGGAACTCCCACGACGGCGACCGGGTGCGGGTGCGCGGCTTCCTCGCCGGGCGCTCCTCCTGCGGCGGCACGGCCCTCGAGGTTCAGGAAATCCGGCGGCGGTAAGAATTTCTACCGCCGGTGAGCTGTTATCAGGAAAAAAACGGAAAGGGCGGCCGCGCGGCCGCCTTTTCCCTTTCCGCTCGCCTCGTCGCTATTCGTACTGAATGAACCCCGGCGCCATGATCCCGTCGGGATCGAACTTCCCCTTGGCTTCGAGGATCATCGGCCAGCGGTCGCCGAAGTGCTGGGCCCACTTCTCCACCGTGTCGAAGGTGATGAAGCCCGAGAGGTAGCGCTTGCCGCCGTAGACGATCGACAGCTCGCTCGCCATGTCGAGCTGGGCGAGGGCGCGGTCGAGGAACCTGAACGGCACGCCGGGCAGGATGCCCCAGCCCATCACGTAGTCGCCTTCCGGATGCATGAACAGCGGGACGTCCGAGGTGCGGGTGTAGGCCGGCCAGAGGAGGATGTGGCCGCCCGGTCCCAGGGTCTGGGGGGGCGTCTGGCCGAGCACGCCGTCGATGAAGTCGCGGGCGGTATCCCACGGCAGGGTGGTCTCCATCCACGGGTGGGCCATGTCCCAGTAGCCGCTGCGGCGCCAGAGCTCGAAGACCGGGTCCATGCGGTTGGCGAACTCGTACTGGGAGAAGTCCTCGGTGTGGACGTGGCGGTAGGGGGTGAGCCCCGCCAGCACCGCCTGATCGTCCGCCGGCTCCTCGCCGGGATCGAACTCGACGGTGACGTGGAGCGGGAAGAACCACTGGGCGAAGGTCTGCATCCCCTCGCCGAGCTCCATCCCCTCGCCGATCTTCTTGATCCCCTGCAGGCAGGGCGTGCACCAGGACTCGAGCGAGGAGAAGGTGGAGTTGCCCGGGTCCATCACCTTCTTGGTGTCCTCCATCACCGTCCCGAGGTCGTCGTAGAGGAGGAAGTACTTGCGCACGACGCTCTTCGCGCGGCGCAGGCGGACCTTGGCGCGGGTGATGACCCCGAACTGGCCGAGGCCGCAGCGCACCACGTTGAAGAGGTCCTGGTTCTGCTCGCGCGAGCAGGTGACGATCTCGCCGGTACCGGTGACCACCTGCAGCTCGTCGACGTTGTCCGCCTGGGTGCCGTAGCGGAAGCTCGCCACTCCCAGGCCGGCCATCGACAGGGTGCCCGAGATCTGCACGCCCAGGTTGTTGGTCAGCACGCGGGGGATCAGCCCCTTTTCCAGGCTGGCGGTGACCAGGTCGCGCCAGACGACGCCGCAGTCGACGGTGGCCGTTTCGCCGGCCTCGTCGATCTCGTGGATGGTGTTCATCACCGAGGTGTCGAGCACCACGCCGCGGTCGGTCGTGGTCTGGCCGCTCTGGGTGTGCGCCTGGCCGCGGGGCACGACGGGGATCTTCCGCTCGCGGCAGAAGCGGACGACCTCGGCGACCTCCTCGGCCGAGGTGCAGCGCGCGACGGCCCCGGGCAGCCGGTTCACCGTCCGGCCGAAATCGGAGCGGTAGAGCTCGCGCGTCTCTTCGTCGAGCAGGATGCGATCGCCCAGGAGGCCCTTGAGCTCGCTCAGGGCGTCGGCGGAGTCGGCGGTCAACGTCGCGGAATCGGCGGTATGGACAGTCATGGGGTTTTTCTCCGGTTTTCTTCCTCAGGGGATCGATAGCGCGGCGGAGCCGCGGCGGATCTCGTCTTCCTTGCCCCTCTGTTTTAGCCGATTTGTCGCGGCGCGGCAACCGGGAGCGGCAGAGGGGGCCGGGGGTCCGCGGGCGGCGGCGATGCGGGCGGCGATGCCGGCGGCGCAGGGGATTCCGGCGGCAGGGGCGGCGGTTTCACCGGCACCTCGCGCCTGGGATCGGTCTTGGTCTCGCCCGGCCGTTCAGGCATGACGTGCGTGGTGTCTTCGTCGGCCACGCCCCTCCGGCCGGCGATGTTGGCGGGCAGCACGGTCTTGAACCCCTCGCGGATCCACTTCTCGATGCCGCCGTCGATCAGGACGACGTTCTCGAATCCGCTCGCCGCGAGGACGCTCGTCGCCTTCTCGGCGCATTCGTCGACCTCGCAGTAGATCAGGACCGTCTCCTCGCGGAACGTGATGATCTCCAGCAGCCGGTAGGGGAGGCGCGCCAGGGGGATGTTCTTCGCCTGCCGGATGTGGCCGGTATTGCCGTTGAACTGCTGGGGCGGCCGCAGGTCGAGGACCAGGATCCCGGGGCTGTCCCGCATCATCTCGTAGGCGACCGGCGGACTGAGCTTGCGATAGGGCGGACGCGGCTTGGTCCGCCACTTGTGGAAACGGGCGCACCCCCCGCAGACGAGGGCGAGGATGACGAAGAGGGCGGCCCAGCGCTGGGCTCGAAGACGGGCGGCATTCATTCCGGAGGCCAAGTCTACACCTCTTCGAGGTCCACCTCGGGGCGGACCTCCCCTACCCGCAGGCCGCGGTGGTTGTGGAGCGGTGGGCTGTGGAGGTCGCGCAGCTCCTCGAACTCGGCGCCGGCGAGGCAGCCGAGCTGGCGGAGGACGTCCAGCACCACGCCGTCCCGGCAGCGCTCGCCGCCGTCGGCGATCTTGACGGCGATGCCGAGCGCCACGGGGCCGCGCACCGCCAGGCCGTAGAACCCCTCGGCGCCTTCCTTGGCCAGCACCCGGCCGCGGGTCGCCTCCATCAGGCGGGTGGTGAACCGCCCCGGGCCCGCCACCATCTCCGGCGCGCCGGTCATCGCGCGGACGACCTTCCCCGCGGCCGTGGCGTCGCCGGCCGGGAGCCCCGCCGCTTCCGGATGGGCGAGCGCCGCGTAGCCGCGGGCCGCGGCGGCGAGCGTCATATGGAAGGTAGGGATGCCGCAGCCGTCGACGGCGAGGCCGATCTCCCCCGCCGGCACGCCGCAGAAATCCGCGACGTGGCCGAGGATCCGCCGCTGCCAGGGGTGGTCCGCCGCCAGGTAGTCCTCCGTCGAAAGATTCAGCATGCGGCAGGCGAGGAGCATGCCGGCGTGCTTGCCCGAGCAGTTGTTGTGGAGCGGCGTCGGCTGCTCCCCCTCCCGCCGCAGCTCCTCGGCGGCCTGGGCGTCCAGCGGCCAGTGGGCGCCGCAGAGCAGGTGCTCGGTGCCCGAAGCCGCCGCGGGCGAGCAGGTCCGCCGCCCGCCGCACGTGGGCCGGCGTGCCGCCGTGCGAGGCGCAGGTCAGGGCGAGGTCGGCGTCGTCGAGCCGATAGCGCTCCGCCGCCCCGGCGAGCAGGAGCGGCACGCACTGGAAGGGTTTGGCGGCCGAGCGGAGGAAGGTCGCCACCGTGGGATCGCCCTGGAAGGCGACCAGCCGCCCCTCGGGCGTGACCGCGGCCACGGCGCCAAAATGCCAGGACTCCGGCAGGCCGTCGCGGGCGACCGTGGCGATCGGCGAGAACAGGGGTTTCAGCGCTCCGCGGCGATCGCCGCCTGCACCGATTCGTAGGTGGGGAACAGCTCGTTCAGGCGAGCCACCTGCAGCAGCTTGCGGATGCGGTCCGAGGGGTTGACCAGGATCAGCTCGCGCTTGGAGTTGCGGAAGCGTCCCAGGTAGCCCACCAGCTCGCCGATGCCCGTCGAATCCATGAAGTTGATCTTGGAGAAGTCGATGATGACGTGGCCGCGGTCATCCGACAGCGTGCGCTCCAGGGTCTGGGCGAAGAACTGCGCGCTCTCGCCGAGCTTGATGACCCCCTCCACGTTGAGGAGGGTGTAGCCGTCCAGGTGCCGTTTCTCGACGATCATGGGCTTCGCCATTGCAGAGGGCTGCAGTTTAGCACGACCAGGGGGCCGCCTCGTCAAGTCGCACCGAGCCGGACATGCCGGCCTCGGCCGGAGTCTGCTACGCTTCTCACTGCCAGCCGGCTCCTGGAAAAAGACGACATCCTCGCTACTAACTGCTCCGTGACCACACCTCAAGATCACGACCCGCTCCATAGGGCGCTTCAACTGCCCGGCGGCGCCCGGTTCTACCGCTGCGCGCTCCAGGTGAATCCCTATGCCTATCTGAAAACCCAGGGCAAGCTACCTTCCGCCTACCCGGATGAAGCATCCTACAACCAAGCCCTGGTGGACGCCTGCCTGAAGCTGGGGATCGAGGTTCTCGGCGTCACCAACCACTACGATGTCCAAGGCTCCGCTACCCTCATTGCAACTGCCCGTCAGGCCGGGCTGCAGGTCTTTCCGGGCTTCGAGGCGGTCTCGAAAGACGGGATTCACATCCTCTGCCTTTTCGAGCCTGACCGGCCCCTCCAAGAATTAGAGCGGATCATTGGAGAGTGTGGCGTCCATGACTACCAGTCCCCGTCGCCCTCTGGAGACTTGGATGCCACAGAGATCCTGGGACGGGCTCCCAAATGGGCCTGCGTATTCGTGGCGGCCCACGTCGCCTCCGACGGAGGGCTCTTGCGAATGCTGCACAACCAGGCCCGTGTAAACGCCTGGAAGTCACCTCACCTGCTCGCCTGCTCGCTACCCGGCCCCATCGATGACTCTCCAGACGATGTCCGCCCGATCCTTCAGAACAAGAATCCTGAATACCGCCGCGCCAGGTCGGTCGCCGTCATCAATGCCCAGGATGTGAACGGGCCCGAGGATCTCGAAAAACCAGGAAAAGCCTGCTGGATCAAGATGTCCGAAGTCTCTGTCGAGGGACTCCGGCAGGCTTTTCTAGATCCCGATTCCAGAATCAGGCTGGCCGCCGACCCCGCGCCGGAGGAGCACATGGAGCTCGTCGCAATGGCCTGGGACGGAGGGTTTCTCGACGGCCAGGCGATCCACTTCAATGAAAACCTGAATACCCTTGTGGGCGGCCGGGGAGCCGGAAAATCGACGCTCATAGAAAGCATACGGTATGTCCTGGATCTGGAGCCGCTCGGCTCCGATGCCCGCAAGAGCCACGAGGGGATTGTCAGAGATGTGCTGAAAAGCGGGACTCGCATTTATCTTCTCGCCCGCTCTACCCGGCCTGCGGACCGGCGGTATCGGATTGAGAGGATCGTTCCCAATCCACCCACCGTTCGCGACGAGCAGGGTCAAGTCCTGCCGTTCCACCCTCGTGACATCCTGCCGGGCGTCGAGGTCTTCGGACAGCACGAGATCTCCGAGCTGACAAAGGGCGGTGACAAGCTCACTCCCCTGCTGGACCGGTTCATCCAGCGTGATCCGGTCTTAAAATCCAGGAAGGTCGAGAGCGAGAAGGAGCTGGCGCGATCTCGAAGTCAGCTTCTGGAGGTCCGCCAGGAGATCCGGGCCATCGATGAGCGCCTCGGCCGACTTCCAGGTCTGGAAGAAACCTTGAAGAGGTACCAGGAAGTCGGCCTCGAAGACCGGTTGAAAGAGCAGAGCCTGGTGCTTCGTGAAGAACGGGTGCTGAAGACCGTAGACGAACGGATGGCTCGCTTCGACGGGTTTCTGGATCAGCTCCGGCGTGAAATGCACATTGATCGCGCGTTCCTCTCGCCTCCAGCATTGGCCGACCTGCCAGGCCGCGAAGTGCTGGCGCGGGCGAATGCCGCCCTCGTTACCCTGGAGTCCTCTCTCCTTGAGATCTCGACCCGAATGGAGGAGGCCTTACAGCGAGCCTCTCAAGAAATTACGGCGGTCAAGGCGGCCTGGACGGAAAGAAAGCTCTCTGTCCAGAGGGAATACGAGAAGATCCTGCGGGATCTGCAGCGCTCCAACGTCGACGGCGAGGAGTTCATCCGCTTACGGCGGCAGGTCGAGGATCTCCGGCCCCTGCAAGAGCGGAGAGCGCTTCTCATGCGAGATCTCGAGGAGATTCGCAGCCGCCGCCGAAACCTCCTCGCGGAATGGGAGGATCTGAACAACTCCGAATTCCAGGAGTTGAAACGGGCGGCAAACCGGGTCCGGAAAGACCTCGACGGCTACGTCAGGGTCGAGGTCACAGCCGGCGGCGACCGCTCTCCTCTTCTTCAGCTCGTCCAGGAGCTGGCCGGCGGGCGGCTCGCCGAAACCAAGGAGGCCCTGCGCCACCGCCCCACCCTCTCCCTCAGGGAGCTGGCCGATGCTCTGCGCGAGGGTTCCGAAAAGGTCCAAGTCCTGCTGGGCATTCCTCCGTCTCAGGCCGAGAGGCTCACCGCCGCCTGTCCCGACCTGGCGCTGCGAATCGAGGAGTTGGATCTGCCGGCGACCACTCGCATCGAGCTCAACGTAGGCACGGGCGAGCAGCCGCACTGGCAGGAGCTCCAGGACCTTTCGACGGGGCAGAAGGCGACGGCGGTCCTCCTGTTGCTCCTGCTGGAATCAGAGGCTCCACTGATCGTCGATCAACCCGAAGATGACCTCGACAACCGGTTCATCACCGAGGTCATTGTCCCCAAGATGCGCAGGGAGAAGCGACGCCGGCAATTCGTCTTCTCCACCCACAATGCAAACATACCCGTCCTTGGCGATGCTGAGTTGATCGTAGGCATGGAAACGCGGCACGGGCAGGCCGAGCTGCCCCCAGAGAACATGGGTTCCATCGACTCGGCCCCGGTCCGAGGCCTCGTCGAAGAGATTCTCGAAGGCGGTGAGCGCGCATTCGAGCTACGCCGCCTCAAGTACGGATTCTAGGTGCCGCATGCTAAAGACTGAGCTTCTGGAGATCCTTCGAAACGGCGAGAACTCCGGCGTGGAGCTCAAGCTCGATACCATCGAGCCTAGAGCCCTCGCCAAAGAGCTCGTGGCGCTCGCCAATCTACAGGGCGGAATCGTCCTGCTCGGCGTGGCGGACGGCGGCGCGATCCAAGGCGTCACTCGCTCACGGCTCGAGGAATGGGTGATGTCAGCCTGCCGAGATAAAATTCGACCGGAGCTCATCCCCTATTTCGAGGTTGTCCGGGACGTTGAACCCGGCCGTGACGTAGCCGTCGTGCGCGTGGACCGGGGCTGGTCCGTTCATCACGTCTGGCATGACAATCACCGAACTTATTATATTCGGGTCGGCTCGACCAGCCGGGAGGCCAGCCAAGAAGAACTGGAGCGCCTTTTCCAGCAGCGGGGCGGCTTCCGTGTGGAGTTGAGGCCGGTTTCCGGAACCTCTCTCCATGACTTCGACGTCCGGCGCCTCGAGGACTATTTCGGCAGAATTCGCCAGCAGGACGTACCCAGGAATGAGGACGGATGGCGCACTCTCCTGGTCAATACCGAGCTAATGACCGATGAGGGGCATGGAACACCCGGCACGGTCGCGGGGATTTTGCTCTTCGGAATCAATCCCAACCGTTTCTTGCCGCAGGCCAGCATCGATGCCGTCGCTTATCCCGGCCGCGAGAAAGAATATGCAGCACGAGAACGGGGGAGCCTCAGAGGCCCTCTGACACCGTTGCTGCGCAAGAGCAGTGGCCATCCAATCCTTTTAGAAAACGGGCTGACCGAACAGGCGCTGGATTTTGTGCAACGAAATTCCGGCACGACCGCGGTTCTCATGAGCGGAGCTCGGCGGGTCGAGCATCCCGACTATCCGGTCGAAGCCGTGCGGGAGGCGGTCGTCAATGCTCTTGCCCATCGGGATTACCTACTCTCCAGCACCGATATCGAGCTTTCGTTATACGAAGACCGTCTTGAAATCATCTCCCCTGGCAGCTTGCCGAATGGCATTACCCCGGAGCGCATGAGAGTCGGCTGCCGGGCCTCGCGCAATCAACTCATTAAAGACGTCATGCGGGATTATGGCTACCTGGAGCATATGGGCATGGGAATTCCGCGCAAGCTGATCCCGTCCATGCGAAACCAGAACGGCACCGAGCCGGACCTCATCGAGGATGATGAACGCTTCATCGTCCGTCTCTGGAAAAAGCCGCCGCAGTCCTGAGGACGTCGCCCCCGTCGTGCGCAGATCCCGCCGCAAGGGCCCCCTCGCCGGCGTCCGCGTCGTCGACGCCTCGCGCGTCCTCGCCGGCCCCTATCTCGCCATGCTGCTGGGGGACCTCGGGGCGGACGTGATCAAGATCGAGAAGCCGGACGGCGGCGACCAGACCCGCGCCTGGGGGCCGCCGTGGGTGGGCGAAGGGGAGCACCGGGTCAGCGCCTACTTCGTCTCGGCGAACCGGAACAAGCGGTCGGCGGCGATCGATCTCAAGCGGCCGGAGGGGCGGGCGGCGTTCGAGCGGCTGCTCGCGGGGGCGGACGTGCTGGTGGAGAACTTCCTCCCCTCGGAATGGCGGAAGCTCGGCTTCCGAAGCTCCCGCTTCAACCGGGTCAACCCGCGGCTCGTGCAGTGCACGGTGACCAGCTACGGCACCGCCGGCCCCGAGGCGGAC
The DNA here is from genome assembly GCA_963761645.1 of uncultured Acidobacteriota bacterium. Classification (GTDB taxonomy): domain Bacteria; phylum Acidobacteriota; class Thermoanaerobaculia; order Multivoradales; family UBA5704; genus DATARR01. Next base: position 15,193 of record CAVXIG010000067.1, read on the forward strand.
CGCCCGGCCTACGACGTGGTCCTCCAGGCGGAGTCCGGGCTGATGTCCCTCACCGGCTTCGAGGGCGGCGAGCCGGTGCGGGTGGGGGTCGCGGTGGTCGACATCCTCTCCGCGCTCTACGGCCTCTCGGCCGTGCTCGCCGCCCTGCGCGAGCGCGACGCCACGGGGCGCGGGCGCCGCGTCGAGGTCTCGATGGTGGACGCCGGCACCGCCTTCCTCTCCTATGCCGCGCAGTCGTGGCTCGCCGACGGCCGGCAGCCCGCCCGTCTCGGCTCGGCGCATCCGAACCTCGCGCCCTACCAGGCCTTCCGGGCGGCGGACGGCTGGTTCGTCGTCGGCGTCGCCAGCCCGGAGCTCTGGCGCCGCTTCTGCGCCGCGATCGAGCGGCCCGGCCTCGCGGACGATCCCCGCTTCCGCACCAGCGCGGAGCGGGTGGAGAACCGCGCCGATCTCGACCGCCTCCTGGGCGACCTCTTCGCCACCCGTCCCGTCGCCCACTGGGACGCCGCCATGCGCGCCCACCGCGTCCCCGCCGGCCCACCCGCCAGCGTCGGCGAGGCCGTCGAGAAGGCGCGGCAGCGCGGGCAGGTGACGGACCTTCCCGCCGGCGCCTACGGGGTGCTCCCCACCGTCGCCGCCCCCTTCCTCTTCGACGGCGAGCGCGCCGCCCCGGCCTCCTCGGCCCCGGCCCTCGGCGAGCACACGGAGGAGGTGCTGCGCGAGGCCGGGATTCGGGAAGAAAAGAAAGGGACGTAAGGGACACCAGGGACAGCAGGGACGAAAATCTCGGTCTCTCCTGGTGTCCCTGCTGTCCCTTGGGTCCCTTGGGGTCTGTTACAATCCGTACAACGTTCCGTATAAAGATCGTGCGATTCCTACAACTGCCGTTCACCGTTGGCCTTGATCCTGCTCTTCGCGGGCTGCCGGACCGTCGCGCCCTCCCGGCCGGCGGCGGCCCCTCCCGCCGCGGCCAGCGGGCCGGTCCCCCTCCAGGAGAGCGACCGCATCCTGGTGCTCGCGCCGCATCCCGGACGACGAGGTGCTGGGAGCGGGCGGAGTCCTGGGCGAGGCGGTGCGCCGGGGGCTGCCCGTGCGCGTGGTCTTCCTGACTCACGGCGACAGCAACGAGTGGTCGTTCCTCGCCTACTGCAAGTGGCCGGTGGTGTTGCCCCGCGGCGCGCTGGCGATGGGCGCGCTCCGCCAGCGCGAGGCCATCGCCGCGGCGGCGGCCCTGGGGGTGCCGGCCCAGGACCTCAGCTTCCTGGGCTATCCGGACTACGGCACCCTCGACATCTGGCGCTCCCACTGGGGCGTCGCGCCCGCCGGACCGCGGCCGGATCACCCGCGCCCGGGCGGTCCCCTACTCCCACCGCCTTCCGGCCGGGAGCTCCGTTCAAGGGGGAGGAGATCCTCTCCGATCTCGAAGCGATCCTGCGGGAGTTCCGGCCGACCCGGATCTTCGTCTCGCATCCGGCCGACCACCACCCCGACCACGCGGCCCTCTACCTCTTCACCCGCGTGGCGCTCTGGGATCTGCAGGGGGAGATCGCGCCGACGGTCCATCCGTTCCTGGTCCACTACCCCGGCTGGCCGCGCCGGGCGTTCCGTCCCGGCGAGGAGCTGTCGCCGCCGGACCGCCTGCTCGCCAGCTTCCACTGGCAGTCCCGCGAGCTCGCCCCGGAAGAGGTCGCCACCAAGCGGCTGGCCCTCGTGGAGCACCGCACTCAGTACGGTTACAGCGCCTCGCGCCTGCTCCCCTTCGTGCGCTCCAACGAGCTGTATGGGGATCTGAACGTGCCCGTGCTCGCCGCGGAAGAAGGAGGGAGCGTCCGTCTGGTCGATTTCCACGACGAGGCGGCGGCTCCGGACCCGGGGCGTGACGAGGAGGGGAGCGAGCTGGTCGATCTTCAGGGGCTCACCGTACGGCGGATAGGGACCCAGTTGGAGATCGCCATGGACCTTCAGCAGCCGATGGCCGAGGGCTCCACCGTCTCGCTCTCCGCCTTCGGCTACCGGCCGGACCTTCCGTTCGCGGCGATGCCGAAGCTGGAGGTCGCGATCGAGCCGCACTCCTACGCCGTCCGCGACCAGCGGCGGATCCTGCCGCGCGGCACCGCCTGGGCCACGGCCGCGGGCCGGCGGCTGGTGGCGCGCATCCCCCTCGCCTCCCTGGGCGACCCCCGCCGCCTGTTCCTGCAGGTGCGCAGCGGCTCCCGCCGCTCGGCGCTCGGCCAGACCCCGTGGTGGATCGTGGAGCTGCGCCCGGATTCGACGATCCGGCGGGCCGCGGTTACGACGGCTTCCCGGTAGCCGCTCTACTTCCTGATCCGGCCGATCCACTCGGCGATGTCGGCGATCACCGCCTCGGACACGTGGCCCGGCTTCTCGTACTCCTTCGGGGTGCTCTTGCCCTCCCCCTCGACGAAGAGGTGATTGAGCTTGGGATAGGTGTGGAAGGCCGCGTTTCGGCAGGGCCTGCTTCCAGGCCGCGAATTTGTCCATCGTCACCTGATAATCGCGCTCGCCCTGGAGGATGAGCAGCGGTGCTTTGAGTGCCTTCGCGGCCTCGGTCGGGTTGTAGCCGCGCAGATCGAGCCAGTAGGAGACGGGGGCGCCGAGGGCGGTGCCGGTGGCGCCGGGCTTCAGGGCCTTCACCCGGGCGACCTCGGCGCGCAGGGATTCGAGCCGGCTCTTCTCCAGGTCGGTGACGGCGCCGTCCGCGGCGTCGATGTAGGCGACCTGCTCGAGGATGATGTCCTCCAGCGGCCTGGCGGCACCCGCCATCACGATCAGGCCGGCGAGCTGCGGATCGCGCTGGCCGATGCGGGGGATGAGCATCCCGCCCAGGCTGTGGCCGAGAGGACGAAGACGCGCCTGGGATCGATCCCCTCGGTATGGCGCAGCAGGTCGGCGGCGGCAAGGGCGTCGTCCACCGTCTCCTGGCGGACCGTGAAGTCCTTCACCGCGGCGAGCCTGGCGCCGTGCTGCGGGTGCGCTTCTCGTAGCGGAGCACGGCGACGCCGCGCGAGGCGAGCCCCCGTCGCGGAAGGGTTTGTTCCCCTCCACCGTCTCGTCGCGGTCGTTCGGCCCCGAGCCGTGGACCAGCACCACCGCCGGGAAGGGCCCCGCTCCCACCGGCACCGAAAGGGTTCCCGGCAGGGCCCATTCGCCGGTGCCGCCGGCATCGATCGTCACCTCGCGCTCGCGAAACGCATCCTTGTGGACATAGGCGGCGGGAGGGGTGGAGTCGGGAACGGCCGCCGCAGCCGCGGGCTGCTGGGGCGGGACGATGAAGAATCCGGCGATCCGGCCGGCGGTGTCGACGACCACCTTGAAGTCGACCGTGCCCTTCTCGAGCTCGACGGTCACGAAGGCGACGTCGTATCCCCCCTGCTTCTCGGTGCGGACACCGGCCCGGCGCTTGTAGGCGCCCATCTGATTTTGCACCGCCGTCCAGATCTCGGCGAGCTTCTCCGGCGGCGCCGCGGCCCTCATGGCGTCGGCGAAGGGGCTCGCCGCGGCCTGGAAATCTCCCTTGGCGAGGCGATCGATGAGATCGGCCGCCGTGGCGGCGGGGTCCTTGGCCGGCGGCGTCAAGGCGAGCGGGGCTTGGGCCGGCAAGGAGGGAGGGCAGCAGGAGCAGAGGCAGCAGGAGACCCAGGATGCGTTTCATGAAGAGAATCCTACTCCGAGGACCTGCCGGGAGAGATGACATACTCCCCCATCATGAAACGGCATCGCCGCCATCGCTTCCGGGCCTTCCAGCCGGTCCTGCGTCCGGCGCCCGGCCGGGAGCTCCCCGAGGAGCTGCGGATCGGGCAGGTGGAGCGTCTCGCGGAGGCGCTGCCGGAGGGGATCGAGGACCCGGGGTTCGAGCTCCTGCTGCGGCGCATCGACGGCGCGCCGTTCTTCGGCGGCAATGAAGTGGAGGTCTACTTCGAGGGGCGCTCCGCCTTCGGCGCCATGCGGGACGCGGTGCGGGCGGCCCAGCAGGAGGTCCTCCTCGAATCCTACATCTTCAAGGACGACTCCACCGGCCGGCTGTTCCTCGGCGAGATCCAGGCCGCGGCCGACCGGGGGATCAAGGTGCGGGTGCTGGCCGACGCCGTCGGCTCCTATGAGACGAAGGCCGAGTTCTGGCGGGAGATGGAGAGCCACGGCGTCGAGTTCTTCCTCTTCCATCCGCTGTTCAAGAGCATGTGGTACCAGCCGTTCCGGGATCACCGGAAGATCCTGGTCGTCGACCGCGAGGTGGCCTTCACCGGCGGCATGAACATCGGCGAGGAGTACGGCTCCTGGCGCCGCCGTCCCAAGCCGGGGGAGACCTGGCGGGACACCCACGTGCGGATCAAGGGGCCGGCGGCCTGGGAGATGGCCGTCGTCTTCTCCGAGGGTTGGGTCCACGCGGGGGGCGCGGCGTTCGAGATCGATCCGCTGCCGGCCGTGGCGGCGGAGGCTCCCGGGGTGCGGATCCTGGTCCTCGATTCACGGCCCAAGCGAGGGCAGGCGGAGTCCGCGGCGGTGATGGCCGCCGTCGCGGCGGCATCCCGGCGCACGCTCTGGATCACCAACGCCTACTTCGCTCCCGGGCACCGGGCGATCTCGGTGCTGGGCGAGGCGGCGGCCCAGGGGGTGGACGTCCGTCTCCTGTTGCCGGGGAAGTCCGACGTGCCGATCGCCCGGCGGGCGGGGCACGGCCACTACGGCCAACTGCTGGAGCGGGGGGTGCGGATCTTCGAGTACCAGCCGGCCATCCTGCACGCCAAGACCCTGGTGGCGGACGGGCTGGTCTCGATCGTGGGCTCCACGAACCTCGACTTCCGCTCTTTCCTCTTCAACTCCGAGTGCGACGTGCTCGCCCTCGACGCCTCGATGGCCGCGGTGATGGAGAAGGCCTTCCTCGCCGACCTCGAGAGCTCCGAGGAGATCCGCCTCGCGGACTGGCGCCGGCGCTCCTGGGCCAAGAAGCTCGGCGACCGCGTGGCGCGGTGGCTGTCGCCGCTGCTGTAGGAATCCCAGAACTCGCCACGCCACTTCACGTATTCAAAGAAGGAATGAACCCCGGCGCCCACACCCGCAGGAACCTTCTGCTCGGGGTCGTTCTCGGCCTTCTCGCCCTGGTGGCGGGGGTGGCGCTGGCGGAGACGTTCCTCCCCGAGTGGCAGGCGGGCGCGCCTCCGGACCCGGCGCCGCTCCGCCAGCGCTTCCGCGAGCTCGCGGCGCGCGGGGGCTTCGCCCTCGAGGCCGGCGAGCCGCACGCGACCCTGGTCACCCGCGGACCCGAGCAGTTCGAGCCTTTCCGCCCGCTGGGAGACCAGGGCGCCGGCTGGCTGCTCGCGACCCGCTCGGCGATCCGCGCCACGGTGTCCCACGACGTCCGCGATCCGGAGGGGCGGCCCGCCACGCTGGCCATCGACTTCTCCTTCGACGGCCAGCCGCAGCTCCTGATGTCCTGGGGCCGCGAGCCGGCGTCGATGTTCACGCCCGTGGATGCGCGGAGGGCCGTCCATGCCGCCGAGATCCTCGCCCCCCTGCTCCTCGCTCCCGGCGAGACGCTCGGCCCCAAGCGGCAGGCGATGATCATCACCTTCCCCCGCCTGCTCTATCCCGTCGCGGGCGGGCAGCGCCCGCAGCACCTGATCGCGCTGATGTCGCAGGGGGCCTTCCTCGAGCGCCGCGCCGGCCCCCTGAGCCGGGCCAGCGGCATGGAGGTGGACGCCTACGTGGCCCGGATCGCGCTCATGGCCTGGCGCGCCCTCCCCGTCTTCCTGGCGCTGGGCGGGCTGTTCCTGGTCCTGCTGCTGAAGTCCCGCCTCAGCCTGCTCAACGGCGCTCTGCTCGCCCTCGCGGCCCTGCTCACGCTCTACCCCGCGCCGGGCTACTTCAACAGCCCGCTGGTCTTCAACCTGGTCTTCTCGGCCATCCACGCGCTGCAGATCTTCCTGGTCTGGTCGTGCGGCGAGTCGCTGCTGCGTTCGACCGATCCCGGCTTCACCACCAGTCTCGATGCCCTGCGCGCCGGCCGGCTCGGGCCCCGGGGGGGCCGGGCCCTGCTCGTGGGCTTCGCCTGTGGAGCCGGGCTCGCCGGCCTGCGCCTCGGCCTGCTCGCCCTGGCCGAGGCCCTGCCCGGCGTCTGGCTGGGGCGGGCGAGCATGAGCCTGCCGCTGCTCCGCCCGTTCGGCAGCCCGGTGGCGGACGGCATCCTGCTCGCCGGTGCCGTGACGCTCGCGATCGCCATGGCGGTACGCCTCGTGCCCCTGCGCTGGGCACCCGCGACCGCGGCCTTGATGGCGGGACTCTTCGTGCGGCCGCTCCCGGTCGAGCCGTTCCTCGCCGGCATGGCCGCCAATGCCCTGTTCGCCGGCCTGCTGGTCTGGATCGGCCGGCGCAACGGCCTCACCGCCCTGCTGATCGCCGCGCTCTGCTCGCTGGCGCTGCCGTCGGCGATTCTCGCGGCCGACTACCTGGCCTGGATGCCGGGCGGCTTCGCCGTGACGGCCGGGCTCTCGGCGGCCGCCGTCCTCCTCGGGCTGGTGGGGATGGCGCGCTCCGGCGCCGCCGAGGAGAAACGCCTGACGCCGCCGGCGTTCGTGCGGCGGATCGAGGAGGAGCGGCGCTTCCTGCACGAGATGGATCTGCTCGCCAAGATGCAGCGCGGCCTGCTCCCCCGCACGCTCCCCCGCCTCGACGGGTATGAGATGGCGGCCCGCTCGATCATCGCCAACGAGGCGGGCGGCGATCTCTACGACGTGCTGAGCGACGACGAGGGGTATGTCTGGATCGCCGCCGGCGACGTGGCGGGGCACGGCTACTCCTGCGCCATCGCCCAGGCGATGACCAAGTCGGCCCTCGCCAGCCTCGCCGGCCATGGCCGCACCCCGGCGGAGGTGCTGCACCGGATGGACCGCGTGCTGCGCGCCGCCGGTCCGACGAGGACTTTCACCACCCTGCTCCTGCTGCGGCTGAACCTCGAGACCGGCGAGGGGTTGCTCAGCAACGCCGGCCACCCCTATCCCCTGCTGCTGGCCGGCGGCCGGGTGGAGGAGATCGAGATCTCGGCCCTGCCGCTCGGCCAGGGTCCACACCGGACCTACGAGAACCGGGAGATCCTGATCCCTCCCGGAGGGCATCTCGTCGTCTTCTCCGACGGCCTGTTCGAGGCCGTGGACGGCAACGAGGTCGCCTACGGTTTCGAGCGCCTCTGCGCGACGCTCCACGGCGCCGAGGGGCGGCCGGCGGAGAAGATCCTGGAGGCGCTGCTGGAGGATTGGCGCCGCCACCTGCGGACCGCCCAGCCGCTCGACGACACCACCGTCCTGGTCCTCCGGCGCGCGGCCGGGAGGGAGGGCTGATGCAGGCCGAGCGTGGACGGCTCTGGCTCGCGCTCGCCGGCGGGCTCGCGGCCTTCGCCCTCGGCGTCGCCCTGGCGCTGGCGTTCCTGCCCGAGTGGCAGGCCGCGCGCCCCGCCGATCCGCGAGCTCTACGAGCGGGAGTTCCGGCGGATCGCGGCCCAGAGCGGCCTCCCTCTCGCCCCCGGCGGGCCGGTGGCCAGCCTGACGATCGGGTCCGACGACTACGAGGATACCTACCGGAACCTCGGCGAGGCCACCGCCGGCTGGCTCGAGGCGCAGAGGAACCAGATCCTCGTCCGGCTGCGCCAGGGGGTGCGGCGGCCAGGGGGCGCGCGGTCGGCCCAGGAGCTCAGGGTGGAGTTCACGCTCGACGGGCGCCCCTGGCGGATCTCCTGGGAGAACGCGGCCGGAACGATCTTGCTGCCCACCGACCGCGGCCCGTTCGAGCGTCTGGGCGAAAAGTTCGCCAGCCTCCTGGTGGCGCCGGGCGAGGCGCTCGGACCTCCGGTGCGGGGCACCCTGGTGGGCGGCCTTCCCACCTGGCAGGTGAGGAATTTCACGGCGGATACCGTGTCCCCTCCCCAGAGCCTGCTGATCGGCGTCACGCCCCCCCAGGAGGTGTTCGCCCACCGGGCGGCCGGCTGGATCGGGGCTCCCGGCAGCCGGCCGGACGAGAGCTTCGGCAGGACGCTCCTCTCCGGCCTCTTCTGGCTGCCGGTGGCCCTCGCCGTCGTCGGGCTCTTTCTCACGCTCCTCCTGCGGGCACGGATCGACCTGGTCAACGGCTCCCTGCTGGCCCTGCTGGCCCTGCTCTCCGCGAGCCCGCGCTGGCTGCTGCGCTTCCTCATCGCCAGCCCCTGGATGGTTGCCGTCGGCTGGATTCTGGGCGCTCCCGGCAAGGCGCTGGCGGTCCTGCTGACCTGGTCGGCGGGCGAGTCGCTATTGCGCGCCGTGCGGCCGGATTTCACCACCAGCCTCGACAGCCTGCGGCGGGGGCGCCTGGGGCCCCGGGGCGGCCGGGCCCTCCTCGCCGGCCTCGCGGCGGGCGCCGCGCTCGCCGGCCTGTCGCTCGCCGTCCACGCCCTCGCCGTCCCCCTGCCCGGTCTCTCTCCAGCCGCGTCGAGCGTCGAAGTGCCACCGTTCCGCCTCGACGGCGGACCGGTCACGGACGGCATCTGGCTGGCCGCCGGAGTGACCCTGGCGCTGGCCCTCGCCATGCGGTTCCTGCCGGCCCGCCTCTGGCCCTGGGGAGCCGCGCTCCTCGCCGGCTACGCCGTCGGTCCGCTCAACCTCTTCCCCTACCCCCTGGAGCTGGCGGCGAACGTCGGCTTCGCCGCTCTGCTGGTCTGGATCTGCCGGCGCTTCGGGCTGACCGCGCTGCTCGCGGCGGCGGTGACCCTCTTCCTGCTGCCGGCCACCCTCTTCTCCGGCCTCCACCTCTCCTGGATGCCGATCGCCTTCACGGTGACCGCCAGCCTCCTGGCGGGCCTGGCCGTCCTCGGGTTCGTGGGGATCTCCCGCTCCGAGCAGAGCGAGACCCAGCATCTCCCGCCGCCCCCCTTCATGCGCCGCCTGGCCCAGGAGCGGCGGATCCGGCACGAGGTGGATCTGCTCGCGCGCATGCAGGAAGGGCTGCTGCCCCAGGAGATGCCGCGGCTGGAGGGGTACGCGGTCGCCGCCCGCTCGGTGCTCGCCAGCGAGGCCGGCGGGGACCTCTACGACTTCCTGCGCGACGACGCCGGACGGCTCTGGATCGCCGCCGGCGACGTGGCCGGCCACGGCTACTCCTGCGCGGTGGCCCAGGCCATGGTCAAGGCGGGCCTGCTGAGCCTCGTCGAGCCCGCGGCATCGCCCGCCGGCGTGCTGCGGCAGCTCGACCGGGTGCTGCGCGGCGTCAACATGGACCACAGCTTCACCAGCCTCGCCCTGATCCGGCTCGACCCGTCGACCGGCGACGCCCTGTTCGCCAACGCCGGCCACCCCTATCCGCTGATCGCGGAGTTCGGCCGGGTGACGGAGATCGAGCTCCCCGGGCTCCCCCTCGGCCGCGGCCCGGCGCACCCCTACGCCGATCGCGAGTTCCGGCTCCCCCCGGGCGGCGCGCTCGTCCTCTGCTCCGACGGCCTCTTCGAGGTCCTGGACCGGAACGGCAACGCCTACGGTTTCGACCGCGCCCGCGAGGTGCTGAAGGTGATGGGGCACCGGCCGGCGGTCGAGATCGTGGATGCCCTGCTCAACGACTGCAGAAGGCACCTCGGCGCCGAGCAGGCGCCGGATGATGTGACGGTGGTGGTGGTCAAGCGAGGGTGAACAAGGGACCTCAGGGACTGACAGGGACAAACAGGGACTCCAGGAAAAAAAGCCCTGGGCCGCGTTTCCTTGTTTTTATGTCCCTGGAGTCCCTGTTGTCCCTGTTCGTCCCTTGTTTCTTTTCCCCTACCCCCGCTTCCTCTCCTGCCTCTGCCCGAAGAGCATCTTCTGCTCCAGCAACGCCCGCTGGGCGCGGTAGAAGGCGTCGAGGAAGCGGCGCGGCGGCACGTTCCAGCGCTCGCGGGGCCAGCCGATCTTGGTCTTGATCTTGTCGCAGACCTCCTCGAGGATGCGGCCGTCGAGGATCCCCTGGTCGTCGCGGCGCAGGAGGTCCTCCAGCACCTGCAGCTCGTGGATGCCGTAGATATCGAGCTGCTGGCGCGTGAACGGGAACTCCTCGGGCGGGGGCGCCGGCGCGAGCGCGGCCTGCGGGGCCGCCGCCCGCCGCGCCGGGCGCTCGGCGGGAGAGCCGGAGCCGCGGGCGGTGAGGTCGGAGAGCAGCACCGCGGCCGGCGCCTTGACCACCATGGTGCCGGCCACCAGATCGCCGCAGCGCAGCCGGTCCTTGTTGAACAGGGGCATCAGGGCGAACACCAGCAGCCAGACCGCGGCGAGCAGCCGCCCCCAGCCGGGCGCCTCGGGGAGCATCTCGTCGGGCGCCAGCAGCACCATGACCGGGATGTAGAACTCCAGGTCGCGCATGATGTTGCGGGCGAAGATCGCCTCCGCCGTGAGCGGCCCGCCGTCGCGCGAGATCACCCGCAGCTCCGCCCGGCGCTTGCCGACCGTCACCCCGCCCCAGTGCACCTCGAAGTAGATGAAGTAGAAGTTCCAGAGCAGGAAGCCGACCAGCACCGCGAAAGAAGCCCCCAGCTCCTTCATCCCGACCAGAAAGCTGAGGGCCGCCAGCACCCAGGCGAGGACCGTCGCGCCGATGATCAGCAGCGTATCGAACAGAAAGGCGCTGAGGCGGTCGCCGGCCGGCGCCACCACGAACGGGAGCGACAGCCCTTCCGGGGTCAGCACCCGGTGGATGCGAACCTTATCGAGCGAGATCGCGCTCATGGCCACGCCCTACGAAAACGAAGTACCAGGTCCAGAAGACCAGCGTCGTGGCGGCGAGGCTCCAGCGGATGGCGACGTCGTGCACGGTCTGGCGGAAGATCCCCTCGATCAGTCCCGCCACCAGGAACATGGTGACCGCGCCCACCGCCAGCAGCGCGACCTCCCGCCCGCGCAGGGCGAGGTTGCGCAGCCTCGTATGCCGGCCGGGGAAGACCAGCGACGAGCCGATCACCATGCCGGCCGCGCCGCACAGGCAGATGGCGCTCAGCTCGGTGACGCCGTGCGGCATCACCCAGGCCCAGAACTCCGCCCCCAGGCCGCGCGTCTGGTAGAGCGCCGCCATCGCCCCGAGCGTGAGGCCGTTGGTGAACAGCAGGTAGATCACCGGCACGCCCGCGGCGAAGCCCACCGCGAAGCAGAGCATGCCCACCCGGGAGTTGTGGGTGAAGAGATAGGTGGCGAAGAACGACAGCGGCGCCTCGCCGCCGCCGTAGAGGATCTTCCGCAGCTCCGGGGTGGAGGATGCGGGGTTGCGCCCCTGGGCCTCGGCGGCGCCCACGAGGCTGTAGTAGCTCTCGGGATCGGCCATCGTCATCCGGTAGCCGGTGAGGACGCCGAGGCCCATCAGCGCGTAGGCGGCGAGCACGAAGACGAAGTAGCGGCGCACCACCCAGGGGAAGCGGAATTGGAAGAACTCCGCGATCGCCTCCCCGGTCCGCCGCTTGGCGCCATAGACGGCCATGTAGGCGCGGCCGACGAGCGCGGTCAGATAGTCGAGCAGGTTCTTGTCGAGGCTGATCGCGGTCGCCACCGAGAGCGAGCTGATCGCGCTCCGGTAGAGCACCGGCAGGCGGTGGAGCTCGGCCGCCGTCAGGCTCTTCATCCCCCCCTTCTCCAGCCGCGCGAGCAGCTCCTCCAGCTCCCGCCAGGCGGCCTCCCGCTCGCGGCGGAACTGGGCGGACTTCAGGACGAACTCGGACATCAGATCCTCTCCCGCCGTTTGATCTCGAGATAGGTGTTGATCAGCCGCGACGTGACCGCGGCCGGCGCGGCGTCGATCGGCAGGATCCCCAGCCGGCGCAGGCGGCGCAGCACGACCTCGCGGTCGCGCAGGAGCCCGCCGGCGACCACGGCGCGGTTGAGCTCGAGCACGCCGGCGGGGGCGCGGTCGGCGGTGGCCGCGAGCCCCGGGTCCTGGAGCGCCACGAAGACGAGCAGATGGCGGCGCGACAGCCGGTCGAGGTTCTCCACCATCAGCTCGGCCGAGACGGTGTCGACGAAGTCGGTCAGCACCACCATCAGCGAGCGCCGGGAGAGCCGCTGGCCGATCGAGGTCAGCCCGAGGGTGAAGTTGGTCTCGCGGTCCGAGTAGTCCACCTGGGCCCCCATCCGGCTCAGGACCTCGAAGCCGCGCAGCCCCCCCTTCGGCTCGACGAAGAGGCCCGGACGGGCGTCGAACGTCGCGAGGCCGACGCGGTCCCCCGCCCGCAGCGAGACATAGGCGAGGAGCAGCGCGGCGTTGACGGCGTGGTCCACCTTGGGGATGCCGGCCAGCGGCTCGCACATCAGGCGGCCGGTGTCGATCGCGATCAGCACCTGGTGATTGCGCTCGGCCCGGAACTGCCGCGCCACCAGCTTCTTGTGCCGGGCCGACGCCTTCCAGTCGATCGAGCGGCGGTCGTCCCCCGGGGCGTGCTCCTTGAGCGAGTCGAACTCGGTGCCGTCCCCCTTGTAGCGCTCGATCTTCAGGCCGGTGCGGAACTCCCGGTCGGTGAGGATGCGCAGCGCCACCGCCTTGACCGGGCGGATGTTGGGGATCACCGGCGCCTGCCGCTTGAGCTCCACCCGCGCCACCGTGGCGATCAGTCCGAGCGGTCCGGCGGAGCGCACCCAGGCGCGCTCGACGACGATCCGCCCGCGCCGGGTGGGGACGAGCCGGAAGCGCAGCTCGGCGCTGCCGGCGGCGATCCGTCCGCGCAGCGGCGGCTGCGGCACCAGCCGGTCCGAGAGATCGACCGCCACCGCCACCGGCATCCGCCGGGCGGACGGCACCCTGACCGTGAGCACGGCCTCCTCCTCCTCGCCGATGTAGAGGGTGCCCGGCATCTCGACCGAGCAGGCCACGTCCTTGCGGCGCGGCGCCCACAGCGCGTCGAAACCCATGGCCAGCGCCATCACGCCCAGGTACACCGGCCAGAACGGCCAGAGCCGGACGTGCACCGCCACCGGCAGCAGGGCGACCGGCAGCCCCAGGGCGGCGAGCACGATGGCGCGGCGGGTGGGGCGCATCGTCAGTCCTCCTCGCCATCCCCATCATCGCGGCGCCGCCACCTGGGTGAGGATCTGATCGAGCACCGGATCGGTGCCCAGGCCGTCCACCTCGGCGCTGGGCGAGAGGACCACGCGATGGCGGAGCAGCGGCTTGAACAGCCCCTTGACGTCGTCCGGGATCACGAAGTCCCGCCCCTCGAGCACGGCGGCGGCGCGCGACGCGGCGGCCAGCATGTTGGCGGCGCGCGGGCTGGCGCCGTATTGCAGGGCCGGATGGTTGCGCGTCGCGCGGATCAGGTCCACCACGTAGGAGACCGTCTCGTCCGCCAGGCGGATGCCCGCCACGATCTGCCGCACCCAGGTGATGAAGCGCAGGTCGCAGAGCGGGGTCAGCCCCAGCCGGTCGAGATTGGGCATCGCCGTCTGGTGGCCGTGGGTCTTCACCATCGTCAGCTCCTCCTCGCGGCTGGGATAGGTGATCAGGACCTTGAACAGGAAACGGTCGAGCTGGGCCTCGGGGAGCGGATAGGTGCCCTCCTGCTCGATCGGGTTCTGGGTCGCCACCACCATGAAGCCGGTCGACAGCGGATGCGAGGTGCCGTCGATCGTGATCGTCCGCTCCTGCATCGCCTCGAGCAGGGCCGCCTGGGTCTTCGGCGGCGTGCGGTTGATCTCGTCGGCCAGCAGGAACTCGGTGAACATCGGCCCCTTGGTGAGCGAGAAGGTGTTGGTCTGGAAGTTGAACAGGTTGGTGCCCAGCAGATCCCCCGGCATCAGGTCGGGGGTGAACTGGACCCGCTTGAACTCCAGCCGGACGCAGGCGGCGAAGGCGCGCGCGAGCAGGGTCTTGCCGGTCCCCGGCGGCCCCTCGAACAGCAGGTGCCCCTCGGAGATCAGGGCCACCATCATCAGATGGACCGCCTCCTCCTGGCCGATGATCACCCGGCCCACCCGCTCCCGGAGAGCCACGCCCAGCTCACGAACCTTTTCGATCGACATTCGTCATCTCACCTCTCGAGAGCGGAACCGGCGGCACTGAGGAAGCCGAAGAGGTACTCGAACAGCTCGACATGATTGAGCGCCGCGTCGGCGTCGCGGCCCCAGGCGGTGAGGCCGTGATCGCGGATCAGGAACCCCGGCACCTGGGGCGGGGCCGCGGCGAAGCGGGCCGCCATCTCCCCGGCGATCCGCGGCACGTCGGCGTGGTTGGGGAAGACGGCGAGATCTACCGCGGGCTCCTCGTCCCAGATCCCGAAACCCTTGATCATCTCCAGAGGCGGCAGGCGCAACGCGTCCCCTTCGGCGAGACGGGCCGCCATGTTGCCCGCGATCGAATGGATGTGGAAGCAGGCGCCGGCCTCCGGAAAGAGGCGGTAGAGGGTGTCGTGGAGGCTGGTCTCGGCGGACGGCCGGTCCTCGGGCCTCCCCCGCTCCAGCACCTCGCCGCCGGGAGCCACGCGCAGGAAGTCCTCGCGCTGAAGCCGGCCCTTGAGCTTGCCGCTGGCGGTGATCCAAAAGGAGCCGTCCGGCTGGCGGAGCGAGAGGTTCCCCGCGGTCCCCATCATCCATCCGTGCCCGTAGAACAGGCGGGCGACTTCGGCCAGCAGGTCGCGCGGATCTCGAGCGCTCATGGAGGAAGACGACTCTAACATGCCCTCTCGTCTCTCTTCTGCTACATTCGGACACTGTCTACCTGAAGGAGGATCGCAAAAGATGGCCACTCTTACTTTTCGCGATGAGAACCGGGTGCTCGACGACCCGGCCGAAATTTCCCGGTTCCTGGAGGGGCTCGGCCTCTGGTACCGCCGCTTCGAAGGATCGGACGATCTACCGGAGAACGCCGCCGACCAGGAGATCCTGGACGCCTACAGGGAGCCGATCCAGAAGCTGATGGCCGAGGGGGGCTACGCCACCGCCGACGTGATCAACATCAGGCCGGACGTCCCGGGCCTGGAGGTCATGCTCAACCGGTTCAACCGGGAACACTGGCACGACGAGGACGAGGTCCGCTTCATCGTACACGGGCGCGGCCTGTTCCACATCCATCCGCAGGCGGGACCGGTGTTCAGCATCGAGGTGGTCAAGGGGGACATGATCCGGGTGCCGCGCGGGACCCACCACTGGTTCGACCTCTGCTCCGACCGTACGATCCGGGCGATCCGGCTGTTCCAGGACACGTCCGGATGGACGCCGCGCTACACCGAGACCGGCGTCGATTCCCGGTACCAGCCGCTCTGCTTCGGACCGTCCTACATGCCGCCGACCCGAGTGCTGTAGAGAGGTGCCGCTGCCCACCGGCGTCGCGGCCGTCCTGACCGATATCGAGGGGACGACCACCTCGATCTCGTTCGTCTACGAGGTCCTCTTCCCCTACGCCGAGGCGCGGCTCGAAGCCTGCTGCTCCAGCCCGCCCGCTACCCGGCGCTGGCCGCGGCGCTCGCGCGGCTGCGCCAGGAGTACGACGAGGAGACCGCCCAGGGGGCATCCGTCCCCGCTTTCGGAGACGGCGCCCCCTACGCCCGCCACCTGATGAGCCTCGACCGCAAGTCGACCGGGCTCAAGCTGCTGCAGGGACTGATCTGGGACGAGGGGTACCGCTCGGGAGCGCTGCGCTCGCACGTGTTTCCGGACGTGCCTCCCGCGCTGGAGACCTGGGCGCACGCGGGCGTGCGGCTGCGGGTCTTCTCGTCGGGGAGCGTGCAGGCCCAGAAGCTCCTGTTCGGCCACACCGAATACGGTGACCTCGCGCCGCTCTTCGAGGGATTCCACGACACCACCACCGGCCCCAAGCAGGAGCCGGCCTCCTATCTCGCGATCGCGCGGGACTTCGCGCTGCCGCCGGCGGCCATCCTGTTCCTGAGCGACGTCCGCGGCGAGCTGGACGCGGCGGCGGCGGCCGGCCTGCGCACCGGCCTGCTGGTGCGCCCGGGCAACCGCCCCGCCGAGCCGGGGGGCCACCCGGTGCACGCGAGCTTCAGCGAGCTGGCGTAAGCGTCAGCCGCTCTTCGGCGCTCTTCTCCACCGCTTCCCTGCTGAACAGCAGCGGCCGGTATTCGTGGTTCTTCCAGAGCGGGATCTGGTCCTCGCGGTGGCGGTGGTACAGCAGGCCGCTCTGCCCGGTGCTGTTGACCACCAGCGAGCGGCCCATGTCCGCGAGATCGACGATCAGCCGCTGCGAGGTCCCGAACAGGGCGATGTAGGAACGGCGGAAACGCGGTCGAGGCCGAGCTGACCGTGAACACCTCGCCGGCGACCGGCGCCGGCCCGCCGTTGAACATCGGCGTCACCAGCGGAATGCCGCTGTTGCCGAGCGGCTGGTGGGTGAAGACGGCCTTGTGGAGCTTCCCCCACCGCCACTGCGCCGGGTCGTCGCCGAGCTGCCGCGAGAGCTGGGCGACCGCCTCGCCGAACGCGCGCTGGACGATGTCGTCCCGGGTCTCCACCTTGTCCGGGGTCCGCTTGTCGTCGAACCAGGGGTTGCGCGGCATCGGCCATCATCTCGACCAGGCGCGGCGTCTGGTTGACGGCGGTCCCGCGGAAGGCGTTCATCAGCGGCTCCCCCAGCTCATCGCCGTAGACATCGTCGAGGAGCTTGCCGTACCAGGCCTGGTAGACCGTGGCGGCCGGGCTCTCCAGGGTGAATCGCAGGTCCCAGTCGCGCACCTGCTGCAAGGCCTTCTCCTGCTTGGGATTCTGCGGACTTGGCCGCGAGCAGGTAGGGGCGCAGCAATGAGGCCGGCAGCGAGCTGACGTCGGACTGGATGCTCCGCATGTCGTTCAGGCTGACATGAGGGTTGGCGGCCAGGAGCTCGGTGATCCGCTGGGCGCGGTAGGGCTCGCCGTAGTCGTAGGAGATCAGATAGGGATAGCTGTCCGCCACCACCTTGTTGTTGGCGGTGACGATGAAGCCGGCCGGCGGATTGAGCAGCGACGGCATCTTGTCGAAGGGGATGAGACCCTGCCAGTCGCGCTCGGGCCCGCCCGCCGGCACGGGGACCAGACCCTGCTGTCCGGCGGCCCGCACCGGGATCGCGCCCGATCCCTGGTAGCCGATGTTGCCGTCGACGTCGGCGTAGACGAAATTGAGCGTCGGCGCCTGCCAGTTGGAGAGGGCGCCGCGGAAGGCCGGCCAGTCGGCGGCGATGTCGATGCCGGCCACGGCGTCGAGCGTGCGGCCCGGATCGAGAGCCGTCCAGCGCAGGGCCAGGGGGGGCAATCCTTCCAGATCGAACCCCTCGTTGACGATCGGGCCGTGGGGCGTGATCGACCAGATCGAACGTCACCGGCTTGCCCCCCTTGACCGGGATCGACTCGTGAACGATCCGGGTGTCGCGCCAGCCGTCGCCGACCTTCACCTGCTTGCGGTCGTTGAGCTGCTCGACGAAGAAGTCCTGGGAGTCGCCGCACATGGCGGAGATTCCCCAGGCGATCCGCCGGTTGTGGCCGATCAGCACCATCGGCACGCCGGGGAAGGAGAAGCCGGCGACGTCGAATCGGCCGGCGTGGAGCCCGTTCTCGTACCAGACCGAAGGCATGTCGAGCTGGAGGTGGGTGTCGTTGGCGAGCATCGGCTTGCCGGTGGCGGTGCGGCTGCCGTGGACCACCCAGTTGTTGCTCCCCACGGCGACGGCGGTCTCGCTCAGCAGGGCGGTCAGCAGCTCGCCGGCCGGCTGCAGCGCCGCCCGGCGGGCCTCGCCGTAGCCGCCCGCCTCTGGGGAGACGATCAGCGGCTGCCGGTCCTGGGAAGGGAACGGGGGCATCAACTGGCGGGCGCTGTCGGCGCCGACCTTGGCGGCGAGGCGGCCGCGCATCAGCTCCTGGGTCTGGTTTTGTCCCAGCGAGAAGGCGATCATCTTGCTCCAGGCGATCGAATCGACCGGCGTCCAGGGCGCCGGGCGCACGCCGAGGAGGGAGAACTCGACCGGCAGCTCGCCGCGGTGGGATTCGATGAAGGCGTTGACCCCGTCCGCGTAGGCCTGGAGGATGGCGCGGGTCTCCGGGGAGAGCGCCTGCCAGTCAGCCTCCGCGGCGCTACGGATGCGGAGCGTGCGCAGCGAGCGGTCGGTCGCCAGCACTCTGCGGCCGAACAGCGAGGAGAGCTCGCCGGCGCCCAGCCGGCGGTTGTAGTCCATCTGCCAGAGCCGGTCCTGGGCGTGCACGTACCCCTGGGCGAAGAAGAGGTCGTGCTCGTTGGCGGCGTAGAGGCTCGGCACGCCCCAGCGGTCGCGGATCACCTGGACCGGGGCCGAGAGGCCGGGGACGGCGATCTTCCCCGCGGTCTGCGGCCAGGCATGGCGCACCCGCCAGGTGGCGAAGACCGCCAGCGATACGACGAGGGCCAGCAGGCCGAGCAAAAGAATCTTGAGGATCTTGCGGAACCGTGGCTTCAAGAGATCTCCGATCCGCCGAGGCGGGTCCGCAGCCAGTGGGCCAGCGTACGGACGTGCGGCTCGGCGAGCAGGGTGAGATGGTCACCCGGAACGTGCTGCCGGTCGATGGGATGGGGGGAGAGCTTCTCCCAGCCCGAGGTCCGGCCCGAGAGCCGGATCGAAGTCGGCGCCCTCGGCGCGGACGAGCGTGATCCGCCCGTCGTAGGAGCCGGGGGCGTAGAGGCGGAAAGCGCGGACGTTGGTCTGGTAGACCCGCAGCAGCCGGCGGAGCTGGGCGAGGCTGTCGCCGCTGTGCACCACCCCGGCGCGCCGCAGCCGCTCGACGAAGAAGCGGAGCTGCGCCTCAGGATCGAGCGGCCGAAGGTCGGCGGCGGTCACCGCGAGGTCCTTGCCGCGCAGCCCCCGGATGTACTCGGCGATGGTGAGCAGCCAGCCGGTCTGGTCGCCGGCCGTTCACCGCCAACCGCCGCCGCCGCTCCGTCGTCCACGGGACCGCCGGGGAGCCCGGGGGTGGTGTCGATCACCGCCAGCAGCTCCACCTCTTCGCCGGCGGCCCGGAGCTGCCGGGCCAGCTCGAAGGCGGCGAGCCCGCCGAACGACCAGCCGCCGATCCGGTAGGGGCCGCGCGGCTGTACGCGGCGGATCTCCCCGGCGTAGTGGGCCGCCATCTCCTCGATCGTGGCGAACGGCTCGCCGGCGTCCTCCAGGCCGCGCGACTGCAGGCCGTAGAACGGCTGGTCCGCGCCGGCGTGGCGGGCGAGCGGGAAGAAGCAGAGCACGTCGCCGCCGGCCGGGTGGATGCAGAAGAACGGCCGGCGGCCGTCGCCAGGAGCCGCGGGGACGGGAGGGACGATCTCCACCAGGCATCGCGCGGCGGGCGGAGGGGGCTCGGCGCCCGCGGTGGGGTGCCCTTGAGCCGCCGCTCGAGCGCCTCGCGCTGGGCCGGGGAGAGCTTGGAGAGACGGGAGGCAAGGCGGTCGCGCCGGGCGTCGACCGCGGTCTCGGGTGGCGCTCCGCCGCCTCTGACCCGCGCCTCGCGGCGCTTCGGTGAGCGGAGCCAGCGGCAGCTCTTCCAGGCGGATGTCCGGGTCCGCGGCGGCGGCTGTCGAGCAGGATCTGGTAGTGCTCCAGCAGGCGGTCCATGGTGCCGGCGTCGAACAGGTCGGTGTTGTACTCGACCCCGGTATACAACCCCTCGGGGGTGTCGACCGCGACGAGGGTGAGGTCGAACTGCGAGGTGCCGGTGCCGGCGTCGAACGGCTCGAAGCGGATCGCCTCCCCGCTGCCGACGGCTCCCTGTGCTCTGTCCGCGGGCTCGTGATGCATCAGGAACATCACCTGGAACAGCGGGCTGCGGCTCTTGTCGCGCACCGGCTGCAGGGCCTCGACCAGCCTGTCGAAGGGGAGATCCTGGCAGGCGTAGGCGCCGAGCGCCTTCTCCCGCGTGCGCTCCAGGAGCTGGCGGAAGGTGAGGCCGGCGGCGAAGTCGCCGGGGAGCACCAGGGTGTTGACGAAGAAGCCGATCAGCCCCTCGAGCTCGGGCCGGCCGCGGCCGGCCACGGGCGAGCCCACCACGATCCGCTCCTGTCCGGAGTAGCGATGGAGCAGCGCCTGGAAGGCCGCGAGCAGGGTCATGAACAGGGTCGCTCCCGACCGCTGCGCCAGCCTCCGGAGTTCCCGGGACAGCTCGGCGGGAAGCTGGAGCGAACGGTAGGAGCCCCGATAGGTCTGGATCGGCGGCCGCGGCCGGTCGGTGGGCAGGCGGAGATCCGGGAGGGTGGTCCCGAACTGCCGCTTCCATTCTTCCAGCAGCCCCTCGCTCGCCTCGCTCAGCGCGCTCCGCTGCCAGGCCGCGAAGTCCGGAACCTGGAGCGGCAGCTCGGGCAGCGGCGAGGGCCGGCCGGCGGCGAAGGCCGCGTAGAGCTCCCGCAGCTCCCGCTTGAAGATCTCGACCGACCCGCCGTCGGACACGATGTGGTGCATGGTGGCGAGGAGCACGCCAGTCCTCGGCGCCGAGTTGCAGCAGGGCGGCGCGGAACAGCGGCCCGCGGGCAAGGTCGAACGGCAGGCGGGCCTCCTCGCCGGCCTGCCTCCGGGCCTCGGGCTCGCGGACGGGCACGGGCAGGCTGGAGAGGTCGATCCACGGCAGCGGCACGGACGCCGCCGGCCGGACCCTCTGGACGCCATGCCCCTCGTGCTCGCCGAACAGGGTGCGCAGCGACTCGTGGCGGCGCACGATCTCGTCGAGGGCCCGCGAGAGCGCGCCCAGGTCCAGGGGACCGGTGAGGCGGAGCGGCGCGGGGAGGTTGAAGGTGGCGGTCCCCGGCTCCAGGCGGTCGAGGAACCAGAGCCGCTGCTGGGCGAGCGAGAGCGGCAGATTCCCGCTCTCCTCACGGGAGACGCGCCCGATCGGCGGCAGGGGAATGCCGCGACGGGTCTCCATCTCCCGCCCGATCCACACCGCCAGGCCTTCCACGGTGGGCGCCGCGAAGACCTGGTGGAGCGGCAGCTCGACGTGGAGCGCGGCGCGGATGCGCGAGACCACCCGGGTGGCGAGCAGGGAATGCCCTCCGAGATCGAAGAAGTTGTCGGTCACCCCCACCGCCTGCCCGAAGACGTCGCTCCAGATCCCCGCCAGCACCTCTTCCACGTAGTCGCGGGGAGCGCGGCTCCCCGCTGCCTCGGCTCTCCTCCGGCGTGGAGGGGCACGCCGCCAGCGTCCGCCGGTCGATCTTGCCGTTGGGGGTCAGCGGCAGCTCGCGCAGGAGCACGAAGGCCAAGGGGATCATGTAATCGGGCAGGCTCTGCTTGAGCAGGGAGCGCAACTCCCCCGCGGCGAGGTCCCGCGCCGACTCGACGTAGGCGACCAGGCGGTTGCCGCCGGCGTCCTCCGGCATCGCCAGAACGGCGGCTTCCCGCACCTCCGGGTGGCGGGTCAGCGCCGACTCGATCTCCCCCAGCTCGATGCGGAAGCCGCGCACCTTCACCTGGGTGTCGAGACGGCCCAGGAAGTCCAGCTCCCCGGTAGGCAGATACCGCACCAGATCCCCCACCTGGTAGAGCCGCGAGCCCGGAGGACCGTACGGGTTCGGGATGAACCGCTCCGCCGTCAGATCGGGACGGTGCAGATAGCCGCGGGTCACCCCTTCCCCGCCCATGTACAGCGCGCCCGGAATGCCGATCGGCACCGGCCGCATTCGCGGCGTCGAGGACGTAAGCCGCTTCGCCCGTCAGCGGACGGCCGATCAACGGGTGCCCGGCGTCGCGCGGCACCACCGCGTAGGAGGTGAAGGTCGTATCCTCCGACGGACCGTAGAGGTTGACCACCCGTTCGACCCCGGGCAACTGTCCATAGATCTCCCGCACCAGCGACCCCTTCAGCGCCTCGCCGCCCAGGTTTACCGTCCGGATCGTCGCCGGCAGGCGGCCCAGCCGCAGCAGCTCGGACATCGCCGACGGCACCGTATCGACCAGCACCACCTCGTCCCGGGCCTCGAGGTCCGGCAAAGCCAGGGCGTTCTCGGCCAGCAGGATCTTGCCGCCCGCGGCCAGGGTGGCGAAGATCTCGAACACCGACATATCGAAACAGATCGAGGTCGAGGCCAGCACGCCGGCGTACTCCTCCGGCGTGTACATGGCAGTGCGCCCAGCACACCATCGCCACCGCGCTGCGGTGCTGGATCGCTACCCCCTTCGGCACTCCCGTCGAGCCCGAGGTAAAAATCACGTAGGCCAGGTTGTCTGGTAGCGCCCGTTGAGAGACTACAGACTCGACCGGTTCCATCTCCCAACCCGGATCGAGGAACACCGTCCGCATGCCCGCTGGCAGATCCCCCTCGAGAGCCGCCGCGAGCCCGCGGCGGGTCACCAGCACGGCGGCCTGCGAGGTCTCCAGCATCAGCAGCACGCGGCTCTGTGGGTAGTTGGGATCGAGCGGCGCGTAGGCGCCCCCCGCCTTGTGAACGGCGAGGAGGGTCACGACGAGATCGGCGGTGCGATCCATCAGCACGCCGGCCAGCCGCTCGGGGCCGAGCCCGAGCGCCCGCAGGCGGTGCGCCAGCCGCTCCGCTCGCTCGTTCAGCTCGCGGTAGGTCCAACGCGTGCCCTCGGGAGCGACGAGCGCCGTCCGCTCGGGCGTCCTCTCCGCCTGGGCCTCGAAGAGCTGGTGCAGGCAGAGCTCGGGGCCGGAGGTCGCGCCGGTGTCGTTGAAGCCGGCCAGGAGCTGCTCGCGCTCGGACTCCGTCAGCAGCGGCAGGTCGCGCCAGCCGCGTTCCGGATCGCTCACCGCCGCTTCGAGCAGCCGCCCGATGTGACCCAGCAGCCGGACAGCCGTCGCGGCTTCGAACAGGCCGATGTTGTACTCCACCCCAGCCCGCAGGGTGGTCTCCGCATCGATCACGAAGAGGGAGAGGTCGAACTTCGCCGCGGTGCTCTCCCCGTCGATCCCCTCGAGCTTCACCTCGCCCAGACCCGGCAGACCCGGGCCGGCCGTCTGCACGGAGAGCAGTTCCTGAAAGAAGGGGGAGCGTGAGAGGTCGCGCTCCGGCCGCAGTTCCTCCACCAGCGTCTCGAAGGGGAGATCCTGGTGGCCGTAGGCGGCCAGCGCCGCCTCGCGCGCCTGACGTAGCGCATCCCGGAAGGAGGCCGCCGGGCCGAGTTGGACACGGAGCACCAGCGTGTTGACGAAGAAGCCGATCAGCCCTTCGGTCTCCGCCCGGTTGCGGTTGGCGACGGGCGAGCCGACCAGCACGTCCTCCTGCCCGGAATAGCGGGCGAGCAGGACCTCGTAGCCGGCGAGCAGGAGCATGAACAGCGTCACTCCTTCGCGACGGCAGAAAGCGCGGATCCCAGCAGACAGCTCCGCCGGCAGTGCTGCCGATTGGCTGGCCCCCTTGAAAGTCTGTACGGCCGGCCGCGGGAAGTCGGTGGGCAGGTCGAGACCCGCGGGAGCGCCCGCGAGCTGGTGGCGCCAATACTCCAGATGGCGGGAGAGCGACTCGCCGCTCAGCCATCGCCGCTGCCAGACGGCGAAGTCGGCGTATTGGACCGGCAGCTCGGGCAGTGGCGACGGCCGGCCGGCGGCGAGCGTAGAGAGCCGCCAACTCCCGCAGCAGGATCTCCAGCGACCAGCCGTCGGAGACGATGTGGTGCATGGCCAGTAGCAACAGGTGACGCTCCGGCTCGAGCCTGATCAGAGCCGCGCGGAAGAGCGGTCCGGCGCCAAGATCGAACGGCCGCAGGGCATCCCGCTCCACCAGAGCTGAAGCTTCGACTTCCCGTGACCCTACAGGCAGCCCGCCGAGGTCGACGATGGGGAGAGGAAAGGGGCCGGCTGGAGCGATCGCTTGGTATGGCTCGCCGTCGAGGCTCGGGAAAGTCGTGCGCAACGCCTCGTGCCGGCGCACCACTTCCGCGAAAGCGTTCTGAAGAATCTGCGGGTCGAGTCGCCCTTCCAGGCTCAGCGGGTAGGGGATGTTGTAGACCGGTGAGCCGGGGTCGAGCTGGTCGAGAAACCAGAGGCGCCGCTGGGAGAAGGAGAGCGGCAGCGGGCCGGTGCGGAGGGCCGGCTCGATAGGCGGCACCTCCAGGGCCTCGCCCACGCCGAGCGCCGCCTCCACGCTCTCGGCAAGCTCAGCGATGGTCGGCTGCTCGAACAGCCGGCGTACTGGCAGCTCGATGCCGAACGCCTCCCGAATCCGCGAAATCACGCGGGTCACGAGCAGGGAGTGGCCGCCGAGATCGAAGAAGTTGTCGGTCACCCCTACCGCCTGCCCCAAGACGTCGCTCCAGATCCCTGCCAGCACCTCCTCCACGTGGTTGCGGGGAGCGCGGCTCCCCGCCGCCTCGGCCCCCTCCGCGTGGAGGGGCATCGCCGCCAGCGCCCGCCGGTCGATCTTGCCGTTGGGGGTCAGCGGCAGCTCGCGCAGGAGCACGAAGGCCGAGGGGACCATGTAATCGGGCAGGCTCTGCTTGAGCAGGGAGCGCAACTCTCCCGCGGCGAGGTCCCGCGCCGACTCGACATAGGCGACCAGGCGGTTGCCGCCGGCGTCCTCCGGCATCGCCAGAACGGCGGCTTCCCGCACCTCCGGGTGGCGGATCAGCGCCGACTCGATCTCCCCCAGCTCGATGCGGAAGCCGCGCACCTTCACCTGGGTGTCGAGGCGGCCCAGGAAGTCCAGCTCACCCGGTAGGCAGATACCGCACCAGGTCCCCCACCTGGTAGAGCCGCGAGCCCGGAGGACCGTACGGGTTCGGGATGAACCGCTCCGCCGTCAGATCGGGACGGTGCAGATAGCCGCGGGTCACCCCTTCCCCGCCCATGTACAGCGCGCCCGGAATGCCGATCGGCACCGGCCGCATCTCGGCGTCGAGGACGTAGGCCGCCTCGCCCGTCAGCGGACGGCCGATCAACGGGTGCCCGGCGTCGCGCGGCACCACCGCGTAGGAGGTGAAGGTCGTGTCCTCCGACGGACCGTAGAGGTTGACCACCCGTTCGACGCCGGGCAACTGCCCATAGATCTCCTGCACCAGCGAACCCTTCAGCGCCTCGCCGCCCAGGTTTACCGTGCGGATCGTCGACGGCAGGCGGCCGAGCCGCAGCAGCTCGGACATCGCCGACGGCACCGTATCGACCAGCACCACCTCGTCCCTGGCCTCGAGGTCCGGCAAAGCCAGGGCGTTCTCGGCCAGCAGGATCTTGCCGCCCGCGGCCAGGGTGGCGAAGATCTCGAACACCGACATGTCGAAACAGATCGAGGTCGAGGCCAGCACGCCGGCGTACTCCTCCGGCGTGTACATGGCAGTGCGCCCAGCGCACCATCGCCACCGCGCTGCGGTGCTGGATCGCCACCCCCTTCGGCACCCCCGTCGAGCCCGAGGTGAAGATCACGTACGCCAGGTTGTCCGGCAGCGCCGGCCGAGATTCCACCGGCTCCTCGATCGATTCCTCGTCCCAGCCCGGCTCGAGGAACACCGTCCGGAGGCCGTCCGGCAGCTCCCCTTCGAAGGCCGCCGCGAGCCCGCGGCGGGTCACCAGCACGGCGGCCCGCGAGGTCTCCAGCATCAGCAGCACGCGGCTCTGCGGGTAGTTGGGATCGAGCGGCGCGTAGGCGCCCCCGGCCTTGAGTACCGCGAGCAGCGCCACGATGAGGTCGGCCGTGCGATCCATCAGCACCCCGGCCAGCCGCTCGGGGCCGAGCCCCAGCGCCCGCAGGCGGCGCGCCAGCCGCTCGGCCCGTTCATTCAGCTCGCGGTAGGTCAGGCGCGTGCCTTCCGGAGCTACGAGCGCCGTCCGCTCGGGCGTCCGTTCCGCCTGGGCCTCGAAGAGCTGATGCAGGCAGACCTCGGGACCGCAGGTCGAGCCGGTGTCGTTGAACCCGACCAGGAGCTGCTCGCGCTCGGCTTCCGTCAGCAGCGGCAGGTCGCGCCAGCCACGTTCCGGATCGCTCACCGCCGCTGCGAGCAGCCGCCCGACGTGGCCCAGCAGCCGGACGGCCGTCGCGCCCTCGAACAGGTCGGTGTTGTACTCCACCCCCACCTGCAAGGTGGTCTCCGCATCCACCACGAACAGGGAGAGGTCGAACTTCGCCGCGGTGCTCTCCCCTTCGATCTCCTCGAGCCGCACCTCGCCCAGAGCCGGCAGACCCGGGCCGGCCGTCTGCACGGAGAGCAATGCCTGGAAGAAGGGGGTGCGGGAGAGGTCGCGTTCCGGCCGCAGCTCCTCCACCAGCGTCTCGAAGGGGAGATCCTGGTGGCCATAGGCGGTCAGCGCCGCCTCGCGCGCCTGACGTAGCGCATTCCGGAACGAGGACGCCGCGCCGAGCTGGACCCGGAGCACCAGAGTGTTGACGAAGAAGCCGATCAGTCCTTCGGTCTCCGCCCGGTTGCGATTGGCGACGGGCGAGCCGACCAGCACGTCCTCCTGCCCGGAGTAGCGGGCGAGCAGGACGTCGAAACCGGCGAGCAGGAGCATGAACAGGGTCACCCCTTCCCGGCGGCAGAACGCGCGAATCCCGGCAGACAGCTCCGCCGGTAGTGCGGCCGAGTGGCTGGCCCCCTTGAAGGTCTGCACGGCCGGCCGCGGAAAGTCGGTGGGCAGGTCGAGACCCGCGGGAGCGCCTGCGAGCTGATGGCGCCAATGCTCGAGCTGACGCGAGAGCGCCTCGCCGCTCAGCCAGCGCCGCTGCCAGACCGCGAAGTCGGCGTACTGCACCGGCAGCTCGGGGAGCGGCGACGGCCGGCCCGCGGCGCAGGCCTCGTACAGCGCAGCCAGCTCCCGGAGCAGGATCTCCAGCGACCAGCCATCGGAGACGATGTGGTGCATCGCCAGCAGGAGGACGTGCCGCGCCGGTCCGAGCCTCAGCAGCATCGCCCGGAAGAGCGGCCCGGAGCCAAGATCGAACGGCCGTCTGGACTCGCTCTCGATGAGAAACGCGGCCTCGGCACTCCGCAGGGCCTCGGGCGGGCCTGTGATGTCGATCACCGGCAACGGGAAGGACCCGGCCGGCGCGATCGCCTGGTACGGCTCGCCGTCGCGGCCAGGGAAGGTCGTGCGCAACGCCTCGTGCCGGCGCACCAAGTCCGCGAACGCACTCTGAAGGATCTGCGGGTCGAGTCGCCCTTCCAGCCTCAGCGGGTAGGGGATGTTGTAGACCGCGGAGCCGGGGTCGAGCTGGTCGAGGAACCAGAGGCGCCGCTGGGAAAAGGAGAGCGGCAGCGGGCCGGTGCGGGGGATCGGCTCGATAGTCGGCGCCTCCAGGGCTCCGCCCACGCCCAGTGCCGCCTCTACGCTCTCGGCGAGCCCGGCGACGGTCGGCTGCTCGAACAGACCGGCGCACCGGCAGCTCGATGCCGAACGCCTCCCGCATCCGCGAGACCACGCGGGTGGCAAGCAGCGAGTGGCCGCCGAGATCGAAGAAGTGGTCGGTCACCCCCACGGCCTGCCCGAAGACATCGCTCCAGATCCCCGCCAGCACCTCCTCCACGTAGTTGCGGGGAGCGCGGCTCCCTGCCGCCTCGGACTCCTCGGCGTGGAGGGGCAAGGCCGCGAGCGCCCGCCGGTCGATCTTGCCGTTGGGGGTCAGCGGCAGCTCGCGCAACGGCACGAACACCGAGGGCACCATGTAGTCGGGCAGGCTCTGCTTGAGGAAGGAGCGCAGCTCCCTCGCGGTGAGGTCCCGCGCCGACTCGACATAGGCGATCAGGCGGTTGCCGCCGACTTCATCGGGCATCGCCAGGACGGCGGCTTCCCACACCTCCGGATGGCGGGTGAGCGCCGACTCGATCTCCCCCAGCTCGATACGGAAGCCGCGCACCTTCACCTGGGTGTCGAGGCGGCCCAGGAAGTCCAGCTCTCCGGTGGGCAGATATCGCACCAGGTCCCCCACCTGGTAGAGCCGCGAGCCCGGCGGGCCGTACGGATTCGGGATGAACCGCTCCGCCGTCAGGTCCGGACGGTGCAGGTAGCCGCGGGTCACCCCTTCGCCGCCCATGTACAGCGCGCCCGGAATGCCGACCGGCACCGGCCGCATCGCGGCGTCGAGCACGTAGGCCGCCTCGCCCGTCAGCGGACGGCCGATCAACGGGTGCTCGGCGTCGCGCGGCACCACCGCGTAGGAGGTGAAGGTCGTATCCTCCGACGGACCGTAGAGGTTGACCACCCGCTCGACGCCGGGCAGCTGCCCATAGATCTCCCGCACCAGAGACCCCTTCAGCGCCTCGCCGCCCAGGTTCACCGTCCGGACCGTCGACGGCAGGCCGCCGAGCCGCAGCAGCTCCGACATCGCCGACGGCACCGTGTCGACCAGCACCACCTCGTCCCGGGCCTCGAGATCCGGCAGCGCCAGCGCGTTCTCCGCCAGCACGATCTTGCCGCCCGCGGCCAGGGTGGCGAAGATCTCGAACACCGACATGTCGAAGCAGATCGAGGTCGAGGCCAGCACGCCGGCGTACTCCTCCGGCGTGTACATGGCATGCGCCCAGCGCACCATCGCCACCGCGCTGCGGTGCTGGATCGCCACCCCCTTCGGCACCCCCGTCGAGCCCGAGGTGAAGATCACGTACGCCAGGTTGTCCGGCAGGGATTCGACGCACGGCTCCTCGATCGGCTCCTCGTCCCAGCCCGGATCGAGGAACAGCGTCCGCATCCCCGCCGGAAGCTCCCCTTCGAAGGCCGCCGCGAGCCGGCGGCGGGTCACCAGCACGGCGGCCCGCGAGGTCTCCAGCATCAGCAGCACGCGGCTCTGCGGATAGTTGGGATCGAGCGGCGCATAGGCGCCTCCGGCCTTGAGCACGGCGAGCAGCGCCACGACGAGGTCGGCCGTGCGATCCATCAGCACCCCGGCCAGCCGCTCGGGTCCGAGCCCCAGCGCCCGCAGGCGGCGCGCCAGCCGGTCGGCCCGTTCATTCAGCTCGCGGTAGGTCAGACGCGTGCCTTCCGGAGCCACGAGCGCCGTCCGTTCGGGCGTCCGCTCCACCTGGCCCTCGAAGAGCTGGTGCAGGCAGACCTCGGGGCCGGAGGTCGAGCCGCGTATCGTTGAAGCCCGACCAGGAGCTGCTGCGCGCTCCGACTCCGTCAACAGAGGCAGGTCGCCGACGGCACGCCCCGGCTCGGCGATGCCCGCCGCGAACAGGACCTGGAAATGACCGAGCAGCCGCTGGATGGTCGCGTCCTCGAACAGATCGAGCGGATACTCGCAGAACAGCACGAGCCGGCCGTCACCTTGCTCCATCGAGAGGTTGAGGTCGAACTTGGCCGTGCCACCACCCCCAAGGTCGAACCGCCGTGCGGCGAGCCCGGGGAAGCGGGTGGCCTGCCTGTAGCCGAATTGGAGAGCCACCTGGAAGAGCGGGTTGCGCCCGAGGTCGCGCTCGGGGGCGAGGTCCTCGACGAGCAGCTCGAACGGGAGGTCCTGGTTTGCGAAAGCCTCCAGCGTCGTATCGCGGACCCGGGTCAGGAGCTCGCCGAAAACGGGTGCGCCGGAGAGGTCGGCGCGCAACGGCAGCATGTTGACGAAGAAGCCAACCAGTCCCTCGAGCTCGTAGCGGGCACGGTTGGCGCTGGGTGTACCGACGGCGAAATCGTTCTGGCCGGTATACCTGCCGAGCAGGGCCTGGAGGACCGTGAGAGCCACCATGAACGAGGTGGCGTTCCAGGACCGGGCGAGACCTTCCAGATCGGCCGCCGAGACCTCCAGATCGACACCGCGGGAAGCGCCGCGGAAGGTCCAGACCGGGGGTCGACGGCGATCGGTCGGGAGATCGATAGGCGGCACGCCGGCGAGCCGCCGGCGCCAGACCGCGAGCAGCTTCGCCAACGTCTCGCCGCACAGATGCTGCCGCTGCCAGATCGCGTAGTCCGCGTATTGAAGCGGCAGTCGCGGCAGCTCGGCCGGCCGCCCCTCGAACGCGGCCTGGTAGAAAATCGCGAGATCCCCCAGCAGGATCTGGTCCGACCAGCCGTCGCTCACCGCGTGGTGGACCACCAACAGGAACAGGTGCTCGGCGGGCCCGAGCCGGACGAGCAAGGCGCGCAGCAGAGGGCCGGCCGTCAGATCAAAGGCCCGTCCGGCTTCGGCGCGAGCGGCCCGTAGCGCCTCCTCCTCGCGCCGGCCCTCCGGAAGGCCGGAGAGGTCGGCCAGCGGCAGCCAGGGAGCTTCGGCAGACGCGGGCAGGATCTCCTGCCAGGGCTCGCCGTCGGTTTCGGCGAAGCGGGTGCGCAGGGACTCGTGCCGGCTCACGACCCCGCCGAGAGCCGTGGCCAGCGCCGCGGCGTCGAGCGTACCCTCGAGGCGGAGGGCGGTCGGCAGGTTGTAGGCCCCGTCCGCCGGCTGCAGGCGCTCGACCAGCCAGAGGCTCTGCTGGGAAAAGGAGAGGGGCAGACGCTCCGGCCGTGCGCTCCACGCCTCTCCGGCCGGGGCGAGATCCGTTGCCGAATCGATGATCCTGGAGAGGCCGGCGATGGTCGGATTCTCGAAGAGGCGTTGCAGCGGCAGCTCGATACCGAAGGAAGCCCGGACCCGCGAGACGACCTGGATGGCGAGCAGCGAATGGCCTCCCAGCTCGAAGAAGCCCTCATGGATACCCACGCGATCGAGACCCAGCACGCCTGCCCAGAGAGTGGCCAACAACTCCTCGGTTGGGGTGCTCGGAGCGGCCGACGGCACTGGAGAGCGGAGCTCGTCGGGTGCCGGCAGCGCCTTGCGGTCAACCTTGCCGTTGGGAGTCAGAGGCAACGCCGGCAGAAAGGCCCAGGAGGTGGGGACCAATGGGTCGGGCAGGCGCTCTTTGAGGAAGGCGCGCAGATCGGAGGCGGTCAGCTCCATCCCGGGCTGCGCCACCACGTAGGCGGTCAGACGCTGGTCGCGGGCGGTGACGACCGCCTCCCCCACTCCGGGATGGAGCCGGAGAGCAGCCTCGACCTCTCCCGGCTCGACCCGGAATCCACGAACCTTGACCTGGAAGTCCATCCGGCCGAGGAACTCGACCGCGCCGTCCGCCAGGTAACGCCCCCGGTCGCCGGTGGCATAGAGCCGGCTGCCGGGCTGGCCGTAGAAGGCTCCCCAGGGATCGGGGACGAACCTCTCGGCGGTCAGGTCAGGTTGCCGCAAATAGCCGCGGGTCACCTGCGGCCCGCCGGCGTACAACTCGCCGGGGACCCCCGGCGGCATCATGCCCAGGCCGCGGTCCAGGACCAGCACCCGCGTGCCGGCGAGCGGCCGGCCCAGCGGGACCGGAGTCCTCCGCCCGGTCTCGCAGGTCAGGACGCCCACCGTGGTCTCTGTGGGACCATAGTGGTTGAGGATCCGGCAGCCGGGGGCCAGTTCCAGGACCCGCTGGATGAGTCCCGGAGGCGCCGCCTCCCCGCCCAGGATCAGCAGCCGCCTGGGCAGGCACCCCGCGGCTCGCGGCGAGGCGAGGAGAGCGGTCAGATGGGAGGGCACGATCTTGAGGCAGTCGATGGGATGACGCTCGAAGGCGTCGGCAAGAGCCGCCGCCTCGGACAGGCGTGACCGCGAAATCACATGCAGGCAGCCGCCGGTGACCAGCGAAGCGAAGATCACCGTGTTCCCCAGATCCGCGGCGAGCGTGCTCACAGTGGCGAAGCTCGCTCCTGCCGGCAGAGACATCCTGGCAAGGACGCCGGAGAGATAGCTCGCGAGCTGCCAATGACTCCACCATCACTCCCTTGGGGCTGCCGGTCGAGCCCGAGGTATAGATGACGTAAGCCAGGTGCTCCAATCCCGCCGGCTCGCTCAACCTGGGGTCCTCTTCCTCGGGCTCTCCCTGAAGGAGGCCTTCTGCCGTCAGCAGGACCACCGGACCGGAGAACGGCGGAAGAATCTCCAGCAGGGTGTCCTGTGAGAGCAGGACGCGAGCTCCGCAGTCTTCGAGGACGAAGCCGAGGCGGTCCCGCGGGGATTCGGCGTCGAGCGGCACATAGGCGCCTCCCGCCTTGAGCACTCCCAGGATCGCCACGACCATGGCTGGCGAGCGCTCGACGCAGACGGCGACCGTGCGTTCCCGGCCGACTCCTCGAGCGCCGCAGGTGCCGGGCGAGCGCTTCCGCGCGGGTCTCGAGCTCGCGGTAGGTCAGGACCTCTTCCTCGAAGCGGACCGCCGGCGCGTCCGGTGTTCGCCCGGCCTGGAGCGCGAAGAGCTCGTGGACGCAGCTCACGGGGGGGACGCCGGGCTCACCGTTCCACTCCACGAGGATCTGATCGACCTCGGGCGCGGTAAGCAGGGGCAACTCCGAGAGGCGCAGATACGGGCGGTGGACGGCACCCGTGAGCAATGTCTCGAAGTGCCCGGCCATCCGCCGCATGGTCGCGGGGTCGAACAGGTCGGTCGAATACTGGAGATCGAGCTTCAGGCTACCGTCGCGTTCCTCTTGAACGGAGAGCGTCAAGTCCACCTTGGCGCTGCGGATCTCAGGCTCCAGAACGTCCACCGTAAGGCCGGACGGCAGGGGCAGCTCGGCCGGGGCTCCCTGGAAGACCAGCATCACCTGGACCAGCGGCGTATGGGAGAGGGACCGCTCGGGTTGGAGCGCCTCGACCAGCTTCTCGAAGGGGAGATCCTGATGAGCCTGAGCGTCGAGAGTGGCCTCGCGAACGCGCTCCACGGTATGCCGGAATTCCGGATCGCCCCCAAGGTCGGCCCGCAGCACCAGGGTGTTGACGAAGAAGCCGATCAGCCCTTCGATCTCGGCCCAGTTGCGGTTGGCCACGGGCGTGCCCACCAGCAGGCAGTCCTGACTCGTGTAGCGGCCGAGCAGTGCTTCGTAGGCGGCGACGAAAAGCATGAACGGCGTGGCGTCCAGGCTCTTCGCCCGCTCCCGCAGGGAATGGGCAAAACCCTCAGGAAGCGCGAATTTCAGCAGGCGACCCTGGGAGCTGTGAACAGCGGGGCGGGAACGATCGGAGGGCAGATCCAGCAGCCAGGGAGCGCCTTCCAGACGCCGCCGCCAGTAGGCGAGCTGCTTCTCGACCACCTCTCCGCTCAACCATTGCCGCTGCCAACGCGCGAAGGCCGGGTACTGAAGCGGCAGCTCGGGGAGCGGCGACGGATCGCCGGCCAGGAAGGCGCCGTAGAGCGTGAACAGCTCCCGCAGCAGGATCTCGGTCGACCATCCGTCACTGGCGATGTGGTGGACCGTAAGTGACAGGAGACCCTCCTCCGGTCCGCTCTGGAGCAGGGCGGCGCGCATCAAGGGTCCGGTGGCGAGGTGGAAGGGTTGGGCGTACGCCTTCGTGGCCTGCCTCCAGGCCTCGGCGGCGCGACGGCCTTCCGGCAGAGCGGTGAGATCGACCCGCGTCAGCCAGGAAGAACGGGGGACGGATACGAACTGGAACGGCTCTCCGCCGATTGCAAGGAACGTCGTCCGCAAGGCCTCATGGCGGCGCACGATCTCCACCAGCGCACGGTCCAGGGCTCCGGGATCGAGCCGTCCGCGCAGCCGGAGCAGACACGGCAGGTTGTAGACCGCCGAGTCAGGCTGCAGCTGGTGCAGGAACCAGAGCCGGCTCTGCGCGTACGAGAGCGGCAGTCCGCCCTCGTCCGAAACGGTCTGGAGCATGGCGGGCGAACGCGTGTCGCTGGGCAAGCCTTCGATGATCGACGCCAGCCCCGCGATCGTCGGCGTCTGGAAGATCTGCCGGACCGCGACCTCGATCCCGAAGTCCCTGCGGATGCGCGAAATCAACTGGATCGCGAGCAGCGAGTGGCCGCCGATCTCGAAGAACTTCTGGTGGATGCCGACCCTCTCGAGGTCGAGCAGCTCGATCCAGACAGCGGCCAGCCGCTCCTCGATCGGATTGCGCGGCACTTCCTCCAGCGGCAGTTCCTCGACCTCCTCGGGCCGGAGCCCGGAGAGAGCCTGACGGTCCACCTTGCCACTGGTCGTGTGCGGCAGGGTTTTCAGCAGAATCCAGGAGGTGGGCACCATGTACTCGGGGAGGCGCTCCAGCAGGAAATCACGCAGCTCGGCCACTTGGACGGGAACGGCATCCGGACGGAGAGCCGCGTAGGCCGCGAGCCGCTGGCCGGCGACGAGCACCGCGGATTCCGCGACCGCCGGATGCGAAGCGACCACCGCTTCGACCTCGCCGAGCTCGATGCGGAACCCGCGGACCTTCACCTGGTGATCGGTCCGGCCCAGGAACTCCAGCGTACCGTCGGGCAGCCAGCGACCGAGGTCGCCCGTGCGGTAGAACCGCGCGCCCGGCGTGCCGCCGAACCGGTCCGGAACGAAACGGGCGGCGGTCTCCCCCGGCTGGCCGAGATAGCCGCGCCCCACCGGCAGGCCGCCGACGCAGATCTCACCCGGCACGCCGGCCGGGCAGGGCTCACCGAGCGGGTCGAGAACGTACAACCGGCTGTTGGTGATCGGCCGGCCCAGCAGGGCCGTACGGTCAACTCGCCGTCGCTCACACCGCCAGGAGGTGACCTCGACGGTGGTCTCGGTGGGACCGTACAGGTTGATCAGCTCGGCGTCGAGCACGGCGAAGAAATCCCTCTGGATATCCGCCGTCAGCGCTTCGCCGCCGCAGAAAACGCGCCGGAGCGACCCGCACTCCCCCAGCCGCTTGTCGTCGAGCATCGCCCGCAGAAGAGGGGGAACGGCCTGGAAGATGGTGATGCCGTATTGGCGAATGGCGTCGACCAGATAGGCCGGCTCGCGCTGCCCTCCCGGCTTCGCCATCACCAGGGTGGCCCCGGCGAGAAGCGGCGCGTAGAGCTCCCAGACCGAGGCGTCGAAGCTGAACGGGGTCTTCTGCAGGACGCGATCGCCGGGTCCCAGGGGGAACTCCGCCTGCATCCAGAGCATGTGGTTGACGATCGCCCGTTGCGGGATCGCCACCCCTTCGGGCCGTCCCGTCGAGCCCGAGGTGAAGATCGCATAGGCGAGATCGCCCCCGTCGGCCGCTGGCTCCATGGCGGCTCTCGCCGCCCGGCTGCCATGAGCCGCGGAGAGCCAGTCGGAATCGAGGTCGACGATGGAATGCCGGCGAGGGCTCCGGCAGCACGTGCAGCAGCCGCCCCTGGGTCAGCACCAGGTGGATGTCCGCCTCGGCGAGCATCAGCGCGAGACGCTCGGCGGGGTACTCGGGATCGAGCGGAACGTAGGCTCCCCCGGCCTTGAGCACCGCGAGCAGGGCCACGACCATCTCCAGGGAGCGCTCCAGGCAGAGCCCGACCAGGAACTCGGGGCCGACTCCCAGGTCGCGAAGATGGCGGGCCAGGAGATCGGACCGCTCTTCCAGCTCCGCGTAGCTGAGGACCCCGCCTTCGGCGATCACCGCCGGCGCCTCGGGCGTGCGCGCGCTCTGCCTCGCGAACAGCGCCTGCAGGGTGAGCTCTTCGCGCGGAGACGCCACGCCCCCGCTCCAGCGCGAGATCTGCTCCTCTTCCGCGATCGTCAGCAGCGGCAGCTCGGAGATCGGCCGGGCCGGATCGGCCACCGCGGCCGCCAGCAGACGCTGGAAGTGCCCCGACAGGCGGGCGATGGTCGGGCGGGTCGAACAGCGCGGACGGGTACTCCCAGGCGGTGAAGAGGGTTCCCCCTGCTGCCGCAGATAGAGCGTGAGATCGTTCTTGGAGGTGCCGTTGTCCAGCTCGTGGACCCTCAGGTCGAGCCCGGGGCCGAGTTGTGCGCGGCAGCGGCGGAGTGTTCTGGAACGAGAGGAACACCTGCGCCAGGGCGGGGTGGCTGAGCCGCCGCTCCGGCCGCAGCTCCCGTACCAGGCGGTAGAAGGGGAAGTCCTGACGGTCCAGCCCTTCCAGCACGGTCTCCCGGACCTGCTGGAGCAGACCGCCGAAGCTCGGCTCACGGCGGAGGTCGGCGCGCAGGACCATGGTGTTGGTGAACAGGCCGATCAACTCCTGCGTCCCCGATCGATGCCGGTTCGCGATCTGAGCGCCGACGTTGAAATCGTCCTGTCCGGAATAGCGATAGAGCAGGACGTCCAGCACCGCCAGGAGGGCCATGAAGAGGGTGGACTCGCCCCGCAGGGCAAGCCCGAGAAGGGCCTGGACGTCCCGCGGCGGGAGCGCGGAGATGAGCAGGCCCCCCGGCGGATCCCTGGACGGGAGGGCGCGGCCGGTCGGTCGGCAGGTCCAGCAACTCGGGAGAGGAGGCCAGGCGCTGCCGCCAGAACGCGAGCTGACCGCTCGCCTCTTCCCCCTTCGATCCATTCCCGCTGCCATGCCGCATAATCCGAAAATTGCAGCGGCAGCGGCGGGAGGGGTGCGGGGCGCCCCTCCACGTCGGCGGTATAGAAGGTCGCGAGATCGTGCGCGAGCACCCAGGTCGACCAGTCGTCACCCACGAGGTGATGCATGGCGATCAGGAGGCGATGGTCCCAGCCATCCAGCTCGATCAGATAGCCCTGCAACAGCGGCGCGCGGTCGAGGCTCACGGGCAGCCTGGAAAGGGCCGTCGCGACACGATCCGCCTCGGCGTTCCGCGCGCCCGCCGGCAGGACGGTGAGATCGATCCGCGGCAGGTCGACGACGGCGTCCGCGAGCTTGAGATCCGGCCGTCCATTCACCTCGGAGAAGACCACCCGCAAGGTCTCGTGGCGGCGCACGATCCCGGCCAGCGACCGCTGCAGGGCCCCAGCGTCAAGGGGACCATCGAGATCGAGCAGGAGCGGGATCGTGAAGAGCGGCAGACCGGCATGCAGCCGCTCGGAGAACCACATCCCCTCCTGGCCGGTGGAGACGACCCAGCGCCGGTCCCGCGCGGCCGGGATTCCCGCCAGCTCCTCTCCGGCCGGCAGGCCGGTCAGCAGCACGGCGAGCCGCTCGATGGTCGGAGCGTCGAACAGGGCGCGCGCCGGCAGGCGGCGTCCAAGGGTGTCGTGGATGCGGGCGATCGCCCGCGCCGCCAGGAGAGAGTGCCCTCCCAGCTCGAAGAAGTGATCCTCGACCCCCACGCCGGGCAGGCTCAGGACCTCGGACCAGATCTCGGCCAGGGCGGCTTCGAGTGGGGTCCGGGGCGCCACGAAGCCCGGGCGATCGCCGGAGATCTCCGGTTTCGGCAGGGCCGTGCGGTCGACCTTGCCGTTGGGATTGAGCGGCAGGGCCGCCATCACGACGAAGTGCGTGGGGACCATGTACGCCGCCAGCTGCTCCCGCAGGTACTCCCGCAGCTCCGGGACCGAGATCGCCGTGCCCGGCTTGGGGACGACGTAGGCCACGAGGACCCTGTCCGCGGTTTCGCCACCGCCGTCGAGCTCGAGAGCCACGACCACGGTATCCCCGACCGTGGGATGCCGCTCCAGGGTGGCCTCGATCTCGCCCAGCTCGACGCGGAAGCCGCGGATCTTGACCTGATGGTCGATCCGGCCCAGGTAGTCGAGCTCGCCGTCCTGGCGGTAGCGGATGAGGTCGCCGGTCGCGTACATCCGCTCGCCCGGGGCGCGCGGCGAAAGGATCGGGGACGAAGCGCGAGGCGGTCAGGTCCGGCCGGCCCAGATAGCCGCGGGCCAGCCCCTCGCCGGCCAGGTACAGCTCGCCGGGCTCGCCGCCGGGACCGCGCTCGAGTCGGCGGTCGAGCAGATAGGCCCGAGGTGCCGTCGAGCAGGCAGCCCGATCGAGGGGGGCTGCGGGTCGCCCTCTCTCCATCAGCGCCCAGGTCGAGTAGGTGGTGTCCTCGGAGGGGCCGTACAGGTTGTAGATCTTCTCGACCGACTCCAGGGCGTACAGCCGCTCGACCAGCGCGCTCGCGCAGCGCCTCGCCCGCCAGATTGATGGTGCGCACCGACGGCGGGATGCCGCCGCGACCGCGCCAGCTCGGCGATCGCCGACGGAACGGTGTTGACCAGCGTCACCTCGCCGGCCGCGGGCAGGGCCGGCAGAGCTCAGGGCGTTGTCGGCCAGGATCACCTTGCCGCCCGGGGCCAGGGGTCACGAAGAGCTCGAAGATCGACATGTCGAAGCAGATCGAGGTCGACGCCAGCACGCCCGCGAGCTCCTCCGGCGAGAAGATCCTGGCGGCCCAGCGGATGAGCGATCACCGCGGAGCGATGCTCGATCGCGACCGCCCTTGGGCCGGCCCGGTCGAGCCCGAGGTGTAGATGACGTAGGCGAGGTTGCCGGCTCGTCCGCCAGCGGCGCGCATCGGCTCGCCGTGCCGCGAGGCGATCTGCGGCCAGTCGCGATCGAGGAGGACCGGCCTGGCCGAGGTCGCGGGCAGCGCGGCCGGCGAGCCGCTCCTGGGTGAGGAGCAGGAGGGCGCCGCTGTCCGCCAGGATGATGGCCTGCCGCTCCCCGGGGTAGGCCGGGTCCACGGGAACGTAGGCGCCGCCGGCCTTGAGGACGGCGAACATGGCGACCACCATCTCGGTGCTGCGCTCGGCGCAGATCGCGACCCGCACCTCGGGGCCGACCCCCTGCTCGACCAGGAAGCGGGCGAGCTGGTTGGCCTTCGCGTCCAGCTCGCCGCAGGTGATCCGCTCTTCGCCCACGACGAGCGCCACGGCGTCCGGCTCCGCCGCCGCGCGCAGCTCGAACGCCTGGTGCAGCAGGGTCACCTGGCGCAGGACCGCCTCGACCCCGCCTTCGCCGCGGGTACAACGGCTCCGGGCCAGCTCGGCGGGCACGCCGTTCATCACGTCATTCGACAACCACTTCCTCCTCCTCTCCCAACTGCCTCTCGATCTCCTCGAGCAGGATCTCCTCGAGGGTGATCGCCAACCCTTCGACGGTGGGCTCGTCGAAGAGGGCCCGCAACGGAACCTCCACCTGGAACGCCGTCCGCAGCCGGTGGACCACCTGCGGCAGGAGCAGCGAATGCCCGCCGAGCTCGAAGAAGTTCTCGGTGACCCCGACACGGTCCAGCCCGAGCACCTCGCTCCAGATCGCCGCGATCGTCTCTTCCGAGTCCGTGCGCGGCGCGACGAACTCCCGCTCCAGCTCGCGCCGGCTGCGGTCCGGGGCCGGCAGGGCGCGCCGGTCCACCTTGCCGCTCGGAGTCAGGGGCAGACGGTCCAGCACCACGAAGCTGGCGGGGATCATGTACTCGGGCAGCCTGCCCTTGAGGAAGCTCCGCAGCCCGGCCAGCTCCAGCGCGCCCCCCGGCTCCCTGGGGACCAGGTAGGCCGCCAGCCGCCGGTCGCCGGGAGCGTCCTCCCGCGCCACCACCACCGCCTCCGAGATCTCCGGAGCTTCGCCGAGAGCGGCCTCGATCTCCCGCAGCTCGACCCGGAAGCCGCGGATCTTCACCTGATGATCGACCCGTCCCAGGAACTCCAGCTCGTCCGCGGGCAGGAGGCGCACCAGATCCCCGGTGCGATACATCCGCCCGCCCGGCTCGGAGCTCCAGGGATCGGGGACGAACCGCTCGGCCGTCAGGTCGGAGCGCCCCGAGTATCCGCGCGCGAGGCCCGCGCCGCCGACGTACAGCTCCCCCGGGATCCCCGCCGCGGCCAGCCGCAGCCGCGGATCGAGGACGTAGGCCCGGAGGTTGCGGACCGGCCGGCCGATCGGCACCTCGCCGGCGGCCGCGACCGTGGCCGCGAGGCCGGCGGTCAGCTCGGAGCGGGTCGCCACGATCGTGCACTCGGTGGGGCCGTAGGTGTTGACGAGCTTCGCCCGGTGCCCCTGGGCATGCCAGGCGGACAGCCTCTCGGGCAGCGCCCGCTCGCCGCCGATGATGACCAGCCGCAGCGCCGCCGGCAGGCTCGCCGATTCGGCTTCCAGGCGCGCCACCAGCTCGTGCCAGAACGCCGTCGGCAGGTCGAGCACGGAGATCTCCCAGGCCTCGCACGACCGCAGGAACTCAGGGGTGGAGCCGAGCATCGCGTCGTTGCGCAGCACCAGGGCGGCGCCGCTCGCCAGCGCGGGATAGATCTCCTCGGCGCTGGTGTCGAAGCTGATCGAGGCGAACTGGAGGACGCGGTCGCCGCCCCCCAGGCGATGCTCGTCGCGGAAGGCCTCCACGTAGTTGGACAGCGCGGCGTGGCGGACCATCACCCCCTTGGGCTTGCCGGTGGAGCCGGAGGTGTAGATCAGATAGGCCAGGTTCTCGGGATCGGCCGCGACCTCGAGGTTGGCGCCGCTCTGGCCGGCGATCCGCTCCGCGTCGGCGTCCAGCCGGACGGCCCGCGAACCCTCCGCCGCCAGGCCGGGCATCGCGGCCAGCGTGCGGCCGGTGGTGATCAGGACCGCCGCCCCGGCGTCCCGCAGGATGTAGGCGAGGCGGTCCGCCGGGTAGGCCGGGTCGAGCGGCACGTAGGCGCCTCCCGCCTTGAGCACCGCGAGGAGGGAGACGATCATCTCCGGCGAGCGCTCGACGGCGATGCCGGCGACCGTCTCGGGTCCGACGCCGAGGTCTCGCAGATGGCGGGCGAGCCGGTTGGCGTCGCGGTTCAGCTCGGCGTAGGTGAGCCGCCGGTCGCCGGCCAGGACCGCGAGGGCCTCGGGGGTCTGCTCCGCCCGGGATCTCGAAGAGCTGATGGACCGGGACCGCCGGCGGCCCTGCTCCGCCGCTCCGCCGCTCCGCTCCAGGCCAGCAGCTCTGCCTGCTCCTCCGGGCTCATCAGCTCGTAATCCCAGACCGGACGCGCCGGATCGGCCACGGCGCCGGCGAGCAGGCGCTCGAAGCGGGCGAGCAGCCTGAGAATGGTGGGCTCGTCGAACAGCAGAGCGTTGTAGGTGATCGCGGCCACGATCCCGTCCGGCCGCTCCGCCAGCGTCAGGCCGGCCTCGAAGATCGCCGTTCCGAGCGCCTCGGTCTGCCGCTCGGCGGCGAGAACCGAGAAGGTGAGCCCCGGGATCTCGATCGACTGCGCAGGCGTGTTCTGCAGCAGGAACATCACCTGGAAGGGGGAGCTCCGGCCCGCATCGCGGTCCGCGTGAACGGCCTTGAGCACCTGTTCCAGCGGCAGGTCCTGGTGCGCGAAGGCGCCGAGGCAGGTCTCGCGGACCCGGCCCAGCAGCTCCTGGAATCCGGGATCGCCCGACACGTCCGTCCGCAGCACCAGGGTGTTGAGGAAGAAGCCGATCAACCCCTCGGTCTCGGCGCGGTTGCGATTGGCGATCGGAGCGCCGAGCAGCACGTCCTCCTCGCCGGTGACGCGCGACAGCAGGGCCTTCCAGGCGGCGAGCAGCGTCATGTAGAGCGATGCCGAATGCTGGCGCGAAAGCCGCCTCACTCCTTCCGCGACCGCGGCGGGGAGCAGGATCGAGCCGACCCCGGCCTGGAAACCCTGCACCGTGGCCCGCCGGCGGTCCGCCGGCAGGAGCAGCGGCGGCGAGCCGCCCGCGAGCCTGCCTCGCCAATAGGACGTCTCGGCCTCCAGGACCTCACCCGTGAGCACCTCGCGCTGCCAGGCGGAGAAGTCCACATACTGGATCGGCAGCTCGGGCAACGGCGAGGCCTCCCCCGCCGAGAAGGCCTGATAGAGCGCCGCGATCTCGCGCACCAGGACTCCAAGCGACCAGCCATCGGCGCAGATATGGTGCAGCGTCAGGAGCAGGGCGTGCTCCGTCTCGCCGCCGCCGCTCTCGCAAGGCAGAGCAGCATCGCCCGGATCAGCGGGCCGCGCGACAGGTCGAAAGGCCGCGATCTTTCCTGCGAGGCCCAGCGGCTCGATTCGGTCTCGCGGACCGCGGGCGGGAGCGGCCTCAGATCCACCACGCCGAGAGCGATCGGGGCCGGCGGCTGGACCCGCTGGACGGGCCGGCCATCGACGAGAGCGAAGGTCGTCCGCAGCGTCTCGTGGCGGTGGACCAGCTCCGTGAAGCAGCGGTGGAGCACCTCGACATCCAGCCTGCCGCTCAGCCGGATGGCCTGCGGCAGGTTGTAGGCCGAGGTCTCGGGATCGAGCTGGTTGAGGAACCACATCCGCTCCTGGGAGAACGAGAGCGGGAAGGAGCGGTCCCGCGGCACCCGCGGGATCGGCGGCAGCGATCCGCCCGCCGGCTCCTGGCCGGGCCGCCTCGACGGCGCGGGCGAGCCCGGCGACGGTCGGATGCTCGAACAGGCTCTGCAGCGGCAGCTCCGCGCCGAGATCGCCGCGCACGCGCGAGACCACCTGGGTGGCGAGCAGCGAGTGCCCGCCCAGATCGAAGAAGTTGTCGTTGGCCCCCACCCGGTCGACGCCGAGCAGCTCTCCCCAGATCCGCGCCAGCGCCTCCTCGGTGGCGCTCGACGGGAGCCACATAGGCCGTGCCCAGTTCCGGCCGGGCATAGGCGTGGGCCTCCACCGGCGACGCGCTCACCGCCTCTGTGCCGCGGACCCTGGGCCCCCGGCCTCCCAGCCAGTAGCTCTGGCGCTCGAACGGATAGGTGGGGAGCGGCACCCGGCGCCGCTGCTCTCCGGCGTGAACGGCCGGCCAGTCGACCTCGATGCCGGCGAGCCAGAGCCGGCCGAGGGAGGTGAGGACGAAGGCCAGGTCGCTGCGCCGGTCGTTGGCATGAGGCAGCGACGCGAAGGCGGTGGCGCCGGCCTCCCGGGCCAGGGTGGTGAGCGCGTTGCCGGGCCCGACCTCGAGCAGGGCGCGGCCCGGCTCGCGCAGCAGCTCGGCGAGACCGTCGGCGAAGCGCACGGTGCCGCGCAGGTGCCGAACCCAGTAGGCGGGATCGGTGGCCTCGCCGGCCGTGATCCAGGTCCCCGTCACGTTGGAGACGAACGGCAGCGACGGGGGCGCGAGACGCAGCCGCCGCAGGCGGGCGGCGAACGGCGCGAGGGCCGGCTCCATCATCGCCGAGTGGAAAGCGTGCGAGGTGCGGAGCCGGCGATGAGCGATGCCGCGGCCGGCCAGCAGGCCCTCCAGGCGGGCGATCGCCGGCTCGGGGCCGGCCACGACGGTGCGGGCCGGTCCGTTGACAGCCGCCACCGAGACCTCCGGCGTCAGCAGAGGCAGCAGCTCCGCCTCCGGCAGGGGGACCGTGAGCATCGCCCCCGGCTCCATCGCTGCCATCAGGCGGCCGCGCTCGGCCACCACCTCCAGGGCGTCTTCCAGCGAGAAGACGCCGGCGATACAGGCGCGCGACGTACTCGCCGATGGAATGGCCGATCATCGCCGTCGGGCGGATCCCCCAGGCCATCCACTGCCGGGCCAGGGCGTGCTCGACGACGAACAGCGCCGGCTGGGTGAGCTCGGTGCGCTCCAGGCGCCGCGCCGCCTCCCCGGCCTCCCCCTCGGCCGGGAAGAGCGAGGCCCGCAGATCCTGCCCGAGGATCGGCCGCAGGATCTCGCAGGCGCGGTCCACCTCGTGGCGGAAGATGGGCTCGGCGCGGTAGAGGTCCGCTCCCATCCCGGGATGCTGCGAGCCCTGGCCGCTGAACAGGAAGGTCACGGCGCTTGCATCGCCGGCGCCGAACAGGAGGCGGTCGGGATCGGCTCCGTCGAGGACCTCGACGGCGTCGGCAGTATCAGCGGCGCGGCAGCAGAGGGCCACGGCGCGGTGGCCGAACCGCCGCCGGCCGACCTGCAGCGTATAGGCGGCGTCGGCGATCCCGGTCTCGGGATGCCGCTGGAGATGCTGGCCGAGACGGTCGACCGCGCGGGCCAGCGCCGCCTCGCTGCGCGCCGAGAGCGTGAGCAGCTGCCACGGACCGCCGGGGGTTCCGGGGGCGAGCGGCGGCGCCTCCTCGAGCACGACATGGGCATTGGTGCCGCCGATGCCGAGCGAGCTCACGCCGGCGCGCCGGGGGGACGGGGAGTCTTCCCACTCGGTCAGCCCGGTGGCGACGCGGAACGGGCTCTCCTCCAGTTGCAGCTTCGGATTGGGCTGCTCGAAGTGGAGGCTCGGCGGCACCTGCCGGTGCTGGAGCACCAGGCTGGCCTTGATCAGGCCCGCCACGCCGGCCGCGGTGTCGAGATGCCCGATGTTGGTCTTGGCCGAGCCGATGAGGCAACGACCGCGGGCCACCTGCGGTCCGTAAGGCCTGGCTGAGAGCCGCGACCTCGATGGGATCGCCCATCTCGGTGCCGGTGCCGTGGGCCTCCACGTAATCGATGCTGCCGGGATCGACGCCCGCCACCGCCAGCGCCTGGACGATCACCTGCGCCTGCCCCTCCACGCTCGGCGCGGTGAACCCCACCTTGAACGAGCCGTCGTTGTTCACCGCCGAGCCGCGGATCACGGCGCGGATGGCATCGCCGTCGCGCAGCGCATCGGCGAGCCGGCGCAGCACGACCACCCCGACCCCGCTGCCGCCCACGAAGCCGGAAGCCTTGGCGTCGAAGGTGTGGCAGCGGCCGTCGCGCGAGAGGACCATCCCTTCCTCGTAGCGGTAGCCCACTTCCTGCGGCAGGCGGACCGAGACGCCGCCGGCGAGCGCGGCGTCGCACTCGCCGCGAGAGCAGGCTCTGGCAGGCCAGGTGGACCGCCACCAGCGAGGTGGAGCACGCGGTCTGCACGGAGATGCTGGGCCCCTTGAGCCCCAGCTTGTAGGAGACCCGCGGCGCCAGGTAATCCTTGTCGTTGCCGATCATCAGATTGAAGTTGCTGAGCCGGTCGAGCGCCTCCGGGTCCGACATGAGGTTGAGGATGTAGGTGTTCATCCCGGCGCCGGCGAAGACACCGACGTCGCCGGGGAACCGCGACGGCTCGTATCCCGCGTCCTCCACCGCCTCCCAGGAGCACTCCAGGAACAGCCGCTGCTGCGGATCGACGATCTCCGCCTCCCGCGGGCTGTAGCCGAAGAACGGGGCGTCGAACTCGGAGACGCCCTCGATCACGCCCCGCGCGGGGACGTAGTTGGGATCGGCGAGGGAGGCCGCGGGCACCCCGATCTCCAGCAGCTCCTCGCGGCTGAAGAAGGTGATCGAATCGACCCCGGCTTTCAGGTTTTCCCAGAACGCCTCGACGCCGTTGGCGCCGGGGAAGCGTCCGGACATGCCGATGATCGCGACCGCACCCTCGGTGCGGACGGCGTCGCGCCGGGCCGCCGCCCGCGACAGCCCGGCCTGGTTGGCCGGTCCGGCGCTCTCCCCGCTGGCGCGGGCAAGGTGGGCCGCCAGCGAGCCGACGGTCGGATAGCGGAACAGATCGAGCAGCGCGAGGTCGCGGC
This sequence comes from uncultured Acidobacteriota bacterium, assembly GCA_963761645.1. Classification (GTDB taxonomy): domain Bacteria; phylum Acidobacteriota; class Thermoanaerobaculia; order Multivoradales; family UBA5704; genus DATARR01. The sequence continues at coordinate 60,109 of CAVXIG010000067.1, forward strand.
CGAGCGCCTCGCCGAGGCGGGAGTGCACCTGGGCCAGCAGCAGCGAGTGCCCGCCGAGATCGAAGAAGTTGTCTTCGGCCCCGACCTTGTCGACCTTCAGCACGTCGCGCCAGATCCCGGCGATCCTCAGCTCCATCTCGTCGCGCGGGGGTACATAGGCCGCCCCCGAAGCCGCCGCGCGGGTCCCTTCGGGAGCGGGCAGAGCCTTGCGGTCCACCTTGCCGCTCGGCGTCAGCGGGAACGCGCCGAGCGGCACGAAGGCCGCCGGCACCATGTACTCCGGAACGATCTCCCGCAGGTGCCGGCGCAGCTCGCCGGCCGCAGGGCTCTCCGCCTCGCCGGCGAGGTAGGCGACCAGACGCTTCTCGCCTCCATCCTCGCGCGCCACGACCACCGCCGCCGACACCGCCGGATGGCGCAGCAGGGCGGCTTCGATCTCCCCCAGCTCGATCCGGTAGCCGCGGACCTTGACCTGATGGTCGATGCGGCCCAGGAACTCGAGATTCCCCGCGGCATGCCGGCGCACCAGGTCGCCCGTGCGGTACACCCGGTCGCCGGGCGCTCCGAAGGGATCGGGGACGAACTTCTCCGCCGTCAGGTCCGGCCGGCCCAGATAGCCGCGGGCCACGCCGGCGCCGCCGATCAACAGCTCGCCGGCCACTCCCACCGGCACCTGGGAGAAGGCGCGGTCGACTACGTGGAGCCGGGTGTTGGCGATCGGCGATCCCAGCAGCACCGGCCCCTCGCCCGCCGCCACCTTCCCCGCCGCCGACCAGACCGCCGTCTCGGTGGGGCCGTAGACGTTCCACAGCACGGCTCCGCGGTCGAACAGCGCATCGGCCAGATCGCGCGGCAGCGCCTCGCCGCCGCACAGCACCCGCAGCCCCGGAATCCCCGGCCAGCCGGTGTCGAGCAGCAGGCGCCAAGTAGCCGGGGTGGCCTGCGCCAGAGTGGCCCCGCAGGCCGCCAGGCGCGCGGCCAGCAGCCGCCCGTCCGCGGCCTCCTCCTTCGCCACCACCTCGACCCTGCCGCCCACGGCCAGTGGCAGATAGATCTCCAGGCCCGCGATGTCGAACGACAGCGTGGTCAGCGCCGGCACCACGTCGGCCGCGCGCAGCCCCGGGCGTTCGGCCATCGCGCGCAGGAAGTTGACCACCGCCCGGTGCGGGAGCTGCACCCCCTTGGGCCGGCCGGTCGAGCCCGAGGTGTAGATCACGTAGGCCAGGCTCTCCTCATCGGCGCAGCGCTCCAGGGGAGCGTCGCTCTCGGCGGCGACCTCGTCGCGGTCGAGGCAGAGGACCTCCGCGGCGTGGGGTGGCAGGGAGCCGAGGAGCCCCTCCTCGGTCACCAGCACCGGGACGGCGCTGTCCTCGATCACCAGCGCCAGGCGCTCGGCGGGGTGCGCGGGATCGAGCGGCACGTAGGCGCCGCCCGCCTTGAGGATGCCGAGCAGGGCGGTCACCATCTCCGGCGTCCGCTCCACGCACAGCCCGACCCGCACGTCCGCGCCCACGCCCAGCCGCCGCAGCCGGCGCGCCAGCCGGTTCGACCGCTCGTCCAGCTCGCGGTAGGTCAGGGCGCGGCCGCCCTGGGAGACCGCCACCGCCTCCGGCGTCCGCGCCGCCTGCGCCGTGAACAGCTCGTGCAGCAGGGCTCCGGCCGCCCAGGGACGCGCCGTGTCGTTCCAGTCCACAGCGAGCTGGCGCCGCTCCCCGGCGGTCAGCAGCGGCAGCTCCGAGACCGGCCGGTCCGACGACTCCAGCGCCCCTTGCAGCAGGATCTGGTAGTGCCCCAGCAGGCGCTCCATGGTGGCGCGGTCGAACAGGTCGGTGTTGTACTCCAGGGCTCCCGTGAGGCCGTTCTCCCACTGGACGAGATTGAGCGTCAGGTCGAACTGCGAGGCCCCTCTTTCCGCCTCCAGGAACTCGAACGTCAGATCCGGCAGCTCGACGCGCGTCGAGCGCGGAGTCTGCAGGTTGAACATCACCTGGAACAGCGGCGAGTAGGCGAGATGGCGCTCCACCTCCAGCGCGTCCACCAGCCGCTCGAACGGCACGTCCTGGTGGGCGAAGGCCTCCAGGGCCGCCTCCCGCACCCGCCGGCCCAGCGCGGAGAACGGCGGATCGTCCGTCAGGTCCGCGCGCAGCACCAGGGTGTTGACGAACAGGCCGATCAGCTCCTCGGTCTCCACCAGGCGCCGGTTGGCCACCGGCGTGCCCACCACCACGTCCGGCTGCCCCGAGTGGCGGGCCAGCAGCGCGTCGAAGCCGGCCAGCAGCACCATGAACGAGGTCAGCCCCTCCCGCCGGGCCAGGGCGCGTCAACGACTCCGAGCAGCTCCTCGGCCACCCGGAACCGCACGGCGGCGCCACGGTAGCTCTGCACCGCCGGCCGCGGCCGGTCGGTCGGCAGCTCCAGCAGCGGCGGCGCCCCCGCCAGCCGCTGCCGCCAGTAGGCCAGCTCCCCCTCCAGCGTCTCGCCCGTCAGCCGCTCCCGCTGCCACGCCGCGTAGTCGGCGTACTGCACCGGCAGCGGCGCCAGCGGCGAAGGGCGGTCCGCGGCGAAGGCGGCGTACAGCGCCGTGACCTCCGTCAGCAGCAGGCCGATCGACCAGCCGTCGGCCACGATGTGGTGCACCGCCAGCGCCAGGACATGCTCGCCGCTCGTCCAGCGCGTAGAGCGTCGCCCGCAGCAGCCCGCCGGCCGCGAGGTCGAAGGGGTGCGCCCCTCGGCCTTCAGCAGCCGCAGGGCCTCCCCCTCCCGCGTCGTCCGCCGGCAGCTCCCGCAGGTCCACCCGGCGGGCCGCGAACGGACGCGCCGGATCGACGATCTGGAACGGCAGGCCCCCTCTCTGCCCGAAGCGCGTGCGCAGCGACTCGTGGCGGGCCAGCACTTCGGTCAAGGCCCGGTCCAGAGTGCCGGCATCGAGATCGCCGGACAGCCGCACCGCCTGCAGCAGGTTGTAGGCCGTCGAGCCCGGCTCCAGGCGGTCCATGAACCACAACCGCTGCTGGGCGAAGGAGAGCGGCAGCTCACCGCTCCCCTCCCGCGCCAGGGCCGTCACCCGCGACCCTGGGCTCGCGCTCGCGCCTCCCGTCTCCACGAAGCGGGCGAGGGCGGCCACCGTCGGCGTGGCGAACAAGCGCTGGAGAGGCACCTCGACGCCCAGGAGGGTGCGGATGCGCGACACCACCTGGGTGGCCAGCAGCGAGTGGCCGCCGAGCGTCGAAGAAGTCGTCCTCCACCCCCACCCGCTCGACGCGCAGCACCTCGGCCCAGATGCCCGCCACCAGCTCCTCGAGCGGACCGCGGGGCGCCACGTAGCCGGCCGCCGCCGCGGCCATGCCCTCCGGCGCCGGCAGGGCCTTGCGGTCCACCTTGCCGCTGGGCGTCAGCGGGAGGGCTTCCAGGACCACGAAGGCCGCCGGCACCATGTAGTCCGGCAGCAGGCGCCGGAGGTGCTCCCGCAGCTCGGCCGCGGACGGGACCTCGCCGCCGGCGATCAGGTAGGCGACCAGCCGCTTCTCCCCGCCGTCCTCGCGCACCACCACGACGGCCGCGGATACGGACGGGTGGCGCAGCAGGGCGGCCTCGATCTCCCCCAGCTCGATGCGGAAGCCGCGCACCTTCACCTGGTGGTCGATGCGGCCCAGGAACTCCAGCTCGCCCGACGGGCGCCAGCGCACCAGATCGCCCGTGCGGTAGAGCCGGGCCCCGGGCCGCGCCGAAGGGATCGGGGACGAACCGCTCCGCCGTCAGGTCCGGCCGGCCCAGATAGCCGCGGGCCAGACCGGCGCCGCCGATCAGCAGCTCGCCCGCCACGCCCACCGGCACCGGCGCGAAGCCGCGGTCCAGCACGTAGAACCGGGTGTTGGCGATCGGGCGTGCCCAGCAGCACCGGCCCCTCGCCCGGAGCCACCTCCCCAGCCGCCGACCAGATCGCCGTCTCGGTGGGGCCGTAGACGTTCCACAGCTCGACGCCGCGGTCGAGCAGGGCCGCGGCCAGGTCGCGCGGCAGCGCCTCGCCGCCGCACAGCACCCGCAGGCCCGGGATGCCCTCCCAGCCCGCCTCCAGCAGCAGGCGCCAGGTCGCCGGCGTGGCCTGGGCCACGGTGGCGCCGCAGGATGCCAGGCGCGCTCCCAGCAGCGTGCCGTCCGCGGCCTCCTCCCTGGCCACCACCTCGACCCGTCCGCCCACGGCGAGGGGCAGATAGATCTCCAGGCCCGCGATGTCGAAGGACAGGGTGGTCAGAGCCGGCACCACATCGGTCTCGCGCAGCCCAGGCCGCTCGGCCATCGCGCGCAGGAAGTTGACCACCGCCCGGTGCGGGAGCTGCACCCCCTTGGGCCGGCCGGTCGAGCCCGAGGTGTAGATCACGTAGGCCAGGCTCTCCTCGTCGCCCAGCCGTTCCAGGGGAGCGCCGCTCTCGGCGGCGAGCTCGCCGCCGTCCCGGTCCAGGCAGACGATCGAGGCGGAGTGGGCGGGAAGCGATCCGAGGAGCCCCTCTTCGGTCACCAGCACCGGCACGGCGCTGTCCTCGAGCACCAGCGCCAGGCGCTCGGCGGGGTGCGCGGGATCGAGCGGCACGTAGGCGCCGCCCGCCTTGAGGATGCCGAGCAGGGCGGCCACCATCTCCGGCGTCCGCTCCACGCACAGCCCCACCCTCACCTCCGGGCCCACGCCCAGCCGCCGCAGCCGGCGCGCCAGCCGGTTCGAGCGCTCGTCCAGCTCGCGGTAGGTCAGGGTGCGGCCGCCCTGGGAGACCGCCACGGCCTCCGGCGTCCGCGCCGCCTGCGCCGCGAACAGCTCGTGCAGCAGGGCTCCGGCCGGCCAGGGGCGCGCCGTGTCGTTCCAGTCCACGGTGAGCTGGCGCCGCTCGCCCGGCGGTCAGCAGCGGCAGCTCCGAGACCCGGCGCTCGGGAGCTGCCGCGATCCCCCGCAGCAGCACCTCCAGGTGGCCCGCCCAGCGCGCCACGGTCGCGGCGTCGAACAGGTCGGTCGCATACTCGAAAGAACCGACCCAGCCCTCGCCCGCCGCCATCAGCGTCAGCGTCAGGTCGAACGGCGACTGACCGCGGTCGGCCGGCAGCGGCAGCATCCGCAGACTCCCGAGATCCGCCTCCGGCGCCGGGGCGTTCTGCAGGATGAACATCACCTGGAACAGCGGCGGGTAGCTCAGGTCGCGCTCCGGGTGCAGCTCGTCGACCAGCTTCTCGAACGGCAGGTCCTGGTGGTCGTAGGCCGCCCAGCGCCGAGCCGCGCACCCGCCGGGCCAGCTCCACGAACGCGGGATCGTCCGCCAGGCGCGGTGCGGAAGACCAGCGTGTTGACGAAGAAGCCGATCAGCCGCTCGACCTCGGTCCGCGTGCGGTTGGCGATCGGCGTGCCCACCACCACGTCGCCCTGCGCGGTGTACCGGCCCAGCAGGGCCTGGAACGCCGCCAGCAGCACCATGAACGGCGTCAGGCCCTCGCGGCGGCCGAAGACCTCCAGCGACCTCGCCAGCTCCGCCGGCAGGCTCAGCCGCTGGCGCGCGCCCCGGAAGCTCTGCACCGCCGGACGCGGACGGTCCGTCGGCAGCTCCAGCAGCGGCGGCGCCCCGGCCAGCTGCTCCTGCCAGTACGCCACCTGCCGCGCGAGCTCTTCGCCGCGCAGCCAGCTCGCGCTGCCAGACCGCGAAGTCCGCGTACTGGACCGGCAGCTCCGGCAGCGGCGAGCGGGCGGCCCGCGGCGCAGGGCCGCGTACAGCTCCGTCAGCTCGCCCAGCAGCAGCGCCATCGACCAGCCGTCGGAGGCGATGTGATGCATGCGCCAGCAGCAGCGCGTGCTCGCGCTCGTCCAGTCCGCAGCAGCACGGCCCGCAGCAGCGGCCCCCGGGCGAGATCGAACGGACGCCTGCCCTCGTCCAGGCCGCGGCGGCGCAGCTCCGCCTCGCGCTCCGCCGGCGGGAGATGGCGCAGATCGATCAGCGGCAGCTCGAAAGGCGCCGGCGGGATGGATCACCTGCACCGGCTCGCCGTCCACCTCCGCGAAGACGGTGCGCAGCGCCTCGTGGCGGCGCGCCATCTCCGTGAAGCAGCGCGCCAGCACCGCAGCGTCGAGATCCCCCTCCAGCCGCGCGCCGCTCGCCAGGTTGTAGGCCGACGAGCGCGGCTCGAGCTGGTGCAGGAACCACATCCGCTCCTGCGCGAAGGAGAGCGGGAGATCCGCCTCCCGCGGCAAGCGGCGCGATCGGCGGCACCTTCGCTCGCCGCCCGGCTCGCCGCGCCGCCTCCACCGCGCCGGCCAGGCCCGCCACGGTCGGCGCCTCGAACAGGCGCCGCAGCGGCAGCTCGACGCCGAGGGCCGTCCGGATCCGCGAGACGACCTGCGTGGCCAGCAGCGAGTGGCCGCCGAGGGCGAAGAAGTTGTCCCGGGACGCCCACCCGGTCGACGCTCAGCACCTCCGCCCAGATCCCGGCCAGCAGCTCCTCGACCGGGCCGTGCGGGGGCCACCCAGCCCTCCCGCCGAGCGCGGTCGCCTCGGGGGCCGGCAGCGCCTTGCGGTCCACCTTGCCGTTGGGCGTCAGCGGCAGCGCCTCCAGCGCCACGAAGGCCGACGGGCACCATGTACTCCGGCAGGCTGCGCCCCAGGGCCTGCCGGAGCTCGCTCGTCGACAGGTCCGCGCCGCGCGACGAGATAGGCCACCAGGCGCTTGTCGCCGCCGTCCTCGCGGACCACCACGACGGCCGCGCGACACCGACGGGTGGCGCAGCAGGGCGGCCTCGATCTCCCCCAGCTCGATGCGGAAGCCGCGGACCTTCACCTGATGATCGATGCGGCCCAGGAACTCCAGCTCGCCCGCCGGGCGCCGGCGCACCAGGTCGCCCGTGCGGTAGATCCGGGCCCCGGGCGCGCCGAAGGGATCGGGAACGAACCTCTCCGCCGTCAGGTCCGGCCGGCCCAGGTAGCCGCGCGCCAGGCCGGCGCCGCCGATCAGCAGCTCGCCCGCCACCCCCACCGGCACCGGCAGAAGGCGCGGTCCACCACGTGGAGCCGGGTGTTGGCGATCGGCGGTCCCAGCGGCACCGGACCCTCGCCCGGAGCCACCTCCCCCGCCGCCGACCAGATCGCCGTCTCGGTGGGGCCGTAGACGTTCCACAGCTCGACGCCGCGGGCGAGCAGGGCCGCGGCCAGTCGCGCGGCAGCGCCTCGCCGCCGCACAGCACCCGCAGGCCCGGGATGCCCTCGCCAGCCCGCGTCGAGCAGCAGGCGCCAGGTGGCCGGCGTCGCCTGCACCAGAGTGGCCCCGCAGGCCGCCAGGCGCGCCGCCAGCAGCGCGCCATCCGCGGTCTCCTCCTTCGCGACCACCTCGACCCTGCGCGCCCATCGGCGAGGGGGAGATAGATCTCCAGGCCCGCGATGTCGAAGGACAGGGTGGTGAGAGCGGGCACCACGTCCCCCGCCGCCAGCCCGGGCCGCTCGGCCATGGCCAGCAGGAAGTTCACCACCGCCCGGTGCGGGAGCTGCACCCCCTTGGGCCGGCCGGTCGAGCCCGAGGTGTAGATCGACGTAGGCCAGGTTCTCCTCGCCGGCGGCGCGCGGCGGCGCCGAGGCTCTCGCCGGGCGATCTTCCGGCGGTCGCGGTCGAGGCAGAGGACGGCCGCGGAATGTGCGGGCAGCGATGCGAGGAGCCGCTCCTCCGTCACCAGCAGGGACAGGCCGGAATCCGCGATCACCAGCCCCAGCCGCTCCGCCGGGTGCGACGGGTCGAGGGGCACGTAGGCGCCGCCCGCCTTGAGGATGCCGAGCAGGGCCACCACCATCTCCGGCGTCCGCTCCACGCAGAGCCCGACCCTCACCTCGGGGCCGACGCCCAGGCGCCGCAGGTGGTTGGCCAGCCGGTTGGAGCGCGTCCGGAGCTCCTGGTAGCTCAGCGTCTCCCGCCGGTCCGGACACCGCCGGCGCCTCGGGCGTCCGCGCCGCCTGCGCCTCGAACAGCTCGTGGATCAGCGCGCCCGCCGGCCGCGGCGCCGCCGTGTCGTTCCAGCCGTCGAGGAGCTGGAGACGCTCCGCCGGCGACAGCATCGGCAGCTCGCCGATCGGCTGGTCCGGAGCCGCCAGCGCCGCCGTCAGCAGGCGGCCGAAGTGCTCCGCCAGCCGCTCGGCCGTGGCGCCCTCGAAGAGGTCGGCGTTGTACTCGAGCGTGCCGCCGATCCTGCCCTGGTACTCGAACAGCGACAGCGTCAGCTCGAACTTGGCCGTGGTGGCCTCGAAGCCGTACGGGGCGACGGCGAGACCGGGCAGCTCCAGGGGTCCGGCGGCGTTGTTCTGCAGCATGAACATCGCCTGGAACAGCGGCGAGCGGGCGAGGTCGCGCTCCGGCCGCAGCTCCTCGACCACCCGCTCGAACGGCACCTCGCGGTGGGCGAAGGCGCCCAGGGCCGTCTCGCGCACCCGCGCCAGCAGGCCGCGGAAGCCGGGCTCGCCGCCGATGTCGACGCGCAGCGCCAGGGTGTTGATGAAGAAGCCGATCAGCGGCTCGATCTCGGCGCGGTCGCGGTTGGCGTGCGGGGTGCCGAGGGCGAAGTCGGTCTGGCCGGAGTAGCGGTGCAGCAGGGCGGCGAAGCCGGCGAGCAGCGTCATGAAGTCGGTGGCCCGCTCGCCCTGGCCGAGGGCCGCGACGGCCGGCGCGAGGTCCGCCGGCAGGGTCACCGGCACGCGAGCGCCGCGGAAGGTCTGCACCGGCGGCCGCCGGCGGTCGGCCGGCAGGTCGAGCGGCGGCACGCCGCGCAGGCGCTCGCGCCAGTAGGCGAGATGCTCCTCCAGCGCCCTGCCGCGCAGGCGGCCGCGCTGCCAGAGGGCGTAGTCGCCGTACTGGATCGGCAGCTCCGGCAGCGGCGAGGGGCGGCCCTGGACGAAGGCGGCGTAGAGCGCCGCCACCTCGGAGACCAGCACGCCCATCGACCAGCCGTCGCTGACGATGTGGTGCACGTTGAGCACGATCCCGTGCTCCTCCGGCGCCAGGCGCAGGAGCGAGGGCGCGCAGCAGCGGGCCTCGCCGCAGGTCGAACGGACGGACCGCCTCGGCTTCGACCAGCCGCCGCGCCTCGGCCTCGCGCCGGTCCGTGCGGAAGGGCTGCCGAGCTCGACGAGCGGCAACGCCGGCGCGAACGCCGGGCTGACCACCTGAACGGCCCCGTCGGGCGTCTCCGCGAAGGTGGTGCGGAGGACGTCGTGGCGGCGCGCCACCTCGGCCAGGGCGCGCGCCAGGCTCGCCGGCTCCAGCGTGCCGGTCAGGCGCAGGGCGTTGACCACGTTGTAGGCCGAGCCGGCGGACTCCAGCCGGTCGAGGAACCAGAGCCGCTCCTGGGCGAAGGAGAGCGGCAGCGGCCCCTCCACTCCCGCCCGCGGAATGGCGGTCCAGGCCTCCCGCTCGGGCTCGACCTCATAGCCGAGCGCCGCCGCCACCCGCCGCGTCCCGGCGCCGAGGAAGTCCTCCGCCGCCAGCTCGCGCCAGCGCTCCCCCGCCCGCGCGTCGATCCCCGAGTGCTGATGGAACTTGACGTCCCCCAGCATCCGCGACTCGGCGTGCAGGCCGTCCGTCATCCGCGATCCCCGGTCCTTGTAGGGCAGGACCATGTCCGGGTGATACTCCAGGCCCAGGAAGGCGCACAGCTCCCGCAGCACTCGCTCCGGCTCGGCCACCAGCTCCTCGAAGCGCACCGTGTGCCGGCGCTCGCCGGGGATGGTGGCAAGGAACTCCGCGATGTTGCGCTGGGCCAGCAGCCAGCTCATCTCCGCGAGCTGCCGGCGGGTGAGCTCCCCGGCGCGCGGGAAGAAGACCTGCTCGATGCGGGCCTCCTCGAAGGAGGCGATGGTCGCGTAGGGGTGGCGCAGCAGGTGGACGTAGCGCGCGCCCTCGAAGCCGGCCTCCGCCCGCCGCAGCGTCTCCAGGCTCCAGGCGTAGGTCGGCGTCTTGTCGACCAGCATGCGGCCGCCGATCCACTCCTGGAGCAGGCGGTAGAGCTCGCGCGTGGTCGTCCCCCGCGCTTCGAGACCGGCGACGATCTCGCTCGCCTCCCCGGCGTCGCACCCCCGGGCTTCCATGACGGCGCGGATCGCCCCCTCCAGGCGGAAGGCGTCGCGGCCCGGGAAGGCGTCGCGCCGCTCGGCCAGGGTGTCGAACTCCAGCAGCTCCAGCTCCGGCGGCGCGAAGAGGGCCGGGTGGCCGCCCAGCATGACGCGCAGCAGCGTGGTGCCCGAGCGCGGCGGCGCCAGTACGAACAGCGCCGGCGGGTTCTTCGGCAGCGCCGCGACCTCCGTCGACAGCGGCGGCGGCTCGTGGACGAGCGCCCGCAACCGGGCCAGCATCGCCTCGTCGACCCTGCCGGCCGCGGCTTCCACGGCCTCGCTCTCCACCTCGATGCCCAGGCGTTGCGAGAGGGCCGCGGCGTGCTGCGCGGCCAGGTAGGCGGCGAGCCGGGCCACGGTCGGATGATCGAAGATCACCACCACGTGGACGATCTCTTCCAGCTCCTGCTGCAGCCGGTTGATCAGCACGGCGCCCGAGATGGAGGTGCCGCCCAGGGCGAAGAAGTCGTCGTGTACCCCGATGGGCTCGATCTTGAGGACCGCGCTCCACACGCCGGCCACCCAGGCTTCCAGCGGCGTGCGCGGCGCCACCGGCTCGGCGGCGGATTCGCGGCGCAGCTCGGGCGCCGGCAGCACCTTGCGGTCCACCTTGCCGCTGGGCGTCAGCGGCATCTCCGGCAGCACCACCATCGCGGTGGGCAGCATGTACTCCGGCAGCGACCGCGCGAGGGTGCCGCGCAAGGCGTCCAGCTCCGGCGCAGTATTAACGTCAATATCGGCAACGAGATACGCCACCAGCCGCGCTTCGCCGCCGCCGTCCGCACGCGCCATCACGACCGCCGCCTGGACACCCGGCAGCTCGCCGAGCGCCGCCTCGATCTCCCCCAGCTCGATGCGCAGGCCGCGCAGCTTCACCTGATGGTCGATGCGGCCGAGGAACTCGACGGCGCCGTCCGCCAGCGTGCGGGCGAGGTCGCCGGTCCGGTAGAGCCGCGCGCCGGGATCGCCCCAGAGCGCCGCCAGGGGATCGGGCACGAAGCGCTCCGCCGTCAGGTCCGGCCGCTTCAGGTAGCCGCGGGCGAGCTGGATGCCGCCGATGTGCAGCTCGCCGGGGACTCCGACCGGCGCCGGCGCGCCCCTCGCGGTCGAGCACCAGGATCCGCGTGTTGGCCACCGGCCGGCCGATCGGCACCAGCCCGCGGCCGTCCTCCCGCTCGCAGGACCACCAGGTGACGTCCACCGCCGCCTCGGTCGGGCCGTAGAGGTTGTGCAGCTCCGCGCGCTGAGCCGGTCGTGGAAGCGCCGCACCAGATCCAGCGGCAGGGCCTCGCCGCTCGCCATCACCTGGCGCAGCGAAGAGCAGCGCTTCGATCCCCGGCGCGTCCACGAAGACCCGCAGCATCGAGGGGACGAAGTGCAGCGTGGTGATCCCCTCGGCCGCGATCGGCTCGACCAGATACGCCGGGTCCTGGTGCCCGCCGGGACGCGCCATCACCAGCCGCGCGCCGGTCATCAGCGGCCAGAAGAACTCCCAGACCGAGACGTCGAAGGTGAACGGCGTCTTCTGGAGCACCCGGTCCGCCGGCGTCAGGCCGATACTGCGCCTGCATCCAGAGCAGCCGGTTGACGATCCCCCGGTGCGTGTTCATCGTCCCCTTCGGGCGCCCGGTCGAGCCCGAGGTGTAGATCACGTAGGCCAGGTCCGACGGATCGGCCCCGCCGGCCAGTCCCGGCTCCGGCTCCGGCGCCGCGTCGCGGACGATCGTGCCGTCCAGGGGGACCACCGCCGCGCCGTGCTCCGGCAGCCGTTCGAGCAGACGCTCCTGGGCCAGGACCACCGGCGCCGCGGCGTCCTCGATCATGTAGGCCAGGCGGTCGAGCGGATAGGCGGGATCGAGCGGCAGGTAGGCGCCGCCGGCCTCCAGGATGGCCAGCAGGCCCACCACCATCTCCAGCGAGCGCTCGGCGAAGACGCCCACCGCCACGTCCGGCCCCACGCCGTGCTGGCGCAGCCGTAGCGCCAGCCGCCGCGCCGAAGCTCAGCAGCTCCGCATAAGTCAGCGCGGCGCCTTCATAGACGACCGCCGGGACATCGGGCGTGCGCGCGGCCTGCTCCGCGATGAGCTCGTGGAGCGTGCCGGGCGCCGGATTCACCCAGCCCGCCACCGCCGTGTCGTTCCACTCGGCGAGCACCTGGTGCTCCTCGGCGGAGGCCATCAGCGGCAACGAGGAGATCGCGCGGTCCGGGTCCGCCATGGCGGCGGCGAGCAGGGTCGCGAAATGATCGCCCAGCCGGCGCACGGTCGCGGCGTCGAAGAGGTCGGTGTTGTACAGCCAGACCAGCTCCATGCCCTGCGGCCGGGCATGCGCCCGTAGCGTCAGGTCGAGCTTCGAGGTGCTCGCTTCGAGGTCGCTCGGCGTCAGGGTCAGGCCGGGCACCCGCAGCTCCCCCGCGTCGGCCTCCGCCAGCACCAGTTGCACCTGGAAGAGGGGCGTCTGGCTCAGGTTGCGCTCGGGGGCCAGCTCCGCCACCAGCTTGGCGAAGGGGAGCTCCTGGTGGGTGTAGGCGCCCAGCGCCATGACCCGCACCTGCGCCAGCAGGTCGCGGAACGTCAACTCGCCGGCCGGCCGCAGGCGGAGCACCAGGGAGTTGATGAAGAGTCCGATCAGCCCCTCCAGCTCGTCTCGCGTGCGCCCCGCCACCGGCGTGCCGATCGTGAGGTCGTCGGCGCCCGACTGGCGGGCGAGGAGAGCGGCGAAGGCGGCCAGGACGCCCATGAAGAGGGTCGCGCCCTCCTCCTGATCGAGCCGGCGCAGGGCCGCCACCGGCTCCACCGGCAGCTCCTGCCGCACGCTGCGGCCGCGGAAGCGCTGCACCGCCGGGCGCGGCCGGTCGGTGGGGAGCGGCGACACCCCCGGAGAGCCCGCGAGCTGCTGCCGCCAGTAGCCGAGCTCCGCGTCGAGAGTCGCGCCCTGCAGCCGGTCGCGCTGCCAGACGGCGTAGTCGCCGTACTGGATGGGCAGCTCCGACAACGGCGAGGGGAGACCCTGGGCGAAGGCCGCGTAGAGGGCCGCCACCTCGCGCACCAGCACGCTCAGCGACCAGCCGTCGCTGACGATGTGGTGCATGCCGACCACCACGGCGTGCTCCTCGTCCGCGAGGCGCAGCAGCAGGGCGCGTACCAGCGGTCCGCGGCTGAGGTCGAACGGGCGGACCGCCTCCTCCCGCACGCGGCGCCGCGCCTCCGCCTCGCGGCGGTCGGCGGGCAGGCCCGTGAGGTCGGCCAGCGGCAGGCGCGGCGCCAGCGCGGGCGCCACCACCTGCATGGGGCCGGCGGCTGTGGCGGCGAAGGTGGTGCGCAGCGCGGCGTGACGCCGCGCCACCTCGGCCAGCGCGCGCTCCAGGGTCGCAACCTCCAGGCGTCCGGTCAGCCGCACGGCGTTGATCAGGTTGTAGGTCGAGCTCCCGGGGTCGAGGCGGTCGAGGAACCAGAGCCGCTCCTGGGCGAAAGAGAGCGGCAGCAGCCCATCGATCATTGGCGCGGGGGATCGCCGTCCAGCGCTCCCCGACGATCCCGGCGTGCTGCTTCTCCAGGTAGGCGGCGAGCCGGGCCACCGTCGGATGATCGAAGATCACCACCACGTGGACGATCTCGCCCAGCTCGCGTTGAAGGCGGTTGATCAGCACCGCGCCGGAGATCGAGGTGCCGCCCAGCGCGAAGAAGTCGTCGAAGGCGCCGACCGTCTCGACCTTGAGCACGTCGCGGAACAGGCCGGCCACGTACTCTTCGAGCGGCGTGCGCGGCGCGACCGCCGCTTCGGAATCCCGTTGCAGCTCCGGCGCCGGCAGGGCCTTGCGGTCCACCTTGCCGCTGGGGTTGAGCGGCAGCTCCGGCAGCACCACGAGCGCCGTGGGCAGCATGTACTCCGGAAGCGAACGGGCGAGAGTCCCGCGCACCTCGGCCAGCTCCGGCGCGGGGTCTCCTACGAGATAAGCCACCAGCCGCGCCTCGCCACCTCCATCGGCGCGCGCCATCACCACAGACGCCCTGACTCCCGGCAACTCAGCGAGCGCCGCCTCGATCTCTCCCAGCTCGATGCGCAGGCCGCGCAGCTTCACCTGGTGGTCGAGGCGGCCCAGGAACTCCACGGCGCCGTCGGCCAGCGTGCGGGCGAGGTCGCCGGTGCGGTAGAGCCGCGCCCCGGGATCGCCCCAGCGCGCCGCCAGCGGGTCGGGAACGAAGCGCTCGGCCGTCAGGTCCGGCCGCTTCAGATAGCCGCGGGCGAGCTGGACGCCACCGATGTGCAGCTCCCCGGGCACGCCCACGGGGGTCAGGCCGCCGTCGCGGTCGAGCACCACGATGCGGGTGTTGGCCACCGGCCGGCCGATCGGCACGGCGCCGCGCCCCTCCTCGCGCTCGCAGGACCACCAGGTGACGTCCACCGCCGCCTCGGTGGGGCCGTAGAGGTTGTGCAGCTCCGCCCCGAGACGGTCGTAAAACCGCTTCACCAGCTCGAGCGGCAGCGCCTCGCCGCTCGCCATCACCCGGCGTAGCGAAGAGCACGCTTCGATCCCCGGCGCGTCCACGAACACCCGCAGCAGCGAGGGGACGAAGTGCAGCGTCGTGATCCCCTCCGCGGCAATGGTCTCGATCAGATACGCCGGGTCCTGATGCCCGCCGGGACGCGCCATCACCAGCCGCGCTCCGGTCATCAGCGGCCAGAAGAACTCCCAGACCGAGACGTCGAAGGAGAACGGCGTTTTCTGGAGCACCCGGTCCGCGGGCGTCAGACCGTATTGGGCCTGCATCCAGAGCAGCCGGTTGACGATCCCCCGGTGCGAGTTCATCGTCCCCTTCGGACGCCCGGTCGAGCCCGAGGTGTAGATCACGTAGGCCAGGTCCGACGGATCGGCCCCGCCGGCCAGCGCCGGCTCCGGCGCCACATCGCGGACGATCGTGCCATCCAGAGAGAGAACGGCCGCGCCGTGCTCCGGCAGCCCTTCGAGCAGGCGGTCCTGGACCAGGATCACCGGCGCCGCGGCGTCCGCGATCATGTAGGCCAGGCGGTCGGCCGGATAGGCCGGATCGAGCGGCAGGTAGGCGCCGCCGGCCTCCAGGATCGCCAGCAGGCCCACCACCATCTCCAGCGAGCGCTCGGCGAAGACCCCCACCGTCACGTCGGGCCCTACCCCCAGGTCCCGCAGCCGCCGGACCAGCCGGCGCGCCGAGGCCAGCAGCTCGGCGCAGGTCAGCGACTCGCCTGCGTAGACCACGGCCGTACGGTCGGGCGTCCGCGCCGCCTGCTCCGCGATGATCCCGTGGAGCGTGCCCGGCTCCGGCGCCAGCCAGCCTGCGGCCGTCGAGTCGTTCCACTCGAAGACGATCTGGTGCTCCTCGCCCGCGGCGAGCAGCGGCAGCGTCGAGAGGGCGCGGCTCGGTTCGCCGGCCGCGGCGGGCAGCAGGTTGGCGAAGTGGGCGCCCAGCCGCAGCACCGTGGCGGCGTCGAAGAGATCCGAGTTGTAGAGCCATTCCAGCGTCATGCCCTGTGGCCGGGTGCGGGCGCGCAGCGTCAGGTCGAGCTTGGAGGTGCTCTCCTCGAGGGCGCCCGGGGTGAGCGTCAGGTCCGGTACGTTCAGCGCGCCGAACTCCGCCTCCACCAGCAGGAGCTGCACCTGGAACAGGGGCGTGCTGCCCAGGTTGCGGTCCGGGGAGATCTCGGCCACCAGCTTGGCGAACGGCAGGTCCTGATGGGCGAAGGCGCCCAGCGCGACCTCCCGCGCCCGGTCCAGGATCTCGCCCAGGCCGGGATCGCCGGGCAGCCGCAGGCGCATCACCAGGGAGTTGATGAACAGCCCGATCATCCCCTCCAGTTCCGCGCGGTTGCGTCCGGCCACCGGCGTGCCGATGGTGAGGTCCAGGCTGCCCGACTCGCGGGCCAGCAGGGCCGCGTAGATCGCCAGCAGGCCCATGAACAGGGTCGAGCCCTTCTCCTGGCAGAGTCGCCGCAGGGCCGCCACCGCCGACTCCGGCAGCTCCTGCGTGGCGCGGCGGCCGTGGTAGCGCTGCACGGCCGGGCGCGGCCGATCGGTGGCGAGCTGCGACAGTGCGGGCGCGCCCTGGAGCTGCTGCCGCCAATAGCCGAGCTGCGCGTCGAGCGCCGGGCCGCCGGCCAGGAATCCACGCTGCCAGACGGTGAAGTCCGCGTACTGGAGCGGCAGTTCCGGCAGCGGCGACGGGCGTCCCGCGCGGAAGGCCGGGTAGAGCGCCGCGATCTCGCGGATCAATACGCCGATCGACCAGCCGTCGCTCACGATGTGGTGGAGGTTGAAGACCACGCTCCACTCACGGTCGCCGCGGCGCAGCGCGAGGAGCCGCAGCAGGGGGCCGCTGGTGAGATCGAACGGCCGCTCCACCTCGGCCGCGCTCCACAGCGCCGCCTCCGCTTCGCGGGCCGCCGGGGGCAGCGCCCGCAGGTCGATCACCGGCACGGCCACGGCCAGGACGGGCGCCACCACCTGGACGGGTCCGGCGCCGGTCTCGGAGAAGGTCGTGCGCAGCGACTCGTGCCGGCGCACCACCTCGTTCAGCGTGGCGCCGAGCGCGGCGATGTCGAGGTCCCCCTCCAGGCGCAGGTGAGCGGGGAGGTTGTAGGCCGTGGAGCCGGGGTCCAGGCGGTCCAGGAACCAGAGGCGCTCCTGGCCGAAGGAGAGCGGAAACGGCCCCGCGCCGCCGATCCGGGGGATGGGGGCCCAGGTCTCGCGCTCCCCCCCCGCCTCGTAGCCGAGCTCGGCGGCGAGCTGGCGCGTGCCGGCGCCGAGGAAGTCCTCCGCCGCCAGCTCGCGCCAGCGCTCCCCCGCTTTCGCGTTGACCCCGGAGTGCTGGTGGAACTTGACGTCCCCCAGCATGCGCGACTCGGCGTGCAGGCCGTCGGTCATCCGCGCCGAGCGGTCTTTGTAGGGCTCGGCCATGTCGGGGTGGTAGGCGATGCCGAGGAACCCGCACAGCTCGCGCAGCACCCGCTCGGGCTCGGCCACCAGCTCCTCAAAGCGCACCACCCGCCGGCGCTCCTCCGGGATGGTGGCCAGGAACTCGCGGATGTTGCGCTGCGCCAGCAGCCAGCTCAGCTCGGCGAGCTGGCGGCGCGTGAAGCCTTGGGCGCGCGGGAAGAAGACCTGCTCGATGCGGGCCTCCTCGAAGGAGGCGATGGTGGCATAAGGGTGGCGCAGCAGGTGGACGTAGCGCGCGCCTTCGAAGCCGGCCTCCGCCCGCCGTAGCGTCTCCAGGCTCCAGGCATAGGTCGGCGTCTTGTCCACCAGCATGCGGTCGCCGATCCACTCCTGGAGGAGGCCGTAGAGCTCGCGCGTCGTGCCCCCCCGGGCCTCGAGGTCGTCCACCACCTGCCGGGCCTCGTCGACGCCGCAGCGGCGGGCCTCCATGACGGCGCGGAGGACCCCCTCGAGGCGGAAGGCGTCGCGGCCGGAGAAGGCGTCGCGCCGCTCGGCCAGGGTGTCGAACTCCAGCAGCTCCAGCTCCGGCGGCGCGAACATCCCGGGGTGGCCGCCCAGCATCACGCGCAGCAGCGTGCTGCCCGAGCGCGGCGGCGCCAGCACGAAGAGAGCGGGCGGATTCCTCGGCAGCCGGGCGATCGCCTCCGGCAGTGGCCCCGGCTCGTGCAGGGTGGAGCGAAAGCGGGCCAGGAGGCCTATCTCGACCCGGCCTGCCGTGGCCTCTGACGCGCTCGTCTCCTCCACTTCGATCCCGAGCCGCCCGGCGAGGGCTGCGGCGTGCTGCGCGGCCAGGTAGGCGGCGAGCCGGGCCACCGTCGGGTGGTCGAAGATCACCACCACGTGGAGGATCTCCCCCAGCTCCTGTTGCAGCCGGTTGATCAGCACGGCGCCCGAGATCGAGGTGCCGCCCAGGGCGAAGAAGTCGTCGTGGACCCCGATCTGCCCGATCCCGGCGACCTCGCTCCAGAGGCCGGCCACCCAGGCTTCCAGCGGCGTGCGCGGCGGCACGGACTCGGCGGACTCCGGCCGCGCCTCGGACGCCGGCAGGGCCTTGCGGTCCACCTTGCCGCTCGGCGTCAGCGGCATCTCCGGCAGCACCACCACCGCGGTGGGCAGCATGTACTCTGGCAGCGACCGCGCGAGGGTGCCGCGCAAGGCGTCCAGCTCCGGCACGGGATCGGCCACGAGATAAGCCACCAGCCGCGTCTCGCCGCCGCCGTCCGCACGCGCCATCACCACCGCCGCCTTGACGCCCGGCAGCTCGCCGAGCGCCGCCTCGATCTCCCCCAGCTCGATGCGCAGGCCGCGCAGCTTCACCTGGTGGTCGATGCGGCCCAGGAACTCGACGGCGCCGTCCGGCAGCGTGCGGGCCAGGTCCCCCGTACGGTAGAGCCGCGCTCCGGGATCGCCCCAGCGCGCCGCCAGCGGGTCGGGCACGAAGCGCTCGGCGGTCAGGTCCGGCCGCTTCAGGTAGCCGCGGGCGAGCTGGAGGCCGCCGATGTGCAGCTCGCCGGGAACCCCGACCGGCACCGGCCGGCCCGAGGAGTCGAGCACCAGGATCCGCGTGTTGGCCACCGGCCGGCCGATCGGCACCAGCCCGCGCGCCGTCCTCCCGCTCGCAGGACCACCAGGTGACGTCCACCGCCGCCTCGGTCGGGCCGTAGAGGTTGTGCAGCTCGGCCCGCCAGACGGTCGTGGAAGCGCCGCACCAGGTCCAGCGGCAGCGCCTCGCCGCTGGCCATCACCCGGCGCAGCGAAGAGCAGGCTTCGATCCCCGGCACCTCCACGAAGACCCGCAGCAGCGAGGGGACGAAGTGCAGCGTCGTGATCCCCTCCGCCGCGATGGTCTCGACCAGATAGGCTGGGTCCTGATGCCCGCCGGGACGCGCCATCACCAGCCGCGCGCCGGTCATCAACGGCCAGAAGAATTCCCAGACCGAGACGTCAAAGGAGAACGGCGTCTTCTGGAGCACCCGGTCCGCGGGCGTCAGGCCGTACTGGGCCTGCATCCAGAGCAGCCGGTTGACGATCCCCCGGTGCGAGTTCATCGTCCCCTTCGGACGCCCGGTCGAGCCCGAGGTGTAGATCACGTAGGCCAGGTCCGACGGATCGGCGCCGCCGGCCAGCGCCGGCTCCGGCGCCAGCATCGCGGACGATCGTGCCGTCCGAGAGAGAACGGCCGCGCCGTGCTCCGGCAGCCCTTCGAGCAGGCGGTTCTGGACCAGGATCACCGGCGCCGCGGCGTCCGCGATCATGTAGGCCAGACGATCGAACGGATAGGCCGGATCGAGCGGCAGGTAGGCGCCGCCGGCCTCCAGGATCGCCAGCAGGCCCACCACCATCTCCAGCGAGCGCTCGGCGAAGATGCCCACCGCCACATCCGGACCCACGCCGAGGCCCCGCAGACGCCGGGCCAGCCGGCGCGCCGAAGCCAGCAGCTCGGCGCGGGTCAGGCTCTCGCCTTCATAGACCACGGCCGTAGCGTCCGGCGTGCGCGCGGCCTGCCGCGCGATGATCTCGTGGAGCGTGCCCGGCTCGGGGTTCACCCAGCCGGCCACCGCCGTGTCGTTCCACTCGGCGACCACCTGATGCTCCTCGGCGGAGGCCATCAGCGGCAGCGAGGAGAGGGCGCGGTCCGGGTCGGCCACGGCGGCGGCGAGCAGCGTGGCGAAGTGGTCGCCCAGCCGGCGCACGGTCGCGGCGTCGAAGAGGTCGGTGTTGTACAGCCAGATCAGCTCCATCCCCTGCGGCCGGGCGTGCGCCCGCAGGGTGAGGTCGAGCTTCGAGGTGCTCTCCTCCAGGGCGACTGGCACCAGGGTCAGCCCGGGCAGGTGCAGCTCCTGGTAGTCGGCCTCGACCAGCACGAGCTGGATCTGGAACAGCGGCGTCTGGCTGAGGTTGCGCTCCGGCGCCAGCTCCCCCACCAGCCTGGCGAACGGCAGGTCCTGGTGGGCGTAGGCGCCGAGCGCGATGCCGCGCACCTCGGCCAGCAGCTCGCGCAGGCCGGGATCGCCAGGCAGCCGCAGGCGCAGCACGAGGGAGTTGATGAACAGCCCGATCAGACCTTCCAGCTCGCCCCGCTTGCGCCCCGCGACCGGCGTGCCCACCGTCAGGTCGTCCGCGCCGGACTGCCGCGCCAGCAGCCCGAAAAAGGCCGCCGCCACCCCCATGAACAGGGTGGCGCCCTCGCCCTGGCAGAGGCGGCGCAGGATCGCCACCGGCTCCGCCGGCAGCTCCTGCCGCAGGCTGCCGCCGTGGAAGCGCTGCACCGCGGGGCGCGGCCGGTCGGTGGGGAGCTGCGACACCGCCGGCGCGCCCTGGAGCTGCCGCCGCCAGTAGCCGAGCTGCGCGTCGAGAGCCGGGCCCTGGAGGAAGCCCCGCTGCCAGGCGGCGAAATCCGCGTACTGGAGCGGCAGCTCCGGCAGCGGCGACGGCCGGCCCGCGCGCAGGGCCGGATAAAGGGCCGCGATCTCGCGGATCAGCACCTCGATCGACCAGCCGTCGCCGACGATGTGGTGGAAGTTGAACACCGCGCTCCACTCGCGGCCGGTCAGCTGCAGCAGGAGCATGCGCAGCAGCGGCCCGCGGGCGAGGTCGAACGGCCGCGTCGCCTCGACGGCGCTCCAGCGCGCCATCTCCCGCTCGCCCCGCGCCGCCGGCAGGCCCCGCAGGTCGACCACCGGCACGCTCAGCTCCAGCTCCGGAGCGATCACCTGCACGGGACCGCCCGCGCCCTCGGCGAAGGTGGTGCGCAGCGCCTCGTGCCGGCGCACCACCTCCTGGAGGGCCGCCTTCAGGGCGGGCACGTCGAGGTCCCCCGCCAGGCGCAGGTGGGCGGGGATGTTGTAGGCCGCCGAGCCGGGGTCCATGCGGTCGAGAAACCAGAGCCGCTCCTGGCCGAAGGAGAGCGGCAGCGGCTCCCCGGGCCGCCGCGGCAGCGGCCGCGGGCGGCTGGGGTCGGCCGCTTCCTTCTGGCGACGGCGCAGCTCCAGCAGCCGGCGCTGCTCGGGCGTGAGCGCCGCCAGACGGCGCTGGAGGTCCAGGTCGGCTTGGCTCGGCGGGGTCATACCTGCTCCTTGACGGTACGGCTCAACTCTTCGAGGTACACGGCCTCGGCTTCGGTCGCGGACATCTCCTCGATCTCGCGCAGCAGCGCGTCCAGGTCTTCCCCGACGTCCGCGGGCGGAGCGCCGGCGACGGCGGCGGCCATCCCCGCCACGGTCGGGGCCGCGAACAGGGCGTCCAGCGGCAGGTCGACGCCGAGCGCGTCGCGCAGCCGCGACATCACCTGGGTGGCGAGCAGCGAGTGCCCCCCGAGATCGAAGAAGTTGTCGTCGACCCCCACCCGCTCCAGGCCGAGGAGGCCCTGCCAGATCTCCGCGACGGCGCGCTCCGTCTCGTCGCGCGGCGCCACGTAGGCGTTGCGCAGGTCGGGGCGGGCGTAGGCGGCGCGGCCTCCGGCCGCCTCGCCGCGGACGAGGGCCTCCAGGTGGGCGCGCACCGCCGCCGGGTCCTTGGTGGAGACGATCACCTGCGGCCAGGCGCCGTACTGAAGGACGCGCAGGAAGACCCGGCGCCCCTCGTCCGGAGCGATGCCGGTGGCGAGCACCTGCTCGCGCATCCGCCGCAGGTCCTCGCCCAGGCCGGAGAGGTCGGCGATCATCCCCACGTCGCGCCAGGTGTCCCAGTCCACGGCCACGGTATACGGCGCGCCCGGCTCCGACGCCCGGCGCTGCGCCCAGGCGTCAAGGAAGGCGCTCGCCGCGGAGAGCGAGGTCTGCCCCGGCTCGCCCGAGTGGGCGCCGGCCGAGGCGGTGAGGACCATGAAGTCGAGCGGCTCGCCGGCCAGCAACTCGTCGAGCACCCGCAGGCCGCGCACGGTGGGCGCCATCACGGCTTCGAGCTCGGCGGCCGTATGGAGCTGGAGCACGCCGCCGCCGCGGGCTCCGGCGGCATGGACCACGCCGTGGATCGCGCCGAAGCGCCGCCGGACCTCGGCCAGGGCCGCCGCCATCGCGGCGCGGTCGGTCACGTCGGCGGCCAGCGGCAGCACCTCGGCTCCCATCGCCTCCAGCCGCCGCAATGCCGAGGCTGCCGACGCGCCTCCGGTTCCCCGCGAGAGCAGGGCCAGGCGCACCCGGCGCCCCTCGGCCAGGGCGGCGGCCATCTCCAGCCCCAGGCCGCCGGTGCCGCCGGTGATCAGGTAGACGCCGCCGTCGCGGATACGGAGCGGCTTCTCCGGAGCGTCGTCGAGCCGTACCGGCTCCCAGACCGGCGTCCAGCGATGGCGCCCGCGCAGCGCCGTCAGCCGCTCGCTCGTGGCCGTCGCCAATTCACGCACGAGATCCGCGGCGGTGACCGCCGGCAAAACGTCGACGACGCGGCAGGAGACGCCCGGCAGCTCCCAGGGGATCACGCGGGCCGGCCCCAGCAGCGTCGCCGCCGCCGGCCGCGGCTCCTCCGAGCCGTCCACCTCGAGCAGGCCGCTGGCCACCACCACGAGATCCAGCGGCTGGCTGCCGCCGGCCTCGCCCCACCCCCGGGCCAGCGATACGAGGCTGCGGAAGCCGTTCTCCTGCTCCTCCTCGAACGAGGCGGCGGGCGCCACGCAGCCGAGGTGCAGCACGGTCCGCGGCAGGAGCCGGCGGAACAGGGTGGCGAAATCCTGGCCGTCCGCAGCTTCGGCGGGAACGTCCCTCTCCCGCAGGAGCTTCAGCGCCCCGTCCGCGAGAGCGCCGGAGCCCACGACCAGCACGGGACCCGCCACCTCTCCCTGCGGCGCGGGAAGGGAGCGCTTCCAGGTCGGCACGGAGAGCCAGTCCGCGGGATCGGGCCGCTTGGCGAGCGGATTCCCGGCGACGGCCGGCCGCACCGCGCCCAGCGGCCCTCCCCCCTCCACCCAATACCGCTGGCGCTCGAAGGGGTAGGTGGGCAGCGGCCACCCGCAGCCGGCGCTCGCCCGCGTGGAGAGCCTGCCAGTCGGGAACGATCCCCGCGAGCCAGAGCCGGCCCAGCGCGGTCAGCAGGAAGGCGTGATCGCCGCGCCGGTCGCTCGCGTGCGAGCAGCGAGGCGACCGCCACGGCGCCGGCCTCGCGCGCCAGCGTGGTCAGCGTGTTGCCCGGGCCCACTTCCAGCAGCAGCCGGTCCGGCTCCGCCGCGAGCGCCGCCAGGCCGTCCGCGAAACGCACGGTGGCCCGGATCTGGCGCGCCCAGTACTCGGGATCGGTGGCCTGCCCGGCGGTGATCCAGGTCCCCGTCACGTTGGAGACGAAGGGGATCGACGGCGGCGACAGGCGGACCGCGCCGCACCCGCTCGGCGAACGGCTCCAGGGCCGGCTCCATCATCGCCGAGTGGAAGGCGTGGGAGGTGCGCAG
The DNA here is from genome assembly GCA_963761645.1 of uncultured Acidobacteriota bacterium. GTDB lineage: Bacteria > Acidobacteriota > Thermoanaerobaculia > Multivoradales > UBA5704 > DATARR01. The sequence continues at coordinate 83,570 of CAVXIG010000067.1, forward strand.
GCGGCGGTTGCGGACGCCCCGCGTCTCCAGCTCCGCCGCCAGCGCCGCCACGGCGGGCTCCGGGCCGGCGACCACCGCGCGCTCGGGGCCGTTGACGGCGGCGAGCGCGAGGTCCGCCGTCCGAGCAGCGGCAGCGATCTCCGCCTCGGGCAGCGAGCACCGCGAGCATGGCGCCCGGCGCGCAGCGCCTGCCATCAGCCGGCCCCGCGCGGCGACCAGGGCCAGGGCGTCGGCGAGCGAGAAGACGCCGGCCAGGCAGGCCGCCACGTACTCGCCGATCGAGTGGCCGAGCATCGCCGCCGGCCGCACCCCCCAGGCCATCCACAGCCGCGCCAGCGCGTACTCGACGGCGAACAGCGCCGGCTGCGTGAATTCCGTGCGCGCCAGCTCCTCCGCCGCCTCCCCCGATCCAGAACCGAACAGGAGGTCCCGCAGGTCGCGCCCGAGCAGCGGCAGCAGCAGGTCGCCGGCGCGCGTCGAGCTCGGTCCGGAAGACCGGCTCGGCGCGGTAGAGCTCCGCCGCCATCCCCGCGTGCTGCGCGCCCTGGCCGCTGAACAGGAAGGCCACGGAGCGGCGCGCTCGCCGTCGCCGAAGAGGAGCCGCTCCCGGTCGCCACCTCGAGCAGCGGCCGACGGCATCGCCGGCGTCGCGGCAGAGGGCCACGCGCGCGGCGCTCGAAGCGCGCGCCGTCCCACCTGGAGCGTGAAGGCGGCGTCCGCCAGATCGGCAGCCCGGGATGGCTCCGCAGATGCTCCGCGAGGCGGGAGAGGGCGGCTTCGAGGGCGGCGTCGCTGCGCGCCGAGAGCGGCAGGAGCTGCCACGGGCCGCGCCGGCGTCCGCCGGCGCCACGCGCCGGCGCCTGCTCGAGGACGACGTGGGCGTTGGTGCCGCCGATGCCGAACGAGCTGACGCCGGCCCGCCGCGGCGAGGTCCCCCCGGCCGGCCAGTCCGCCAGCCGGCTGTTGACGTAGAACGGCGTCCTGCTCGCAAGTCGAGCTTCGGGTTGGGCGGCCTCGAAGTGGAGGCTCGGCGGGATCTCGCCGTGCTCCAGGACGAGCGCCGCCTTGATCAGGCCGGCGACGCCGGCCGCGGTGTCGAGGTGGCCGATGTTGGTCTTGACCGAGCCGAGCGCGCAGCTCCCCGTCCCGGCGCCGGGCGCCGAACGCCTGGGTCAGCGCCGCGACCTCGATCGGGTCGCCGAGCGCGGTGCCGGTGCCGTGGGCCTCGACGTAGCCGATGGTCTCCGGCGCCACCCGCGCCACGCCCATGGCCTGCGCGATCACCCGCGCCTGGCCGTCGACGCTGGGCGCGGTGTAGCCGACCTTCGCCGCGCCGTCGTTGTTGACCGCCGAGCCCTTGATGACGGCGTGGATGCGGTCGCCGTCGCGCAGGGCGTCCTCGAGGCGCTTGAGCAGCACGGCGCCGGCGCCGTTGCCGCCCACGGTGCCGCCGGCCCGGGCGTCGAAGGCGCGGCAGTGGCCGTCGGGCGAGAACACCGCTCCCTCGTGGTACAGGTAGCCCGTCTCCTGCGGCAGCCGGATCGAGACGCCGCCGGCGAGCGCGGCGTCGCACTCGCCCGAGAGCAGGCTCTGGCAGGCGAGGTGGACCGCGACCAGCGAGGTCGAGCAGGCGGTCTGCACCGACAGGCTGGGCCCGCGCAGATCGAGCTTGTAGGAGACCCGCGTGGCGAGGAAATCCTTGTCGTTGGCGATCGAGGCCTGGAAGTTCCCCACCGAGTCCCGGACCTCCGGGTCCGCCAGGAGGTTGAAGACGTAGGTGTTCATGCCGACGCCCGCGAACACGCCGACGTCGCCCGGGATGGCCGCGGGATCGTAGGCCGGCGTCCTCGAAGGCCTCCCAGGCGCACTCGAGGAAGATGCGCTGCTGCGGGTCCATCACCTCCGCCTCGCGCGGGCTGTAGCCGAAGAAGCCGGCGTCGAGCTCCGCGGCGCCGTCGAGATCCCCCGCGCCCGGACGTAGCGGGGATCGGCGAGGTCGGCCGCCGGGACTCCGGCGGCCCGCAACTGCTCCTCGCTGAAGAACGTGATCGATTCGACGCCGCCGGTCAGGTTGTCCCAGAACCGCTCGATCGAACCGGCGCCCGGGAAGCGGCAGGCCATGCCGATGATGGCGATGCCGCGTCCGGTTCCGCGCGGCCCGCCGCGTCCCGCCGGGCGAGGGCGCGGTCCATGCCGATCCGCGCCGCCGGGTTCTCCTCGCCGGCCGAGCTCAGACGGTCCGCGAGGGCGCTGACGGTCGGATACTTGAACAGGTCGACCAGCGCCAGATCGAAGCCCGGGAACGCCTCGCGCAGCCGCGTGTGCACGCGGGCCATCAGCAGCGAGTGGCCGCCGAGATCGAAGAAGTTGTCGTTCACCCCCACGCGCTCGACCTGGAGCACCTCGCGCCAGACCGCGGCGATCCGGCGCTCGGCGTCGTTGCGCGGCACCACGTAGGCCGCCGTGGCGTCGGGCGCCCCCTCGGGCGCCGGCAGGGCCTTGCGGTCCACCTTGCCGCTCGTCGTGAGCGGCAGGGCGGCGAGCACCACCACGGCCGCGGGGACCATGAACTCCGGCAGAGCCGTCTTGAGGAAGGCGCGCAGGTCGGCGCCGGCGGGGGCCTCTCCCGGGTTCGGCACGGCGTAGGCCACCAGCCGCCGGATGCCGGGCGCATCCTCGCGGACCATGGCGACCGCCCGCTCGACCGCGGGGTGGCGGTGGAGCGCCGCCTCGATCTCCCCCAGCTCGATCCGGTAGCCGCGCAGCTTCACCTGCTCGTCGTTGCGGCCGGCGAACTCGAGCTCGCCGCCCGCCCGCCGGCGGCCGAGGTCGCCGGTGCGGTAGAGGCGCCCCCCGGGCACGCCGCCGCAGGGGTCGGGGACGAACCTCTCCGCCGTCAGCTCCGGCCGGCCCAGATAGCCGCGCGCCACCCCTTCGCCGCCGAGGTAGATCTCGCCGGCGACGCCGGGCGGGACGGGCCGCAACCGCCGGTCGAGGACGTAGGCGCGGGTGCCCGGCGATCGGCCGGCCGATCGGCGGCGCCTCCCGCAATCCCGGCGGGCAGGGCCACGCCGTCGAGTAGATCGTGGTCTCCGTGGGCCCGTAGCAGTTGGTGAGCTCCAGGACCGACGACCAGCGGGCGGCCAGGTCCGGCGGGCAGGCCTCGCCGCCGACGCACGCGGCGCGCAGGGAAGGGATCGCCTCATGGCCGAGGGTCTCGAAAATGGCCGGCGAGGTGATGACCGTCGCGGTGATCTCGTACCGGCGGCAACTCGGCCGCCAGGTCGGCCCCCATCAGGCCGCTCGGGAGGAGCACCATCTCGGCGCCCGCCGACAGCGCCGAGAAGATCTCGAAGACCGACGCGTCGAAGGTGAGCGAGGTGTTCTGCGTCATGCGGCTCCCCGGGCCGAGCCGCAGGCGTTGCACGCCATCGGCGACCAGGCGGCAGGCGCCGCGGTGGGGCACAAGCACCCCCTTGGGCCGGCCGGTCGATCCGGAGGTGTAGATGACATAGGCAAGGTTGTCGCCGGTCACCCCGTCCGGCGGCCCCTGCGCTTCCTGCTCGGGCGTGCCCGGCCATTCGCCGTCGAGAAGCAGGTCGCCGTCGAGAAGCAGGAGCCCTTCCCGGCGCTCCGGCAGGGCGGAGAGCAGCGCGCTCTCGGTCAGCAGCAACGGCGCGGCGCTCTCTTCCAGCATGAACGCCAGCCGCTCTTTGGGATGGCTGGGATCGAGGGGCACATAGGCGCCCCCGGCCTTGAGGATCCCCAGCAGGGCCGCCTTCCGCCGCGGCGTCTTCGCCATGCAGAGGGCGACCGGCACCTCGGGTCCCACGCCAAGCCCGCGCAGGGCGTGGGCGAGGCGGTTGGCGTGGCGCTCCAGGTCGCGGTAGGTCCAGCGCTCCTCGCCGGCGGCGATGGCGGGAGCGTCCGGGCGCTGGCGCGCCTGGATCTCGAACAGACGGTGCAGGCATTCGGCCGCGAGCGGCTCCCCCGGCCCGCCGTCGCCGTCGGCCAGAAGCGCCCGCACCTGGCTCTCCGGCAGGAAGGGCAGATCGGCCGCCAAGCGGTCGAGCCCGGCGGGGAAAGCCTTCAGGAGCGACCCGAGCTGCTCGGCCATCCGCTCCACGGTCGCCGCCTCGAAAAGGTCGGCGTTGTATTCGATCCAGCCATCCACGCTCTCCGCCCCTTCCGCCAGGTGGAGAGTCAGCTCGAACTTGGCGGTCCCCGAGTCGACCGCGAGCGGCTCCAGCCGCAGGCCGGGCAGCTCCAGCGCCTCCGCCGCGGCGGCCTGCAGGGCGGCCATCACCTGCACCAGCGGCGGGCGGCTGAGGTCGCGCCGCGGCTGCAGCTCCTCGATCAGCCGCTCGAAGGGGAGATCCTGATGGGCGTAGGCGGCGAGCGCCGTCTCGCGGACCCGGGCGAGCAGCTCCGACAGGGTCGGCTCGCCCCGCAGGTCCCCCCGCATCACCAGGGTGTTGACGAAGAAGCCGATCAGCCCCTCGACGTCCGGACGGTTGCGGTTGGCGATCGGCGAGCCGATCAACAGCTCGTCCTGGCCCGTGTAGCGCTGCAGGAGCAGCTCGAAGGCGGCGAGGATCACCATGAACAGCGTTCCGCCCTCCTTGCGGGCGGTCTCCCGCAAGGCGGCGACGAGCTCGGCGCGAGCCGCACCGGGGCTTGGCTCCCGCGCACCGTCTGCACGGCCGGCCGGGGGTGGTCGGCCGGCAGCTCCAGGACGGTCGGCGCGCCGGCCAGGCGCTGGCGCCAGAAGCCGAGCTGCGCGTCGAGCGCGCCGCCCTGCAGCCACTCCCGCTGCCAGACGCGAAAAGTCGGCGTACTGGATCGGCAGCTCGGGGAGCCGGGGTGTCCGGCCGGCCGCGAACGCCGGATAGAGCGCCGCGATCTCGCGCACCAGGACGCCCATCGACCAGCCGTCGCTGACGATGTGGTGGATGGTGAGGACCACCAGGTGCTCTTCTTCGGACATCCGGAGCAGCAGGGCGCGCAGCAGCGGCCCGCGCTCGAGGTCGAACGGGCGGCGGGCCTCGTCGGTGGCCCGGCGCCAGGCCTCGGCCGCGCCGCTCCCCCGCCGGCAGCGCGCGCAGGTCGGCGACGGCGAACGGCAGGTCCCCTCGCCGGTGGATCACCTGGACCGGCGCCCTCGGCACGGTCGGCGAAGGTGGTGCGGAGCGCCTCGTGCCGGCGGACCACCTCGCGCAGCGCGGCCTCCAGGGCCGGCGGCGTCGAGCGGGCCGGTCATCTCGAAGGCGGCGGGGATGTTGTAGAGCGGGCTCCCGGGCTCCCATGCGATCGAGGAACCAGAGCCGCTGCTGGGCGAAGGAGAGCGGAAACGCGTTCTCCCCCGCCGCCCGCGGCCGGCTCGGGATGCGCTCCGGCTCCGGGCGCGCCGCCCCGCCCCCCCTTCTCCAGACGCTTCAGCAGCAGGTCACGCTGCTGGGGGGTGAGATTCCTGAGCGCCGCGTTGAGGTCCGTCATGGCGCCCCCCCTTCCGGCATTCCTTCAGGCATGCGCGCCGATCTCGGCGAGCATCCGCGCCAGATCCTCCTCGCCGACCTGGCCGGCGCGGGCTTCGACCACGGCGGCGGCCACGGCGGCCACGGTCGGTTCCGCGAACAGCCGATCCATGGGCAGGTCGACCGCCAGCTCCTCGCGCAGCCGCGACATCAGCCGGGTGGCCAGCAGCGAGTCGCCGCCGAGGTCCAGGAAGCTGTCGTGCGCGCCCACCTGCTCCATCCCCAGCACCTGCCGCCAGACCGCGGCGACCCGCTCCTCCAGCTCGCCGCGCGGCGCCACGTAGGCGGTGGGGAGCGCGGGGCGGGGGTGCAGCGTCTGGGCCTGCTCCAGGACCGCCCCGGCCACCGGCATCGCCGGGCCCTCGGGATCGATCCCGCCGGGTTCGATCCAATACCGGTGGCGCTCGAAGGGGTAGGTGGGCAGCGGGATGCGCCGCCGCTCTTCGCCGGCGAACAGAGGCTCGGGATCGAGCGGCTCGCCGGCGAGCCAGCGGCGGCCGGCGGCGGCCAGGCGCGCGTCGGCCTCGCCGAGCGTCGTGCCGGGGTCGGGACGGTCGAGCGCCGCCACCGCGGAGGCGGCGTCCCGGCAGACCACGGCCACCCGGTGCGCGAACGCCTGCCGGCCCGCGATCAGGGTGAAGGCGGCGTCGCCGAGGTCGGTCTCCGGATGGGCGCGGAAGTGCTCCGCCAGGTTGCGGACGGCCGCGGCCAGCGCCGTCCGGGGTCTTGGCGGAGACGGCCAGCAGGCGCCACGGCCCGGCGGCGGCCGGGCGCTCCGGCAATGCCGGCAATGCCGGCGCCTCCTCCAGGATGACGTGGGCGTTGGTGCCGCCGAAGCCGAACGAGCTGACGCCGGCCCGGCGGGGCGCGCCATCGCGCTTCCACTCCGCCAGCTCGCGGTTGACGTAGACCGGGCTGGCGGCGAAGTCGATGCGCGGGTTCGGCCGCTCGAAGTGGAGGCTGGGCGGGATCTCGCCGTGCTGCAGCGCGAGCACGGTCTTGATCAGCCCGGCGACGCCGGCGGCGATGTCGAGATGGCCGATGTTGGCCTTGACCGTGCCGAGGGCGGCGAAGCCCCGCTTCGCGGTGCGGGCGCGGAACGCCTTGGCGAGCGCCTGGATCTCGATCGGATCGCCGAGGGCGGTGCCGGTGCCGTGCCCCTCGATGTAGCCGATGGTCCCGGCATCGATCCCGGCCACCGAGAGGGCCTCGGCGATCACCGCCGGCCTGCCCCTCGACCGACGGCGCCGTGTAGCCGACCTTCATCCCGCCGTCGTTGTTGACCGCCGAGCCGCGGATCACCGCGCGCACCGTGTCGCCGTCCCTGACGGCGTCCTCCAGGCGCTTGAGCACCACCACGCCGGCGCCGCCGCCGAAGACCGTGCCGCGGGCCGCCGCGTCGAAGGCCCGGCAGTGGCCGTCCGGCGCCAGGATCGAGTCCTCCTGGAAGCGGTAGCCCGCCCGCTGCCCGACGTTGATCGAAACGCCCCCGGCCAGCGCCACGTCGCACTCCTGGTTGAGCAGCGCCTGGCAGGCGAGATGGACCGCCACCAGCGAGGTCGAGCAGGCGCACTGCACGGACTGGCTCGCCCCCTTCAGGTTCAGTTTGTAGGAGACCCGCGTGGTCAGCGAATCGACGGCGTTGCCGACGATGAGCTGCAGGGGGTCGACCGTCGCCGCCACCTGCGCGTTGCGGGCGAGGTTGAACAGCAGATAGGTGCTGGTGGTGGCGCCGCCGAAGACGGCGGTCACCGCCGCCGGGGATTCCGGGTCGTAGCCGGCGTCCTCGAGCGCCGTCCAGCACGCCTCCAGGAAGAGCCGGTGCTGGGGATCGAGGATCTCCGCCTCGCGGTGGCTGATGCCGAAGAACGGGGCGTCGAACTCGTCGATCCCGTCCGGCATCGCCACCGCCGGCACCCACGCCGGGTCGTCCGCGGCACGGCCGGCGCCGAGCGCCGCCATCTCCTCGCGGGAGAGGGCGCGCACCGACTCCACTCCGGCGCGGAGGTTGCGCCAGAGCTCCGCCACGCCGCGGGCGCCGGGGAAACGCCCGGCCATCCCAACGATCGCGATCGTCCCTTCGAGGTCGTCCAGCTCCTGCGTCATCCGTCTATGCAACCTCCATCCGTCTATGAAACCTCCGCGGTGGCGCGCCGTCCCTTGCGGGCCGCCCGCCGCCGCTCGCCGCGGTCCCGCTGGTCTTCAAAGGCCTCGCCGTCCCGCTCCTCGCCGGGAGCCAGGAGCCTGGCGAGGGCCGCCACCGTCGGACCTTCGAAAATGCTCACCTCGGAGACGTCCACCCCCAGCTCGCTCTTCAGGCGGGCGATGACGCGGATCGCCATCAGCGAATTGCCGCCGAGGTCGAAAAAGTTGTCGTGCACGCCGACCGGCTCGATCCCCAGCAGGTCCTGCCAGACCGCCGCGATCCGCTCCTCCGCCCCGCCGCTCGGCGCCACGTAGGCGTTGGCGAGCAGCGGCCGCGGATGGGCGGCGCGCGCCGCCTGCGCGCGGTCGATCTCCGCGAGCGTGCTCGCGGCGTGGTTCTGCTCGAGGCGGGACGCGAGGTCGCGGGTCGAGATCACCAGCCAGGGGGAGGAGGAGGCCAGGGCGCGGCCGAAGACTTCCAGTCCCTCGGCCATCGACATACCCAACTTCAGCTCCTGTTGCCGCCATTCCCGCAGCTCTGTCGGCACTTCTGTGTCGACCGCCATGCCGGCCTCCCGCCAGGCGTCCCAGCCGAGCGACAGGGTAAAGGCGCCGCGGGCGCTCCGCTCCTGGGCGAAGGCGTCGAGGAAGGCGTTGGCCGCCGCGTAGTCCACCTGCCCCGGCTGGGCGAGCACGGCGGTGACCGAGGAGAAGAGGACCATGAAGTCGAGCGGCTCGCCGCGGAAGAGCTCGTCGAGCACCAGGGCGCCCTTCACCTTGGGCGCCAGCACCGCCTCGGCCGCCGCCCGGGTCTTGACCTGGACGATGCCGCCGCCGGGCCGGCCGGCGGCGTGGATCACGCCGTGGACGGCGCCGAAGCGGGCGACCGCGGCGTCCCGCGCCGCGGCCATCTCGGGCAGATCCGCGGCATCGGCGGCGACGGTCATCACCTCGCCGCCCATTCCCTCGATGGCGAGCAGCCCGCGGAGGCGCCGGGAGGTGGCGTCCTCCTCGCCGTGCGCCGCCAGCCACGCGCTCCAGCTCTCCCGCTCCGGCACCGGCGTGCGGCCGACCAGCACTAGTTTCGCCGCCACCGCGCGGGCCAGTAGCCCGGCCACTTCCAGCCCCAGGGCGCCGAGGCCGCCGGTGATCAGGTAGACGCCCCCCTGCCGCAGGCGGGCGGGGCTCCCCCCGGCGGCGGGCAGCGGCAGGGGCTCCAGCTCCTGGACCCAGCGGAAGCTGCCGCGCAGCGCCGCGGCCGGCTCCCCCTCGGGGAAGAAGGCGAGCTCCTCCAGCACCCGGCCGGCGAGCGTGCGCAGGCCGTCTCCCGGGGCCGAAGGGACCGCGGGGAGCACCACGTCGAGGCTCCGGCAGGCGAGGTTCGGGTACTCGCGCGGAATTACCCGGCAGGGACCGAGCAGCGCCGCCTTGAGCGGCTGCAGCGGCTCCTCGCCGGTGACCCGCTGCAGGCCGGTCGAGACGGCCAGGATGCGCACCGGCTCGGTGAGGTTGCGCTTGCCCAGGGCCTGCGCCAGGAAGGTCAGGCTGAAGAAGCCGCGCTCCAGGGCGCGGTCGGCCCCCGGCAGCGACGCGCCGGACTCCTCGGCGGTGACGTTCCAGAAGTGCAGGACGGTGCCCGGCCGGAGGTCGTAGGCGGCGAGCTCCTCCAGGAACCGGTCGTAGCCGGCGGCGTTCCAGGCGTCGACGGTGAACTCGCGCTCGCCCGTGCGGGCGAAGCGGTCCCCGGCGCGCACGGCGATCACTTCCCGCCCCTGGGCCTCCAGAAGGTCGACGGCCGCCGCTCCCAGACCGTGGTCGTCGAGGAAGACCAGCCAGGCGCCGGCCGTCTCCGCCGGAGCGGAAGGCGCCGGCGCGGTCCGCTTCCAGCTCGGCGCGTAGGACCACGCCGCGAGATCCCGCTGCCGGCGCCCGGCATCCTTCGCGCGCCCCTCGGTCTTGCGCGGCTCGACCCAGTAGCGCTGGCGCTGGAAGGGGTAGGTCGGCAGCGGCACCCGCCGCCGCCGCTCGTGGGCGTAGAAGCCGCTCCAGTCGACCTCGGCGCCGGCGAGCCAGAGCCGGGCGAGGGTGTCGAGCAGGAAGCGGACGTCGTCCGCCGCCTCCCGCGGGTGGCGCAGCGACGGCAGCACCGCCTGCGCCGGCGTGCGCGCCGGGTGCTGGCGCACCAGGGTGGTCAGCACGTTGCCGGGGCCGACCTCCAGGAAGATGCGGTTCGGCTCGCGCAGCAGCTCGGCGGCGCCGTCGGCGAAGCGCACGGTGCCGCGGATGTGCTCGGCCCAGTAGAGCGGGTCGGTCGCCTCCTCGGGGCGGATCCAGGTGCCGGTCACGTTCGACAGGTAGGGCAGGCGGGGCGGCGACAGCTTGACCTTGCGCACCCGCTCGGCGAACGGCGCCAGCATCGGGTCCATCATCGCGGAGTGGAAGGCGTGCGAGGTGTGCAGCAGGCGGCCGTCGATCCCCCGCGCCGCCAGCCGCTCGCGCAGCGCCTCCACCGCCGGGGTGGGACCCGCGACCACGCAGAGCGACGGGCGGTTGACGGCGGCGAGCGACAGCTCGCGGTCCAGCAGCGGCACCACGTCGACCTCGGGGAGCGGCACGGCGAGCATCGCGCCGCCGGGGAGCCGCTGCATCAGGCGGCCGCGCGCGGCGACCAGCGACAGGGCGTCGCGCAGCGAGAAGACGCCGGCCAGGCAGGCCGCCACGTACTCGCCGATCGAGTGGCCGATCATCGCCTGCGGGCGCACCCCCCACTGCATCCAGAGGGTGGCGAGGGCGTATTCGACGACGAACAGCGCCGGCTGCGAGAGCGCGGTCTGGCGCAGCCGCTCAGCCGCCGCCGCCTCCTCCCCCGCCGCCGGGAAGAGCAGCTCGCGCAGGTCGAGCCCGAGGTGCGGGCGGAGCTGGTCGCAGCAGCGGTCCACCTCGCCGCGGAAGGCCGGCTCGCTCTCGTAGAGGCCGCGCCCCATGCCCGGGTACTGCGACCCCTGGCCGGTGAACAGGAAGACCACCGGCCGGTCCCCCGCCTCCTGGCGGACGGTCAGCAGGCGCTCGGGATCGCGCGACTCCAGCGCCCGCACGGCGTCCCCGAGGTCGCGGCAGAGCAGCGCCCGGCGGTGGGCGAACGGCCGCCGCCCGACCTGCAGGGTGTAGGTCACGTCGGCCAGGTCGAGCAGCGGGCGGCGGTCGAGGAAGGCCGCCAGCTCCGAGGTCGCGGTCTCCAGGGCCGGCTCGGCGTGGGCCGCGAGGAGCACCAGTTGCCAGGGCCGCGAGGGGCCGGACGGCTCGGCGAGCGGCGCCTCCTCGAGGATCACGTGGGCGTTGGTGCCGCCCATGCCGAGCGAGGTCACCCCGGCCCGCCGCGGCTGGCCGTCGGTCTCCCAGTCGCGCAGCGCCGCGTTGACGAAGAACGGGCTGTTGGCGAAGTCGATCTGCGGGTTCGGCCGCTCGAAGTGGAGGCTCGGCGGGATCTGCCGGTGCTCGAGGGCGAGCACCGCCTTGATCAGGCCGCAGACGCCGGCCGCCGAGTCGAGGTGGCCGACGTTGGATCTTCAGCGAGCCGATGGCGCAGAAGTTCCGGCGGCCGGTGTGGGCGCGGAACGCCTGGGTCAGGGCGGCGATCTCGATCGGGTCGCCCATCGGCGTCGCCGTGCCGTGGCACTCGACGTAGCTCGAGCGAGTCGGGGGAGACGCCGGCATTGGCGTAGGCCATCGAGTAGACCTCGACCTGGCCGTCGACGCTGGGCGCGGTGTAGCTGACCTTGAGCGAGCCGTCGTTGTTGCAGGCCGAGCCCTTGATCACGGCGTGGACGTGGTCGCCGTCGCGCAGGGCGTCGGCCAGCCGCTTGAGCACCACGACGCCGCAGCCGTGGCCGCTGACGAACCCCTTGGCGCGGGCGTCGAAGGTGCGGCAGTGGCCGTCCGGCGAGGTCGTCCCCCCCTCGTGGAACATGTAGCCGGAGAGCTCCGGCAGGTGGATCGACACGCCGCCCGCCAGCGCCATGTCGCAGTCGCGGTTGAGCAGGCTCTGGCAGGCGACGTGGACCGCCACCAGCGAGGTCGACGAGGCGCTCTGGATGGTGATGCTCGGCCCCTTGAGGTTGAGCTTGTAGGAGACGCGCGAGGTCAGCGGGTCCTTGTCGTTGCCGAGCGACGCCTGCAGGGTGTCGGCCGAGGCCACCAGCTCCAGGTGCGACAGCAGGTTGGTGATCAGGTAGGTGTTCATGCTCTCGCCGCCGAACACCCCCACCCGGCCGGCCGGCCGGCCCGAGTTGTAGCCGGCCCGCTCCAGGGCCTCCCAGCAGCACTCCAGGAAGAGCCGGTGCTGCGGGTCCATCAGCTCGACCTCGCGCGGCGACAGGCCGAAGAGCCCGGCGTCGAACTGGTCGATCGTCGCCCAGCACCCCCTTGGCCTTGACGTAGTCGGGATTGGCCACCAGCTCGGGATCGACGCCGGCGGCGAGCAGCTCCTCGTCGGTGAAGAAGTGGATCGACTCGCGGCCGTTCCTGAGGTTGTCCCAGAGCTGGTCGACCGTCCGGGCGCCAGGGAAGCGGCCGGCGAGGCCGACGACGGCGATCTCGACCTCGGCCCGCTCCTGCCGGGAGGGGATCTCGGCGGCGGCCGCCGCCGGGCGCCGCGCCGGCTTCGGGCGCCGCCGCCGGCGCCGAGAGCGCCGCCGCCAGCGAGCTGACGGTGGGGTTCTTGAACAGCTCGACCAGCGAGATGTCGCGGCCGAGCACCTCGCGCAGCCGGGCGTGGACGCGGGCGAGCAGCAGCGAGTGGCCGCCGAGGTCGAAGAAGTTGTCGTGGATGCCCACCTTGCCGACCGCCAGCGCCTCCTGCCAGACGGTGGCGATGATCCGCTCCAGCTCGCTCTTCGGCGCCGCGTAGGCGGCCTCCAGCTCGGGGCGCACCCGCTCCGGCGCCGGCAGGGCGCGCGCGTCCACCTTGCCGTTGGGCGACAGCGGCAGCGCCGGCAGGAAGACGAAGGCCGACGGCACCATGTACTCCGGCAGCTTGGCGCGCAGATGGGCGAGCAGCGCGCCGGCCGTCGGCGGGCTCGCCGCCGTCCACCGGCGCCGCGCACCACGTAGGCCACCAGCCGCTTCTCCCCCGCCTCCTGGCGCGGCACCACCGACCGACTCGGCCACCCCGGGGCAGGCCCCGAGCACGGTCTCGATCTCGCCCAGCTCGATGCGGAAGCCGCGCACCTTGACCTGCTGGTCGACGCGGCCGCGGAACAGGATGTTGCCGTCCGGCAGCCAGCTCGCGAGATCGCCGGTGCGGTACATCCGCCCGCCGCGGCCGAACGGGTCGGGCACGAAGCGGTCGGCGGTCAGCGCCGGGTTGCCGTGATAGCCGCGGGCGACGCCGTCGCCGGCGATGTAGAGCTTGCCGGTACCGCCGACCGGCATCAGGCCCAGCTCAGTAGTCGAGGATGTAGAGCTGGTGGTTCATCAGCGGCCGGCCGATCGGCAGCGTGCCGCCCGACTGCAGGTCCGCCATGCCGACCTGGTAGGAGGTCGAGCAGATGGTGGTCTCGGTCAGGCCGTAGCCGTTGACGATGGTCGCCGACTCCAGGATGCGGTCGACGTCGCCGGCGGTCAGCGCCTCGCCGCCGGCGAGGATCAGCCGCAGCCGCGGCAGCTCGTCCTTCATCGCGTTGAGGGTGGCGATCAGCGACGGCACGGTGGAGAGGATCGACACCTGGCTGCGCGCGATCAGCTCGACCAGCCGCGCGGGTGTCGAGGATCTCCTCGCGGTCCGGCAGCACCAGGGCGCCGTCGGCGCAGAGGATGGGGAAGATCTCGCCGACGAAGCTCGCCGAGGCGATCGAGGTCAGCGGCAGCAGCCGGTCGCTCGACGTCCGGGCTGTAGCTGCGGATGAACGAGACCACCATGTTCACCAGGTTGCGGTGGGTGAGCACCACCCCCTTGGGCTGGCCGGTCGAGCCGGAGGTGTAGATGACGCAGGCGGCGTTGCCGGCGCTCCCGCGCAGCGGCGGGCGGCTCGCCGGGAGCGGCGGCGATCGCCCTCCCAGCCGGTGTCGAGGTGGAGCGCCACACACCCCTCCGGCAGCGGCGCCGGCAGCAGCGGCGCCAGCTCCTCGCGGGTCAGCACCAGGCGGGCCCCGGCGTCGCGCAGCATGAAGGCGAGCCGCTCGCGCGGGTACTCGGGATCGAGCGGCAGGTAGGCGGCGCCGGCCTTGAGGATGCCGAGGATGCCGACGATCAGCTCCGGCGAGCGCTCGAGGCAGATGCCGACCAGGTCCTCCGGCCCGATGCCGCGGGCGATCAGGGTGTGCGCGAGCTGGCTCGACCGCCAGTCGAGGTCGAGGTAGGCGGTCTCCTCGCCGCGGAAGACCACCGCCGGCAGCGCCGGCGTCTGCTCCACCCGCGCCGCGAACAGCCCGTGGATCAGCGCCTCCTCCGGGTAGTACGCGCGGGTGTGGTTCCAGGTGACCAGCAGCCGGTGGCGCTCGGCCTCGGTGAGCAGCGGCAGGTCGGCGAGCCGGCGTTCCGGGGTCCGCGGCGAGGCCGGCGAGCAGGCTCTCGAAGTGCCGCGCCATGCGCTCGACCGTCTCGCCGTCGAAGAGGTCGGAGTTGTAGTTGAAGGCGGCGGCCAGGGCCCCCTCGCTCTCCCCCATGGTCAGCGTGAGGTCGAACTGCGCGATGCGCTCCTCCACCGGCATCGAGACCAGCGGCAGGCCGCCGACGGTGAGCCGCGCGCCCCCCTCGTTGAGGGCGAAGGGGGTGAGGTCCTGCCCCTTGATCAGCGGCGCCTTCTGCAGCACGAACATCACCTGGAACAGCGGCGAGCGGCTGGGATCGCGCTCCGGCTGCAGCTCCTCCACCAGCACCGGAAACGGGTAGTCCTGGTGCTCGAAGGCGCCGAGGGCGTGGCCGCGGACCTGGTCGAGGAGGGCGGCGAACGAGAGGTTGCCGCGCAGGTTGCTGCGCAGCACCACCGGGTTGACGAAGTAGCCCACCATGCCGGTGAAGCCGGCGCGGGCGCGGCCGGTGGTGGGCACGCCGACCAGCAGGTCGCGCTGCGCGGTGTAGCGGTAGAGCAGCCCCTTGAAGGCGGCGAGCAGGGTCATGAACAGGGTGGCGCTGTGCTCGCGCCCGAGCGCCGCCAGCGCGCGCCGAGAGGTCCATCGGCAGGCGCAGCCGCCGCGTCGCGCCGCCATAGGTCTGGACCGGCGGGCGCGGCCGGTCGAGCGGCAGGTCGAGCACCGGCAGCTCGCCGGCCAGGCGCTCGCCGCCAGTAGGCGCGCAGCCGCTCCCCCGCCGCCCCGGCCAGCATCTCGCGCTGCCAGCGGACGAACTCGACGTAGGGGGCGGCCGGCGGCAGCGCCGGGCCCTCCTCGCCCGCCCGCGCCGCCGGATAGAGCGCGTCCAGCTCCTGGAGCATCACCGCCTGCGACCAGAAGTCGGTGGCGATGTGGTGGACCACCACCAGCAGCACGCGCTCCTGCCGGGAGCGCTCGAAGAGATAGACGCGCAGCGGCAGGCCGGCCTCGAGGTCGAACGGCCGGTTGGCCTCCGCGGCGATCTGCCGCGCCAGCTCCCCCTCGGTCCAGCGGGCGACGTTCTCCTGGAAGAAAGGGACCTCGACGTCGGCGTGGACCCGCCGCACCGGCTCCCCCTGCGGCGCCGAGAAGGTCGAGCGCAGGATCGGATGGCGGTCGACGATCGCCTGGAAGGCGCGGCGCAGGGCGCCGGCGTCGACCTCCCCTTCGATGGTGACCAGGCCGGGGACGTTGTAGGCCGAGCTCTCCGGATCGAGCAGGTAGAGCAGCCAGAGGGCCCGCTGGCCGTGCGACAGGGGGCGCTCGGCGTCCGCCGAGCAGCGGCGGCGGCGGCGCCGCCGGGGTGCGCAGCGCCAGGGCGCGGGCGGCGAAGGCGCGGGCCACCACGTCGGCCACGCTGGCCCCCTCGAAGAAGGTCTCCATGGGCACCGGCGCGCCCAGCCGCTCCTCCACCGCGTGGGCCAGCTCCATGACGTTGAGCGAATCGAGGGCGAAGCGGTGGAGCGGCGCGTCGACGTCGACCGCCGAGCCGGGGCACCCCGGCCCGCGCCGCCACCTCGCCGGCCAGCCAGTCGCCGCGCGCCCTCCTCGCGGCTCGAGGTCGCCGGCGAGCGGCACCGTCACCACGCCGGTGGCGGCCCCCTCGGCCTCCCAGGCGGCGACCGCGGCGAGCTCCCCGGTCAGGAAGGCGGCGCGGCAGGCGCTGCCGCCGCACCTTGCCGCTCGAGGTCTTGGGCAGGCTGGCGGTGCGGATCAGCACCACCGCCAGGAGCTGCACCTCGTGCTCCTCGGCCACCGCGCGGCGGATCGCCGCCATCACCTCGCCAGGCTCGGCGTGGCGCGCCTCCCGCCGCATCTCCTGCACCACCACCAGCCGCTCCTCGCCCCTCCTCGTCGACGGTGAAGGCGGCGCCGCAGCCGGGGCGCAGGGCGGGGTGGCTGGCCTCCACCGTCAGCTCGATGTCCTGCGGGTAGTGGTTGCGGCCGCGGATGATGATCAGGTCCTTGAGCGCGGCCGGTGACGAACAGCTCGCCGCCGGCGAGGAAGCCGAGGTCGCCGGTGCGCAGGAACGGCCCCTCGCCGTCCCGGGTCAGCGCCTGGAAGGTGCTCTCGGGCGGCTCCGGCCGGCTCCAGTAGCCCTGGGCGACGCTCGGGCCGGCCACCCAGATCTCCCCCACCGCCGCCGCCGGCAGCCGGGCGCCGCGTCTCGGGATCGACGATCGCCACCTCCTGCCCCGGCGCCAGCAGGGCCGGCCGGCCGCTGCTCACCAGCGGCCGCCCGTCCGGCGTCCGCCACCGCCCGGTGGCGCTCGAGGCCGGGCGGCGTTGAAGCGGCCGACCACCGGCGGCTCGCCGGCCGCCGCCGCCGGAGACGAACAGCGTCGCCTCGGCCAGGCCGTAGCAGGGGAAGAGCGCCTCGCGGCGGAAGCCGCAGCGGGCGAACGCCGCGGCGAAGCGGTCGAGCGTCTCGGCGCGCACCGGCTCGGCGCCGTTGAAGGCCACCGCCCAGCGCGACAGGTCGAGGCCGGCCCGGTCCTCGCGGCGGATCTTGCGGGCGCACAGGTCGTAGGCGAAGTTCGGGCCGCCGCTGATCGGTGCCGCCGTAGCGCGAGATCGCCTCCAGCCAGCGCAGCGGCTGCTGCAGGAAGGCGACCGGCGACATCAGCACGCAGGAGCAGCCGGCCGCAGAGCGGCTGCAGCAGGCTCCCGATCAGCCCCATGTCGTGGTAGAGCGGCAGCCAGCCCACCACCACCGACTCCGCCGTCGATGCCCGAAGGCCCGCTCGATCAGCCGCTCGTTGTGCGACCAGGTTGCCGTGGCTGACCATCACCCCCTTGGGCGCCGAGGTCGAGCCCGAGGTGTACTGGAGGAAGGCGAGCTGCTCCGGCCCCACGGCGGGATCGCGCCACTCCTCCGCCCGCCTTCGACGCCGAGGCCGTCGGTGGCCAGCCAGGCGACCGGCGCGTCGCGCCGTGCAGCAGCCGCTCGGCGTTGGGCAGGATCGCCGAGGTGGTCAGCACCACGCGGGCGCGGGCGTCGGCGAGGATCGCCAGGAACCGCGGGTCGGGCCGGTTCGGCCGCGGCGGGTAGACCGGCACCGCCACCACCCCGGCATACAGGCAGCCGAAGAACGCCGCCACGTACTCCAGCCCCGGCGGGTAGAGCAGCAGCGCCCGCTCCCCCTCGACGCCCATCTCCTGGAGCCGGGCGGCGATCGCCCGCGCCTGGCGGTCGAGCTCGCCGTAGGAGAGGTGGACCTCCTCCCGCTCGCCGTCGAGCAGGAAGGTGTAGGCCCGCCGCTCCGGCTGGCTCGATCGCCCGCCTGCGGAGCAGCTCGACCAGGGTCGCGGGCGGGGACCGACGCGTCTCGTTCATCGGGCTTCCTCCCTCACCAGTCGAAGCGCCGCGTGGCCTTGATGAGCACCTGGCGCCCCGGAGACAGCGTGCTGAAACCGGAGTTGCGGCGGATGTCGTCGAGATCCTGGATGTCGTTGTAGACCAGGTAGAGGTTCGACCCCGGGCGGTACAGCCAGTTGATGATGAAGTTGGCGCGGTAGTTGTCGCCCGTCCCGCCACTGCAGGGTCAGCCGCGTCGACAGCCGGGTCGAGAACGAGTAGTCGATCGCGGTCTGCGCGATCTGGGTGGTGAACTTGCCCCACGGGGCGTCCACCTTCACCCGGTCGTAGGTCGGGGAGATGATCAGCCCCTCGATGGGGCGGATGACCAGCGTCAGCAGCGTGCGCAGCCGGTCGCCGTCGTAATAGCCGCCGGGGTGATACCAGAAGGTGAACCCGACCTTGCCGGTGTAGCCCGACGAGATGCCGGTGAACAGGCTGCGGAACCGGTAGTGGCCGGCCGGGATGGTGGCGCCCTTGACCACCGTCAGCGGCACGTCGAGGTTCTCGAGGTCGTCGTAGTAGAGGAAGGCGATGCCGGCGCCCTTGGTGGAGACGAAGCCCAGCTCATAGGTGGAGAGCTGCGTCTCGAGATCCCCCTTCTGGTTGTCGATGTGGTTGAAATCCCCCAGCAGGGTGAGCTTGTGGATCCCGAACGGGTTGCTGTCGAGCGCGATCGACGTCGCGATGTTCGAGTGGTTCTTGATGATCCCCGAGCGGGTCAGGAACCCCAGCTCCGGGTTGAAGTTCTCGCCGATGTTCGTATAGCGGTGGCGGGCCCGGAACTTCGGCGTCTTGTAGATCAGGTCCGCCGAGTAGGCGTTGTCGCTGCGGTCGAGGCCCGGCGTATCGGTCTTCGCCACGTAGCCGGCCGAGAGCCAGTTCTGGCCCAGCCGGAGGTCCCAGTCGAGGCCGGCGCCGCGGTTGTAGTCCCCCCCCTGCCGGTCCTTGTTGAGCCCGATCAGGCCGACCGTCGAGTTGCCGAAGATCGGCTGCTTCACCCGCAGCACCGTCCAGTTGGTCCGCGGCTCGTCGATGCGGTGACCCGCCCCGTTGAAATAGGTCGTGTCGTCGGTCGTCATGTTGAGGAAGCCGACGCTGGTGTCGCCCACCCGGCCCGCCAGCTTGGCGCCGCCGATCACCGGCACCACCACCCGGCCGTCCTCCGCCAGGCCGATCTGGCGGCTGAAGAAGAAGTTGAACTGCTCGGGAACCGCGAACTGCTCCGGACGGTCGCCGAAGTAGAAGAGGTTGGCGCCCTCGAGGAAGAACTGCCGCTGCTCGGGGTAGAAGAGCTTGAACCGCTCGAGGTTGAACTGCTGCTGGTCGGCCTCCACCTCGGCGAAATCGGTACGGACGGTCAGGTCGGCCACCAGTTGGGAGAGTGAGATTGATCTTCAGGTCCCCCCCAGGTCGGTGTCCTGGTCGTTGGTGGTTGGCGTGGAACTCCCGCCCGGTGCTGCCGATGGCGTACGGCACGAACTGGTAGCGGCCGCCGCTGTTGCCCAGGTTGTCGAGGCCGGTGAGGTCGCCGTAGTCCGAGACCGAATAGGGGGCGAGGCCGCCCGGCCGGCGCGGGATCGGCTTCCAGAACGACGACTCCTGCGTGCGCGCCATGAAGCGGCGGACGTTGAAGCCCCAGCTCTGCACGTCGGTGCCGCTGGCGAAGCGCAGCGTCCGGAACGGGATGGCGATCTCGGCCGTCCACCCCTGGCCGTCGCGGCGACGCCACCGCCCTCCCACAGGCCGTCCCAGTCCGTGTTGACGTCCTCCCCCTCGTTGCGGATCAGGGCGTCCGTCTTGGCGCCGATCGGGTTCATGCTGAAGAAGAAGCCGTTGCGCCGGTCGTGGAACGTGTCCAGGAAGACGGTGATCGTGTCGTCCGAGGCCAGGCCGGCGTCCGGGCTCTTGGAGCTGGCGACGATCCTGTTCGGCTCGGTGTCGTAGCAGCGAACGCCGAAATAGATGTTCTGCGCGTCGTAGCCCATCCGGACCTCGGTCCTCTGGGTGGCCGGCTGGCCGCTCAACGGCTCGATCTGGGTGAAGTCCGTCAGCAGGTTGCCCTCCTGCCAGACCACGTCGTCGAGCTTGCCGTCGATCTTCGGCGCCGCGCTCAGCCGGTGGATGCCGACCGCGTAACCCTGGGTCGACGCCCCGGCCACCGGCGGAGCCGTCACCGCCGAGGGCTCCGCCGCCGGCGGATTGAGCGGCGTGGGCTCCTGCGCGCCAGCGCTCAGGGCGGACGTCAACAGCAGTACGGCGGCGATGCTGATCTTCATCAACTCTCCTCTCCTGGTGAAAGATCTGAGACCGGACCCAACGGAAAACTACTTGCGGAGCTTCTAATAGAAGTATGAGAAGTGGCAGCGGAAGTAAAAATTAAACAAAGATGCGCTTTTTGCCTTTACAAAAATTAAGAACCCAACTCGGGCGATCAGAATCGCCTGTAGGCTAGGTGTGGGAACCCCCGCGAAGCGGGACATCGGGCGGGGGGATGAATCCAGATTGGAACGAGGTCCGTACAGGCTTCTGTACGACGCTGGGGTAAAAGAGCGCTGACGCTCAGGAAGCGGAGGAATCCGGCGGGTTGGCGTTCGTCCCCGTCGATTTCCCTCCCGTCATCTGCCCGTCGCCATTCATGGAGCCGCCCGGCGATCCGCGGCGCCTGCTCCTCGCCGCGCCTCCCCGCCGGGAGGCGTTGGATACCGCGCTCCAGCACCGCCAGGTTCAATCCCTGCCCGTGGCCGTCGGTGAGCCGCTGAAGCCGGGCGAGCCGCTCGCTCTCCGGCAGATCGGGAGGCAGGAAATAGTGGGCGGCCACCGCCCGCGTCGTCTGCCGGAAATAGAGCAGCAGGCTGTCGGCGGCGTGCCCGCCGTTGGCCAGCAGCTTCGCCGTATTGTCGATCAGGACCTCCTTGCCGGCCCCGATCCCCGAGACGGCCGGCAGCGGCTTGCCGAAACGCCCCATGCCCGCCCAGAGGACCACCCCGAGCAGCAGGACCGACTGGAGCACGGCGAGCACCATCGGGAAGCGCAGCGCCTCGGCGAGCAGGCCCGGGACTCGGTTGAAGCCGTGGATCGTCTCGTCGAAAACGACGCTGGTCGCCGCCAGGTCGTGAACCAGGAACTGGTAGACCGCCTCGGCGTTACCCTCCCGGCCGAGCCCCTGATTGTTGAGCAGATCCGGATCGGAGATCAGGTACGTCGCCGGCCCCGCCGCTCCCGCGCGGCGGGCGATCAGGTACCCTCCCGAGCAGCTCACCACCGGATCGAGCTCGGGCGACGGCGCCAGGAGCTGGGGGGCGACGTCGATCCGTATCCCGACCGTCGACGATCCCCAGGTGGCCGTGCAGCGCAGGGCCCTGTCGAGGTGCTCGACTGCGACCTTTCGCAGCCCGTCATCCCCGAGCTGCCCGGACCACCCGCTCGACCTCCGTGCTCGAGATCAGGCTCACCCGGTCCAGCCAGTCCGGCCGGTCCTTCCGCGCCGGCCCGGGCGACCACTTGGGGAGCACCAGCACCAGGCGCGCGTTGCGGTCCCGCGCCTCCTCGCGCAGGGCCTTCAGACGCTCCGGATCGCGGGCGTCCGGCTCGGCCAGGATCAGCGGGCGGCCGGGTCCCACCCCGCCCGCCGGCGCCTGGCGCGGGAGCACGCCGAGCCCCATCGAGACCAGGAACGACGCCAGGCCGTGATGCCCGAGGGCGCTGTAGCTGAACGTGTTGGCCTCCGGCGTCGGGCGGCGCTCCAGATCCTTGCCGTAGACGCCGAGCAGCACGAACGCCAGGAACGACGCCACCGTGCCGCCGACGATCCAGCCGAGCGCCCGGCGCGAGAACCCGCCCTCGAGCTCGGGGGTCTCCTCGACCGGCACGGGCGCGGTCACGCGGCCCTCCGGGTGAGCTCCTGAAAGCGGGCGAGATTCCGCTCGTAGTCCTCGGCCCCGACGGCGGCGCCGCCGAAGAGCGACAGCTCGACCGTGCGCACCAGCTCGGCGAACGCCTCCCGCGCCTCGGGGCCGAGCGGCAGCAGCCGCACCAGCTCCCGGCTGGTGCGGGACGGCTGAATGGCGGTCCGCGAGCGCTCCGCGAAATGGCGGATCGCGGCCAGCAGCAGGGCGTGGACCGCCTCGGCGTAACGCCCCTCGCCCGCCAGCCGCGCGGCGTCATCGAAGACCAGGGGGCGCTCGGCCGTGGACGCCGGAGAGGCCTCCGCCTCCGGACCGGTCCGCGGCCCGGCGCCGCGCCGCCGCGCCAGGAGCTCGCGCGCGATCCAGCCCACGATCAGAACGACGGCCGCCACCAGCAGGACGATGAAGATCACCTTGGCGAGGACGGCTCCGGCGCCCAGGACCGGCAGCGATACATCCGGAAGATCGCCCCCGGGGATCGCGTTCGGGTCGTCCGCACCGCGGCGCCGCTTGGGATCGGCCGGCTCATCGTGGCTGGGCAGCGCGCGCTGGAAGCGCGGATCCTCGAGCGCCGCCCGGGCCCGCGCCCGGACCTCGGCGGGCGGTATTGCCGACTGCGCCCCCGCCGGCGCTCCCCCCGCCAGCATCAGGCCGGCGAGGAGCAGCGCCGCTAAAGCGAGCCGGCGCTCAGGCGAAGACCGAGGAGATCTGATCAACGTCGATCGATTCCTTGAGGCTCCGCAGGCGGTAATACATGACGGCCAATCCTGTCGCCGAGAGGCCCACGGTCAGCAGATCCGTCACCCCCGAGAGGAGCAGGTTCAGGGTCGGATTCTTCGCGGCCACGAGTTCCACCAGGAACACGAAACCGAATTGGATCCCGACGAGCACGAAGAGCACACCGAACACGTCCCATCGCAGGCCGTCGGTGAGGAACGAGCTGCGCTCCATTGAGGCGGAGACCCCGGTGCCCTCGGTGACCGCGGCGGGGATCGACACCGCCCAGCGCACGGCCAGGATGATCCCGGGGACCAGACAGGCCAGCATCGCGACCGTGACCGCCAGGGACTGTACGAAGGCGAGCCCGAACACCGGCAGCAGCAGCGACAGCCCCCGCCTCAGACAATCGGCGATCGAGGTGTCCTTCCCCTGCAGTTGCTGGAAGACCCCGAAAGTGATTGCCCCCGTTGCGACGTAGGGAGCGAGGATCTTGACGATCATCAGCAGGAGCTTGGAGCCGGCGACCACCGGCGACATCGCCTGTGGCTGCTGAGCGACGAAGTACTCCAGGAGGTAGGCCGGCGCCAGCACGAGCGCCGTCAGCAGAACGAACGGCAGGAAATTGGCGAAGTAAACAGAGAACGTTTCGCCCAGGACCTCCCCAACCCCGAAGCTCCCCCGGAACGCGCCGCGCGCCGTGCCCGGCGAGGCCGCCGCGGCCGGCGAGCCGGGAGGCGGCCCCTGGTAGATCGTGCCGCCCGCGGCCGGGGCGGGGCCTTCATAGACCGTGCCGGCGCCGGCCAGGGCGGGCGCGGGCTCCGCGAAAACCGGGCTCGCCATGGGAGCCGGCGGCGGGGGCGGCGGCGCGCCCACGCCTGCTCCCCGGTAACGGCCGACGATGACGCCGCACCGCATGCACTCCGGACTCTCGGGCTGCTCGAACCCACACTTGGGGCAGATCATGCCGGCGATCCTCCTCTCTTCTGGGAGTTGTCGCGCGCCGCCCATTCATTTCACGGGCTGGCGCGGCGCTCGTTCCTGTACCGGAGGCAATGCCCTGGATCGTAGAACGCCGGGGGAGGACCGTCAAGGAACGGGGGGTGCGATAACCCGCCTCCCGATCCCACTCCCTGGATGACGCGGACAGCGCAAACCTTTACCAAAGGGAGAATCATCATGAACAACAAAACAGGGATCGCGGCGATCGCGCTCACACTCCTCGGCGGGCTCATCCCCACGGCCAGCCACTCGCAGACCTTGACCTCGCTGGGCAAGACCGACATCAGCCCCCAGTTCAACC
The DNA here is from genome assembly GCA_963761645.1 of uncultured Acidobacteriota bacterium. GTDB lineage: Bacteria > Acidobacteriota > Thermoanaerobaculia > Multivoradales > UBA5704 > DATARR01. The sequence continues at coordinate 107,124 of CAVXIG010000067.1, forward strand.
CGGCGTTCTACGAGGTCTCCGGGCTCGGGCTCTCCAACGGCCAGAACGCCCTCTGGTCGATCAGCGACGGCGAGCTCAAGATCTACAAGATGAATCTGAACGGCACCAGCAACGAGTCCTTCACCCCCACGCCGGTCGACACCGGGAGCACGGTCGCCAGCGTCGATTTCGAGGGCGTCACCTTCGCGCCGCCGCCGGCGGGCAACTCCGACGATCACTTCATTTACGTCGCCAACGAGGCGGTCCAGGCCATTCTGCCGGTCAACTACAGCACCCAGCAGTACTATGCCCAGGCGCGGCTCGTCAACATGGCGGGATACAGGCTCCGTCGGCTGCACGGGCGGCGGCACGGTCTCCGGCGCGATTCAGCGGCTCAGACGCCAACAGCGGCATGGAAGGGATCACCTGGGACGGCAACTCAACTTCTTCGTGATCAAGGAGAAAGAGCCCCGGGCTGATCATCAAGGTCTCCGCCAACCTCTCGACGATCCCGCCTGCAGGGTGCTCAGCCTCCAGCGCGACGGACTACTCCGACATCTCCTACGACCCGACGCGCGGCCTGTTCTGGATCGTGAGCGATGAAGCCGAGAAGCTCTATCTCTACAACTGGAGCACCAGCAGCATGTGAAGGGGTGGACCTCGGCATCGCCAATATGGAGGGATCTCCTTCAACCCGAGCAACAGCCGGCTCTACATCGCCACCGACAACGGCGACGGCTCCGACTCGTACCTGTACAGGTACAGCGTGCAGTAGATCCCTACGGCGTGAACAGCTCGAGCCGCGCGGAGTAGACCACCGACTCCCCCGGCTCGAGCATCGCCATGCCGGTCTCCGCTCCCGCCCCCCACTCCGCTCCGAACGGATCCGCCCGGTTGAACTGCGGCTCGACGACGATGAACGCCTTGTCCGGGGGAGCGTAGACCTGGATGGCGCGCACCGGCGGCGACGACGCCACCACCCGCAGACCGTAGGACGCCGCCGGATCGATCACCTCGGCCACCACCTCCCCGCCCGCCGTCTCGAGATCCACGAAGCAGTCGTCCAGATAGAGATCGCCGGCCGTCCGGCCGCCAGGCGCCGAGAAGTCGTAGGGGGTGCTGGCGACCGGCACCACCTCGCCGGTCGGCAGCACCTCGTCGTAGTCGTTCACCAGGGTCCGGCTCCGCGCCGGGAGATGGAGCCGGCGCCTGCTCCCGCCGGCCGCTCGGGAGGTTGAAATAGGGGTGCCAGCCGATCCCCATCGGCAGGATCTCGCCGCCCACGTTCTTCGCCGTGACCCGCAGGGTGAACGAGTCGCCGCGCAGGACGTTCTCGAACGTAGATCTCGGTTTTCGAGGGCCACCCATGGCCGAAATCGCCGGCCTGAAGAGTGCCCCGCAGGATGTCCGCCTCCGCCGTGGTCACCCGCTCGATCGCGCCGACCTCCGAGTCGAGGATCAGGCCATGCATCGAGTACCGCTCCGCCCCTTACCGCCGCCCCCCCGCGTTCGCCGGCAGGACGACCTCCCGGCCAAGGATGCGGGTGGTGATCGTCCGCCCGTCCGCCGACAGCCTGCCGCGGATGCGGTTGGCATAAGGGATCAGGATCGCGCCGCCGATCAGATACGAGGCGTTGCCCGGAAAGCCCCCCTGATCCGCGCTGAAGAACGCGCCGGCCTTCTCCAGAGGGGGCGCCGTGATCAGGTCCACCTCTCCCAACCCGGGAAGGCGGGCGCGGACCTGCAGGGTCATCATGCCGCGCCCGGGGAGGATCTGGGCGGCGGTGAAGGCGGGTTCCGTGGCGGGGAGGCTCTGGAGGGTGATCGCTGGAGAGTTGCTCATGGAGGAAGGATCGTATTCGTGCATATCCGCTTTTCCGGTCCAGTCACCAGGTCCGGGACGAGTATACCTTCGGAAAGTGCATTACTCTGGTAATATGGAGCCATGGCCATCGCGTACTCGAAGTTGACCGCACAGGGACAGATCTCCGTACCAAAAGAGGTCCGCCAGAGACTCGGCATCGGCCCGGGCTCAGTTCTGGAGTGGGAGGAGGAGGGCGAGAGGATCGTGGTCCGGCGGGCGGGCCGCTACACCTCGGAGGATGTCCACCACGCGCTGTTCGAGAAACCACCCGAGCCTCGGACTCTCGAAGAGTTGAAGGCCGGGGTGCGGCAGTACGTCAAGAGCCGCCATGCGCGCCGTTGACACCGACGTCCTGGTCCGGCTTGCCACGCGCGACGACGCCCAACAGACCGCGGCAGCGGAGGCTTTCATCGCTCCAGGAGGTTGGATTCCGCACCTCGTCCTGGTCGAAGCCATGTGGGTTCTTGCGTCGGTCTACGAGTTGGGGCCGGAAAAAATCGCCACGGCAATAGAGATGTTTCTCCAGCACAGAGACCTGACGGTTCAGGACGCCGATACGGTCGAGGCGGCGCTCGAACACTTCCGGAAGCGACCGGCTCTTGGTTTCTCCGACTGCCTGATTCTGGAGGTCGCGCGGAAGGCCGGCCATCTGCCGCTGGGCACCTTCGACCGCAATCTCGGCAAGCTTGAGGGCACACAAAGGCTCTGACTCGATCCATACGGTAAAGATGGGCTATTGGAGGCACCAACTCATGGCGAAAGCCCAGAAGGCATTGGATAAATACCGCGACGGCAAGGTGTCCCTGAGCAAGGCCGCCGAAGTCGCTGGCGTCTCCATCAGCGAGATGATGGACCTCCTCGCCGAGCACGGAATCACGTCACATCTGCAGTCGGAAGATTACCGGGAGAGCCTCCAAACACTCCGGGAGATCTGGTAGACAGGGAGGCAGTTCGGGGGCCGCCTCTCCTGCCATTGCACCGTCTGAACGGTCTGCTAGGCTTCCCCTTCCATGGATCGCCTCGACTCCCGCCGCCTGACCGGCCCCAACCTCCTTCTCGACCGCCCCGGGGCGATCATCGAGGTCTCCCTCTCCCCGGAGCAGGCCGCGGCGGCGGTCGCGGCCTGGGCGTCGCAGGTCCGGCGGATGCTCGACGCGGTCGGCTGGAGGGGCGAGGAGATCGCGGCGCGGACGTTCCCCGGCGGCGCCAGCCTGGCGATCTCGGCCCCCATCGACGCCCTCTACACCGCGACGGAGATCAACGATTGGGCCTGGGACGCCGTCGAAGCCGAGCTCGCGGGCCGGCAGGCGCCCGACTTCCAGAGCGCGGCGGCGCGGCTGCGCGACGAGATCGCCCGCGAGGCGAATCCCCGCCTCCTCGCCCTGCGGGATGCCGCCGCGGCCCGCGGGGTCGCGTTCCTGTCGGACGACCGCGCCGCCTCGGTGGGCCTCGGCAAGGGGTCGCTCACCTGGCCCGTCCGCGCCCTCCCCGATCCGGAGGAGGTCGACTGGAACAAGGTCCGCGACATCCCCGTGCTGCTGGTCACCGGGACCAACGGCAAGACCACCACCGTCCGGCTGCTCGCGGCCATGGTGGACGCCTCGGAGCAGATGGCGGGGGTGACGTCGACGGATCAGATCGAGGTCGGGGGGGAGTTGATCGAGCGCGGCGACTTCTCCGGCCCGGGCGGCGCCCGCACGCTGCTGCGCGACCGCCGGGTGGAGGTGGCGATCCTGGAGACGGCCCGCGGCGGACTGCTGCGGCGGGGGCTCGCCGTGAATCGTGCCGCCGCCGCCCTGGTCACCAACATCGCCGCCGATCATCTGGGCGAGTTCGGGATTCTCGACCTGCCGTCGCTCGCCGCCGCCAAGCTGGTGGTCACCCGCGCCATCGGGCCGGAGGGGCGGATCGTGCTCAACGCCGACGATCCCCAACTGATCGCCGCGGCGGCGGCCTTGAGCGCGCCCATCCTCTGGTTCAGCCTCGACCCCGGGAACCCGCTCGTGCGGCAGGCCCTGGCGGCGGGCGGCGAGGCGGTCTATCTCCAGGATGGAGCGCTGGTGCTGGCGCGGGGCGGTGAATGCATTGAAATCACCCGGGTGGAGGCGGTCCCGGTCGCGTTCGGCGGCGCCGCCCGGCACAACGTCGCCAACGCCCTGGCGGCGATCGGCATGGCGTCGGCGATCGGCATCCCGGCCGAGGCGATGGCCACCGGGCTGCGGCGGGTCGGCAACAGCCCCGAGGACAACCCCGGGCGGGCCAACCTCTTCGAGCGGGACGGCGTCCGCGTCCTCCTCGACTACGCCCACAACCCCCACGGCCTCACCGCCCTGCTCGACATCGCGCGCACCCTCCCCGCCGAGCGCCGCCTGCTGGTGCTCGGGCAGGCCGGCGACCGCGACGACGAGGCCCTCCGCGAGTTCGTCCGCGCCGCCCTCCCCTTCCTGCCGGACCGCGTCGTGGTCAAGGAGCTGCCGGAGATGCTCCGCGGCCGCCAGCCGGGAGAGGTGCCGGCCATCCTCGAGGACGAGCTGCGCCGCCTCGGCATCCCTCCGGAAAAGATCGAGCGCGCCGGCTCGGAGCTCGAAGGGGTGCAAAAAGCGCTCGCGGAGGCCCGGCCGGGGGATCTGGTGGTGCTGCTGGTGCACACCCAGCGGGAGGAGGTGCTGGGGGTGATCCGGGAGTGGGTGGGGCGGGGGCTGATCCTCGCCGCCCGGGCATTGATGCCCGGGCTGATGCCGCGAACGCCCCCCTACCGCACCCGCCCCGCCGTCATCGCCTCGACCAGCTCCCCTTGCGGGAGATCCCCCGCGAGCGCCGCCGGCCCCGCGGGCTTCACCGCCGACGGCTTGGGCTTGAAGTTGACGATCAGCTCCCAGATGCGGGCGAGCTTGTCGCCGAAGATGACCACCAGGTCGCCGGCGCAGGCCATCTCCATCGCGCGCAGGACGGAATCCTCCTCCTGGAAGACGCCGGGGACGATCCGCTCGGCCTGGAAACCGGCGTCGAGCAGCCCCTGGCGCAGCACGCGCGGCCACCTCGCCGGGCTGGCGCTCCCGCAGGTCCTCGTCCTCGCGGATCAGCACGAGGTCGAAGGCGGGCGCCGCGGCCCGGGCCAGGGCGGCGATGTCCTCGTCGCGGCGGTCGCCGGGGGCGGCGATCACGCCGATGCGCCGGCCGTGGACGGCGAGCTCGCGCACCGTCCGCGCCACCGCCTCCATGCCGTGGGCGTTGTGCGCGTAGTCGAGCAGCACCCGGAACGGATGCTCGTTGTAGAAGTTGAGCCGCCCCGGAGCCTGGAAGAAGTCGGTGGTGAAGGTGCGCAGCCCCTGCCGGATGTTCTCCACGCCGATCCCCAGGCCGTGGGCGATCGCGGCCGCGAACATCGCGTTCTGAATGTTGTGGAGCGCCCGCCCCTCGATCGTCGCCGGGATCTGGCGCGCCCAGAGCAGCGGGATCTGCCGCTCCCCCTGGTAGAGGACGAGCATGCGGCCGTTCAGCCCCTCCTCCAGCACCACCGCCTTCCCCTTGCCGCGGACGTGCTCGCGCACGCGCTCGTTCTTGTGATCCATGGTGACCCAGATCGGCTCGGCCGGGCTCGCCTCGGCCATCGCCGCCACCCGCTCGTCGTCGGCGTTGAGCACGCAGTAGTCCTCGGAGACCTCGGCGATGATCTGCTTGACCTTGGCAAGGTCGTCGATGTCCTCGATCCCGCCCAGCCCCAGATGATCGGCGGCGACGTTGAGCACCGCCCCGACGCTGCACTTGCGCCAGCCGAGGCCGGAGCGGACGATGCCGCCGCGGGCGCTCTCGAGCACGGCGGCGTCGATCGTCGGGTCGCGGAGCACGAGCTGGCTCGACCACGGCCCGGTCATGTCGCCGCGGACGGTGCGAACGCCGTCGATATAGACGCCGTCGGTGGTCGCCATCCCCACCTTGTGCCCCGAGAGCTTCAGGATGTGCCCCACCATGCGCGTGGTGGTGGTCTTGCCGTTGGTCCCGGTGATCGCCGCGATCGGAATGCGGAAGCGCGTGCCGCGCGGGAACAGCATGTCGATCACCGGTCCGGCGACGTCGCGCGGCTTCCCCTCGGTGGGCGCCAGATGCATGCGGAAGCCGGGCGCCGCGTTGATCTCCACGATGGCGCCGCCCACCTCCCGGTAGCTGCGGGTGATGTCGGGCGAGACGAAATCGACGCCGCCGACGTCGAGGCCGATCGCCTTGACCGCCCGCTCGGCCATCAGCCGGTTGTCCTCGTGGATCGCGTCGGTCATATCGATCGCGGTGCCGCCGGTCGACAGGTTGCCGGTCGAGCGCAGATAGACGGCCTCCCCCGCGGCCGGCACGGAGTCGAGCTTGAGGCCGGCGAGCGCGAGCAGGCGCTCCGCCTGATCGTCGATCTCCAGGCGGGTGAGCACCTTCTCGTGACCGATGCCGCGCCGGGGATCCTGGTTGGTGATCTCGACCAGCTCGGCGATGGTGTGCCGGCCGTCGCCCACGACGTGCCCCGGAACGCGCCGGGACACCGCCACGACGCGGCCGTCGATGACCAGGATGCGATGGTCCTGGCCCGGCTGGCAGGCCTCGACGATCACCCGGTCGGACAGCTCGTACGCCTTCTCGAAGGCCGCCCGCACCTCGTCGAGGGTTTTGAGGTTGATCGATACGGCGTTGCCATGGTTGCCGTCGAGCGGCTTGACGACGACGGGGAAGCCCAGGCTCACCGCCTCCTCGGCCGCCTCCTCGACGTCGCAGACGATCGCCTGCCGGGGCACCGGCAGCCCGAGCTGATCGAGGATCTGATGCGTCAGCCGCTTGTCGGAGGCGATCTCGGTGGCGATCTGGCGGGTCTCGCTGGTGAGCGGTCGCCTGGATGCGCTTCTGGTACTTGCCGTAGCCGAGCTGCACCAGCGACCCTTCGTTCAAGCGGATCCAGGGGATGTCCCGCTCTTCGGCGGCGCGCACCAGGGCGGCCGTCGAGGGGCCGAGGGCGCGGCGCTGGGCGAGGCGCACCAGGCTCTCGAACTCGGCCTTGAAGTCGAACGGGGACGGATCATGATCGGCGCGCTCGGGCGGCAGCAGGTGGCGGATGACGCGCAGCGCGAGGTCCCCCGCCGCCAGGCCCACCGCCTCCTCGACGTAGCTGTAGACGACGTAATACTGCCCCTTCGGCAGCCCCTCGCCGCGCGTCTTGCCGAAGCTGACCGGCGTGCCGGCGAGCACCTGGAGCTCGATGGCGACGTGCTCCAGCACGTGCCCCAGCCAGGTTCCCTCGTCCTCTTTCATCCGGCGCACGAAGCCGCCGTCCTCGCCGTAGGAGCAGCCGTGCTCGTAGAGCGAGGGGATCATCTCCAGCAGGCGATCGGCGAACCCCGGCAGCTCGACCGTGGGGAAGTCCTCCAGCTCTTCGAGATCCGATCCGCAGGCGGATGACGGGCCAGAGGGCGTAAAGGTTGGGACCGCGATAGACCCGGGTCTCCAGGATTTTCATGATGCGTGGATCTCCAAAGATGGTTTCCTGGTCGAGATGCTGATCGATCAGCAATTCCATGAGCAAGGCGTATGCCAAGAATCCTTTCTATTCGCCCCCGTCTTCCGACGAGACAGATACCTCTTCGATCAGCACCGGCGGCCGCTCGGGAGCGCGGCGGTCGACGGGATCGAGGTGGAGCATGGTGGCGGGCGGCGTGATCCCCTCGCGGCGCTTGAGGTCGTAGCGGCAGCCGGTGGTGAGGAAGTCGAGCTTCAAACCCAGCATGGCGACCGGCTGGCCGCGGTGGATGGCGTGGCTGTCGGTGAACTTCATCCCCGAGGCGTCGACCACCATCACCGCGCCGGCGCCGAGGACGGAGAGCTCGCCGTTGCCGCTGATGATCGCCGCCGTGTCCTCGTCGATCCCCACGCCGAGAGGAGCGGGATTGTAAGAAAGCGCCGTCAGCAACCGCCCCAATCGATCACGGCGGCGGAAATGCTGATCGATCACCAGATCGGGGGCGAGCCCGAGCCCCTGGGCCATGTGGACCAGCCGGCGGCGCGGCGTGGCGCCGCTCTCCCCGAGGGCGATCATGTGCTCGGAGAGCAGGGCCGCGCCCGCGCTGGTGCCGGCCACCACCATGCCGGCGGCGTGGCGGGCGCGGATGGTCTTGGCGATGTCGGTGCCGCCGAGCACGGAGGAGAGCTTGAGCTGGCTGCCGCCGGTGATGAACAGGCCGGTCGCGTACTCCAGCAGGTCGTGCGCCTCGGGGCCGGCGTCCATCGCGTCCTGCCGGGTGTCGATCTTCAGCACCTCGACGTTCTCGGCGCGCAGGGCGAGGAAGAGGTCGGCGTACCGCTCCCCCGTCTCCGGCACCTCGGAGGCGGTCGCCAGCACCACGATGCTGGCGTCCGGCCCGCCGGCCGCCTCCAGGAAGTAGCGCAGGATGACGCGCTCGCGGGTCTTGTCCTCGGCGCCGCCGATCGCGATCAGCAGCCCCGGATGGGTCACATGGGGAATCGTCAGGACGTCCATGCCTCTCCTTCTGGCAAAGAGAATGCCAGATCGGCCGCTTTGGGAGCGCCTGCTCTTCTGATGAGACGGGCACGGTTCCTGCTTTACGCCATTTAGCGAGGGGATTGAGCACAGCGACTTGTGCAGATCTTTGTTTTGGGAGGGACGGAATGATGCAGATCGAGATGGAAACAGAGCAGACTCTCTCCTGGGCCGACGTCGACAGGCTCTCGCAGCCGGAGACCGCGCGCGAGGATCGCCACGAAATCGTCCGCCGGCTGGTGGCGCGGGCGGCCCATACCGCGAGAAGAGAAAGTGCGAGAGAAACCGGTGCCCCGGCCCGGTTTCCGGTCTCGCCGTCGGCCGACTCTGGCGAGGCTTATGAAGCGGCGCTGCGCAGAGCGGTCGAAGGGACGCGGCAGACTCACGAGCGGCTGATGCAGGAGAGGCGGGATGCCGGGCGGTTATGGCACTTCCTGGAGAGCCATCCGGCGGCGCACCGGCGGATCCTGATCCGCAACGACCGCCGGTTCCAGACCTGGGGGCTCTACGACTGCCTGCGCGAGAGGTTCCATCACATGCTGACGCGGGAGCCGCACGCGGCGCTGGAGGCGGCGGAGCTCGCCCTGGCGGCGGCGCAGGGGCTCTCGCCGGCGATCTACGGCGCGCGTTCGGTCCGCGACTTCCAGGGGGAGGCGCTGATCGACCTCGGCACCGCCCGGCGGATCGCCGGCGACCTCGCGGGCGCCCAGACGGCGCTCGATCAGGCGCGGGCGATCCTGGCCATGGGCACCGGCGACCCGCTGGAGAAGGCCGGGCTCGAAACCGCGCGGGCGGCGCTGCTGCGCGACCTCGGCCGGCAGGAGGAGGCCGAGCAGGCCGAACGACGGGCGGCCTGGCTCGCTCACCGCGTCGGCGGCATGAAGGAGCGGGTGGATCACCACAATCTGGACGACTCCCACCACGACCTCAAGCGCGAGCGGCGGGCGTCGATCTCGGGGTTCCGGCCGCGGCGGCACTGAAGAGCGCGGGTCAACGCCCGGGCCTTCAATGCCCGGGATCGCCTACTCCTCCCCCTCCGGCCGCAACGCGTACCCCACGCCGCTGACCGTCACCAGATACCGCGGCTCGGTCGCCTCCGCCTCGATCTTCTGGCGCAGGCGGTGGACGAGCTGCTTCAGGAGCTGGCGGTCGCCGGAGCCTCGCGAGCCCCAGACGTGGGAGAGGAGACGCTCGGCGGGCAGGGTGTGGCCGGCGTTGGCGAGCAGGATCTGCAGCAGGCGCAGCTCCAGCCGCGTCAGCCGCACGGGATCGCCGCCGCGCACCGCCACCGATTGCAGCTCGAGGTCGAGGCTGAAGGCGCCGGCGGCGAGCGGCATCGGCTTCTCCTCGCCGGCCCGGCGCAGCAGCGCCCGCACGCGGGCGAGCAGGGTGCGCGGGCTGAAGGGCTTGGTGAGGTAGTCGTCCGCCCCGAGGTCGAGCGCCTGCACCTGGTCCTCTTCGGCGCTCTTGACGGTGAGCATCATCACCGGCGTGCGCGAGGCGGCGCGGATCCGCCGGCAGACCTCCAGCCCCGAGAGGCGCGGCAGGTTGACGTCGAGGATCACCAGCGCCGGCGACTCGCGCTCGAAGGCCTCGAGGGCGGCGACGCCGTCCCCCGCCTCGATCACCATGTAGCCGGCCTGCCGCAGCGCATAGCCGATCAGGCTCGACAGCTCCAGATCGTCGTCCACCACCAGGATCTTCAAGCGGCCTCCTCCCTCGTCCGTTCAACCGGCAGGACGACCCGCATGCGAGTCCCCCGGCCGCCGCTCCCCGGCACCGCCTCGATGGTGCCGCCGTGCCGCTCGACGATCGAGCGCACGATCCAGAGCCCCAGCCCCATGCCACCCGCCTCCGGCTCTCCGCCGGCTCCATCCTCGCCGGCGACCCGCACGAAGCGGTCGAACAGCGCGCCGCTCCCGGCGCCCCGCGGCCAGGCCCGGCCCCTCGTCCTCCACCCAGAGGGCGATCCGCCCCGCCTCCACCGCGCCGCCCACGCGCACCACCGATTGCGGCGGGGAGAACTTGTTGGCGTTGGCGAGGAGGTTGACGAAGACCTGCGTCAGGCGCGGCGCGTCGCCGCGGACCGCCGGCAGCGGATAGGGGAGCTCGATCTCCACCTCCTGGCCGCGCTGGGCGAGCAGCGGCGCCGTCATCTCGACCGCCTCCTCGACCACCTCGTCCAGGGCCACGGGCCGGCTGCGGATCGAATCCTGGCCGGACTCGATGCGCACGCTCTCCAGCAGGTTGTCGATGAGCTGCGTCAGCCGCAGGCTCCCCCGCTCGAGCGAGAGGACGAGGTCGCGGGTCTGGGGGTCGAGGCCGCTCGGGATCCTGGAGCAGCAGGCGGTCGCGCAGCAGCTCGATCGAGGCGAGCTGGGCGGAGAGCGGAGTGCGGAACTCGTGGGAGATGTTGGCCAGCACGGCGTCGCGCTGGCGGCGGCCGGCCTCGACGTCGGTCTCGTCGCGCAGCACCTGGAACTGCTGGTCCTCGGTGGGCGGAGCGCTGGTGATCACCACCGCCCGGCGGGTGCCGTCCGGCCGCAGGAGATGCTCGGTGGCGGTGGCGCCGCCGCGGAAGCGGGCGTGGACGATCGGGCAGCTCTCGTCGCACGGCCGGGAGCCGTCCTTGCCGCGCGGATTGAGCACGTCGCCGCAGAAGCGGCCGATCGCCGCTTCGGGTTGTCACGCCGAGCAGCGCCGCCGCCTGCGGATTGAGATACTGGATGCGGCGGTCGCGGTCGACGCTGAACACCCCTTCGACGATGCCGGTGAGGATCGCCTCCCCCTCGGCCTGCCGGCGGCGCAGCTCGGAGGTGAGCTGGAGCAGGCGGCGGCGCATCTCCTCCATGGTGGCGGCGAGGGTGCCGAGCTCGGCGCCGGGAGCGCGCGGGGTGGGAGTCGAGAGGTCGCCGCGGCCGATCCGCGCCGCCGAGGCGGTGAGCGCCTGGACGGGGCGGGTCAGCCGCCGGCTGATCAGGAACCCCGAGAGGGTGGCGAGCGCCGCCACCAGCAGCGAGAGCAGCAGCAGCTCGCGCGCCAGCCGGGCGAGCGAGGAGGCCTACGGCGTCGCGCGGCAGCTCGGTCTCGACCAGGGCGGCGACCTCGCCCGCTGGGGCGCGCAGGGGGCGGACGGAGACGTAGAGCCCGGCGGCCTTCAGCCGTCCCGAGCCCGGTTTGCCGGTCGCCAGGACCTCGGCGCGCAGCGGCATGCGCGGGTCCTCGGCGTCCGCCAGCGCCCGCTCGGGATCGAGGATGGCGACGGGGAGCCCGACCTGTCCGGCGATCTGGCGGGCGAACGCGGGATCGAGCACCAGGGCCGCCGCGGCGGTCGCGTCCGGGGTGCTGGCGAGCGGCGAGGCGGCGCCGAGGAGGAGGGCGCCGTCCGGCAGGCGCGCGATCGCGGAGGTCCGTACCTGCCCCCAGGGGACGGGCGCGCCGCTGGCGGCGACCATCGTCCCGTGCGAGAAGATGGCGACTCCCGAGAGCGAGCTGGTCTGCCGGAAGCGGTCGAGGAAGGCGGCGAGGCCGGCGGCGTCCCCCCCTTCGACCAGGCGCTTGACCGTCGGACGCTCCGAGAGCAGATGGGCCGAGGTCCGCACGTCGCGCACCGAGCGCTCGACCGCCTCCTGGGCGGCCGCCCCCGCGAGGTTGACCCGCGCGATCCCCTGCTCGTCCGCGAACCGCTCGATCAGCCCCAGCGCCGCGGCCGCGACCGCGATCACCGCCAGCAGGACGAGGCCGGCGTTGAGACCGATGAGGAGGGTGCCGAGGCGGGTGCGACGCATGGGATTGGAAAGATTAACATTCCTGTCCTACCGCGCCGTCCGCCACTCGATCACGCTCTTGATCCCCAGCGTCGCCAGGGCGAGCAGGGCCAGCAGCGACGCCACCGCGAAGGCGGCCGCGAACTGGTATTCGTTGTAGAGGATCTCGACGTGCAGGGGCATGGTGTTGGTCTCGCCGCGGATGTGCCCGGAGACCACCGAGACGGCGCCGAACTCGCCCATCGCCCGGGCGTTGCAGAGCACGACGCCGTAGAGCAGGCCCCAGCGGATCTTCGGCAGGCTCACCCGGAAGAAGGTCTGCAGGCCCGAGGCGCCGAGGGTCAGCGCCGCCTCCTCCTCGTCGTTGCCCTGCGACTGCATCAGCGGGATCAGCTCCCGCGCCACCATCGGCGAGGTCACGAAGATGGTCGCCAGCACGATCCCCGGCACGGCGAAGATGACCTTGACGTCGTGCGCCGCGAGCCACGCGCCGAAGAAGCCGTGGGCGCCGAAGAGGAGCACGTAGATCATCCCCGAGATCACCGGCGAGACGCTGAACGGCAGGTCGATCAGCGTGATCAGCAGGTTCTTGGCCGGAAAGCGGAACTTGGAGATCGACCACGCCGCGGCGAGGCCGAAGAGGAGATTGACCGGCACCGCGATCGCCGCCGTCAGCAGCGTCAGGCGGACGGCGGCGAGGGCCACCGGCTCGGTGATCGCGGCCAGATAGGCCTCGAACCCCTTCGCCAGCGCCTGGGTGAAGACCAGGGCCAGCGGGATGAAGAGGAAGAAGCCGAGGAACGTCAGCGCGGCCCCGAGCAGGAGCCAGCGGACCCACCGCGGCTCGGTGAGCGCGCCGTGCCGCTCGGCGCCCGAGGCGCGGCCGCGTGGAAAGGTGGGGACCGCGCCGGCCATCGTCAGTGTCTCCGTCGACCGCCCGCAGCCTGCGGCCGCGGCGCCAGGTCAGGAAGTTGATCATCAGCAGCAGGCCGAACGAGGCGAGCAGGAAGACCAGCGCGATCGAGGTGGCGCCGGCGTAGTCGTACTGCTCGAGCTTGATCATGATCAGCAGCGGCACGATCTCCGATTTCATCGGCATGTTGCCGGCGATGAAGATCACCGAGCCGTACTCGCCGAGGGCGCGCGCGAAGGCGAGCACGAAGCCGGTCATCGCCGCCGGCAGCAGCTCGGGGAAGAGCACCCGCCGGAAGGTCTGCCAGCGCCCCGCGCCCAGGCTGGCCGCCGCCTCCTCGACCTCCGGATCGAGGTCGGCGAGCACCGGCTGCACCGTGCGCACCACGAACGGCAGGCCGATGAAGGTGAGCGCCACCACCACGCCCAGGCGGGTGTAGGCCACCTCGATCCCCATCGGGACGAGCCAGCGGCCGATCCAGCCGTTCTGGGCGTAGAGGGTGGCGAGCGCGATGCCGGCCACCGCCGTGGGCAGCGCGAACGGCAGGTCGACCAGGGCGTCGACCAGCCGCTTGCCCGGAAAGCTGTAGCGCTCGAGGACCCAGGCCACCAGCAGGCCGAAGACGAGGTTGATCGCGGCGGCGGCGAACGCGGAGCCGAGGCTCAAGCCGGTAGGCCGCGAGCGCCCGCGGCCCGCTGACGTCCGCCCAGAAAGTGGCCCAGGGGAGCGTCGCCGACTTCAGGAAGACGGTCGACAGCGGGATCAGGATGAGCAGCGCGAGATAGGTCAGCGTGAAGCCGAGCGACAGCCCGAAGCCGGGGAGCACGCTGCCCCCCGCAGGCGCTTGCGCGGCCGCGCCGAGACCGGCAACGGCGACGGCAGGCTCGCCGCTCGCTTCTCCACCGCTTCCACCTCGGGCGTCCTCAATTTCGTCCGCTACCGTCCGGCGCCGTAGATCTGGTCGAAGACGCCGCCGTCCGCGAAGTGGGCCTGCTGCGCCTTGGTCCAGCCGCCGAAGACCTGATCGATGGTGAACAGCTGCACCTTCGGGAACTGCGCCGCGTACTTGGCGGCGACCGCCTCGTTGCGCGGCCGGTAGTAGTGCCGGGCCGCGATCTCCTGCCCCTCGGGGGTGTAGAGGAACTGCAGGTAGGCGGTGGCCACCTGCACCGTCTTGTGCTTGGCGGCGACCTTGTCGACCACCGCGACCGGCGGCTCGGCGAGGACGCTGATCGACGGCGCCACGATCTGGAAATCACCCTTGGCGCCCATCTCCCCCTTGACCGCGAACATCGCCTCGTTCTCCCAGGCGATCAGCACGTCGCCGATCCCGCGCTCGACGAAGGTGACGGTGGAGCCGCGGGCGCCGGTGTCGAGGATCGGCACGTTCTTGAAGATCCGGCCGACGAAGTCCTTGGCCTTGGCGGGATCGTTGTTGAACTTGCGCAGGGCGTAGCCCCAGGCCGCCAGGTAGTTCCAGCGCGCGCCGCCCGAGGTCTTCGGGTTGGGGGTGATCACCGAGACGCCGGGGCGCGTGAGGTCGTCCCAGTCGCGGATCTTCTTGGGATTCCCCTTGCGCACCAGGAAGACGATCGTCGAGGTGTAGGGGGTGCTGTTGTTGGGCAGGCGCGTCTGCCAGTTCTTGGCGATCAGCCCGGATTTGGCCACGGCGTCGATGTCGTAGGCGAGCGCCAGGGTGACGACGTCGGCGCCCAGGCCGTCGATCACCGAGCGGGCCTGCTTGCCGGAGCCGCCGTGCGACTGCTGGACGGTGACGTCCTGGCCCGTCTTGGCCTTCCACGCCTTGGCGAAGGCGGTGTTGACGTCCTGGTAGAGCTCGCGCGTCGGATCGTAGGAGACGTTGAGCAGCTTGATTCCCGCCGCATGGGCGGACCCCGCGAGGAGCAGGGAGAGCCCGAGGGCGGCGGCCGGTAGAAATTTTCGATGGCTCATGGCTTTGCGTTCCTCTCTAGAAAGCGATCTGGAAGCGGCTGAAGAAAATCTTTTCGTCCTCGCGGTCGCCGGTCGCGGCGCCGCCCTCGAACTTGGTGGTCTCGTAGTCGAACATCAGCCGCAGGTTCCGGTTGAGGTACCAGTTGAGACCCACCGCCCAGGCCTTCGCCGAGCGCGCCGAGCTGGTGATGCTGGCGAAGACGGGGAAGGTGGCGTCGTCGAGCGTCAGCTCGCTGTAGCGCGCCGCGAGCTCGAAAGCGCCCCAGGTGTGGGCCGCCCGGTCGAAGACCGTCTTCGGGTTGACGCTGCGGTAGGTGGGCTCGCCGCCGGCGATCACCCAGGATCCCGCCAGTTGCCAGGACTTGTGCTCCAGGCGTGTCGGAGACGAGGTCGCGGCGCACGTCCTGGCGCGAGATCACGTACTCGGCGAGCAGGCCGAACGGTCCGCTGTAGAAGTACCCCTGGGGGGAGAGCCGGGTGCGGGTGCCGTTGGCCACCGTGGTGCCGGTGGCGGTCGCGTCCGAGCGGTAGGAGAAGAAGGTCTGCTGTCCGGGCGTGCGGTAGGACGGGCAGGCTGGTGGCCGTGGGCGTTCCGTTCTGGTCCCCCTGGCTCGCCGCGATGCCGAAGCCCAGGTTCTTGAGCGGTCCGGTCCCCTTCACGAACGGCTGGAAGAAGACGCGGCCCGCCAGGTCCTTGTCGTTGTTGGTGTCGGCGTCGCCGTTGCCGAGGTCGACCACGCCGTTGAAGACGCCGAGGGCGTAGCTCACCGTCCCGCCGGCGAGATCGCCGCCGATCTGGACGCCGAGGTCGCGGTTGGGCACCAGGTTGGTCGGGCAGGGCGCGCTCGACGAACAGGATGTCGGTGGCCGACTGCAGGCGCTCGAGACCGACCGGCGGCTTGAACTTGCCGGCACGGACGCGGAAGGCGGGGTTGAAACGCCCTTCGATATAGGCGTCTTGCAGCACGGTGGTGCCGGCGCCGAAGTCGGGCATGATGCGGAAGTCGAAGATCTTGTAGACCGTCCCCTCGAAGATCGGCCGCACCCGGCGCAGCAGGAAGGTCTCCGCCTGCGGCCTCTTCTCGTCGTCGACCCAGAAGCGGCCGTCGAAATGCGCGTAGCCGCGCACCTTGAGCACGAAGTTGCCGTCGGCCGAGCGCAGCGAGAAGCCGTCCTTGCCGGCGACCGCCTGGCCGGCGGTCTTCGCCTTCTCGGCGGCGGCCTCCTTGTCGATCTCGATCTTGCGGTCGAGGACGCGGATCTTCTGATCCAGCTCCTCGAGCTTCTCGTCGACGCTTGCGGGAGGTGGATCCTGCGCCCGGACGGCGGCCGGCATGGCCAGCAGGGCGCAGCACAACCAGATCGAAATATTCTTCATCGGAATCTCCAAAGGTCAGGTGTTGAGGCTCACGACACCGCCTCCGGCGAGCGGACGATCAGCACCGGCAGATGGGCCACCTCGGGCAGCAGCCGGCCGACGAAGCCGCCGAGCGCGATCCGCCCGTCGCGCCCGGGCAGCGGCGCCCCCAGCACCAGCAGGTCGTGCTCCCCCTCGGCGATCTGGGCGACCACCTCCTCGCGCACGCCGCCGTAGCGGACGCGGGTCGCGACCGGCACGCCGATGCGGTTGAGGGTGCGGGCGCTGCCGGCGAGGAAGCGCTCGGCCAGGGTTTCCGACGAGGTGCCGCGCGCCGTTTCCGGCAGCACGGTGAGGATCGTCACCTCCGCTCCCAGGTGGCGGGCGAGGCGGCCGGAGAAGGAGACGTCCTCCTTGCCGGGCTCGCCGACGGCGACGCAGATCAGCAGCCGCGCCGGCACGTTGACCCGGCCGGCGGGGCGCCGCGCCGTCCGTGGCCGGCGTGAGCAGGAGGTGATGCTGGCCGGCCGCGAGCACGCCCTCGGCCATCTCGATCCCGTCGCGGGGGGGCAGGGAGAGGATCACCAAGTCGCAGGGGCGGCGGAAGACCTCCTCGGCGACCGCCTCGGCCGGCTTGCCGGCGGTCAGGCGGGTCTCCAGGGCCGCGAGGCCGCTGCCGAGCGCCTCGCGCGCTTCCTGCAAGCGCCCGCTCGCCGGCGTCGTCCAGCGTGGCGGGGCCGAGCACGGCGACCCGCGCGTGGGCCCGGCGGGCGATCTCGCCGCCCAGCGCCAGGGCTGACCGCGACCGCCCCGAGCCGTTGAGCCGGTGAGCAGCAGGAAACGCAGCCCCGGATGCACCAGGGCGTGCACCCGCCGCACCCCCACCCAGGTCGAGTCCCCCGGGCGGAGCGGGAAGCGCCGCGCCTGGTCCTGCGAGCGGGTGGCCTCGATCCAGACCTCGTCGCGGCCGAAGGGGACCGGCGGCGCGATCGCCCGCACGCCGGGCAGCGGCGGCAGGCGGAGGCGCAGCCGCTCGAACGAGCCGACGAACGAGCGCTGCTCGACCACCGCCTGGCCGAGGATCGGGAAGGAGCGGTCCTCCGCCGAATCGCGCAGGGCGACGTCCTCGGGGCGGAAGAGCACCTGCACCCGCCGCGCGCCGTCCGCCGGCTCCGCCCGCGTATTGAGCGGGAACTGGACCGGCCCCAGCCGCACCCCGTCGGCGGTGGCCTCCCCCACCATCAGGTTGGCGGTGCCGAGGAAGGTGGCGACGAACTCGGTCTCCGGGCGCAGGTAGAGCTCGTCCGGCGGCCCCACCTCGAGCAGGCGGCCGAAGCTCAGCACGGCCAGCCGGTCGGCGAGCTCGAAGGCCTCCTCCTGGTCGTGGGTGACGAAGACGGTGGTGATCCCCAGCTCGCGCTGGATCTCCCGGATGGTGCGCCGCAGCTCCAGGCGGACCTTGGCGTCGAGGGCGCCGAACGGCTCGTCGAGCAGCAGCACCTCGGGCTGATGGGCGAGCGCCCGCGCCAGCGCCACGCGCTGCTGCTGGCCGCCCGAGAGCTGGCGCGGCATGCGGCCGCCGAGACCGGAGAGGCCGACCAGCTCGAGCAGCTCGTCGCGGCGCCGCCGCCGCTTTTCCGCCGGCACGCCGCGCACCGCCAGGGCGAACTCGACGTTCTCCGCGATCGACATGCCGCGGAACAGGGCGTAGCTCTGGAACACGAAGCCGACCCCGCGGCCGCGCCGGCGGCAGGTCGGTGACATCCCGGCCGTGCAGCATCACCCGCCCGGCGTCGACCTCCGAGAGGCCGGCGATCATCCGCAGCAGCGTGCTCTTGCCGCTCCCCGAGGAGCCCAGGAGCACGAAGAGCTCGCCGTCGCCGACCTCCAGCGACACGGAGCTCACCACGGGGTGCCCCGCGTACCGTTTGGTCAGGTCTTCAAGAACAATGGACATCGCTCGCCTCCAGAACGAGGCCAAGAATAGGGAGCGGCGGTGACACTGTCAGTCGAAAGGCGGTGACAAAAAATGGGAATTTTGGAACCTGCCCGAAGTCGGAGAAAGTTTCTTCTCTTTTCTTGTCCCCTTTCGGTCTCCTGCGGCAACTTATTCTTTGAAGGCGATTTGTTGATCTGCTTCAGGAGGAGTCAGCGTGGAGGAGAATCGTGTATCGGAGGGACTGGAGCGTTTCGCCAAGGCGGAGCTCTCCCGGGATGACAACCGCGAGTTCGTGCGCCGGCTGCTCGGCGGCTCGCCGCGGCTATCAACCCAGAATGGCATGAACAGATCCGGCCTCGCGGAACGCGATGAGAGCGCCCGTTACGACGAGGCCTTTCGCAGGACCGAGCGCCGCCTCGCCGAGGCCCACGAGCGGATCCAGCGCGAGCGGCAGCTCGCCGGCGGCCAGTGGGGCAGCCTGGAAGGGCACCCGCCGACGCGGCGGCTGGTCATGGTCCGCAACGATGAGCGCCTGCACCATTGGGGGCTCTTCGATCTGCTGCTCGAGAAGAGCAACGAGGCCGCGGACCGCGACACCGCCGAGTCGGTGAGCCTCGCCGAGCTGGCCCTCGCCGTGGCCGAGCGGCTCGATCCCGAGATCTATGGCGAGGAGCGGTTGTCCGACTTCAAGACCGCCGCTCTCGGCGCTCTCGGGGACGCCCGCCGACTGGCCGGCGACTTCGCCGGGGCGCGCCTGGCCTACAGCCAGGCCCGCATCAACCTGGAGATGGGCACCGGCGACCTGATCGAGGAGGCCGGCCTGCTCGGCGGACTGGTCAAGCTGCTCTGCGACCTCGGCGAGTACGGCAAGGCCGCCCAGACGCTGCAGCGCGCCAGCTCTCTCTACCGCCGGATGGGGGACTCCCATCTCAACGGGGTCACCGTCCCCCGGCAGGAGAAGAAGGACGCCAAGGGGAAGGACGAGCGGGAGGACGGGCGCAAGGGCGCGCAGGCCTTATAGCCCCTGTCGCCAGCGATACCCGAAGCTCACCAGCAGGTGCCCCGCGATGTTCGGCGCGTCCAGCTCGCCGCCGCGGATCGGGATGACGGCGCGGGCGGCGGAGATCTTCCCCTCGATCCCGAGCAGCCAGCTCTCCCGCAGCGCGATCCGCTTCTCCGCGCCGAGCTGAATCACCGGACCGGTCCACTGATAGCCCCCCTTGTCGAGCTGGCGGCCGCGAGCCGCCCCCTCCACGTGCGCGACCACCGGCCCCACCCCGGCGCGCACCAGGAATCGCCCCAGGTCCCAGCCGCGATTGATCATCACCAAGTTGTAGCCATGGGAGATCTCGAGGCTCTCGATCTCGGGTGGCGGGTTGCGCAGATAGAGCTTGTGGTGGACGAGCTCGAGCTCCCAGCCCCCCTGCCCGCTCCACCGGCCGGCCCGGACCGAGTAGTAGACGGGGTCGGTGAACGGCTTCGAGTCCCAGCTCGCGTCCAATTCGAGGTCCTCGAGGCCCTCCTGGTGCAGGGCCAGCCGCGAGTCCCGGCTGGCGGCGCCGCCGAGGGAGGCCTGGAAGGTCCACCCCTGCTCGGCGCCGAGCGGAGCGGCGAGGGTGAGAGAAAGGATGGACGGCAGAACAATTTTCGAGAGTTTCATGCCCGGTTTCGCATGCACGCCGCGGACCCGGCTGCGGTATAGACTCCGGCCCCATGCGCCTCGCGTTGCTCCTCACCATGGTTTTCGTCCTCGCCATCGCCCTGCCCGGCTGCGTCTCGCTGCGGTCCTTCGCGGAGATCCGCCGCGCGCTCCCCGCCGACCGCTTCGTCCGCGTCGGCGAACAGCTCGTGCACGTCGAGCAGGCGGGAGAGGGCGAGCCGGTGGTGCTTCTCCACGGCTTCGGCGCCTCGACCTACTCGTGGCGCAAGGTGATGCCGGCCCTCGCCGCGTCCCATCGCGTGGTGGCGATCGACCTCAACGGCTTCGGCTACACCCAGCGGCCGGCGTCCCGCGCCAGCTACACGCGGGAGGCGCAGGCGAAGCTGGTGCTGGGGACGATGGACGCGCTGGGGATCGACCGCGCCCACATCTTCGGCCACTCCTACGGCGGCGGCATCACGCTCTACCTCGCCTCGCGCCACCCCGAGCGCTTCCGCACCATGGTGCTGGTGGACAGCTCCGCCCCCACCTACGCGAACGACCGCCGCAGCCGCGCCGCCGCCTGCCGCCCGCTGGCCGCGTTCTTCGTCCGCACCTGGTCCTGCGGCCCAGCGAGGTGCGCAAGGGGCTCCTGCGCTCCTTCCATGACGACTCCCTGGTCACCCCCGAGCTCGTGCGGGCCTACCTCGACCGCCTGACGATCGAGGGGGTGAGCTTCGCCTTCTACGGCCTGACGGCGCCGGCCCCCCCGGGCGAGCCGGTGGAGCTCGAGAAGATCGACGTCCCGGCCCTGGTGATCTGGGGGGCCCACGACGCGCTGATCGCGCCGGAGGCGGGCCGCCGGGCCTCGGCGCGCATGCCCCACTCCGAGTTCGTCCTCTTCGCGAACAGCGGCCACATCCCGATGGAAGAGGAGCCGGAGACGTTCCTGGAGACCGTCCTCCCCTTCCTGGAGCGCCACCGCGGCTGATGGCGAGACTCGGACTGGTCGCCACCTGCGTTCTCGGTCTCGAGGAGATCCTCGAAGGGGAGCTGCGCGGCATGGGAGCGCGGGAGATCGAGCGCCAGCGGGGCGCCGTCTCGTTCAGCGGCGACTGGCGGGACTGCTGGCGCGCCAACTGGCGGCTGCGCACGGCGAACCGGGTGCTCGTCGAGCTCGCCTCCTGGGACGCGCAGGACGGACCCGGCATCGCCGCCGGCGCGCGCGCCCTGATCTCCGGCCGCCCCGGCCCGCGGCTCTGGCGGGGGGGCCTCGACGCCGCCGCCCTCTTCCACCCCGACCGCACCTTCTTCATCCAGGCCACCTCGACCGCCTCCGAGGTGCGCGACACCCGCTGGGCCGCGATGTCGCTCAAGGACGGCCTGGTGGACGGCCAGCGCGACCGCTGGGGCCGGCGCTCGGACGTCGACCGCGAGGACCCGGATCTCCACCTGCGCCTGCGCCTCCACCGCGACCGCGCGACCCTCCTCCTCGACACCTCGGGCGAGCCGCTCGACCGCCGCGGCTACCGCGCCGTCACCGCCGCCGCGCCGGTGCGCGAGCAGCTCGCCGCCGCCTGCGTGCTCGCCTCGGGGTGGGACGGCCGGGGGCCGGTGGTCGATCCGATGTGCGGCTCGGGGACGCTGCTGATCGAGGCCGCCTGGTTCGCCCTCGGCTGGGCGCCCGGCCGCCTGCGCCCCCACTGGGCTTTCGAGCGCCTGCCGGGCTACGACGCGGAGGCCTTCACCGCCGTGCTCCAGGAGCCGATCCTCGCCGCCGGCCCCGACGTCCGCGTCCACGGCAACGACCTCTCCGCCGAGGCGCTCGACGCCGCGCGGGCCAACCTGGAGCAGGCCAACCTGCTCGACCGCGCCACCCTCACCCGCGGCGACGCCGCCGCCTTCCAGCCGCCGCCCGGGCCCGGCCTGGTGCTGATCAACCCGCCCCACGGCGAGCGCCTGGAGACCGACGCCGGCCGCTGGCGCGCCGTCGGCGATCTCCTCAAGCAGCAGTTCAAGGGGTGGAAGGCCGCCATCCTGACCGGCGAGGACCGCGGCAAGCAGATCGGCCTCCGCCCCCGCCGCCGCATCCCGGTGATGAACGGCCCGACCGAGGGGCGGATCCTGGTCTGTTTCGATCTGTACTGAAGGGTTCTACAGCACCGTCTCCAGCGCCGCGATCAGCCGCTCGATCTCCTCCGGCGTGTTGTAGTGCGCCATCGAGATCCGCACGATGCCGCCGCGCTCCGCCAGGCCCAGATCCTCGATCAGCCGGCGGGCGTGGAAGTCGCCGTAACGGATGCCGATGCGGAAGGGGTCGATCGCGGCCGGGATCTCGGCGGAGCTCCGCCCCTCGACCGAGAAGGCGACCGTGGCGATGCGGCCGGCCCGGCCGGGCGCGGGGTCGCCCAGGAGGCGGACGCCGGGCTTGCCGGCGAGGTACTCCAGCAGCGGCGCGGTGAGGCTCTCCTCGTGGAGGGCGATGGCCGCGAAGGCGGCCTCGATCCGCTCGCGGGCCGTGGCGTCTGCGCAGAGGCATCCGGCGCGGCGCCCCAGCTCCTCCAGGTACTCGACGATCGCCGGCACGCCGTGCGCCAGCTCGTAGTTGAGATTGCCGGGGAGGAGCTTGTAGGGCAGGGCGTCCTTGGGCACGAAGACGTGGTTGATATTGGCGAGGTCGAGCAGGAGATCCCGCCTGCCGTAGAGCAGCCCCTGGTGGGGGCCGAAGACCTTGTAGAGGCTGAACACGTAGAGGTCGACGTCCCAGGCGCGGACGTCCACCGCCCGGTGCGGGGCGTAGGCGACGCCGTCGACGCAGACCAGCGCCCCCCGCTGGTGGACGAAGCGGGCGATCTCCGCCACCGGATGCACCGTTCCCACCACGTTCGAGACGTGCGGAAAGCAGACCAGGCGGGTGCGCCCGGTCATCAGGGGGGCGAGGCCGGCGAGGTCGAGGCCGGCGGTGGCCGGGTCCGCCCGCCAGAAGCGGACCGTGGCGCCGCGCTCCTCGGCCAGGCGCAGCCAGGGGGTGACGTTCGCCTCGTGGTCGGCATTGGTGACCACGATCTCGTCCCCCGGGCCGATCCGCTCGCGGAAGGCCCGGGCCAGGTTCTGGAGGAGCTGGGTGGTCGAGGGGCCGAGGACCACCTCGGAGGGGTCGGCGGCGTTGACCAGCAGGGCGCAGGCCCGCGCCGCCGCCGCGATCCGTTCGGCCGCCAGGCGCGACGGCTCGTAGCTCGCGCCGACCTGGACGCTGGAGGTGAGCAGGTACTCCCTCACCCGGTCGGCCACGGAGGCCAGCACCTGAGAGCCGCCCGCATTGTCGAGGAAGACCCAACCGCCGGCGAGCGCCGGGAATTGCGCCCGGACGAAGTCGAGATCGAGGACGGGAAGAGGAGCGCGAGCGCCCAGGGACGGCGCCCTGACGGGCTCCTCGGACCGAAGCGCGCTCATCCCGGCAGGATCAGAGGCTGCGCTTCTTGGCCCGCAGACCGCGGCGGCTGCCGCCTTCCTTGCGCGGCTTGAAGTTGCTGCCGCCGCCACCGCCGAAGCCGCCGCCGAAATCGCCACCGCCGCCGCCGCCGCCGAAGTCGCCGCCACCGCCGAAGCCGCCGCCGCCAAAGCCGCCACCGCCGCCGCCGTAGCCGCCGCCACCACCGTAGCCGCCACCGCCACCGCCGGCGTAGCCGCCACGGCCGCCGCCACCGCCGCCGGCATAGCCGCCGCCAGCGTAGCCGCCCGGCCGCGGGCCGCCGGGAGTGCGCTCGCGCGCCTCATTGACGTTCAGGTTGCGCCCCTGGAAATCGTAGCCGTTGAACTGCTGGACCGCCTTCACGGCCTCCTCGTCCGAGCTCATCTCGACGAAGCCGAAGCCGCGCGAGCGGCCCGTGGCGCGATCCATCATGACCGTCGCCGACTCGCAGGTGCCAGCCTGGCTGAACAACGTGCGGAGATCGTCGTCGTTGGTCTTGAAGTTCAGGTTGCCTACGAAAAGCTTCTTTCCCATGTTCTCTGTCGCTCCTGGTCTCTGTATGAGGCCGTAGTTTTTCGGTGCGCCGGCCCTGGACACCGCCGGCGGCCACCTTTTTTAGGGCGGTGGGGTCTCTGGCCGCGCAGCGACAAAGACGAACGCCTCCCTGTATCAGGACTCACAAAGATACCAGAGCAGGCAAGGTGCCGTAAACGCTTTTGGAGTCTTTTCCCCGATCTTGTCACGGACAGCCGGCGAAGGCGAGAGTGTCGGTGACCGCCTGGGGCGTGACCCCCTGGGGGTTGAAGTAGACCCGGACCTGGCCGGTGCGGGTGTCGGTCACGGTCAGCAGGTACTGGACGTTGGTGGCGGGGCCGGTGAAGATCCAGTGCCGGCCGTTGTCGGCGCAGCCGTCGAGCACCTTGACCAGCAGCTCCAGGTTGTCGGGCGAGACGAACCAGAGGATCCCGGAGTCCCGGGAGGGGACCGGCAGGACGGAAGCCGCGCCGGCCTTGCCGTCGGCGGCCTTCCAGACGGCGCGGACGCGGAAACGGCCGCCGAGGCAGAGCGTCTGGGCGTCGGCCACGCAGGGGCCCGGCACCGCGAAGGTGGTGACCGCGGCCTCCCTGGAGTACTCCGAGAAGGTGCCCGAGCGGCCCGCGCGGATCCGGAAGACGTAGGCGGTCGCCGGCTGCAGCCCCTGGACCTCGGCCTCCTTGGAGCCGGCCGGAACCGCGCCGACGTCCTCGAAGGCGCCGTCGATGGTCCTCACCTCGACCCGGTACTCGGTCTCGTCGGTGGCGCGGTCTTTCCAGGTGAGCTTCGCCGCGGTCGGCGTGAGAGTCACGGCGGCGAGGCGGCTGGGCGCCGCCGGCGGCGCGGCCGCCACCGCCACGGCGCAGGAGAGCCCGAGGCAGAGGGCCGCGAGACAGCGTGGAAACAGACGCCCTGTCATCTCAATGTCTCCGGGTCAATGTCTCCGGGTAACAATTCGGTTGTACGGCTCGCCGATTCTATACCGCCCTTCCGCGGCCGGACGGCACGCCGCGACATGCTAGAATCCCATCGACCCCGCCGGCCCGAACCGGGAGTCCCCTCGCGCCCCCTGGAGAAGCGATGCCTGTCAAGTTCCACCCCCGCCGCAGCTTCGCCCTGAAGTCGATGTTCCTGCTCGCCCCGCTGGCGCTGGCGAGCCTGCCGCTGTTTTATCCGCCGGCGCCGGCACGGGCTCGGCCGCGCCCTGGGAAGGCGCGGCGTTCGCCGGCGATCCCGCCGCGGTGGCCCGCGCCGCCGCCAGGATCCAGGGCGAAGAGGGGGACGACGTCGTGGTGCTCCTGATGGAGGCGAGCTACAGCTTCGACGAGGCCGGGCGCGAGACCTACAGCCAGCGGCTGGTCTACCGCATCCTCACCGCCGGCGCCCACGAGAGCTGGTCGACGGTCGAGGAGGGGTGGGAGCCGTGGCACCAGGCGCGGCCGGAGATCCGCGCCCGCGTCATCACGCCGGACGGCGCCGAGCACCTGCTCGATCCCGCGACCATCGCCGAGAACAGCGCCACCCGGGACGCCGCCGACATGTTCGAGGACGGCCGGGTGCTGCGCGCCCCGCTCCCCGCCACCCGGGCCGGCGCCGTCGTCGAGCAGCAGGTGACGGTGCGCGACACCGCGCCGTTCTTCGACGGCGGCGTGGTGCGGCTGCACAGCCTCGATCCCGGGATGCCCCTGCTCCACGCCCGGCTGACGCTCGAGGCGCCGGCCGCGATGCCGCTGCGCTGGGTCGCCCGCGAGCTGCCCGGGGTCTCCCCGCGGGAGGAGATGGTGGCCGGGCGCCGCCGGCTGACCTTCGAGGCCCGCGACCTCGACCCGGCGGACGATCCCGAGCCGGGGCTGCCGGCGGAGACGCCGCGCTCGGCCTACGTGGCCTTCTCGACCGGCCGCTCGTGGGCCGACCTGGCGCGCCGCTACTCGGAGATCGTCGACCGCTCGATCCGCGGCGCCGACATCGCGCCCTTCCTGCGCGCGGCGTCGGCGGGAGCCCCGCCGGCCTCGCAGCTCGAGACCATCAACCGCATCCTCGCCCGGATGAGCGACGAGGTCCGCTACACCGGCATGGAGCTCGGCGAGGGCGGGCTGATCCCCCGCACCCCGGCCGAGACGCTGAAGCGCCGGTTCGGCGACTGCAAGGACAAGGCGGTGCTGCTGACCGCCCTGCTGCGCGCCGCGGACATCCCCGCCTACGTGGCCCT
Organism: uncultured Acidobacteriota bacterium; assembly: GCA_963761645.1. Lineage (GTDB taxonomy): Bacteria > Acidobacteriota > Thermoanaerobaculia > Multivoradales > UBA5704 > DATARR01. The sequence goes on from CAVXIG010000067.1 coordinate 133,279, forward strand.
GCTCAACGCCGACGAGAGCGATCAGGACGTCGAGGAGTCGCTCCCCGGCTTCGGCCTGTTCAACCACGCGATCGTCGTGGTGCCCGGCGCGCCGGCGATCTGGATCGATCCCACCGATCCGTACGCGCGGGCCGGCGAGCTGCCGGTCGCCGACCAGGGGCGGCGCGCCCTCGTCGCCAGCCCCACCGCCACCGGCCTGGTCCGCACCCCCGAGGCCACCGCGGCCGAGAACCGGCAGGTCGAGACCCGCGAGGTCTTCCTCGCCGACCTCGGCCCCTCGCGCATCGTCGAGACCAGCGAGTACCAGGGGGCGATCGAGCGCGACGTGCGGGCCTTGTATGGGCTGCAGGACGGCCAGACGGTGCGCCAGGCGCTCAAGGAATACGCCACCACCGCCTATCTCGCCGAGGACCTCGTCGGGGTGAGCCACTCGAACGCCACCGACCTCTCGGCGCCGATGCGCCTGCGGGTCGAGGTGAAGAACGCCCGCCGCGGCTTCACCGACGAGCGCAACGCCGGGGTCGGGATCAGCCCGGCGTCGCTGCTCAACCGCCTCCCCGACGAGTTCTCGTCGGCGGCGACGGCGAGGACGCGAGCCCCGAGCCCCGGCAGGCCGACTACGTCTTCAGCCGGCCGATGACGGTCGAGGTCCGCTACCGGATCGTGCCGCCGGCGGGCTACGCGCCGCAGCCGCTGCCCGCCGCGCGGGTGCGCCGTCTCGGCCCCGCCACCCTGTCGGAGGAGTACGCCGCGGCCGACGGCAACGTCGTCACCGCCACCTTCCGGCTCGACACCGGCAAGCGCCGCATCTCCCCCAAGGAGTTCGAGGCCCTGCGCTCGGGCGTGCGCGAGGCGCAGCAGGACAAGGTCGCGCTGCTGCTCTTCGACCAGGTCGGCGAGGCCCACCTCAACGCCGGCCGGGTGCGCGAGGCGCTGGCGGAGTTCCAGCGCCTGGCGGCGGCGGAGCCCGCCAAGGCCCTCCCCCGCACCCGCATCGCCCGCGCCCTGCTCGCCGGCGGCATGGGCGAGGCCGCGCGCGAGGAGGCGCGGCGGGCCATCCGCCTCGAACCGAAGCTCGCCCCCGCCTGGCGCCAGCTCGGCTGGGTCCTGCAGCACGACGAGCTCGGCCGCCGCTTCGGCCCCGGCTTCGACCGCGCCGGCGCCCTCGCCGCCTACCGCAAGGCCCGGGAGCTCGATCCCAGGGACCCGGTCACCCGCGCCGATCTGGCCATCCTCCTCGAGCACGACGCCCGCGGCCTGCGCTACAGCCCGCGGGCCGACCTCGGCGCGGCGATCGACGAGTACAAGGCGCTCAAGAAGGACCTCGCGGCGAAGACCGTCGACGACAGCCTGCTGATCGCCCTGGTGCGGGCGGGGCGCTTCGCCGAGGCCAAGGAGCTGGCGGCCCAGATGAAGGACTCGCAGACCGGCTCCGTCCTCTCGCTGGTCGCCACCGCGGCCACCGACGGCATCGACGCCGCGGTGCGCGAGGGGGAGCGCGCGTTCGGCGACGACACCGCCCGCGCCTCGGCCCTGCAGGCGGCGGCCCAGAACCTGACGCTGGCGCGCCGCTACCCCGAAGCCGCGGCCCTGATGGAGCGGGCCAGCCGCCAGTCCGACAACGCCGCCGCCCTGCTCTCGATGGCCGACGCCCTGCGCCGGGCGCGGCGGCACGAGGAGATCGTGCTGCCGGCGAACCAGCCGGCGACCCCGGCCCGCCGGCTGATGGCGATGACCACCGGCGAGAGGCTCGACTTCAAGGAGCTGGCCTCCCTCTTCTCCCGCGATGTCCAGCCCGGCATCCTCAAGGAGAGCGCGCAGGCCCAGCGGCTGCTCGACGCCGGCACCGCTCCGGCCCGCCGGCAGCTCCGCTCGCAGCAGGTGCCCTGGAACGTGGCGGTCGACTTCGCCCTCGGCGCCATGCAGGAGACGGTCAGCGGCGACGACGCCACGGGCTATCGCGTCGGGCTCTCCTTCCCCTTCGAGAAGAGCGCCAGGAACCTCAACGTCTACGTCGTGCCCGAAGCCGGGGAGTACCGGATCGCGGCGCTGAGCACCGTCGTCTCGATGCTCGGCGAGGAGTCGCTCCGGCGGCTCCAGCGCGGCGATCTCGCCGGGGCGCGGAAGTGGCTCGACTGGGCGCGCGAGGAGACCGGAGGCGACGAGGGGAACGGCGGCGATCCCATCCCCCAGAACCCCTTCCCGGCGCTGTGGGCTGAAAAATCCGCGGCGAGCGCCGACGACGCGCGCTGCGCCGCCGCCGCCCTGCTCACCACCACCCGGGAGAGCAGCGCCAGGGCGCTCCCCCTCCTGCGCGCCTGCCGCGACGCCGCCGGCGATCCGGCGCGGCGCAACGCCTTCGACATGGCGCTCGCCCTGGGCGACGCGGCCACCGACCGTTTCGCCGAGATGGAGGAGGATTCGGGGCGCCTGCTCGCCGCCGCCCCGGGCTCCGAGCGCGCCGAGCGGCTGCATGCCCTGGCCCTCGTCTCCCTCGGACGCTGGGGAGAGATCCGCGCGCTCGCCGAGCGGCGCCTCCAGCGCGCGGCCGACGATCCCTGGGCTCTCCAACTGCTCGCCAGCGACGCCCTGCACGCCCGCGACCTCGACCAGGCCGAGGCGCGGCTGCGGCAGATCGTCAAGTCCGGCAAGGCGACGGCGAGCAACTACAACGAGCTCGCCTGGCTGCTCCTCGAGCGGGGCCGGGTGGACGACGAGGCGCTCGACTTCGGCCAGCGCGCCGCCACCCTCTCCGATTACACGCAGTCGCCCGCCCTCCATACCCTCGCCTGCCTCTACGCCGAGAAGGGGCGCACCGCCGAGGCCTACCGGATCATCGTGCAGGCGATCGGCGCCAAGCCCGGCGAGGCCCCCGGCGCCGACGACTGGTACGTCTTCGGCCGTCTCGCCGAGCAGTACGGCCTGCCGGACGTGGCCCGCAAGTACTACCGGAAGGTGACCCCGCCCAAGAGCCTGGACGCCGAGCCGATGTCCACCCACGCCCTGGCCACCCGCCGGCTCGGCCGCCCTCGGCGAGGAGAAGAAGCCGCAGCGCCGCGCGGCGCTCTGAGCCGCTCTGGCCCCGTCTTTGCTTCGCTCCCGGACGGCACTCGTGCGCCTGCGTCCAACCGCGTTCCGAGGAGAAAGCGATGCTGTCCGAACCGCAGAAAGTATCCGCCCGCTCACGCCGCTCCACGCGGAGGCCGTCCCGATGACCGGGGCCGCTCCGGCGGACGTCCCCGCGGGGTGGACCGCCAGGGCGAGCCGGCTGCTCACCGCGCTGTTCGTGATCGTCGTCCTCGAAGCCCTCTACACCGTTCCCAAGTACACCTGGGACCTCGCCGTCGGCGGCCGCTCAGGGGTCGGAATCCTGCTGGCCTTGAGCGTCGCCGGCGCGGCGGCAGCCCTCCTCTGGGCCGCGCGGCACCGGCTGGCGGCCCGGCTCCAGTCGGTGGGCGAACGGCTGGCGGCCGTCCCCCGCTGGCGCTGGCTCGCCCTGGTGATCGGAACCGGGCTCGTCCTGCGCGTCGCCTGGATGATCCTGTTCCCCGCCCCCCTGGCCTCGGACGGCCTCGCCTACTACGACCTGGCCGCGCGGCTGGCGCACGGGCTCACCTATCAGACCCCCAAGGCCGAGTGGGCCGCGTGGCCGCCCGGCTACCCCTTCGTCCTGCTCGTCCACTTCCGGCTCCTCGGCGTCGAGCCCCTGGGCGGTGAACGTCGCCAATCTCCTGCTCTTCGCCGGCGCGATGCTCGCCGTCTACGCCCTCGCCCGGCGCTTCGGCGAGGCGACCGCGCGCCTGGCGACGCTCCTGCTCGCCCTCTGGCCCAACCTGATCGCCTCGGCCGGCGTCGCGACCAAGGAGAGCGTGATCATCTTCCTGCTGCCGGTCCTGCTCCTGCTCTATCTGCGGGCCGGCGAGGAGCCTTCGCCGCGGGAAGGCGGCGGCGATGCGTTTCGTGGCGGGCATGGTGCTGGGGTACTGCACCCTGACCCAGCCGGGGATCCTGCTGTTCGCCGGGGTCTTCGCCGCCTACGAGTTGCTCCTCCGCGCGCCCGTCCTCCGCATCGCGGCGCGCCTCGCCCTGCTCGCCGCCGGCATGCTCGCCGTCATCCTCCCCTGGAGCGTCCGGAACTACCGCGTGCTCCACACGCCGGTGCTGGTCTCGACCCTCGGCGGCGACGTCTTCTACCGGGCCAACAACCCCCTGGCGACCGGCGGCTGGATCAAGGACGGCGAGCGCCCTTTGCGCGACTACGACGAGCTGACGCGAAGCCGCCTGGGCTACCAGTGGGGCAAGGAATGGATCCGCGAGAACCCGGACGAGTTCCTGCTCCTCGCGCTCCAGAAGCAGGTCCTCTTCCTGGGGGACGACGCCGTGGGCGTCTACGAGACCCTGAAGCGGGGGCTCGGCGTCGGCGGCAAGTCCTACGCCCTGGCGAAGCTCGGCGTCCAACGCCTACTGGTGGGGGATCTGGGCGCTGGTGCTCGCCGCCTTCTTCGTCCGCGCCGTCCACCTCCTGGCCGCGGCGCGCGGAGGTCGTGCTCTTCCTGCTGACCATCCTCTATTTCTGGGCGATCGACAGCGTTTTCGAGAGCGGAGCCCGCCACCACACGCCGCTCGTGGGGCTGCTGGCGATCCTGGCGGCATCGCTGGCGGGGGCGGAGCCGCGGCGCGAGGTGACGCGCCTGTAAACTCCCCCCATGAACATCCTCGGCCTCTCCGCCTTCTTCCACGAATCCGCCTGCTGCCTGCTGCGCGGCGGCCGACTGGTGGCGGCGGCCGAGGAGGAACGGTTCTCGCGGGTCAAGCACGATCCCCGGCTGCCGGTCGCCGCCTTCCGCTTCTGCCTGCGCGCGGGCGGGATCGGCATCACGGACCTCGACGCCGTCGCCTACTACGAGTCGCCGGTCAGAAAGCTCTCCCGCCAGCTCTGGGCCGGCATCCCCGCGGGAGCCTCCCCGGGCCTGGACTGGCTCGATCCGCGGGCTCCGGAACGGGCGATCCGCGAGGGGCTGGGGTGGGACGGGCCGATCCTCACCTTCGATCACCACCTCTCCCACGCCGCGAGCTCGTTCCTCTTCTCGGAGTTTCCGGAGGCCGCCCTCCTCACCGTCGACGGCGTCGGCGAATGGGCCACCACGGCGTATGGCCGCGGGCGCGGCGCCGCGGTCGAGCTGTTCGAGGAGGTCGACTTCCCGCACTCCCTGGGCCTGCTCTACGCCACCCTCACCTCCTACCTGGGCTTCGAGGTCAACGACGGCGAGTACAAGGTGATGGGCCTCGCCCCCTACGGCGAGCCGCGCTTTCTCGACGAGATGCGCCGGCTCGTCTCCCCGGGATCGGGAGGGACAATACCGGCTCGACCTCCAGTACTTCGATTTCATTCGCGGCCGGCGGATGTACTCGGACGCCCTGCCGCGCCTCTTCGGCGAGCCGCCGCGGAAGCCTGAGAGCGGAGATCACCCGCTTCCATCAGGACGTCGCGCGGAGCCTCCAGGCCGTGCTCGAAGAGATCCTGCTCGCGAAGGCCCACTGGCTCCACGAGCGCACCGGCCTTCCCCGACCTCTGCATGGCCGGAGGCGTGGCCCTCAACGTGGTCGCCAACGGCCGCATCCTGCGCGAGGGCCCTTTCGAGCGCCTGTTCGTCCAGCCCGCCGCCGGCGACTCCGGCGCCTGCCTCGGCGCCGCCGCCCTGGCCCACGCCCAGCTCACCGGCGGGCGGCCGGAGCCCCTGCGCCACGTCTATCTCGGACCGCGCTGGAGCTGCCGCGAGATCGCCGGCCTGCTCGCCGCCACCGGGATCGCCGCCGAGGACTTCCGCGATCGCGAGGCCGAGCTGCTGGAGGCGGTGGTGGACCGGCTGGCGGCCGGCCGGGTGATCGGCTGGTTCCACGGCCCTCTGGAGCTCGGCCCTCGCGCGCTCGGCGGCCGGAGCCTGCTGGCCGACCCCGCGATCCCGGGATGCGCGACCGCCTGAACCACCTGGTCAAGAAGCGCGAGGCGTTCCGCCCCTTCGCGCCCAGCGTCCTCGCCGCCCACGCCGCCGGGCACTTCGATCTCGATCACCCCTCCCCCTACATGCTGGAGACCTGCCCGGTGACCTCGCCGCTCGACCTGCCGGCGGTCACCCACGTCGACGGCTCGGCCCGCCCGCAGACGGTCGATCCCGCGGTCGCCCCGCGCTACGCCGCCCTGCTCGAAGCCTTCCGGCGGCGCACCGGCTGCCCGCTGCTGGTGAACACCTCCTTCAACGTGCGCGGCGAGCCGATCGTCGCCTCCCCCGTGGACGCTCTCTCCTGCATGGGGGTCTCGGGGATCGACGTCCTGGTCCTGGAGGATTTCCTGATCGACCGCGCCAGCGCTGCCGTCGAACTGGGCCGACCTCCTCCCCGCCTGGCGCGAGCGCGCCCGCAGCGGCTTCGCCCGGGGTTCGAGCGCGATCAGCGCCGACCTCTACACGTTCGTATGAGATCGCTCTACGACGCCCTCGCCCAGCTCCTCGCCACTCCCGAGGGCCTGCGCACCGCCCGTCTCCTCCAGGCGGCCGGCCTGCTCGGCGCGCCCGCCGCCCCGGCACCCCGTCCTATCCCACGATTCCCGGAGCCGATCAGCATCTGGCAGCCGCGGCGAGGAATCGACGGCGAGACCGTCTTCGTCCGTCCCGATCCCCTGCCGCTCGGGGATCACCATGCGGCCACGCCGGTCCTCCGGCCCAAGAAGTCGCTGCTTCCGCTCCGCGTCGCCTTCTTCGGCGAGTCGGTCGCGGCGGGCTATCTCTACGCTCCCCACCTGACGCCCGCCCAGGTGCTCGAAGCCCAGCTCCGGGCCGCCGGCGGGGCGGAGCTGCTTCGAGGTGATCGATCTCGCCCGCACCAACGAGACCCTCCCCTCCCTCGCCGCGACCGTGCGCGCCTCGCTTCAGATCAACCCGGACGTGCTCGTCCTCTTCGCCGGCAACAACTGGAACCTGCTGGAGACGCCGGAGGTCTCCCCCTACGCCCCGTCCGTCGCGGCGCGGCAGCGTTACGGTCAGGCGCTGCGGGAGGAAGGGATCGCGGGGCCGATCGGGCTCGCCGCGGAGAGACTCCGGCAGGCGGCGGAAGCGGCGTTCGGCGACATCGCGGAGCTCGCCTGGGCGGTGCACATCCCGGTCGTCGTGGTGATTCCGGAGGTCAACCTCGCCGACTGGGAGACGCGCCAGCCGCCGGTCTGGCTGAGCGGGGACGGCACCGGCCGCTGGCACGCCCTCTACGCCGAAGCCGTCGAACGCCTCGACCAGCACGACTTCGCGGGCGCGATCGAAGTCCGCCCAAAGCGATGCGGGAGCTCGACGGCGGCGACTGCTCCTCGACGTGGCGCCTCCTCGCCCGAGCCCACCTTGGTCTTGGCAATCTGGAGGACGCGCGGAACGCCTGTCTCGCCGAAGTCGACGCCGCCCGCTACGCCACCCTCGCCTTCTTGAGCGCCCCCCAGGCCACCACGGCGGCCCGCGAGCTGTCGCGGGATCTTGCCCGCCGGCACGGCTTCCTCGCCGTGGACCTCCGCGACGTCTTTTCCGAGCACACCGGATCGAGCCTGCCGGACCGCCGCCTCTTCCTCGATTACTGCCATCTGACCCTGGAGGGGATCCAGGTCGCCATGGCCGCCGTCGCGGCCCAGGTGCTGAATCTCTCGGGAATGCTCGACGAGGAGGCGGACTGGCGGCGCCTGATCTCCTCCTCGCCGCTCTCTCCCGAAGCCGAAGCCGTCGCCTGTTTCGGAGCCGCCATCCACACCGCCCACCGCCTCCTGTCGACCGGCCCCAAGCGCCCTATCCTGGAGCACTGGTGCGAGGCCGCCCTCGACGCCTCGCCCGGCATCGCCGAGACGATGCTCGACCTCGTCGCCGCCCGCTGCGCCCCCTGCCCCGCCGTGCTGACCGCCGCCCAGCAGCGCAACCTCGCCTCCCCCTACCGCCTCCTCCTCCAGCACGGCTGGCGCTGGGACCACCTCGACGCCGATCTGATCGAGGCCATCCGCGCCGTCCTGGAGCGCCGCGGCCACCCGGCCGGAGAGCGGATCGACCGCCTCCTCCTGGAGCACCTCGCGATCCGCGAGGAAGGGACCGAGTTGCTCGACGCGATCTACCTCTGGGAACCGCTGGAGAGGTTTTATCCGGAGGTGATGGATTTCGAGGATCTGTCCCGCCGGGCGACCTTTCGCAGCCCCTGGCCGGAGTCCTCGTTCTGCCTGATCTGCGACGCGGAACGGGACGTGGAGATCGCAATGACCGTCCGGCTCTCCGCGCCCGGACGGGTAGGGCTCGCCGTCAATGATCGGGATCTCGGAACCGTGGACGCGGGAGAACGCTGGACGCGGGCGGTGCTGCGGATCGAGCGGGAAAGTCTGTACCGCGGCCTGAATCGCCTTACCTTGCGCTGGCCGCCGCCGCCGGACGGCGAGGCCGCACTCGCCGCTGCCGCGGAACGCCTCGAAATTGGGGTCGCGGCGGACCTGCACCCGGTGTTCGGAGAGATTTTTTCGTTGCGCTCGACTCCATCCACATTCCGGGGAAGGGCCGGAACGTTTCACTGCTAGGTCGAGAGGCAATTTTGCTGTTCGCCGGCCTTGTTTTCGATCCCTCCCGAGTTATTTTGAAGTCCGCCCGGGTTTCCGCGCTCCTCCGCTACGTCTCCGCGTTCCCCAAAACCTTGACGCGCTTCCCCGCGATGTCGCCGCGCTCCGCCGCAACATTGCGGAGCTCTGCCGCAACGTTGCGGAGCTCTTCTGGAACGCGGGCGGGAACCTCGGCAGGCTTGCGGCGGATGCCCGGGCTCACAGGTAGATCTCCGCCCCGCCCTGCCGGAACTCCTCCGACTTCTCCTTCATCCCCTCCTCCAGAGCCCGGGTCTCCTCCACTCCCTGTTTCGCGGCGTACTCGCGAACCTCCTCGGTGATCTTCATCGAGCAGAAGTGCGGTCCGCACATCGAGCAGAAGTGCGCGACCTTGGCGCCCTCCTGCGGCAGGGTCTCGTCGTGGTAGGCGCGGGCAGTGTCGGGATCGAGCGAGAGGTTGAACTGGTCCTCCCAGCGGAACTCGAAGCGCGCCTTCGACAGCGCGTTGTCGCGGATCTGCGCGCCGGGGTGCCCCTTGGCGAGGTTCGCCGCGTGGGCGGCGATCTTGTAGGCGATCACCCCCTGCTTGACGTCCTCCTTGTTGGGCAGCCCCAGGTGCTCCTTGGGGGTGACGTAGCAGAGCATCGCCGTGCCGTACCAGCCGATCATCGCGGCGCCGATCGCCGAGGTGAGATGGTCGTAGCCGGGCGCGATGTCGGTGGTCAGCGGCCCGAGGGTGTAGAACGGCGCCTCGCCGCAGGCCGCGAGCTGGCGGTCCATGTTCTCCTTGATCAGGTGCATGGGGATGTGCCCCGGCCCCTCGATCATCACCTGCACGTCCTGGCTCCAGGCGATCCGGGTCAGCTCGCCGAGGGTGTCCAGCTCCGCGAACTGGGCGGCGTCGTTGGCGTCCGCGATCGAGCCCGGCCGCAGGCCGTCGCCGAGGCTGAAGGCGACGTCGTAGGCACGCATGATCTCGCAGATCTCCTCGAAGTGCTCGTAGGTGAAGTTCTCGCGGTGGTGCGCCAGGCACCACTTGGCGTGGATCGAGCCGCCGCGCGAGACGATGCCGGTCATCCGGCCCGCCGTCAGCGGCACGTAGGCGAGCCGCACGCCGGCGTGGATGGTGAAGTAGTCGACCCCCTGCTCGGCCTGCTCGATCAGGGTGTCGCGGTAGATCTCCCAGGTGAGCTCCTCGGCCTTGCCGCCCACCTTCTCCAGCGCCTGGTAGATCGGCACCGTGCCGATGGGGACCGGCGAGTTGCGCAGGATCCACTCGCGCGTCTCGTGGATGTTCTTGCCCGTCGAAAGGTCCATCACCGTGTCGGCGCCCCAGCGGATCGCCCAGACCAGCTTCTCCACCTCCTCCTCGATCGAGGAGGTCACCGCCGAGTTGCCGATGTTGGCGTTGATCTTCACCAGGAAGTTGCGGCCGATGATCATCGGCTCGCTCTCCGGATGGTTGATGTTGGACGGGATGATCGCCCGCCCGCGCGCCACCTCGTCGCGCACGAACTCGGGGGTGATCACCGCCGGGATGCCCGCTCCCAGCGCCCGCCCCGGGTGCTGCGCGACGCCGCCCCCCAGGCCCGGCCGTCCAGGGTCTCGCGGGCCAGCTCGCGGCGCTGGTTCTCGCGGATGGCGATGAACTCCATCTCGGGGGTGACGATCCCCTTCCGCGCGTAGTGCATCTGGGTGACGTTGGCGTCCCGGCTTGGCGCAGAGCGGCCGCCGCAGGTGCGGGAAGCGCACCGGCACCAGCCTGGGATCGGCCGCGCGCCGCCGCCCATACTCGGAGGAGACGTCCGGCAGCTCCTCGACGTCGCCGCGCCCCAGGATCCACTCCCGCCGCAGCGGCGGCAGCCCGCGGTAGAGGTCGATCTCCGCCGCCGGATCGGTATAGGGCCCGGAGGTGTCGTAGACCGTGACCGGCGGATTCGGCACGGTCAGCCCGGCGTGGGTCTGGGTCGGCGAGACGCGGATCTCGCGCATCGGCACGCGCACGCCGGGCAGGCTCCCCTCGACGTGGACCTTGACGGAATTGGGGAAGGGACCGGTGGTGATCCCGGGACGGATCGCGTGCGCGGTGGGCTCGATCATCGGCGGCTCCTCTCAAGCGTGTAGACGTGCAAGCTGAAAAACGGGAGGAGAGGCCGAAGATCGTCATCGCTTCCCTACGCTGGCATTACCCAGGTCAGGTGATGAGGGTCGTCCCCGAAGGACTCTCAGCCTTGCGGCCCCCCTAGCTCCGGGATGATCCTACACCGTCAGGGGATCAATACGCGAAGGCGCGGGCGTCGATAACCTCCCCGGTCTCGCTCCCCTCGACGCTGTCCACGTACGCGCGGGCCACCTGGGCGGCCGGCATGCCGGCGTCGCCGTCGCGCCCCATGGCTTCCAGCGTCTCGCTCACCCACGGCGGGCTGACGACGTTGATCCGCACCCCGCGCGGCATCTCCAGGGCGGCCGCCCGGGCGAACCCCTCGAGGCCCGCGTTGACCAGGCTGATCGCCGCGCTCCCCCGCGTCGGCTCCTGGGAGAGCACGCCGCTGGTGAGCGTGAAGGAGCCGCCGTCGCGGATCGTCGCCATCCCGGCGCGCACCAGATTCACCTGCCCCATCAGCTTGCTCGACAGGCTGAACTGGAAATCGGCGTCCGACAGCCCTTCCAGGGCGCCGAACTTCGCCAGCCCCGCCACCGAGACCACGGCATCGAACGGCGCCGCCATCTCGAACAGGCGCTCGATGGAATCCTTCGCCGCCAGATCCACCTGATACTCCCCACCCGTGTGGCCGACCTGCACCACCTCATGCTTCCCCGCCAACGCCTCGACGACCGCCTTGCCGATGGTCCCCGTGGCTCCGATCACGATGATTCTCATGCTGTTCCCCTCCTCTAGACCGCGCTCTCGCGCCTGGGCTGGCAGCATGGCAGGTGGGCGAAGGTGGGCGCAAGCCCCGCCCTTCAGCCGATCCGGGCGTCGAGCAGGTCGAGCACGCGGGCGTCGCCCTGGATATCGAACTTGCGTGCGAAGTAATGAGCGCCGCTGGTGATCGCCGGGAGGTCGTCCGCGGTCAGCGTCCGGGGTCTGCCGTCCCGGCTGCCGGTGAAGTCCGTATAGCGCAGATCGTCGTTCCGCAGCTCGAAGCGGCCGCCGTTGAGGAGCAGGGTCTGCACCACGGCCTCGTCAGGGCAGATGGTGCCGTGAAACCACCGCAGCAGCTCCGGCTCACCGCGGGCGCGCTCGACGGCGTGCTCGGCGCAGGCCCGGCGGAGCGTCGTCCACTGCGTGCCGGCGTAGCAGGTGAGATCGCCCCCGAACGGCGACCCTCGCGAGCGCAGGCCGACCCGCGGCCCGTACACCAGATGGAAATGGACGAGCGACTGCATCGCCGTTGAGCGAGCGCAGCACCCGCAGTGCCGGGGTGGTCCAGCGCGGGGCCTCGCGGTACTGATACAGATAGCGGCGCACCCCCTGGCGGGGGCGGCCCCAGGGGTTCGCCGGAGCGCAGGCGTCCCAGTAGCGCAGAAAACCGTCGCAGCCGCTGGTCGCCAGCAGGGTCTCGAGCTCTTTCAGCGGCCGGACCGGGTAATCCTGAGCCGACAGGTAGACCAGCCAGTCGTAGGAGATTCCCCTCGCGGAGAGCCACTCCACGGCGTCGAAATAGGGCTGGATGAGCGAGAAATAGCCGCGCCGCGCCGGCTCGCGGAACTCGAAGACGTCGATGTCGAGCGGCCCGGCGCAATTCGTCCGCCGTACAATGGCCGGCGAACCCGTCATGGCCGACGAGAATGAAGCAGTCGGGCTGCGCGCGCCGGAGCGTTCCCACCAGCCGGCGGATCTGCGGCGGCGCGAGATGATTCTGAATGAAGTAGCAGATCCGCACTCAAAGAATGCTAACTCAAGACGACATCCAACAATGAAGATCACCTTCTTCCTGGCCGGAGAGAACGACCTCGCGGCCCTGCGGCGCCTCGATCCGGACCGGGACTGGCGGGAGTTCCAGCGCGGCGAGCGCGTCTGGATCCTGCAGACCTGTCTGCGGCTGGCGCGCGCGGGGTACCCCGTCGAGCTGGCCGCGTCACCGCCTGCCGAGGGGATCGTCGTCTTCCATGCGAAACAGGCCCGGGCGCTGCGCTCCCAGTGGCGGCGGCTGGGGAACGCCGTTCTCCTCGGGGCGCGGGCCGACAACCGGGAGCCCCTGATCGCCGACTTCGAGGTCGTGCAGAATGGCCGCTTCGCGGACGAGGAGCGGCGCTTCCTCGTCCCCCACTGGCCGCAGCCGGCCCTGCTCCCCCGCGATCCCTCTCGCGGCGCCGCGATCCGGCGGATCGCCTTCAAGGGGTTCGAGCAGAACCTCCATCCCGAGTTCCGGTCGCCGGCCTGGCGGGAGTTCCTCGCCGGGAGGGGGATCGAATGGGAGATCGACGCGGTGCCGTTCGCCGGCGCTTCGACGGACCAGGCGGGGATCGACTGGCCTGACTTCCGGCAGGTGGACCTGTTGCTGGCGGTACGTCCGGAGGACCGGCGCCTGTGGACGCCGAAACCCGCCTCGAAGCTCTTCAACAGTTGGCTCGCCGGCGTCCCGGCCCTGCTCGGGCCGGAGTACGCCTATCGCGAGCTCCGCCGGTCGGAGCTGGACTACCTGGAAGTGAGCTCCCTGGCGGAGGCGAAGGCGGCGGTGCTCCGGCTCCTGGAGCGGCCGGATCTGTATCAGGCGATGGTCGAGAACGGCCGCGCCCGCGGCGCCGAGTTCACCGCCGAGGCGACCCTGTCGCGATGGGTGGACCTGTTGACCCGGAAGATCCCGGCCCTGGCCGCCTCCCGCTCCAGCCGCCGCCTACCCCTGCCGGTCCGCGCGGCGGGGCGCTGGCTGCGCCGGACCGCCACTCTGCGCCCCGCCCGGTAGGCTGCAAAAGAAAGACGGGGCTCTCCTCCCCCCGGCGCAAGGACGGAGAGCCCCCGGCGTACCCGCTGAACGGGTACGTCTCTTGGTTCAGTTTTCAAAGAATGAAATCAGCTTTCGCCGCGCGAAAAAGCGATCGGTTCGCACGGCGGATTCAATTCCACCGGGATCACGCCTTTCTCTGCCGGCATTGGCCGCTGAACGCATGATATTCATAATAGCCATCGGCCACAAGCCTCTTCCGGGGCCGGATCTTCCCCGATCGGTATCGATTGGCCTTTCCCTCCTGTAAAAGGGCTTTTCCTGGAGAGAAAGATCTTTCCCCGGTCGGGACGGCCTTTTCGGAGGGGGCGAAGAGGGGGGTTGACGAGATCGCCCGATCCGGGTATAGTACGCATACTTCACGGATTCACCCAGGAGAGTCACCCTGGTTTTCGGAACCCCGACGCACTGCTTCCGGATAGGCCGGAGGCGGGGCGTATAACAATCGATTGGGAACAGGGATCGGGATAATCCCCCCAGTCACACGATGAAAAGGAGAAGGATCATGGCAACGAAAGGTAGTTCCATTCCCGAACGGATCGCGCGGTGGAAGGTGATCTCCGCCGGTCTCAGGCCGCTCCTCACGGACATGCCGCACCTCGCGGTGCTGCATGCCGAGCTGGAGAGGATCATCACGCAGGCCGAGGAGCTCGACGTCCGGGCGGAGGCGCTCAAAGCCGAGAGCCGGGAGGTCAACAGCAACCGCGAGACGGTCGTGCGCGCCGGCGACAATCTCCGCGGCCGTCTCGGCGCCTCGCTGCAGACGGCCTACGGCTTCCAGAGCGAGAAGCTGATCGAGTTCGGCCTCAAGCCGCGCAAGGCCCGGGGGCGCGACAAGAAACCGCGGGTCCGGCGCAATCCGGCGCCCGCGCCGGAATCGCCCGCGGCCGGCCCGGCGACGTAAAGACATAAAGAGGTAGACCCGTCAGGGCGGGTTCGGCGCGGCTGGCCGGACCCGCCCTTTTTGTCGAAAAACGTGTGAAATGTGAGCGGTTCGCTCTTTGACAACTAAAACCGAAAACCCCAGGGGAGCAGACGCGGACTGCTCCCCTGGGCCCTACCTTCACAGGGCCGCCCCTAGCCGTCGATGCCAAAATGCGATGAGGCGCTCGAACATGGAAGCTAGTCTATACCCCCGGTCGAGCACCCGGTAGATCGAGATCCCCTCCTCCTGGTAGACCCACTCCATCTGGCGCTCCGGCCCGGTGCCGAACCGGCCTTCCCAGCGCTTGACGATCCTGATCTCGCGCGGTTTCCCGGCGTGGACCACGAGGTGGGTGATCCCCATCCTGCGCAGCAGGTCGAAGCCGTCGGCGTGGGGGACGAACCGGATGTGGTTGACGAGCCCGAGGTAGCTCTCCGCCATATAGCCGCTGTAGCCGTTGGCGATCGGTTTCCAGTGCACGGTGGCGGCGTAGAGGTAATCGTTCTCCCGGGCGTCCGCGTAGAGGGGGAGCTCGACGAGCGCCTTGACGCCGGGCTGGTCCCGCAGCCAGAAGTACGCCCGCGGCAGCTCCTTCTCGCGCGGCACCCGTTCCCAGGCGATCCCGCGCGGGGCCAGCTCGAGGGCGAGGAGACCCGCGAGCCCCAGGGCGACGGCCGCCCGCGCCCGCGGGGTGGAGGCGCGGCGCAGCAGGAGGTCCACGCCGCGGGCGGCGAAGTAGACCACGGTGAGGGAGACGAAGGCATAGAACCGCGCCGGAACGCGCATCCCGGAGAGCCCGGGAATGACTCGGGCGAGCGGCACGTACACCGGGGCGAACGAGAGGGCGAAACAGATCAGGCCCGACAGCGCGAGCCCCCGGGCCCAGGGGTCCGCCTTCCCCTCCCTCAGCCCGCGAAACGCGGCGAAGGCCCCCACGAAAAAGAGCAGCGTCGGCAGGAAGCCGGCGAACAGCTCGTTCTCGGGCCGATAGAAGAGATCCGCGCGCTCGCCCAGCAGGCCGTGCAGGAACCGCCCCGCCCCTTCGCCGAAATAAAGGTTTTGGCCGCTGGGGCTGAAGTAGCTGGCCAGCCTGGCACTGTACTGCTCGATCTCCTCCGGCGGCCGGGAGAGCCCCTGCGCGCGGGCCACCCGCACGTAGGGCAGGAAGAACGCGGCCACCGCCACCCCCGCCACCAGCGCCACCGGCGCCAGCACGCGCAGCGAGCGCAGGGAGACCAGCTCTCTCCGCTCCGCGGCGGCCCGGCTGAGCAGGATCGCCAGCAGCGGAAAATGAATCATGTACGCGAGGTAGCAGCCCCCCGACAGGTTGAGCAGATAGAACAGCAGGAAGAGGGCGGCGTCCTTCGCCGTCCGCCGGGCGAGCAGGCGGTCCCAGAACCAGAGGGTGAGCGGGATCCACTGCGCGATCAGGATCTGCAGATGGGCCATCTGCGCGAGCCGGAAGCAGGAGAAGGCGTACATCCATCCGCCCAGCACGGCCGCCGTCCAGGTGAGCCCGCTCCGGCGCAGCACCCAGCAGACCGCGAGGGCGCTCGCCACGAAGGAGGAGAGGAAGAGGAAGTTGTAGCCGGCGACGGCGTTGGGGACGGCCCGCAGGAACAGGACGAGCTCGGCCGCCGGCCCCAGCAGATGATCGGAGAACGCGAGGGCCCCCCGGGTCGGATAGAAGATGTTGGCGTCCCAGACGCCGGGCAGGCCGAGCTGGATCTGGTGGGCTCCCCACTTGAGCACGTAGAGGTTGAAGAACGGGTCGCCGAGGTCGGGGCCGATGTGGTCCCCCCAGAGACGGGGGAGCGGCCAGAAGTAGACGAGGACGCCGGCCGTGTAGAGGAGCAGCACGGCCGGCCACGCGAGCGCGCGCGGCCAGCCGGGGGAGTCCTGGGGTTCCGGAGTCATCGGGCGGGATTGTAGGTCAATCCTCGGCCTCCACCGCCGGCATCAATGCCCGGGCGGCCCTACGCCGCCGCCCCGTTCCCCGAATTCCCCTTCTGATCGCTCTGGATGCTGCGGCGCAGCTCGGAGCGCAGGGTCTCGGCCTGGGGATCGGCGTCCACCGTGGGCAGGACGCCCACGCCCACCGTCTCGCCCAGCTTGCCGGAGAGCAGCAGGGCGAGCAGGTTCTCCACCAGGCTGCCGCCCCCCTTGCCGTCGCTGCTCATCTGGATCTTCGGCACGACGTCGGCGTGCGACTTCTCGATCGCCTCGGCGAACCGGCCCATCACGTTCTGGATCAACTGGAACTGCGGGCCGCCGTAGGCGCGCACCTGCTCCTCGAGAGCCAGCGCCTGGGCGATGCCCACGCGGCCGGCGCGATCGGCCTCGGACTCGCCGACCAGCCGGATCTTCTGCGCCTCGCCCTCCGCCAGGATGCGGGTCTTCGCCGCCTCCGCGGTCGCCAGGGCCTGGATCTGCGACGCCTGCTGCTGGGCGCGGGCGTACTCGGCCTTACCCTGGTTGGACTGCACGGTGATGGCGATCTCCGACTCGGTGAGCGCCTGCTGCTGGCGCGCCCGGCTCTCCGCCTCGCGCAGCTCGCGCTCCTTGACCGCGGCGCGCTCCTGCCGGTTGTAGGTCTCCACCTGCTCCTCGGCGATCTGCCGCGAGCGGAGCTGCACCAGGATCTGCTCGATCTGGCCGCCGCCTTCACCCGACGTGGGCGTGCCGATCAGCACCTCCTGCAGCTCGAGGTTGTAGACCGTGAACTTCTCCTTCATCTGCACGCCCGAGAGGTCCTGGATCTCCGAGCGGTCCTGGAGGAGCTGGATCAGGGTGCGGGTCTGGCCGATGTTCTTGAAATAGGCGCTGACCATCGGGTCCAGCGTCTGCTCGACCAGCTTCTTGACGTCCCCGAAGCGCTGGATGACCAGCGGCGCCTTGCGGTAGTCGATGTGCACCACCACCGACAGCGGCAGGCTCGGCTCGAAGGCGTCCTTGGTGATCAGCTTCACCTCGGCGAGGTTCTCGTCGAACTTGTGGGAGCCCGTTTCCGTCCGGTTCCACTTGAGGATGAAGTTGGTCGTCGGCACCATGATCACCTTGCCGGCGTAGGTGTTGAACGCGTACTTGCCCGGCAGCAGCGGCTCGCTCCAGACGCCGCGCTCCCCCACCGTCACCAGCTCGCCGTGCTTGTAGTCCTTGCCCGAGAGGTCGCGCCCGCTGTCGCCGGTGTAGGAGACGACGACGCCGACGGTGCCGACCTCGACGGTGGTCTTCGGCACCAGCTCCTCGGTGGCGAAGAGGCGGTTGATGTAGTAGGTGCCCTCGACCAGCACCTGGAGCTGCCGGCCGCGCTGGCCGCCGGCGAGCAGGAACTTGTCGGCGTCCTGGAAGCTGTTGTGGTACGTCTGGGCTTGAGCGGGATCGTTGCCGACCAGCGGCGCGATGATCTCCCCCGACGGCACGGCCGGGCCGTCGTGCACGGTGACGATGGCGATGCGGTCCTCGGCGCCGCGGATGACCACCGGGTGGTAGCCGTCGCGCTCGCCGATGAGCTGCCCCATCTTGGCGAACACCGCCTCCTCGCTGCGGTCCAGGGGCAGGTAGTAGAGATGGTCGCGGGTCAGCACCACGAACAGCGCCAGGTTGATCGCATAGGAGCCCTCGCGCAGGAGCATGCGCTGCGGGCCCTTCTGGCCGCCGGCGCGCAGGAAGGCCGCGGCGTCCTGGAAGTCGTGGGCGCGCACGTTGGAGGCCAGCGACTGGGACGGCGGCAGCGACTGGCCGTCGCGGGCGAAGATATAGCCGATCTCACCCTGCGGGATGGTGACCAGCGGCATTCTGTGGACGCGGTACTGGAACGGCTTCAGGAAGTGCCAGCCGCCGCGCAGGAGCTCCGGCTGGAAACCGGCCTCCTTCTCCAGCGCGATCAGGCCGGAGTGCACGGAACCCTTGGCGCTGATGAGCTTCTCCAGGATCCCCACCCGGTTGTTGGGAATGTAGACCAGCATCGAGCGAAGGATCACGACGAAGAGGAGGAACCCCACGGCGAGGGCGGCGACGATGAAGAGGGACATGATCATCTCCAGTTTCTGGATCGAGTTATTTGGATCGGCGGTCTGGAATCTACCCCAGGCCCCATGGCGACGCCCCGCCGACGGCGGTTCGGGGGGCCATGAACTGGATCAGGGGGTATATAGAGCTACGGAAAAGGCCACGAAAAGTTGTGCTCTCCTGGATTTGAGTGCCCAGGGAGCGTGCCGATCGAGAGCCGGCGAAGGCCGCCTGGGCCCAGGAGTCTGGGCTACCATGGCGGCATGACGGACCCGATCCCGAAAACCTCCGCGACCGCCCTGCTCAGCCCCTTGACGATCCGCGGCGTGACGCTCCGCAACCGGATCGTCATGTCCCCCATGTGCCAGTACAACGCCGAGGAGGGGCTGGCCAACGACTGGCATCTGGTCCACCTCGGCAGCCGGGCCGTGGGCGGAGCGGCCCTGGTCCTCGTCGAGGCCACGGCGGTCACCCGCGACGGCCGGATCTCCCCCGCCGACCTCGGGATCTGGAGCGATGAGCAGTCGAGCCGCTGGCCCGCATCGCGCGCTTCGTCCATACGCAGGGAGCGGTCGCCGGCATCCAGCTCTCCCACGCCGGGCGCAAGGCCAGCACCGAGCCTCCCTGGAAGGGCGGAGGTCCCTTGAAGGATGGCGGATGGACCGTCGCCGCCCCCAGCCCGATCCCGTTCCGCGAAGGGGGACCGGTCCCGGTGCCGCTGGACGAGGCCGGCATCGACGAGGTGGTCGCGGCCTTCGAGACGGCCGCCCGGCGCGCCCTGGCGGCGGGGTTCCGGGTGATCGAGATCCACGCCGCCCACGGCTATCTGCTGCATCAGTTCCTCTCGCCCTGAGCAACCACCGGGACGATCAATACGGCGGCAGCCTGGAGAACCGGATGCGCCTGACGCTGCGGGTGGCGGAGCGCCTGCGCGGCGTGATGCCCGCCGAGCTGCCGCTCTTCGTGCGGATCTCGGCGACGGATTGGGCGCCGAAGGGTGGTTGGGACATCGAGCAGTCCGTCGAGCTGGCGAAACGGCTCAAGGAGATCGGAGTGGACCTGATCGACGTCTCCTCCGGCGGCACCCTGCCGCGGGTGAGCATCCCGGTCGCCCCCGGCTACCAGGTGCCGTTCGCCCGCCGCATCCGCCAGGAGGCCGGCATCCTGACCGGCGCCGTCGGCATGATCACCGAGCCGGAGCAAGCCGACGAGATCGTCAGGAACGGCGACGCCGACCTGGTCTTCCTCGCCCGCGAGCTGCTGCGCGATCCGTACTGGGCGTTCAGGGCGCAGCGCGAGTTGGGCGCGGCGCCGGCGTTGCCGGTGCAGTACGAGCGGGCGCGGTAGACAGCACTTCTTCGGGCCCGTCCGAGGCCTCCCGCCCGGGCATTAATGCCCGGGCGGGCCTATCCGCTCTCCTTGACAGACTAGGAGAGCGCATGCCACCATTCCCCTAGTCAAGCTAGGAGAACGAAACGCCATGCCCAAGACCGCGGACCTGCTTCCCGGCACCCTCGACATGCTGATCCTCAAGGCGGTGTCGCTTGAAACCGCTGCACGGGTATGGCGTGCTGCTGCGCATCCGCCAGATCTCCGGCGACGCGCTGGAGGTGCCGCAAGGCTCCCTCTATCCGGCGCTCTACCGGCTGGAGCACCAGAAGCTCATCGCCTCCGAGTGGGGGCAGAGCGACAACAACCGCAAGGCCAAGTTCTACACCCTGACCGAGGCCGGGCCGTCTCCGCCTGCAGGAGGAGACGGCCGACTGGAAGCGCCTGGCGTCCGCGATTGCCGCGGCCCTGAACACCGTGCCGGACGAGGTGTGACATGTTGGGACAGCTCTTCTCCGTGCTCCGGACGCTCCGCCACCGGCCTCAGTTCGAGGACGCCATGGCCGAGGAGATGCGCTTCCATATCGAGCAGTACACGGCCGATCTCGTCAGCTCCGGCGTGCCGCCGGCGGAAGCGGCGCGCCGCGCCCGCCTGGAGTTCGGCAGCCTCGACAACGCCAAGACGGACTGCCGCGAGGCGAGCGGACTGCGCCTGTTCGACGAGCTCCATCAGGACCTGCGCTACGCCGTCCGCCTGATGCGCAAGACGCCGGGCTTCACGATCACCGCCCTGGCCACCCTGGCGCTCTGCATCGGCGCCAACCTGACCATCTTCGCCGTCGTCGACTCGGTGCTGCTCCGGCCGCTCCCCTTCCCCGCCGCCGGCCGGCTGATGAGCGTGTACAACACCTATCCCAAGGCCGGCGTCCCCAACGACGGCTGCTCGCTGCCGAACTACTACGAGCGCCGGGGTCATATCGCCGCCTTCTCAGGGCTGGCGGTCTACCGCGACGCCATGGCGGTCGTGGGCGAAACGGGCGCGACGGAGCAGATACCGGTCTCGCGGGTCTCCCCGGACTTCTTCTCCACCCTGGGGCTCGGCCCGGTGATGGGGCGCGCGTTTACGGAGGCGGAGACCGTAGCAGGGGAAAAACGACGCGGCCATCCTCACGGACAGCTACTGGCGGCAGCGCCTGGGCGCCGACCCGCGCGTGCTCGGCCGCAAGATCCGCGTCAACGCCATCTCCCGGACCGTGGTCGGGGTCTTGCCGCCCAGCTTCAGCTTCCTCTCGTCCCAGGCGCTGATCTACCTCCCGCTCGCGTCGAGCCCGGACGAGCGCGAGCCCCAGCGGCGGCACTCCGGGACCGCCCGCATGATCGCCCGGCTCCGGCCGGGGGCCACTCTGGCGGCAGGCCCAGGCGCAGATCGACGCCCGCAACGCCGCCGTGGAGGTGGACGGCCCGGAGGCGAGGATGATGGCCGACGCGGGCTTCCGCTCGCTCGTGGTGTCCCTGCGGGCGGACCATGTGGCCGCGGTCCGTCCCACCCTGCTGCTGGTGCAGGCGGGGGCTCTCTTCCTGCTCCTCATCGGCGGAGTCAACCTGGTGAACCTGCTGCTCATCCGCGCCAGCGGCCGGGTGAAGGAGCTGGCGGTCCGGCAGGCGCTCGGAGCGAGCCGGCGGCACGTCGTGAGCGGCGCCCTGGTGGAGAGCACGCTGCTGGCGCTGACCGGAGGCCTTCTCGGGCTGGCCGCCGGAGCGGGAGGCATCCGCCTTCTGGCCCTGCTGGGAGTCGATCGCCTGCCCCTGGGATCGCACGTGGCCTTCGACGGCCGCCTGGCGCTGATCGCCCTGGCGGGCTCGCTCGCCATGGGGATCGCGCTCGGCCTGCCGGTCGTCTGGCTCAGCCTGCGCAACGCCGCGGCCCCCGGGCTGCAGGCCGAGTCCCGGGGCACCACGGCCGGCCGGGCCGCGCAACGGCTGCGCCACGCCTTCATCGTCGCCCAGATCGCCCTGGCCTTCGTGCTGCTCGCCGGGGCGGGCCTGCTGGGCTTGAGCCTCCGGAAGGTGATGACCGTCTCCCCCGGATTCCGGCCCGCCGACGTCCTGAGCGGACAGTTGGTTCTGCCGGTGAGGAGCTATCCGGACCGGCAGGACCTGCTCGCGGTCACCGAGAGGCTCACCGTGGAAATCGGCCGCCAGCCGGGCGTGCAGGCGGTGGGCTTCGCCACCAACGTGCCGCTGAGCGGCAGCAGCAACAAGAGCGCGGCCACGGTCCAGGGGCACCGGTCCCGGCCTGGAGAGCCGCCGCACGGGGTCTACTCCTACAGCGTGGGCGGCGACTACTTCTCCGCCCTGGGCTTCTCGCTGCGCGAGGGCCGCTTCCTCACGGCCGAGGACTCCCGCCGCGCTGAGCGGTACTGCGTCGTCGACGAGGACTTCGCCCGCCGGTACTGGCCTAAAAACAGATGCGATCGGCCAGAAGGTCTTCGAAGGGGGCTCAGCCGGGGAGAGCCCCGCCGAGGCCTATACCGTCGTCGGCGTCGTCGGTCCGGTGAAGCAGGCGGGGCTGGTCGAGGATGAGGCCCAGGGCGCGGTCTACTACCCCTTCGGCCACCGGATCGACCACAACCTTTGGGTGGTGGTCCGCACAAGCCTGCCTCCGGAATCGCTCGGGCCGGCGTTGCGCGGGGCCGTCCGGGCGGTCGATCCCGAGTTGCCGGTCAACGACCTCCGCTCGCTGGAGGCCCGCATTGCCGACAGCCTCATATCCCGCCGCTCGCCGGCCCTGCTGGCGGGGCTCTTCGCCGGTATCGCCCTGCTCCTCACCGCGATTGGAACCTACGGAGTCCTGAGCTATGCCGTGGCGCAGCGCCGCCGCGAGATCGGCCTGCGCATGGCGCTGGGAGCCCGGCCGGAGCAGGTGCGCGTTCAGTTCCTCTCTCTCGCCCTGCGCCTGCTGGCGGCCGGCACGGTTCTTGGAGTTCTCGGCGCCTGGCTGACCGGCCGGGCCATGCAGGCGATTCTCTTTCAAGTTCCGCCCCTTCACGTGGCGACGCTCGCCGGCTCCGCCGCCATCCTGGGCCTGGTGGCTCTCCTCGCCTGCCTGCTCCCCTCCGACCGCGCCGCCCGGATCTCGCCGATGGAGGCGATGATCGAGGAGTGAGGGCTCGCGCTTCTTGTCCTTGCCGTCCCTTTCGTCCCTGCTTCGTGCTTCTCCTCACTCCTGCCGGAGCACCTCGAGCGGGCGCGCGTGGGTCGGGTGCCATGCCACGGCGACCGCGCTCGCGAAAGCGATCACAACGGCGACCGCGATCATCACCGGTGCCTGTACGGGATCGAGCACGAGCTTCGCCGCCGGCCGCAGGCGATTGATGATTCCGAAGGCGAGGGCCACGGCCCCCATTCCGGCGACACCCGCTACCAGCCCGAGCAGCGCGTACTCGACCGCGATCCCGGCCAGGATCCGCGCGCTCGAATATCCGATCGCCTTGAAGATCCCCATCTCGCGCCGACGTTGGAGCATCGCGAGGCCACCGAATTGGCGATCAGGACTCCGCCCGCCACAAGCGCCAACCCGGCGACGGCAATGACGAAGGCGAACAGGTTCGCGACCGCGACCTGCGTCTCCGAGACCAGATCGGCGGCCCGCAGCACCAGGGCATCCGGCGCGTCGCGCGCGAGGTCCCTAGCGACCGTATCGAGCCGCCCCTCCTCCACTCCGCCGGTTGAATTCACCTGCGCCGCCGGACCCCCGAGCCGCAGGGCCGTGGCTTCGTCGAGGATCAGGCCCGATACGCGCGGCACGAGCGGTGAGACGCGCTGGAGATCATAGAAGCCCGCGATCGAAACGGTGGCGCGCTCGCCCCTGGGGGACGAAAGCTCGACGGCGTCGCCCGTCTCGAGCTTCCACGGTTCGCCCCGCAGCCGCGCGGGCGCGAGCGCCGCTCCCGGCCCCTTGCTCCAGGCGCCCTCCACGATCCGAACGGTTCCCGTGCGGTCCGCGTCGAGGCCCGTAATTCCGCGCAAAACGTCGAGCGAAGGGCCGCCCGGGATTCGCGCGGCGGCCGGCGATCTCACGAAACGCTGGACGGACTTCACGCCCGCGCGTTCGAGCGCCGCGGCGACCGGGCCGGCGTCGGCCGGGCGATCAGGAGCGCCGGCCGCGTGACGAGCGCGCGGGCGATGGCGACGCGCTGCTGCTGGCCGCCCGAGAGCTGGTGCGGCCGGTGCCCGAGGCGGTCCGACAGCCCCACGAGCGCGAGCATCTCCCGCGCGGCGTCCCGGGCGCGCAAGCCCGACGAGCTCACGTGGAGCGGCGCCTCGACATTCTCCTGGGCCGTCAGCGACCCGATCAGGTTGAACGACTGGAACACGACGCCGATCTTCTCGTTGCGCAGCCGCGCCATGGCGCGTTCGCCGAGCCGCGTGATGTCGGTGCCGCCGACGACGATACGCCCCGAGGTCGGGGAATCGAGACCGGCGAGGATGCCGAGCAGGGTCGACTTGCCCGAGCCCGACGGTCCGGTGAGAGCGATCCACTCTCCGGGCTCGACATGGAAGGAAACGCCCCTGAGGATGGGCACGAGCTCGCCGCCGAGCGGAAGAGAGCGCGTCAGGTCGATGGCCTCGATCGCGGGCCTGTCGTTGGGATGCATGGTCAGATCAGCCTCCGGTAGAGTCACTGGTCTCTACAACGCACCCCGGCGGCAGGTATTACCAGGTACCGGGAGGCTCGCGCCTTGCGGCAGGCGAAGCCAGATAGGAAAATGCGGCCCGAGCCTCTCGAAAGGCAACATTTCGTGAAAAACAGAGCGACTCCTCCGCAATTTCAGAGTGACCGGGATCGCGCGAACACCACCTCGGGCCGTGCGCGCCTCGAATCCATCGACGTCGTCCGCGGCGTGATCATGATCATCATGGCGCTCGATCACACCCGCGACTTCTTCGGCATCCCCGGGCAGAACCCCACCGACCTGGCCAGCGCCACGGCGGCCCTGTTCCTCACCCGCTGGATCACGCACTTCTGCGCGCCGGTGTTCTTCCTGCTCACGGGCACGGGCGCCTACCTCTCGCTGCGGCGGAAGTCGCCGGGCGAGCTTTCCCGGTTCCTGTTCACCCGCGGGCTCTGGCTGATCTTCCTGGAAGCTCGTGCTGCTGCGGTGCTTCGCCTACCAGTTCAACGTCGATTACCGGGTGACGATGCTCCTCGTCCTCTGGGCGCTCGGCTGGGCGATGATCACGCTCGCGGCGCTCGTCCGCCTGCCGGCGTCCGTGGTGACCGCCTTCGGCGTCCTCCTGATCGCGGGCCACAACCTCTTCGACACCGTGAGGTCGGCGAACCCGCTCTGGTCCATCCTGCACGCGCCGGGTTTCGTCCTCAACACCCCGGAGCACGTCGTGTTCGTGGCCTATCCGCTCATCCCCTGGATCGGCGTGACCGCCGTCGGATACGGCCTCGGACAGGTCTACAGCCTGGGATGCCGATCGCCGGCGGGCCTTGCTCCTGCGCCTGGGGCTGGCCCTGAGCGTGGCGTTCCTCGTGATTCGCGGCCTGAATGTCTACGGCGACCCGTCGCGCTGGATGGGGCAGAAGACCGCGGCGTTCACCGTGCTCTCGTTCCTGAACACGACCAAGTACCCGCCGTCGCTGCTGTTCCTGCTGATGACGCTCGGTCCGGCGCTGGTCTTTCTGGGGCTGGTCGATCGCCGCACGCCACGGCTCCTGCGGCCGGCGCTGGTGATCGGCAAGGTGCCGCTGTTCTATTACATGCTGCACTTTTTTCTCATCCACCTGCTCGCCGTCATCACCTGCTCACGTGCGGTATGGATCGGCGCACTGGATGTTCGAGTCCCCGGACCTCGCGCACTATCCGTTCACCGCGCCGCCCGGCTGGGGATATTCGCTGCCGATCATCTACCTGGTCTGGGCGTTCGTCGTGATCGCGATGTATCCGCTCTGCCGGTGGTTCGCGGCGCTCAAGCAGCGGCGAAGCGATGCGTGGCTGAGTTACCTCTGAGAGGCCCTGTCAGCCAGGGCCTCACCCCAGATACTCAGGCTTTTTCTCCGTCGTATCGAACTTCTGGCTGGTCTTGTAGAGCTCGAACTTCCCGTTCTGAGCGACCTGCTGCGTCTTCGCCAGCAGCGCAGAGACCTGGGCGCCGCTCATCGGCTGGAAGCTCTGCGCCGCTTTCAGGGCCTGATCGAGGATGCCGATGGAATCGATCCCGGTGATCACGACGCTCACCGGCAGGTTCATCGTGTAGTGCAGGCACTCGACCGGAGTGACGGCCTTGCTGTCGAGGATGATCTGATCCCCCATCGGCTTCATTCCCAGCACCGCGATCTGGTGCTGGAGCGCCACCGGCAGGACCTCCTTCTCGAAGCTCTTGTAGTGCGCGTCCATCACGTTGAGCGGCATCTGCACGGTGTCGAAGCTGAACTTGTGGGCATCCGCCGTCTTGATCATGTGCAGGTGGATCTCCGGGCTCTTGTGGCCGGTGAAGCCGATGTACCGGACCTTTCCCGCCTTCTTCGCCGCCAGCACCGCCTCCAGGGCGCCGCCGGGCGCGAAGATGCGGTCCGCGTCACTCATTCGGATGATCTCGTGGAACTGCAGGAGGTCGATATGGTCGACCTGCAGCCGCTTGAGCGACTCGTCGAGCTGGCGGGTGGCGGACTCCTTGGTGCGGCCGTCGATCTTGGTCATCAGGAAGGCTTTCTGGCGATAGCCGTCCTTGAGGGCCTTGCCCATCCACTCCTCGCTCTTGCCGTCGTTGTAATCCCAGGAGTTGTCGAGGAAGTTGAGGCCGCGGTCGAGCGACGCACGCATGATCTGAAGGCTCTCCTTCTCGGAGATCCGCCCGATATGAGCGCCGCCGACGCCGACGAGCGAGACCTTCTCCCCCGTGCGCCCGAGGGTGCGGTACGGCACCCCCTGCCTCACCTCGGCGGCCCAGGCGAATCCGCCGGAGCCCACGGCCACCGCGGCAGCGGCCGACAGCTCCAGGAACTGCCGCCGGGTAACCCCGTGGCTCTCCTCTCCCTGGGCTTTTTCCTCTGACTCTTCGTTCGGTCCGCGCATCGGCTCACCTCTTCGCAAGTTCCTCGTTGATGGATGCCAGAACGAGCGGTCCGGTACCGCCATCCAGGAGGAAACTTGCAGCAAGAGACGAGCCAGAGAAGGACGCTACCCCTTCCCCAACTCGCGCCAGCTCTCCTCGTGGACCTCGACGCCGTGCTTCTTCGCCGCTGCCTTGATGCGCTTCCAGGCCTCGTCGCGATCTTCGTCGCTCACATCCTTGACCTGATCGAAGCGGGCGATCGCGTTGCGCACGTGGCTGGCGTCCTCGAGGGGCTCCTTGCGCTGCTTGGGAAAGGCGAAGTTGCCGGTCGAGAGATCGTTACGCTCTTCGGTGTCCAGTTTTGCCATGGTCTCTTCCTCCCTCGACCGTTCTTTAATTCATGAACGATGCCACTTACTGGATCGCGCCCGCATGGCCGAGAAACCGGCGCAGCATGCTGATCTGGCCGCCGTGGTAGCCCTCGTGGAAACCGAGCTGGATCAACCCCTGGGCCAGAGGGGTGCCATTCTCCACCGGGGCCGCGAGCTCCTCGTCGGTGCGGGCCCGCACGGCCGCGAGGAGGGTGGCCTGCGAGCGGTCGAGCTCGGCGCGGATCGACTCCAGGGGTACGGGGTGGTCGTCGGGGCCCAGGGGAGCGCTGCCGCGGGCATAGCGGGCGGCCTTTTCCGGATCCCAGACAGGCGGCTGGTTCAGGAGCTTCATCACCACGTTCCGGTGGTAGAGCAGGTGGCCCAGCACCCAGTTGAGGCTGTTGCCCCCCGGCTCGGGCGCGCGCAACGACTCCTCGTGGGTGATCCCCTCGAGGTTGCGCGTCAAGCTCCCGTGGCTGGCTTCGAAGATCTTGGCGATGACTTGTCCGTCCATGGTCGGTCTCCTCTCACGACATACAATAGCCGTTCCCATGAAAATCATCGCCCTCTTCTCCACCTTCGCGCTCCTCCTTCTGCCGGGAGGGGCATCCGGCGCCGGCCCGTCTCCCAAGCCCGTGGACCGCGCCGCGCTGGCCGCCCAGGTCCGCGCCGAGTTCCTCTCCTCGTGGCAGGCCTACGAGCGGTATGCCTGGGGGCACGACGAGCTCCAGCCCCTGAGCAGGACGCCGCGCGACTGGTACGGCGAGCCCCTCCTGATGACTCCGGTGGACTCGCTCGACACGCTGCTCCTCCTGGGCTTCAAGGACGAGGCGGCGAAGGCCCAGGCCCTGATCGTCGACAAGCTCTCCTTCGACAAAGACATCTCGGTCAAGAACTTCGAGGTCACCATCCGCCTCCTGGGCGGCCTGCTCTCGGGATACCAGATGACCGGCGACGCGCGCCTGCTCCGCCTCGCCGAGGATCTGGGCAAGCGGCTCCTGCCCGTCTTCAACTCCCCCACCGGCATGCCCTACATGTACGTCAACCTCAGGACGGGCAAGACCTCGGGCGCGCGCTCCAATCCGGCGGAGATCGGCACGCTCCTGCTCGAGCTCGGCACCCTCTCGAAGCTGACGAAAAATCCGGTCTTCTACGACAAGGCGAAGAACGCCGTCGTCCAGCTCTACAAGCGGCGCTCGAAATTGGGCCTCGTGGGCGAGGAGATCGACGTCGAGACGGGGGAATGGATCAGCCGGGCCAGCCATGTCGGCGGCGGCATCGACTCCTACTACGAATACCTCCTGAAGTGCTCGCACCTCTTCGGCGACAAGGATTGCGGAACCATGTGGCGGGAAAGCGTCCGCGCCCTCGACAAGCATCTGGCCGATCAAGCCCCTACCGGGCTCTGGTACGGCCAGGTGGACATGATGACGGCAAAGCGGACGGCCACCGAGTTCGGAGCCCTGCACGCCTTCCTGCCCGCCGTCCTGGCGCTCGGCGGCGACCTCGGCCGGGCGAAGCGGCTCCAGGAGTCAGCCTACAAGATGTGGAACCTGAACGGGATCGAGCCCGAGGTGATCGATTACCGGACGATGAAGGTCACGGCCGCCGGCTACCCCCTGCGGCCAGAGATCATGGAATCGGCCTACTACCTGTTCCATTCCACGAAGGACCCGCGCTACCTGGAGATGGGCCGGACGTTTTTCGCCGGGCTCATGGCCCACTGCCGGACCGACGCCGGCTACACGGTCCTCAAGGACGTCACGACCCGGGAGAAGGGGGACCTGATGCCCAGCTACTTCCTGGCCGAGACGCTCAAGTATCTCTATCTGCTCTTCGCGCCGGAGAAGGCGATCGATCTGGAAAAGGTTGTCTTCAACACCGAGGCGCATCCGCTGCGGCGGAGCTGGTAGATAAAAAGCCGGGGCAGGGCCGGAGGGAGTCGGCCCTGCCCGGGGGAGGAGGCTCACGGGCAGGTGGCGAACGCCTCGGCGTCGCGCACGGGCGCCGGGGTGGTGCCGGCGGGGTTGACGTAGACCCAGGTGCGGCCGGTCTGCGTGTCGCGCACCTTGACCGTGAACTCGATGTCGGTGACGGCCGCGAGGTCGAGCCAGTAATGGCCGTTGACGGCGCAGCGGTCGAGCACCTGGAGGAGGACCTGCGGCTCCTCCTCCGGGGAGAAGGCGAAGAGGCCGGTGTTGGGAGCTTCCGGCATGGCCATCCGCTTGGAGCTCCGGTCCCCGCGGGACGCCGACGGCCGCCACTGCACGGTCGCCTCGAACCTGCCGCCGTTGAGGCAGACGCCACGCGTCTCATCGCACGGCGCCGTCGAGCCGTCGGCAGTGTCAGGCCCTCCCGCCCGGATCCCGGACTGGACGACGGCCGCGCCGCATCCCGCGCCGTCCTCGTGGATGGTCACCGTCGCGCTGGCGGCGCCGAGCGCGGCGCCGGTGGCCTTGCTGAGCTTGACGGAGAAGGTCTCGTCCGGCTCCGCGGCGCTGTCCTTCTTGAGGGGCACCTCGATCGTCTTCGGGCTGCCATCGCCGCTGTCCCAGTTCAGCGTGCCTTTGCGGGGGGTGAAGTCCTTGCCCGACTTGGCGCTCCCCGGGGCGGTGCCGAACTTGACGGACGCCTTGCCGTCGCTGCCGCCGGTGCGCTCCACGGTCACCGTCACCACTCCGGCCGCTTCGTTCACGGTATAGGACGTGGGGTTGAGCGCGATCGTTCCATGCCCTGTGCCACCCCCACCACCGCCGCCGCCGTCGTTGCCGCGGACGACCACCGTGCCGCGCATGCCGCCGGTGGGGCTGCCGTGGACCTGGCAGTAAAAGCCGTGGGAGCCCGGCGCCGTAAAGGTGGTCTGAAACGTGCCATTGGTGGCCGGCCCGCCGCTGGTGAAGCTGTCGTCGTCGGCATGGACGTTGTGCTGGGTGCTCTGCGACCAGGTCCAGCAGACCGGCTGCCCGGGATCGACGGTTACCGTCGAGGGGGAGAACGAAGTGCCGCTGATCGTGATCTTCGCCTGCACGCCTTGGCAGCCCGCCGGCGCATCGTCATCGCCCCCGCGTCCGCCGCCGTCGTCATAGTCCTTGGGATCGACGCCCATGTGGTGATGCTGCGCCGAGGCGGCGGTGGCGAGCAGAAAGCCGAGCGCGAGGGCCGGCAGGGTAATTCGGTGGAGCATCGTCATTTCCTCCTTGGATGAACGCGCGCGGCTTCCCGGCGGACGGGGCGCGGCGGTAGCTTGTCCGTGAGTGCCTCCTCCGGCTCGTGCGGTTCAAAATGGCGGCCTGGAACCTACGCGGTATGATCCCGCCCGGCCGGAGCCCTGAGCCGACACATGCCCGAACGAAACGACCCTTACGTCTCCCTGCGCAACCGCAACTTCCTCTGGTTCGTCGCCAGCACGGTCGCGTTCACCCTCGGGACGATGATCCAGGCGACGGTGGTGGCCTGGCAGGTCTACGCTCTCACCAGGGACCCGCTCTCGCTGGGGCTGGTCGGACTGGCCGAGGCGCTGCCGTTCATCGGCGCCGCCCTCTACGCGGGGCACGTCGCCGACCGCCACAACCGCAAGCACCTCTCCCTGCTGTCGATCGGCGTTCAGACGCTCGCCGCGCTGATCCTGCTCGCCTATACGGTGCGGCCGGAGGTGCTCACCGGGGGCCGGGTCTGGCCGATCTACGCGGTGGTGTTCCTCAGCGGGATCGCGCGCAGCTTCCTGCAGCCGGCCCGCACCGCGCTGAGCGCCGAGATCGTGCCGCGCGAGACCTACGCCAACGCGGTCGCCTGGCGCGCGTCGCTCTGGGAGCTCGCCGCCGTGGTGGGGCCGGCGGTGGGTGGTCTGCTCTACGGCTTCTCGGGCGCCCGCACGGCGTATGCCACCGAGGCGGCGCTCTGTCTGGCCGGGCTGATCTTCTACGCCCGCATCGACTATACGCCCCGGCCCAGGGCGGCCCAGGAAGGGAGCATCGGCGAGAACCTCACGATCGGCATCCGGTTCCTGATCACCCAGCCGGAGCTGCTCGGCGCGCAGTTGCTCGATCTCTTCTCCGTGCTCTTCGGCGGCGCGGTGGCATTGCTGCCGATCTTCGCCTCCGAGATCCTGCACGTGGGGCCCGAGGGGCTCGGCGTGCTCCGCGCCGCTCCCGCCGCCGGCGCCGTGCTGATGTCCGTCTTCCTGGCGCACCGGAAGCTGCGGCGCGCCGGGCGCACGCTCCTCCTGTGCGTCGCCGGATTCGGGCTCTGCTGGATCTTCTTCGCGCTCTCGCCATGGTTCTGGCTGTCGCTGATCCTGCTGGCCGTCAGCGGCATGCTGGACAGCGTCAGCGTGGTGATCCGCTCGACGCTGCTGGCGATCCGCACGCCGCAGCACCTGCTGGGCCGCGTCTCGGCGGTGAACCAGATCTTCATCGGCTCGTCCAACGAGATCGGCTCCTTCGAGTCCGGGGTGGCGGCCAAGCTTCTCGGCGCGGTAAATTCGGTGATCTTCGGCGGCCTGATGACGCTCGGAGTGGTCGGCGTCGTCGCCTGGAAGATCCCGGCGCTGCGGGATCTGGACGAGCTCGATTGAAGCGGTAGGATCGAGCGGGAGGATCGAAATGCCCTCAGCGTTCTCGCATGCCGTCGCCGGACTGGGGATCGCCGCCTGCTTCTGCGGACCGGAGACGCCCAGGAGCCTGTGGGCGCTCGGCGCCGTCTGCGCCGCGCTGCCGGACGTCGACGTGCTCGGCTTCCAGTTCGGCATCCGCTACGGCGCCCTCTGGGGGCATCGCGGGTTCACCCACTCGATCGTCTTCGCGGCGGCGCTCGCCGGACTGATCACGGCGCTGATCCTGGGGCTCGGCTTCCGGCACGGCTTGCCGGGGCTGCCCGGATTGCCGCCCTGGCGGCTCTGGCTCTTCCTGTTCCTCGCCACCATCTCCCACGGCCTTCTGGACATGCTGACCGACGGCGGCCTGGGGGTGGCCCTGCTGGCCCCCTTCGACAACCGCCGCTTCTTCTTCCCCTTCCAGCCGATCGAGGTCGCCTCGTTCGGAGTCGCCTGGCTTTTCACCCGCCGCGGCGCGCTCGTCCTGGCGAGCGAGCTCCGCTGGGTCTGGCTCCCCTCGGCGGCGCTCGCGGCGGTCGCGGTGCTCGTCCGGCGGACCTAGGCAGCCGGCGCCAGCTTGTCGATCTCCGCGAGATCGGCCGGGGTGAGCCGCCAGCCGGCGGCCTTGACGTTGGCTTGCACCTGCTCGGGGGAGGTGGCGCCAGCGATCACCGAGGCGATCGGCGGATGGCTCAGCAGCCAGGAGAAGGCGAGCTCGAGCAGGGAGTGGCCGCGGGAGGCCGCGAAGTTGGCCAGCTCCTCGACGATGGCAAGGCCGAGCCCGATGATCGAAACCTCGAGGGAGCCGATCTTGCGGTTTTCCATGTTGAATCCCTCCGGAATCAGCATCCACCGTGCGTAACGGGGGCCGAGGCGATCAGCTCTTGCAGGACTTCGGGCTGCACGGGCTTGACCAGGTGATGACCGAAACCCGCCTCCTGGCTATGGATCCGGTCGCTGTCCTGGCCATAACCGGTGACGGCCACGATGAACACGTCCCGGAAACTGGGCAGTTTCCGCATGCCGGGCGACCTCATAGCCGCTCATGCCCGGCAGCCCGATATCGAGCAGGACGATCTCGGGCCGGAATTCCACGGCCTGGGCGAGGGCCTCCGTTCCGTTCAGGCGCTCCGGACCTCGTGCCCCCAGAGCTGGAGGAGAAGCTCCAGGGTCTCCGTGGCGTCCCGGTTGTCGTCCACCACGAGCACGCGGCGGGAGCTGGCCGGCCCGCTCCCGGCCGGCTGGGGCAGGCGGCGCCGGGGCCTGAACGGCGAGGAGCGGCAGGCGGACGATGAACTCGCTGCCGAGACCGGAGCCCTCGCTCCGAACCTCGACCGAGCCGCCGTGCAGCTTCACCAGCCGGTGCACCATGGTGAGGCCGATGCCGAGGCCGCCTTCCGTCCGGTCCAGCGAGCGATCCCCCTGCGTGAACAGGTCGAAGACGTTCGGCAGCAGCTCGGCCGGGATGCCGATGCCGGTGTCATGGACCCGGATCACCGCCATCGCCCCTTCCCTCTCCACCGTCAACCGGAGGTGACCGCCTTGGGTGTAAATTTGGCCGCATTGTTAAGCAGGTTCATCACGACCTGCGAGAGCCGGGTCAGATCGCCTTCGATCCGCAGAGGCTCGTCCGGAAGCCGGACCTCGAGGGATGTTCGCGGGAGTCGATCAGCGGCTGGCTCGATTCGACCGCGCTGGTCACGATCTGCGCGATCTCCAGCGGCTCTCTCTGCAGCGTGATCTTGCCGATGGCGATCCGGCTCACGTCCAGGAGGTCGTCCACCAGCCGGGTCAGATGCGTGACCTGGCGGTCGAGCACGGTCCTGGCCCAGTCAGGGCGGATTCGTCGACGCCGTTCATCCGCATCACGCTGAGCGCGTTGCGGATCGGCGCCAGCGGGTTGCGCAGCTCGTGGGACAGCATGGCGAGGAACTCGTTCCTGCGCAGGTCGGCCTCCTCGAGCATTTCGACCGCTTGCGCTCGGTCAGGTCGCGGGTGATCTTGGCGAAGCCGCGCAAGCCGCTTCTCGCCGTCGTACAGGGCGGTGATGACGACGTTGGCCCAGAAGGCCGAGCCGTCCTTGCGGACCCGCCAGCCCTCGTCCTCGAACCGTCCTTCCGACCGGGCTATCCGCAGCTCGTGCTCCGGCCAGCCGCGCGCGAGGGCATCGGCCGGATAGAAGAGGGAGAAGTGCCGCCCCAGGATCTCCTCGGCCTGGTAGCCCTTGATCAGCTGCGCGCCGCTGTTCCAACTGGCGATCTTGCCCTCGGGGTCGAGCATGAAGATGGCGTAGTCCTTCACCCCCTCCACCAGCAACCGGAACCGCTCCTCGCTCTGCGGATTTCTCTTCATTCCATGCCCTCAGGAGTACGGGTCAGGGTGTCATCTCGTCTTCGAAAGCACCTCGGCATCCGGATTGAACGTCAGGCTCTTCGGTTTCGCGGCGAACGCCAGCGGAAAGCTCTGCACGGATCGATCCACCATCACCCGGCGGCGCTCGATACGGCCGTCGGCGTACTCGATGGCGACCGGAACGGACATCTTGAAACCGGCGGGGACATCGGACTGGCTGACCTTGAGCGTGGCCACGTACTTCCCCTCGGCGTTCGGCGATGCCGCGAGGTCGTAGCTCGAGCGGTAGGTGGGGACCGCCATGCCGTCCACCCACTCGTCGAAGAACCAGGACCAGTCGCCGGGGACGTGGCGGGCGAGCACCGCCTCGAAATCACCGGTGGACGGCGCCTTGCCCTGGTAAGTGTGGATGAAATCGCGCAGGACGTCGAGGAAGGCCTGATCGCCGCCGGTCTGGTCGCGCAGCATGCCGCGCAGCATGTGGAGCACCAGGGCGCCCTTGCCGTAGACCTGGGAGCCGTAGGCGGTCGGCACCTCGCCGGTGTCCGCCCGCCAGCCATGGCCGATCGGACCGGTGCGGTCGCCATAGGCGCGGTTGGCGAGGTTTACGTCCATGCGGGTGAACTTGCTGAAGCCGGACTTGATCGAGCCGTTCTGCTCGTCGTTGTAGGCGTGGATGATCTCCTGGAGGTAGCGCGGGCCGTCCTTCACCGTCGACTCGACGAACATCATCCCCGAATACTCCGCGAAGGCCTCCCCCAGCCAGGCGTCGCGGTAGCTCGCGGCCCCCACCAGAACGCCCCAGAACTGGTGCGCCGCCTCGTGCGCCCGGAACAGCTCCCCGACTCCCGGCCCCAGGATGTCGAAGCTCTTCTCGGCGAGCTGGATGAAGCCGTCGAACGCCTGGCCGTGCCCCGCGGCGATGCTGGAGACGTAGATGGGCTCGTCCGGCAGCTTCGTATCGAACAGCTTCTGGTAGAAGTCGAGGCTGTCGATCACGTCCTGCCCCACCTCGCGGAAACGGCCGCCGCGGCTCACCTCGACCTTGGAGCCGAAGCAGATGACGTCCGGCACGCCGTCGCGGGTCAGCTTCTCCTCGTGGAAGTGGTCGGAGTAGGTGAAGGTCAGCATCTTGACCGGATGGTCGACGATCCAGACGGAGGTCGAGGCCTTCCCCTCCTCCCCGCCGCTCCCCTCTTCCCGGCGCCCCATGGCCCGCACCTCGAACTTCTTGCGCGTGGTCAGCTCCAGGCGGGCGGTATGGGTGTCGAGGAGGATGGTCTCGTCCCCTTCGGTGCTCGGATACCAGTCCCGCCCCGCCGCGAAGTTGCGGATGTCCATCTCGTATTCGAGATCGAGCCGCCGCTCCACCCCCTTGGCGAGGGGCTGGTCGAGCAGGACGATCAGCGAGCCGTCGTAGAGCCGGTCGTCGAGGCTGGCGCGGCGGGCACCGACGTGATCGCGCAGGACGGGCAGGGGCTTCCCCCCCTCGCTCACCGACGTCACCTTGGCGAAGTTGTGGAGGTAGAGCTGCACGGCCCGCGCGCCGTCCCGCCGCGGCAGCAGGCGGACGCCGACCTTGAACTTCCCCTTCATCCAGTCCTTGTCGCGGCCCCCCTCGGTGAGGTCGACGGCGATGTCGAAGTGCTGGAGATCGACCGCCGGCTGCCAGCGGCTGGTGGGGCGCCCCCGCTCGTCCCGCTCCGCGGGGCGGTCCAGGCTCACCCAGACCTCGATGGCGGGGTGCGAGGAGTTGAAAGTTTCGAGATGGATCTCCTCCAGGCGCTGGGCGTCGTAGTCGAAGGCGACCCAGCCGAAGTCGCCGGTCTTCATGTCGGCCCGGAGATAGCGGTCGCCGGGGTCGGCGAGGGCTTCGACGATCCGGGCGTCGGCGTCGTAGACCCGCTGGGTGAGCCAGTGCTCGTGGCGGTCGCGGGCCAGCTTGTTGACCGCGAAGCTGGCGGCGGCCGGGACCTTGGCGGGATCGAGCGGCAGATCGCCGGGAGCGCCGGAGGAGCGGAGGACGAGGGCGGTGAAGGGCTCGTCGACCCCGGCGAGATCGGGCCGCCGGGCGAAGCGCCGGAGTTGGGCGAGCTCCGCGGCGTCGGGCACGGCCATCTGAAATCGCCCCTTCCCCTCGAAGACCAGGCCGGTGACGGCGCCGCCGGAGGTGGGCTCCTGCGAGCCAGATCTTGCCGGATTCGAAGGTCCACGTGGCCCCCTCGACCGTCCAGGTGAGGCCGCCGGAGGGCACCGCGACCGGATCGGAGCGGAAACGCCATTTCTGCAGGCGGTCGTAATCGTCCCGCAGGTGGGAAAGGACTGGGCGGTCTGGGCGGCGGCGGGGAGAGCGAGGGCGAGAAGGAAAACCGACGGCAGGATGGCGCGTTTGGGGTGCATCGGGGAGAAGTTTAACGGATCAGAGGGCGGAGAGTGAACGGGCGAGCATGATCGGCATGGACAGAAGGTGAGCCATTTGACGAGGACCTCTCCGCGCGCCGAAAAGATATGCGGCAACAGCTCAGCAGCTCTCGGGGAGCTGATTCACTGACGAGAAGGGCGGAGCGCAAACGGGGGAGTCGTAGCCGGAGCTGGGGCCTCAAGCGGCCCGATACGCTGAAGAGTCTCGAGACGAGGATGACTTCTCGACGCTGACAGTCGCGGCAGGCTCCCGCGTCCTCGACGAGATCTCATCACACTCACGTTCATAGTGCCGCAGGTTTCCTGCAAAGACGGGGCGGTCTGTCGCGGCGGCTGGGAGGTCGAGGGCTATGAGGAGGCGGGAGGGAGTATGGCGCGGTTCGGAAGCTGGGGAGAAGTGCAGCGGATCAGGGCGTTGAGGCAGTTGGGGCGCGAATCCGTGGTCGGGTTCAAGGATGGCCGCCGCAGGGCGTGATGGCCTTCGGAATCACGTCTGCTGCCATATTCTTCCTCTGAAACCTTTCCCGGGCTCCAGCATCCAAGCGGCATAGGAGGGACGTAGTCTAGCCATGTCCAATTGGGAAACCCTGGGCGCGGTGGTGGAGCCGCGCGATTTGCTCGACACCCGGCTGCAGCTCCACTGGGCGGCGCAGGCCGCGGCGGCGGTCGGCAAACAGCTCCTGCCTCATCAGCCGGACTTCAGCGAGCAGAGCCTGGAATGGCTGGCAGGCTCCCGCGTCCTCGCGCAGGGTGTGGTGGCCGGAGCGCGGCCGTTCCGCTCCGCGATCCGCCTGGGGAGTCCGGCGCTTCTCCTGCTCGGCGAGGACGGGGAGACGCTGCGCGAGCTGCCCCTGGAGGGGCGCACGCTCGACGGGGCTTACGAGTGGGTGCGACGGGAAGTCGAATCGCTCCGCGGCCGGCCGCTCGGAATGCCTCTGGAGCGCCCGGAGGGGCTTCCTGTCCATCCGGTGAGCGCCGGGGCGCCGTTCTCGTTCACCGGTCCCGCCGCCGCCGAGCTGGAGCGCTACTACGCCGGCTCCGACCGGCTGCTGCGCGCGCTTCGCGAGCGGAATTCCGGCGCGTCGCCGGTGGCCTGCTGGCCTCACCACTTCGACATCGCGACGCTGATCCGGCTGAATCCGGGCGCGGACCCCGAGACCGCCCGCTCGATCGGCGTTGGCCTGAGCCCGGGGGACGGCGGAAATCCCGAGCCCTATTTCTATGTGCTCCCCTGGCCCCGGCCGGCGGGAGATCTGCCGGAGCTCGACGGCGGCCGGTGGCATACCGGCGATTGGGTGGGCGCGGTGCTGGCCGCATCAGATTTCACGAAAGCGGGCTCGAACGGCGGCCAGCGCGAACGGATCGAACGTTTTCTCAATTCAGCGGTCGCCGCTTGCCGCGGGCTGCTGGGAGGCCGGGCATGAGCAACGAAGCGCGCTGGCACGATCTGGGCTCCGTGGAGGAGCTTGCGCGGCACCGGTTGCGGCAGATCACCATCGGCCGCACGAAGATCGCGTTGACCTGCCAGGACGGCCGGTTCGGGGCGATCTCGGGAATCTGCAACCACGCCGGCGGACCGCTCGGCGACGGGCACCACGATGGCGACTACGTGGTCTGCCCCTGGCATCACTGGAAGTTCCACTCCCGGACCGGCGAGGGGGAGCCCGGCTTCGAGCAGGACTGCGTGCCGAGCTACGAGCTGCGGGAAGAGGAGGGGCGGCTCTGGATCAACCTGATGCCGGTGACGCGGCGCCACAAGCTGCCGCACGACGCCGCATCCGCTCGCCCGGCCGGTGCGCCGGGAGGACGGGCCGGTGCGCGTGCTGGGAATCTCGACGACGGTGATGGACCCCGCCTATCCCCGCTACTCCACCTCCGAGGCGCTGCTGGAGACGGCGCTCGCCGCGGCCGGCGAGATGGGAGCCGAGGCCCGCTGCCTGCGGCTTTCAGACCTCAAGTTCCGCGCCTGCGAGGGGTACTACTCGAAGAGCGCCCACGCCTGCACCTGGCCGTGCTCGATCACCCAGATGGACCCGGCCGACGAGATGACCGAGGTCTACGAGGGGATCGTCCACTGGGCCGACGTGATCCTGGTCGGAACGCCGATCCGCTGGGGCTCGGCGAGCTCGCTCTACTACAAGATGGTCGAGCGGATGAACTGCGTGCAGAACCAGGTGACGATCCGCAACCGGGTGCTGCTGCGCAACAAGGTGGCGGCGTTCATCATCACCGGCGGGCAGGACAACGTCCAGGCGGTGGCCGGCCAAATGCTGGGCTTCTTCGGCGAGATCGGCTGCCTGTTCCCGCAGTTCCCCTACATCGCCCACTCGCGCGGCTGGTCGGCCGAGGACATGGAGCGCAACATCGCCTTCGTGCAGCAGAGCGAATCGCTCCACCAGGCCGCCCGCGAGCTGGCGGCCCGCGCGGTGAACACCTCGAAGGTTCTGCTGATGACGCAGGTGGAGACCGAGAAGGTGGCCCGCGGCGGCCGCAAGGGCAATCAGCCGATGGCCCCGGAGTCGCCGGCGGAGATGGCGGCGGGG
The DNA here is from genome assembly GCA_963761645.1 of uncultured Acidobacteriota bacterium. GTDB lineage: Bacteria > Acidobacteriota > Thermoanaerobaculia > Multivoradales > UBA5704 > DATARR01. The sequence goes on from CAVXIG010000067.1 coordinate 172,438, forward strand.
GTGGAGAGGATGAGGGCTGCTAGACTCCCGCCCCGATGAAAGGTCCAAGACGCGCACTCCCCCTGATGCCATCGCCGCCCGGCCACGCTCCGGCTGCTGCTGTCCTCTTCCTGCTCCCTCCTCTGTCTGCTGCGAAGCTGTCGTATCTGTTCGGCTCGACGGCCCCTTTCACACCTTCTTCCTTCCCCGGCCGGAGCCGCCAAGCATCTGGGTCGCCGGCGTGTCGGGCCTGTTCACCCAGGAGTTCTACCGCTCGGCCGCCGCGCATCTCACCGACAACGGGGTCCTCTGCCAGTGGGTGCCTCTCTACGAGATGGAGCGGCAGGACTTCCGGACCATGCTGGCCACCATCAGCAGCGTCTTCCCGAACGTCGCCTTCTGGCAGGTGGGTAGGGATGTGATCCTGCTCGCCTCGCCGCAGCCGTTCCGGCTGGAGCTCAAGCCGACGGTGGAGCGGCTGCGCAACCCCGCCCTCGCCCGCGACTTCTCGGCCCTCGGCCTCACCATGCGGTCGGTGGTCGATTTCCTGACCACCCCCGAGGTGCGCCCCGACCAGGTGCAGGGCATCCTCGGCGGCGAGAAGACGGTCCTCAACGTGGACGACAAGCCGGTGCTGGAGTTCTCGACGGCGCGGAATCTGTACGAGTTGGTGAAGCGCAGGAAGTAGGGCCTTCCTCTGGGAATGCAGGGGTGGGGCTCGTCCCCGCCCTCGCCCCGAAAGGGCGAAATTTGAATAGCCTGGGGTTTTAACCCCAGGTAGGCGGCCTCCCCTTTTCCATACCCGCCCTGAGGGGGCGGTGCCTTTCAGCGGCAATCCCTCGGTTCAGGAAAAGTTGGGTCCCGCCCCTTCAGGGCGGGTGGGGATGGGGGGACTGCCTACCTGGGGTTGAAACCCCAGGCTATTCAAATTCCGCCCTTTCAGGGCGGGGGAAGGGACAAGCCCCTCCCCTACATTTCTTGCCAGCCCCCTACTGCCGTTGTGTCACCCGCGCTTCCCGCTCGGCCCGCGCGGCGTCCAGATCCAGGCGCTTGGCGGTCTCGAGGAGCTGCGGCCTTTCGAAGGAGGTCTCGCGCATCTGCCCCATGCGGTAGGCGCGGGTGGTGTAGGCGTTCTCCACCAGGTCGTTGAGGGCGTTCGGCATGCGGGTGGTGGTCGAGAGGGCCAGGGTACCCAGACGGTAGGGACCCGCGGCCTGGCGCTCGTGGAACATCAGCCCGTAGAAGGAGAGCTCGAGCCAGTGGCGGCCGGGCTCCAGGTTGGCCGCTGCCTGCGCGAAGCCGATCGGCTCCCCCGCCGGCGTGTAGAGCGTGCCGCCGAGATGGAAACGGCCGGTCTCGGCGACCTCGATCTCGGCGGAGATCACGAGATTGCCGTCGCGCAGGGTGTCGCGGTAGCGGCCGGTCAGGTGCGCGGACGGATCGCTGTAGAGGAAGCCGCCGGCGGCCTCGCGCAGGTCGCCGTTGGCGAGCCGCGCCCGCACGCGCACCATGTAGCTCGCCGCCGGAGCCGCCTCGATCCCGGTGGGCGTCCAGCGGGCCGAATAGATGCCGTCGCCCGCCTTGCGGTCGGCCCCCTGGCCGTCGTCCCGGTACGCAACCAGGGCGTTGATGCTGCCGGCGGCGTCCACGATCTCGCCGGTGACCTGAGCGGCGGCGACCGCTTTGCCGCGGCTCTCCAGCGTGGCGTAGAGATCCACCGGCTGCCCCTTCTCGAAGCTCACCTTGGCGGCCCAGACGGAGATCGCGGGCTCGGCGTCGTCCGGCCCGCGCCGCGTCTGCCGGGTCGGGATCCGTTTCGCCTGGATGGGATCCGCCTCCCCCTTCTTGAGGGCGCGGGAGCTCTCCGGGTAGCGCGCCTGCTCCCGGTACTCTTTCGCCGTCTCGCGGGCCAGTTGGCCGGCCTCCACCTGCGCCGCGGCGGGCCGGCCGCCGAGCGCCGGAGCCGCGAGCATCACCATCGCGATGGCAACCTTTTTCTTCGCGTCGATCATCTCGGGCCTCCTAGTAGAGAAGAGTGATGTATTGAGCGGTGGTCATCGACGTCTGCACGGTGGTGTTGGGGGCGCAGGGGACGCCGCCGCAGGTCCAGTTGCCGCCCGGGATCGCCTTGCGGGTGTCGGAGTCGCTGGCGTCGCGCTCGTCGCTGTGGTTCTCGTGCGCCGCGTCGAGGTTGCGGAAGCCGCTCGCCTCCTGCTTGTTCGAGTTGTTGCAGACGTTGGTGTTGTCGTAGCTCGCCGTCGCGCTGCCGTTGCAGGCGAAGATCGAGGCGTACTGCACGACGCCGTCGTCCTCGCCGTTGAGGCAGGCGCTGGAGCCGAAGATCGCCTCGTAGCCGCCGGTCAGGTAGATGGTCTTCGCCGGGGCGTTGGAGAAGGTGCGCACCTGGACGTCGTCGGAGCTGCGCAGCCAGTAGGTGGCGTCGTCGCAGCTCTGGATGAAGACGGCGATGAAGCTGCAGAGCGGGTTCGACTGCAGGCAGACGGCGTCCGCCCCCTGCGAGCCGCGATGGGCGCCGCCGGTGGTGACCGCCAGACTGAGGCGCTGCGCCACCTGGTCGTAGGGGCCGTTGGCGTTGAAGTTGGGATCGGAGGCGTCGTTGTTGCCGAGGATGTAGTCGATCACCGTGCCGCCCATGCTGTGGGCGATCACCCAGAAGGTGCCCCCCTGCGCGTAGGTGAGGCGGCAGCGGTTGCCGCCGGCGTCGGCGCCGCCGTTGGTGGCGTTGACGATCTCGTTGGCCACCTCGCCGGCCGCCTGCGCGTCCCAGTAGGGACGGGTGCCGTTGTAGCCCACCACGTAGTAGGAGGTCGCGAGGTTCTTCGTCGCCGTGCGGATGAAGTCGTTCGATCCGTTCACCCAGTAATTCCGGGCGGAGGCGTAGCTGGTGAACGTGTTGGTGTTGGTCTGCTTGCCGTGAACGAAGATCAGGCAGGGCTGGGCTCCCGCCTCCGCGGCGACGGCGGCGAACGCCAGCGTCGCAAGGAGCGGGACGATCAGACGACGGAACCTCATCGGGCGACCTCCTCCGTTGAAAAGTCCATGGTTGAGCCAGGGCTTAAAGAGAAGGGTGCGCGCGGGGAGGCGAAACGCGCCTGAAGTTATGAAGGTGAAGAAAGGTGCGGGAGGGGTGGTGTAGAGTTTTTTTTTTTTTTTTTTTTGTTATAAGAAAATGCGATCCCGGTGGGCGTCCAGCGGGCCGAGTAGATGCCGTCGCCCGCCTTGCGGTCGGCCCCCTGGCCGTCGTCCCGGTACGCAACCAGGGCGTTGATGCTGCCGGCGGCGTCCACGATCTCGCCGGTGACCTGAGCGGCGGCGACCGCTTTGCCGCGGCTCTCCAGCGTGGCGTAGAGATCCACCGGCTGCCCCTTCTCGAAGCTCACCTTGGCGGCCCAGACGGAGATCGCGGGCTCGGCGTCGTCCGGCCCGCGCCGCGTCTGCCGGGTCGGGATCCGTTTCGCCTGGATGGGATCCGCCTCCCCCTTCTTGAGGGCGCGGGAGCTCTCCGGGTAGCGCGCCTGCTCCCGGTACTCTTTCGCCGTCTCGCGGGCCAGTTGGCCGGCCTCCACCTGCGCCGCGGCGGGCCGGCCGCCGAGCGCCGGAGCCGCGAGCATCACCATCGCGATGGCAACCTTTTTCTTCGCGTCGATCATCTCGGGCCTCCTAGTAGAGAAGAGTGATGTATTGAGCGGTGGTCATCGACGTCTGCACGGTGGTGTTGGGGGCGCAGGGGACGCCGCCGCAGGTCCAGTTGCCGCCCGGGATCGCCTTGCGGGTGTCGGAGTCGCTGGCGTCGCGCTCGTCGCTGTGGTTCTCGTGCGCCGCGTCGAGGTTGCGGAAGCCGCTCGCCTCCTGCTTGTTCGAGTTGTTGCAGACGTTGGTGTTGTCGTAGCTCGCCGTCGCGCTGCCGTTGCAGGCGAAGATCGAGGCGTACTGCACGACGCCGTCGTCCTCGCCGTTGAGGCAGGCGCTGGAGCCGAAGATCGCCTCGTAGCCGCCGGTCAGGTAGATGGTTTTCGCCGGGGCGTTGGAGAAGGTGCGCACCTGGACGTCGTCGGAGCTGCGCAGCCAGTAGGTGGCGTCGTCGCAGCTCTGGATGAAGACGGCGATGAAGCTGCAGAGCGGGTTCGACTGCAGGCAGACGGCGTCCGCCCCCTGCGAGCCGCGGTGGGCGCCGCCGGTGGTGACCGCCAGACTGAGGCGCTGCGCCACCTGGTCGTAGGGGCCGTTGGCGTTGAAGTTGGGATCGGAGGCGTCGTTGTTGCCGAGGATGTAGTCGATCACCGTGCCGCCCATGCTGTGGGCGATCACCCAGAAGGTGCCCCCTTGCGCGTAGGTGAGGCGGCAGCGGTTGCCGCCGGCGTCGGCGCCGCCGTTGGTGGCGTTGACGATCTCGTTGGCCACCTCGCCGGCCGCCTGCGCGTCCCAGTAGGGACGGGTGCCGTTGTAGCCCACCACGTAGTAGGAGGTCGCGAGGTTCTTCGTCGCCGTGCGGATGAAGTCGTTCGATCCGTTCACCCAGTAATTCCGGGCGGAGGCGTAGCTGGTGAACGTGTTGGTGTTGGTCTGCTTGCCGTGAACGAAGATCAGGCAGGGCTGGGCTCCCGCCTCCGCGGCGATGGCGGCGAACGCCAGCGTCGCAAGGAGCGGGACGATCAGACGGCGGAACTTCATCGGGCGACCTCCTCCGGTGAAAAGTCCATGGTTTAGCCAGGGCTTACAAAGAGAAGGGTGCGCCGGGGGAGGCGAAACGCGCCTCCCCGAAGTTACTTGAACCGGCCGAAGAACAGGCCGCCGTGGAGGGCGGCGGCGTAGAGAATCCCGGGCTGGTTGCGAGCCGTGACCAGGAGCTTGGCCGCCCGTTTCGACCCTTCGAAGGGGCCGCCGATCGGCTTCAGGGTGGCGCCGCCGTCCCGGCTGCGCAGGACCCCCTGCTGGAAGGTGGCGATGTAGATCGTGTTCGGGTCGGTGGCGTCGACCGCCAGAGCCCCGTAGAAGTCCGGGTAGGGGGACCGCGCGTGGACGACCTGCCAGCTCTCCCCGCTATCCCGGCTGCGCAGGATCTGGGTGGTCCGGTTGTCGACGATGTAGAGGGTGCGGAAATCGCTCGGCGCGACGGCGGCCAGGGAGGGGTCCCCCTTCAGCGTCTTCCAGGTGGCCCCGCCGTCGTTGCTCCTGGCGAGGAACTGGCCGAAGCTGCTCGTGCCGTTGGTCGCCAGCATCAGAGCGTAGAGATTGCGGGAGTTTCGCGGATCGACCCAGAGCTCGACCGTGCTGACGGCGTCGTCGTCATCGTCCGGCAGTTCGCACGGAATGACCCGCGTCCAGGTCCGGCCGTCGTTCGTGCTCCGGCTCAGGCCGCAGTCCCGGCCGGAGAGGAGGGTCCCGGGGGTGGGGACGGCGATCCGGTAGGTGGACGTGGCGTCGATCTGATCCCAGGCCTCCCCGCCGTCGCGGCTCTCCCACAGCCCAGCGCCGTTGGCCGCGTACAGACGGTCGGGATCGGCGGGATCGAAGGCGAGGTCGAACAGCCCGTCGCGGCCGAGCCCGCGGGCGAAAGGCTGCCAGGTGCGGCCGCCGTCGGTGCTGCGGAACGAACGGTCCCCGCGGGTGGCGAGGCCGACGTAGCTCGTGTCCGGCCGGCTCGGATGGATCTCGAACAGGGCGACCGGGCCGGCGCTCAAGCCCGGCTCGACGCCGATCCGCCAGCGCTCGCCGCCGTTGGCGCTCTTGGCGACCCCCCGCTCGTAGGTGCCGGCGTAGAGGACGCCCGGCCGGGAGGGGTCCGCGGCCAGCGAGAAGATCTCCAGGGTCTCGCCGAACGGGAGTGGCGGCAGGCCGCGGGCGAGCTGCCTCCAGGTGGCGCCGTCGTCCGTGCTCGCGAAGACCCCGTCCAACCCCGCCGCGTAGAGCTTCGACGGCGAGGTGGGATCGGCCAGGAAGGCTTCGTCGAGGGAAAGGCCGGCGGGGAGGCTCCCGGTCAGCCGCCAGTCGCGGGCGCCGTCGTCGCTGCGGAAGATTCCGTTCCCCGCTCTCATGTAGAGGATTCCACGGGCCAGGGAGAGATGGCCGTACAGGACCGGCTGGCCGCTCACCAAAGGACCCGTGAGGGACCAGTTCTTCCCAGAGTCGGTGCTCTTGTGGAGCCCCGATCCATCCGCGTAGTAGGCGGTCCCTGGCGAGCCCGGGTCCGCCACGATCGAGGTGATCGGGCCGTTGATGAAGGTCGCCGACCAGGTGCTCCCGCCGTCGGCGCTGCGCAGCAGCAGGGCGCCCGAGCCGGCCAGGAGGACGGACGGGTTTCCCGGGATCACGGCCAGCGACGTGACGTCGAGCGAGATCGCCGGCGGCGAGGTTACCTGCCAGGTTTTGCCGCCGTCCGTGCTGCGCGCGAGCTGGTCCCCTCCCACGTAGATCGCGGCGGGATGAGAGGGATCGAGCGCCACGACCTCGAGGCGCCGGCCGAAGAGGCCCGTCCAGGTCTCGCCGCCGTCGGCGCTCCGGTAGAGGACGCCCGACGCCGCGTAGACCACCGAGGGATCGCGGGGATCGACCGCCAGGCCCTGCGGAGTGCCGCCCCCCGGGCCGAAAGGTGCCCAGCGGTTCCGCGGCGCCTGCGCGAAGGCCGCCGAGGCGAGAGCCAGAGAGATCAGGACGATCGATAAGGTCGCGGAAAGCTTCACTCGGTGCATCGGAATCTCCTTACTCGAATCTTCCTTCGAACAATCCACCCGTCGGCCGGGGCAGGCCGGCTTCGCTCCGTTTCCAGGTCTGGCCGCCGTCCGTCTTCCATGACCTACTATGCGCGCATGGTGAGGGAAAACCGGCAAGGCGAAACTTTTCGTGCCGCTGTATCATCCCACCCGCCGCCCCGATGAGCACTCCTCTCCCAACCAGCGTCGAGATCCAGGACGTCACCAAGCGGTTCGGCGGCGTGACCGCCGTCGACGGCGTGTCGCTCGCCATCGCCCGCGGCGAGTTCTTCGCCCTGCTGGGGCCGAGCGGCTGCGGCAAGACGACGCTGCTGCGGATGATCGCCGGCTTCGAGACGCCGAGCGCCGGGACGATCCGCATCCAGGATCAGGACGTGACGCGGATCCCCCCGCACCGGCGGCCGGTCAACATGGTCTTCCAGCAGTACGCCCTGTTTCCTCACCTGACGGTCGAGGAGAACGTCGGCTTCGGCCTGCGCTATCGAGCGAAACGGGAGGCGCACGGAGCCAGGATCGGCGAGGCGCTGGCGCTGGTGCGGCTGACCGGCCTGGAGAAGCGGCGGCCGGACCAGTTGAGCGGCGGCCAGCGGCAGCGGGTGGCGCTCGCCCGCGCCCTGGTGCTGAAGCCCGAGGTGCTGCTGCTCGACGAGCCGCTGGCGGCGCTCGATCCCAACCTGCGCCGCGAGGTGCAGGTGGAGCTCAAGGCGCTCCAGCGCGAGCTCGGGATCACCTTCGCCTTCGTCACCCACGACCGCGAGGAGGCGCTGGCGATGAGCGACCGCATCGCGGTGATGAACCAGGGGAAAGTCGAGCAGGTGGGGAGCCCCGCCGGGGTTTTCGAAGCCCCCGAGACCGAATTCGTGGCCCGCTTCCTCGGCGCCACCAACCTCTTCACCGCCGAGGTGCGGCGGATGGAGGGCGGCGTCCTCCTCCTCCAGCTTCCGGACGGCACCGAGCTCGCGGTGTCCGCGGCGGGACCGCCGCGGCTGCGGCGCGAGCCGGTGCGTTTCGTGGTGCGGCCGGAGAAGCTCGTCCTGCGCGCCGTCCCCGCTCCCCCCGAGGTCTCGCTGGCGGTGACGGTCGAGGACCGCGTCTACCACGGCGCCAGCACCGAATGGATCGTCCGCGACCGCCGCGGCGAGCGCTTCACCGTCCTCTCCCAGAACGCCGGGCCGGCGGGAGAGGCGCTGCCGTTCTCGCCGGGCAGCCCGGCCTTCCTGGGCTGGGACCCGCGGCACAGCGTGGTGCTGCGGGAGTAGGACGAAAAGAGGGAGGAGGGGCGGCAGACCCGCCCCTCGGAGTTCGAGCCCTTATGCCTGAACCGGGCAACCTCTGGTGCAGGCGTCCGAATGTACGGGGTGGTACACCGTATCGTCGATCGGGACCGTGTACTGGTTGTAGGAGATGATGTCACCGCCGGTCACATGGCGCAGATCCGACAGGGTTTCCTTCCGCAACGTCAACTTCTTGGCGTTTCCCAATTTCTTCAAGGCTGACCTCCTTCTTTGCTTCTTCGCGCCACAGGCGCGGAGATATTTCAGCGTCTCGACCGCCGAAATGGAGCCCGAGACGCTCTCAAGGCGTGCTGACGCGAAGATTGGCGGGATCCCGGGGCAGAGGTTCCCCGATCAGGGAGAGGGGGTCTCCCCAGTGGGTACAGGGGTCTCCCCGGCGGGTACGGGCGTCCCCCCGATGGGGATAGGGGTCTCCCCGGTGGGTACGGGCGTCCCCCCGGCCGGTACAGGCGTCCCCCCGGCCGGCGTCGACAGAGCTCCGCGGCAGTTTCAACAGAGCTCCGCGGCTGGCAACGGATCGAACGCTGCGGAGAAGCGCGGCGACGTTGCGGAGAAGCGCGGAAGCCCCGGCGAGCTTCAAAATAACTCGGGCGGAGAAGCAATCAAGTCCGGCGAACAGCGAAATCGCCTCTCCGTCTTGCGGTAAAACGTCCTGAACCACCCCCGGAACGCGGACGGAACCGGGAAAAATCGCCGGCGGGGAGACCGGCAACCCGGGGTAGGGACCCGCCAAAACCGCGGCGGCAATCTCCGCAGGAGACCGCAATCTTGACGGAATTGCATCGAGGCTTATACTGACCGCCATCCTGCTAATCTAAAGGCGATCGGAGTTGCGCGGCGCCGCAGTGCGCGCCGGCCCTCCAGGAGGGGGTTGGAATGCGGCGCAGCCGTGGACCAGGATGGACAGCTCTGACCGCGCTCTTCGTTCTGGCGGTTGCCAGCGGGAGCGCGCAAGCGCCTCCGGCTCCAGTCCCCCTCTCTACCGGCACGGCTCTGGAGCGCGCCTTCGCCGCCGGCGAGACCCAGGTCTTCGATGCCGTCCTCACCGCCGGCAGGCTCTACTCGCTGACCGTCGAGCAGCGGGGGATCCACCTGGTCGTCGACGTGCGCGGACCGGAGGGCGGGAGCCTCGCCGCGGTCGACTCCCCCCTGGACCGCTGGGGGATCGAGACCGTCCTTCTCCGCCCGGCCTCCACCGGTTCCTACCGGCTCGAGGTGCGCGCCGCGACGAAGGGCGTCGGGCCGGGCCGCTGCGCGATCCGCCTGGAAGAGATACCGGAATCCGCCACTGCCGCCGGCCGGGAACAGGATCAACGCCCTGGCCGCGATGACGGAGGCGGGCAGTATCCTGCGCCGCGAGCCCACCGGCAGTCTCGACAAAGTTCGGGCCGCCTTGCAGAAGGCGCGCGGCCACTTCCAGGCCGCGGGCGATCCGCCGGGAGAGGCCGAGGCGGTCGCCGCCCTCGCCGCCGTCACTCATCGTCTGGGAAAACAGCGCCAGGCCGTCGATCTCTATCGCGAGGCGGTCTCCCGCTGGCGGGAGCTCGGCCGGCCCGAGCGCGAGATGCAGGCCGCTAACGATCTCGGGCTGACCCTCTGGGAAACGAGCGAGCTGCCCGCCGCCGACGAGGCTCTCGCCCGCGCCCTCGATCTCGCGCGCCGCCTCGGTCTGGCCTACCCCGAGGCCGACCTGCGCAACAACCAGTGCCTGGTGCTCCACGCCCGCGGCGGCGTGCGGCCGGCGCTCGCCTGCTACCGGGAGGCCCTGGCGCTCTACCATCAGCTCGGCGAGACGAAGGACGAGGCCACGGCGCTCAACAACCTCGGCTTCGCCTACTTCGGCCTCGGCGAGCCGCAGCCGGCCGAGGAGAGCTACCGCCAGGCGCTGGCGATCCGCCGGGCGATCGGCGACCGGGGCGGCGAGGCCCAGACGCTCAACAACCTCGCCGTCCTCTACCGCGGCCTGGGCGAGATCGGCGAAGCGCTCAAGGCCTACGGCGAGGCCCGGGAGATCCTCGCCGCGCTGGACGACCGCCGGCAGGAGGCCTCCACCCTGAACAACCTGGGAGTCGCCTACAGCGCCATCGGCGAGGCGGAGCGGGCGCGGCTCTATCTGACCCAGGCCCTGGCGATCCGCCGGACGGTCGAGGACCGCCGCGGCGAGATCGCGACCCTCAACAACCTCGGCTGGCTCGAGCGCAGAGGCGGCGCGGCCGGCAAGGCGATCCTCCTCCACCGCCAGGCCCTCGAGGTCGCCGTCGCGACCCATGACGCGCGCAACGAGGGGATCAGCCGCAGCTTGCTCGGAGAGGCTCTGGGCGCGGCGGGCCGCGCCGCCGAGGCGCTCGCCGAGCTCGAACGGGCGCTCGTCCTCCAACGCCAGACCGGAGACCGCTCCGGCGAAGCGGTCACCCTGCGGCGGCAGGGGGAGGCTCAGGCCGCCGCCGGGCGTGGCGCGGAAGCCCTGCCCCTTTTCGCGCAGGTCCTCCTCGCCTCCCGCGCCGTGGGCGACCGCGTCAACGAGGCCCTGACCCTCTCCGCGCGGGCCCGCGTCCTCCGGAACCAGGGGGATCTAGACCGGGCGGAGAGCGACGCCAGAGCCGCCATCGCCACCCTCGAATCGCTCCGCGCGCGGCTGGGCAATCCCGAGCTGCGAGCGGCCTTCCTCGGCTCCCGCGGCGACGTCTACGAGCTCCGCGTCGACATCCTGATGCGCCTCGCCGCCGCCCGCCCCGGCCAGGGTTTCGACCGCGCCGCCTTCGAGGCGAGCGAGGACGCGCGCGCCCGCTCGCTCCTCGACACCCTGCGCGAGAGCGGCGCGGAGATCCGGAGCGGCGTCGATCCGGCGCTCGCGGCGCGGCAGCGCGGCCTCGAACGCCGCCTGGCCCTCAAGGAGGACCGGCTCCAGAGCCTCCTCGGCCGCGCCAAGGGGGACCCGGCCGAGAGCAGGGCCCTGGAGATCGAGAGCGAGCAGGTCCGGGCCGAGCTGGATGCCCTCGATACCGAGATCCGGCGGAAGAACCCGCGCTACGCCGACCTCACCCATCCCGGCGCCGCGAGCACCGGGGAGATCCAGGCGCTCCTCGGCTCCGGGACGCTCCTCCTCGAATACTTCCTCGGGCGCGAGCGCGGCTATCTCTGGGCGGTCGACGCGGCGGGGATGCGCTCCTTCGTCCTGCCCGGACGGGAGGAGATCGAGCGCGCCGCCCGCGCCTTCCACCAGGCCCTGAGCACGCCGGCGGCGGATGGCGGCGCCGCCGGGTGCAAGATCGGGCGGACGCTGAGCCGGATGCTCCTCGGCCCGGTGGCCGGCGAGCTCGGGGCCGGAAACGCCGGCTGGCGATCGTCCCCGACGGCGCCCTGGGCTACATCCCTTTCGACGTCCTGCCGGAGCCAGGGAAGCAAGGATCCGCTCCTCGCGCGGCACGAGGTGGTCGAGCTGCCGTCGGCGTCCGTCCTCGCGGCCGAGCGGCGGGAGCTCGCCCGGAGGCCGCCGGCCCGCGAAGCTCGCGATCGTGATCGCCGATCCGGTCTTCCAGCCGGACGATCCCAGGATCGCGAAGAGCGGCCGGAGGGAGCGGCGGCGCGGACTCCCCTCTCCTGCCCCGTCTCCGCTTCTCCCGCCAGGAAGCGCTGGGGATCGCCGCCCTGGCTCCGGCGGGCGCGGTCACCACCCGGCTCGACTTCGCGGCCGACCGCGACCTCGTCCTCTCCGGACGCCTGCGCGATTTCCGCTACATCCACTTCGCCACCCACGGCGTCTTCGACGCCGAGCGGCCGGAGCTCTCGGGCCTGGCCCTCTCCCGCGTCGATCCGGCCGGCAAGCCGCGGGAAGGGTTCCTCCGCCTGCGCGACGTCTACGATCTCGATCTGGCGGCCGACCTCGTGGTGCTCTCCGGCTGCCAGACGGCCCTGGGCAGGGAGATCCGCGGCGAAGGGCTCCTCGGGCTCACCCGCGGCTTCCTCTACGCGGGCGCGCCGCGGGTGGTCGCGAGCCTGTGGTGGATCGACGACCGGGCGACGGCCGCGCTGATGGCGATGTTCTACCGCGGCATGTGGAGCGAGGGCCTGCGCCCCGCCGCCGCGCTCCGCAAGGCCCGCCTCTCCCTGGCGCGCCAGCACCGTTTCCGCGATCCCTCCTACTGGGGAGCCTTCGTTCTCCAGGGGGATTGGCAATAAACGTTTCATTCACGACAAGGAGAAATTGATCATGGGCATTCGAGGACTTCAGTAAAAGGATGTGGAAAATCGTCCCTGCCGGGCTACGGAAGCGCGCGACAGGCGATATCGTCAAGATTTGATCTCGGCGGACAGGGTGGTGACGGTCAAATGTAAACGGCACAGGATGGAAATTACGTGAAGGCAACCTGACGAGACGAACAGATCAACACGATCGAGACGGACACCCACGAGATCCGGCTTCAGATCGCCTGCATCCCGAAGATCGGGTGCGATCGGGGGGTCCTGGACCGCCGAGGACACCTCGAGCGGGGCTGACGGCGACGATAGACATCACCTTCCACTCCTCTGTAGGGGCGGCTCGGCGAGCGATGGCCGGCCTCCCCAAAATTTTTTGGAACAAACCGCGCCGTCGCCTCACTCCTCAGACGAAGCAAGGCAGGAGATGACAGGGCCCGCAGGGTCCATCCGGGGCCCCTGCCCTCTCGATGCCGATCTATCAACGCAATGTTTGACGAGGAGACGACACCATGAGCAGCACCAATGCGAACGCGGGCGATCACAGTGGTTCAGGCAGTCTATGGCGCAGTGGAGGGAAGCAAGGTGGTCACGGCGATCGTCCAGGACCTGTTGACCGGGGGGAGACCAGCTTCGTGGCCGACAACGACACGCTGGGCGGCGATCCGGCGCCAGGAACGACAAGCACTTCGCGATGACCTACAGGGTCGGCTCGACCGTCTTCTCATTCGCCTGCAAGGAAGACGAAACCGTACGCCTGAGGACGGATGAAAAGCCCGGGGCAGTTCACGGTCATCGGGGCCGCCTACGGCGCGATCGATCCGAACAATCCCACGGCGGGATCGCGGGACGTCACCGCCATCGTGCAGCAGATCCTGGACTCCGGGCAGACGGAGTTCAAGCCCACCAACGAGCTCTTCGGCGATCCCAACAACGGCCCCCGTGAAGAATTTCGGCATGACCTACTTCCGGACCGGGAGCCCGAACGCCAAAAGGCGATCGCCAGCGACGAAGGCCAGACGGTGAAGGTGACCTAAGAAGTCCTGCCGAGCCATCCTGCCCGACACCAACCGGGAGGACGTCGAATCCCTTCAGATCAGGGGTTCGGCTCCTCCCGGCCACGCTTTTATGACGTCATTCAATCCGCAGCGGGAAACGCCCGACCGGGACCGGGGCGCCGGTCCCGGGAAGACCGTCGAGGTCGAGCTGATAGGCGCCGGGGGCGAGCGAGGTCGAGTGGACGGTGACCAGGAGGGCGCCGAGATCGTTGAGCGCGAGGCGGGGGGCCTGGAACACGACGGCTCCCGCGGCGGTACGGAGCGTCGCCCGGTACGCCGGGTAGTCGGTGTCGCCAGGCTCGACCCAGAGGGCGACCCAGCCCGGCTTTGCGGGAAGCTTGAGAGAGCGTACGGGGGCGCCACCGCGGACCGGCGTCAGGGGAAGGATGGGAAGGTCGGTCTGCGGCTGGCGGTCGGCCGCCATCTCCCGGGCGAGGGCCTCGCGCTTCTCTGTCTCGGCGGCGAGGTCGCGCCGGGTCTGCTAGGAGCTGCCCGTTCAAGCGGGCCGCGGCGCCTGTTTCCCTCTTCGTCTGGGCGAAATCGGAACGCAGGCTCTGGATCTCGCGGAGCTCGATCCAGGCCGGCAGGAGGCCGACGGCGAGCAGGGCCGCCGCGGCCAGGGCCAGCCGCGGCGAGCGGGAGGACCTCGGATCGCCGGGCGCGCGGACCGCCGCCTCCTCGGCCAGCCGCCGGAGCCCGCGCTGGAGGCGCTCGGCGGCCTCGACCCGGGCGCAGCAGGACGGGCAATCGAGATAGTGCTCCTCGAAGCGCGCGGCCTCCTCGGGCGGCAGGCGGCCCGTCACGTAGCGCTCGGCGATGTTGCCGGCGTCGATCGTCGGATGGTCCATGGCGTCGCGTCTCTCCAGTCCTATTCGCTTCGTGACCTATTCGCTTGGTGCGATACCGCCGCCGATCCTGCCGACAATTCTCTGCGCCCCCGCGAAGAACCGCTGCCGCTTCTCCGCCCGTTCCCAGAGCTCCCGCAACCGCTCGCGGGCGCGGAACAGGACCTGATGGAAGCGCTCCGGCTCGATCTCCAGATCGGCGCAGAGGTCTTCCTTGCTCTCGTCGGAGAGATAGAAGCGGAGGAGGAGCTGGCGGTCGCGGTCGTAGCGGAGCTCGGCGAGGAGCCGCTGCACCTGCCGCGCCTCCTCCACGGCCAGGACCCGCTGGAGCGGAGCCGGGCCGCGGTCGGCGAGCGCGGACGCCGGACGCGCCCCTTCCTCCCCGTCTTCGTCGAGCGAACGGTAGCGCGCCTCCTTGCGCCGGTCGGCGATGAACAGGTTGCGCGCCGTGCTGCGGATGAAGCCGTTGAGCTTCTCGGGCTCCCGCACCTCGCCCCGGCGGATCTTCCCGAGGACCAGGGCGAGGGTCTCCTGATGGAGATCGTCGGCCAGGGCCGGATTCTGGACGAGGCGGCGCAGCATCAGCAGGAGGCCGCGGCTGAAGCGGGCCACCAGCTCGCTCTCGGCGGCGGGATCGCCCGCCTGGACCCGCCGGACGAGGTCGGCGACGTCATTTGCGGCAGGCTCATCTTGCGAAGCCTCCCGCTCCATCCGAACCGCGAGAACGAACGGAGACAGGACGAGCACGACGTGGAGCCAGAATGAGCGCATCTCCAGGATTTGGCGGAGCGGTTCTTCGGGGTCGATCAGCCCTCGCCCATCTCCATGCGGCGGACGGCCTCGGCGAACTCTTCGATCGGCTCCAACCGGTCCAGCGCCTCGACCACCCGGGTGAAGTCCAGAGCGAAGTAATCGTAGACGAGAACATTGCGGAACGCCGGCAGCTTCTCCAACTCTCGCACCATAGCGGTAGGGAACTCGGAGAACGCGGCCAGGTTCCGCATAGCCTCGGTGTAGTCCTGAAAACGGAGCTTACGGCGGACGGAGAGCTCGCTGGCGACGTCGATCACCACCTGACAGACGATTTGCAGGGAGCGAAGGATGTTGTTATGGAGCGAGAGATCCTGGCTCAGCACCTCCGGGCCTGTCACTCGCGGACGGAGCTGCCGGAGATGGTCGAGGTGGCGGAACAGCTCGGCGAGGCGGTCGATCACGAAGCTCATCATAGGCGTGCCACCCTCATCCTTGTACACAGAAAGAGACCGTTGGGCAAGGGAGACGCCTTGACAGTCCGCGATCGCCCCTTTAGCGTCCGCCCGTGGCTCCCGATCGATCCGCCCCCTTCCGCAAGCCGGCTTACCCGCTGCTGCTGCCGGCGTGGATCGCGCTGGCGGTCTTCTTCCTGGCGCCGCTCTTCCTCATGCTCGCCGTCAGCTTCGCCGAGCGCGGGACCTACGGCGGCATCGAGCCGGTCGGAAATCTCTGGTCCTATCTGCGCTCCGGCTCCTTCCTCGCCAACTATGCCCGCTCGTTCGGGGCCCTCTATCTCTGGATCGGCTGGCGCTCGCTCTGGATGGCGGCGCTCACCACCGCGCTCGCGATCGTGGTCAGCTTCCCCGTCGCCTACTACCTGGCGATCCTGGCGCCGGCGCGCTGGAAGGGGCTGCTGCTGGGGCTGGTCGTGGTGCCGTTCTGGACCAGCTTCCTGATCCGCACCTACGCCTGGATGTTCATTTTGCGCACCGAGGGGCTGCTCAACCACGTGCTGATGGGGAGCGGCCTCCTCCACCATCCGGTCGAGCTGCTCTACACCCAGACGGCGGTGCTGATCGGCCTCGTCTACGGCGAGCTGCCGTTCATGATCCTGCCGCTCTACGCCTCGCTGGAGAAGCTCGACCGCTCGCTGCTGGAGGCGGCGGCGGATCTCGGGGCCGGCGGCGCGGGATCGTTCTGGCGGGTGACGCTCCCCCTGACCCTGCCCGGGCTCGCCGCCGGCGTGGTGCTGGTCTTCGTGCCGAGCCTCGGCCAGTTCGTGGTCTCCGACCTCCTCGGCGGCGCCCGCAGCATGCTGCTCGGCAACCTGATCCAGAACCAGTTCGCCGTCGCCCGCAACAAGCCGTTCGGCTCGGCGCTCGCCTTCGAGCTGATGGCCGCCGTGCTCGTGCTGCTGCTCGCCTACGCGGTCTACGCCAAGCGCCGAGGCGGGGAGGAGCTGCTTTGAAGAAGTTTCTCGCGGCGCATACGGCTCTCGTCTACGTCTTCCTCTACGCGCCGATCGCCATCCTGGTGGTCTTCTCCTTCAACGCCTCACGGCAGACGGCGTTCTGGAGCGGCTTCACGCTCGACTGGTACCGCCAACTGTTCGCCAATCCGCTGCTGTTCCGGGCGGTCCGCAACAGCCTGGTGGTGGCCGGAGCGACAACGTTCATCGCCGTCCTGCTCGGCACTCCCGCGGCCCTGGCGCTGGCGCGGCACGAGTTCCGCGGCAAGCGGGCCACCCAGGCGCTGCTCTACCTGCCGGTGATCATCCCCGAGGTGGTGCTCGGCGCGGCGCTGGTGACCTTCTTCGGCGCGATCGAGCTGCGGCTGTCGATCGCGACGGTGGTGATCGCCCACGTCGTGTTCAGCGTCTCCTACGTGGCGATCGTGGTGCGGGCCCGCCTCGCCGGTCTCGATCCGGCGCTGGAGGAGGCGGCGCGCGATCTCGGCGCCGGCCCGTTCGAGACCTTCCGGCGGGTGACGCTGCCGCTCGCGGCCCCCGGCATCCTCGCCAGCGCCCTGCTCGTCTTCACCCTGTCGATCGACGACTACGTCATCACCTCCTTCGTCGCCGGGGTGGGGGCCACGACGCTGCCGCTCCACATCTATTCGATGCTCAAGGTCGGCGTGACCCCCGAGGTCAACGCCGTCTCGACGCTGCTGCTCGCCGGAACGATCGTGCTGATCGTGATCGCTCACCGCCTGCTTGGCAAGGGAACCTCATGAGAAAATTCTTTCTTATCCTCGCCGCGATTTTCTTTCTCGTTTCATGCGGAGGAGCGAAGACGGAGACCTCCAGCAAGGCGCTCAACATCTACATCTGGACGAACTACCTGCCGCGCGAGGTGGTCGACGAGTTCAAGCGGCGGACCGGGATCGCGGTCAACGTCGACACCTACGATTCGAACGAGGCCGTGCTCGAGAAGCTGCAGTCCGGGGTGGCGGACTACGACCTCGTGGTGCCGTCGGACTACATGCTGAAGGTGCTGATCCCGCAGGGCCTCGTGCGGCCGCTCGACCGCGCCCGGCTCCCCCGCTTCAAGAACCTCGACCCGCGGTTCCTGAATCAGAAGTTCGATCCCGGCAACGGCCATTCGATCCCCTATCTCTGGGGGACCACCGGCATCGGCTACAACAAGAAGGTCGGGACGGTGGATAGCTGGCGGGTGCTGTTCGATCCGAAATACTCCGGGCGGATTCTGATGCTCGACGATCCGCGCGAGGCGTTCGGCGCCGCTTTGAAGCTGATGGGGCGGTCGATCAACGAGCGGGACCCCGCGGTGCTGCGGCAGGCGGCGGAGATGCTGAAGCGGCAGAAGCCGCTGGTGCGCACCTACAACAGCTCCGATTTCGCCAACCTGCTGGCGGCCGGCGACGTCGACCTCGCCCATGGCTACAACGGCGAGCTCGCCGAGGTGGTCGCCAACGCGCCGGACCGGCTGGCCTACGCGGTGCCGAAGGAGGGGGGCACGCTCTGGATCGACAACCTTTCCATCCCCAAGGGGGCGCGGAACCTCGACTCCGCCTACGCCTTTCTCGACTACCTGATGGAGCCCGAGGTGGCGGCGAAGATCGTCAACGGCGTCCACTACGCCGGCGCGAACCAGGCCGCCCTGCCGCTGATCAACGCCAGGATCCGCCAGGACCCCACGATCTACCCCCCGAAAGAGGTCCTCGACCGCTGCGAGCTGATCGAGGACCTCGGGGAGACCACCCAGCTCATCGACGAGCTGTGGACGGAGGTCAAGGCACGGTGAGGCCTACGGCTGCTGCGTAACCTTCACATCATCCACCGCCGCCTCCACCAGGCTCGCGGTGGAGGCGTCGGCGGCTTCGATCAGGATACGCACCGTCTGCCCCCTGAAGGCGCCGATGTCCACCGTCCGGACGGCCCAGGCCGCGTCGTCGTTGGCCGTGGAGCCCAGCTCCTCCAGCACCTGTGTGGTCGTCGTCCCCACCACCTTGACCCGGAAGAAGTCGGCGGTCGAGGAGTTGGTGGCGTGCGCGAAGTAGTAGGAGAACGACAGCGTCAGCGTGCCGGTCGCGGGGAGGACGATCGCCGGCGAGCGGATGGAGGTGGTGCCGCCGTCGACGTCGAAGTCCCCCGCCGCGGTCCCCGCCAGACGGCCGGTGACCAGATCGTTGGTCCCCGAGACGGTGGTGGCGAGCTGCTTGATGCCGCCGGAGGTGGTCGACTGGGGGACTCCCCGCTCCCATTGGCCGGTGGTCGCCGTGTCCGTCGCGCCGGGATTGACGGTCCATCCCAGGGAGGTCTCGAAGGTGTCGGAGAAGACGGTCACCGGCGGCGGCGGCGGCGTGCCCCCCGCGACCGCGTTGCCGGTGACCACGAGCGCGAAGGGCTGCGCGCCGTTCGGCACGTTGAAGGAGCGCACGGTGACGGTGTACACCCCGGCGGCCGGGGCCGCGAGGAGCACCTGCTCCAGCGTGTTCCTGCGGTCGGCGGTGCCGCCGGTCGCCGAGACGCCGCCCGAGAAGACGTTGCCGCGCCAGACCGTGCCGGTCGGGCCGGTGACGATCAGGTCGATATCGTTGTTCAGGTTGACGCTCGCCGCCGGGGTCGAGGGGAAGTCGGTCCACGCCAGGGTGGCCTTGAACGCCTCGCCGGCGGTGACCGAGAAGGTGAACGTCCGGTCCTCATTGGTCGAGCCGGTGGCGAACGGGGTCGCGTCGTCCTTCACCCAGAGCTTGCGGGTCTGGCCGGTGAAGAAGAGGGCGTTCTCGAGCAGCACCCGCCCCCACCCCTGGCAGTTGGCGGGCAGGGCCGTGGTGCCGGTCATGTTGACCGCCGAGTTGATCAGGGTCGCCCGCAGCAGGGCCGCGGAGGGGGTGAGGGCGTTCGTCGAGACCTTGCTGCCGGTGGGATACCAGCCGTCGGTGTAGTACTGGCGGATCAGCGCCGTCAGGCCGGCGGCTCCGGGGGATGCCATGCTGGTGCCGGACATCGAGATGGTGGTGCAGTTGTTGGTGGTGGTGCTGAAGTCGTTGCGGGCGGAGACGATGCTCGACCCCGGCACCGTGATCTCGGGCTTGATGCGGCCGTCGGCCGTCGGGCCGCAACTGCTGAAGCTGGCCATCGAGTCGGCGCTGGTGCCGCGCAGGGTGGCGCCCACCGCGACGGCGCTCTTGGCGGTGGCCGGGCTCCCCACCGAGCCGGTGCCCGGCCCCGCGTTGCCGGCGGCGAAAAAGATCAGGAAGTCCTTGTGGTTCCACATGAACTCGTCGACGTCCTGGCTGGCGGCCGTGTAGTTGCTCTGCACGGCGGCGTTCTCGTTGTCCCCCCAGGAGTTGGTGTGCAGGCGCGCTCCCTGGTTGTAAGCCTGCTGGAAGATCGGGTTGAGGTCGACCACCGGGCAGCCGATGCCGGGCAGGTCGCCGCAGTTGTCGGTCTGGAAGCCGGCGTCCTGGATGACCAGCTTGGCGCCGGGCGCCATGCCGTCCGCCGTGTCGTGGGTCAGCAGATTGGCGAAGTTGTCCCCCCCCACCGTGCCGGCCACGTGGGTGCCGTGGTTCTGGGTGTCCCACTCGGTGCTGCCGATGCCGCCGGCGCAATCGGTGGACCAGAGGAAGTCGACGGCGACGATCTTGCGCTGCGCGGTGTCGACGACGGTGCCGCCGTTGCAGGCATTGGTGGGCGGCAGGCCGCGGGCGGTGTCGCGAAAGTAGCAGGAGTCGGGGTCGATGCCGGTGTCGATGATGCCCACTGTCTGACCCTCGCCGAAGATCCCCTGGCTGAAGATCGGCGTCGTCTGCCCGCCGGAGAGGCCCGACTGGCCGACCCAGACGGTGGTGTCGTTGCGCAGCGTCCGCCGCCCTTCGAGATCGATCCAGAAGACGTCGCGCAGCCCGGCGAGCGGCTCGCGCAGGGCGGCGATCTCGGCGGGGCTGAGCAGCAGGCGGACACGGGAGAAGAGAGCGTTGTGCCGCGAGCCGACGACCCCCTTGATGCCGAGGTCATGGATCTTGCGCACCACCTCGCCGAGGTCGGCGTCGGGGTAGACCTGGACCATCACCGGCCGGATCTCCCCGCCGCGGGCCTTGTCTTCCGCCGCGATCGTCTCGATCGCCGCGATCGCCGGGGAGATCTTGTAGAGCGGCTGATAGGGGCCGGACCAGCTCGCGCCGAGCTTGGAGAGGTCCGCCGCGCTCCGCTTGCCGGCCGGCATCTTCACCAGGTAGGTGTAGTACGGCAGGTAGGTGTAGACCGCGAGGCTCGCCTTGCGCAGGGCCGCGATCTGCCGGGCGTTCGGCGGCGCGGGGAACTTCACCAGCACGATCTCGTCCTCGAGGGCATCCTCGGGACGGACGCGCAGCGACGCGGAGACCTCCGGCTGCGGCCGGCTGGTGTCGATCACCCGCGAGCTCAGCGAAATCAGGGTGGACGCCCGAGCCTCGAGGCTCGCCGGGGCCTCCTGGGCGGGGAGACGGAGACAGACGGCGACGAGCAGCAGTG
>CAVXIG010000068.1:0-34701 GCA_963761645.1 uncultured Acidobacteriota bacterium
GGCGCCGGAGTCCCCCTCGGATCAGGGGGTAGGGGATGAGGAGGATTGAGGCTTGATCTCTACATCGGATGGGGTTAGGTTGTCTCTATGAGGAAGGTCAATCTCGGATATGCCAAGGACCATCTGGAGAGCCTCGTCGACGAAGCGATCGCCGGCGAAGAGGTGGTCATTGCCAGTAAGGGCACCCGGCTCGTCCGTTTGATCCCGATTGAGGGCGAACAGAGCGAGGCCGGAGAGACCTCCCGGAAATCTCGACGGGCACGAATCGAGACCCTTGTCTCTGATCTCCGTTCCCTGCCGGATCTCGACGAACGCAGCGCTGAAGAGATCCTTGGTTATGACGAGAGAGGGCTCTTTTGACGCCGGGCCTTGTCCTGGATAGCTCCGCACTTCTGGCTATCCTTTTCGGAGAACCCGAACAGAACGCCTTTCTCGATCTGATCTTCGATACGGCAGAGCGCAGGATCAGCGCCTTCTCCATCCTCGAAGCAGGTTCTGTCGTCCTGGCTCGCAAGGGACCTGCCGGGCGATTGATCTTCGATTCTTTATGCGAAGAGCTCGCACTGGAAGTGGTGCCGTTTACCGCTGAGCATATGCGTCTCGCTCGCCAAGCTTGGGA
Source organism: uncultured Acidobacteriota bacterium (assembly GCA_963761645.1). Classification (GTDB taxonomy): domain Bacteria; phylum Acidobacteriota; class Thermoanaerobaculia; order Multivoradales; family UBA5704; genus DATARR01. Next base: position 620 of record CAVXIG010000068.1, read on the forward strand.
ACGCTTTGGCAAAGGGCGGCATCCGGCAGCCTTGAACCTGGGTGATTGCTGTTCGTACGCTCTGGCCCGAGCGACGGGCGATCCGCTCCTTTATAAAGGGAACGACTTCCCTCAAACCGACTTGGAACTGATCCGGCTTTAGTTCTTCCAGGTCCCCAGCGCAGGTCATGACCACCGACGACTCGTTTCTTGATCGCACCACCCGGGAGCTTCTAGACCTCTTCGCGGCGGGCAGGAACACCCCGGGGGCCGGGAGCGCCGCGGCCCTGATGGGAGCGCTGGCCGGGAGCGTCCTGCAGACGGTGGCGCGGCATACGATCAAGGCGGCGGAGAGGCTCGAAGCGGCGCGAGGTCTACGCCCCCTTTCGCGAGCGAGCCGAGGCGATCCTAGAAGAGGCGCGGAGTCGATCGCAAAGTCTGCGCACTGCCGTGGACGCGGACGCCGCCGCGTTCGATCAATTCTGGCAGGACCGCACGGAGGAGGCTCTCCAGCGCGCGACCGACATCCCCATCGAGATCGCCGAGCACTGCGCCGCCCTCGCGGAGATCGGGCTCGATCTGCACGAACGGGGTTTCAGGAACGCTCAGGGGGAAGTGGCCGCCGCGACCTTGAGCGCCATCGCCAGCGGCGAGACGGCTGCCTATATTGCTTCTCTGAATCTGCGGTCCGCCGGCGACTGGGCGGAGGAGCGGAAAGAAAAAATCCGGAATCTCCGGCGTCGACTGCGGGAGCTCCGCGGGTTGATCGAGGCGCGGATCTACGAGGAGGACGAACGAGCGTGACCACTCCCTACGGCTGTCAGAGCATGGTCGAGCCCCTGAAGCGGGTCCTCGTCCGCCGTCCGGACGAAGCGTTCGGCGACGCCGATCCGACGCGCTGGCATTACACCTCCCGGCCGGATCTCCAGGAGGCCCGGCGCGAGCATGACGCCATGGTGGATCTGCTGCGCGGCGACGGCGCCGAGGTGATCGAGCACTCCGACCCTCAGCCGGACCGGGCGGACGCGATCTACGTCTTCGATCCCGTCCTGATCACCGATCGCGGCGTCATCCTGCTGCGGATGGGGAAGGCGCTACGGCGCGGCGAGGAAGAAGCGCTCGGCCGCCGGCTCCAGGAAGTCGGCGTTCCCACCTTCGCCGCTCTCGACGGTGAAGCCACGGCCGAGGGGGGAGACCTCCTCTGGCTCGACCGCCACACCCTGGCGGCCGGCCAGGGCTTCCGCACCAACGCCGAAGGGCTCCGCCAGCTCCGGAGGATCCTCGCGCCGCTGGGCGTCGAGGTCCTTCCCGTCGAGCTGCCGTACTTCGGGGGTCCCGAGGCCTGCCTGCACCTCCTCTCCCTGATCAGCCTGGTGGATCACGACCTCGCGGTGGTCTATCCGTCCCTCCTCGCCGTCCCTTTCTTGCGATTCCTCCAGGACCGGGGCATCCGCCTGATCGAGGTGCCGGACCTGGAGTTCGCGACTCAGGGCCCTAACGTCCTGGCCCTCTCGCCGCGCAAAGTCCTGATGCTGAAAGGCAATCCGATCACCCAGCGGCGCCTGGAAGAGGCCGGCTGCGAGGTGCTGACCTACCGTGGCCGGGAGATCTCCCTCAAGGCCGAGGGCGGGCCGACGTGCCTGACGCGGCCGGTATGGCGATCACCTCTCGCTACCATCCTCACCCAACAAATCCGCCAGTAGCACGATCCTTCTCCCCAGCGACCGCAGCTCCACGTACTCCTCCCGGGTGTGCATCCCGCCGCCGATCGGGCCCAGGCCGTCGAGGACGGGGATGCGGTCGGGGTCGGGGAGGAAGTTGGGAAAGGAGATGCCGCCTCTCTCTTCTTCGATCTCCAGGCGCCAGCCGGCGGCGGCGGCGAGAGCCACGGCGCGGTTGCAGGTGCCACAGTGGGGGCCGCTCGGATCGACCGGCGGGATCGTCCCGCTGGTGGCGAAGGTGATCTCGGTGCCGGTGGCGAGCGGCCACCTCCCGCGCGAGGTCTTCGAGCCGGCGGGCGAGCTCGTCGCACTCGCTGGCGCGGAGAAAGCGGGCCTCGCCTTCGACGATCGCGCGGTCGGGAACGATGTTGAGCTGGTGGTCGGTGCCGAGCAGGTCGTGGGCGGTGGCGAGGCCGTCCACGAAGGTGGCGTCGCCGGCGACGAAGCGGCCGGCGTTGACGGTGGGACCGCCCCCCTGGCGCGAAAGCGCCTCGGCCTTGGCGACCCAGCTCGCGGCGGCCACGAGGGCCGAGCGCCCTTCCCAGTAGTGAAGCCCGGAGTGCGCCGCCTGCCCGTGCGCCTCGAGGCGCCACTGGAACATCCCCCGGCGGCCGGCGACGATGGTCTCCGCGTCCGTCCCTTCGCCGGGCTCACCCGGCTCCAGCACCCAGAGCGCGCGGGCGGTCTCCCCCCAGCGGCGGACGGCGGCCCGCGACAGCTCGCCCCCGACCTCTTCGTCCGGCACCACGACCAGCAGCAGGTCGGAGGGCGGCTGCTGCCCGCGATGGCGGAGGAGATCCAGGGCGCCCACGAAGGCCGCGAGGCCCCCTTTCATGTCGATGGCGCCGGTGGCGACCAGCCGGTCGCCGTCGAGATGGGGCTCCAGGGCGGGGAGGACGGTATCGAGATGGCCGATCAGCAGGAGATGCCCGCGAGAGGTGTCCGCTCCCCGGGCGTAGAGCACCGGCAGGGGAGAGGCGCCCTCTTCATCCCGGATCTCGACGGTGAGCCCGCGCTCGCGAAGGGCCGCCGCGAGCCGCTCCGCCGCGCGGCGGAGCCCGGCGGGATCGCCGCTGTCGGAGGAGATGACGGTCAGCTCGCGGAGGAGCTCGACGGCCCGCTCGAAGAGGGTCTCGGGGAGATTCGCGACCGCTGGTTCCATGTCCGGGTAAGCCTACCTCAGTCCCGGACGGAGGCGTGGGCTGCACCGGCTGGTATAGAGTCGCGGAAGATGGAGCCGCCCGACGGCTCCGGTCAATTGGAGGGGCATCCCATGGTCAGTGCCGTCATTCTGCTGGTGGTGGAGAAGGCGAAGGTCAACGAGGTCGCCCAGCAACTGGTCGACCTGCAGGGGATCACCGAGGTCTATTCGGTGGCCGGCCAGTACGATCTGGTGGCGATCGCGCGCGTCAAGGACAACGAGGCGATCGCCGACGCGGTCACCCGCCAGATGCTGAAGATCGAGGGGATCATCCGCTCGGAGACCCTGCTCGCGTTCCGCGCCTTCTCGCGCTACGACCTGGAGCGGATCTTCTCGATCGGGGCGGAGGAGGGGGCGGGCGGGTAGAACGAGCCGCCCGGATCAGCTACCCGGGCGGCGGGCGGAATCAGTTGCAGCAAGCGCTCCTGACGTAGCCGCAGTTGGTCAACGTGTTCGGATCTCCCGGACAATTGTTGAACCTGCCGCACTCCGAGTACTGGCACCAGACCCCATTCTGCTGACAGTACTCGATGTCGTAAGGGATGCAGGCCTGGGCCGGTTGCGCGGGCGTCAAGGCCAGCACGGTGGTGACAGTCGCCAGCAGCAGCAGGAAAACTCGGGTTTTGGCAGCTTTCGTCATTCGTATTCCTCCTTACGTTAGGATTACGAATATACAAAAATCAGGTCGTCAAGGCTACCGCTTCGCCGCGGCCCCGCCCCCCTGCGCCTCCTTGAGGATCAGCGCGGCGAGGACGTCGTAGTCCCCTCCGAAGTGGTGGGCGCCCGGCAGCACCTGGGCCTTGCCCGCGGCGGCGGGGACTTGCGGGCAGATGCTGTCCTTCTCCTGGCTGCCGTAGAGGCAGAGGACGGGCGGGCGCCCGGCGAGCTTCTTCACCTCGGGGAGCACCGGCTGCCCCTTGCTGCCGCCGCCCAGCCAGTCGGTGACGTGGAACTCGAAGGTGGCCGTCTCGCTGGGTCCGAGCAGCGCCACCAGGCGCACCCGCTCCAGCAGGTCGGCGGGCAGGCGGCTGGCGAAGAAGGGGAGCACGTCGGCGCCGAAGGAGTAGCCGATCAGCAGAACCTCCTGCTTGCCCCAGACGGCCAGATAGTGGCGGAGGATCCGCTCCAGGTCGCGGGCCGCGGCGTCCGGCTTGCGGGCGGTCCAGAAGTACTGCAGGGAGTTCCAGCCCACCACCGGGATCCCTTTCGCCGAGAGCGCCTTCGAGACGTCCTTGTCGATGCCCGGCCCAGCCGCCGTCGCCCGAGATCATGACGGCGAGCGCCCTTCCCGGTCCCTTGGCGGGGACTTCGACGAGCGGCAGGTCATTGACCGCCGGAATCCCCTTGGCGGCGGGGGACGCGGCGGGCCGTTCCGGCCTGTCTTCCCCGACGATCTTGCGGAACGCCTGGCGGAACTGCGGCGCCCATTTGTAAGTCTTGGAAAAGCCGTGGCCGACGTCCGGCAGCAGTACGGTCTCCGCGCCCTTCACCCTGGCGGTGTACTTGACGACGTCGTCCTTGGCGCAGACCTGGTCGATCGTCCCCTGGAAGGCGATCCACGGCTGCTCGAGGGTCGAGGCGGGGCGGAAGACGATCCCCTTCACCTTGGGGTTGGGATCGGGGTCGCTGGCGATGCCGTGGCCGGGGCAGAAGGGATGGACGAGGTTGAGGTCGGGGCAGAAGCCCATGCTGATCGCCCCCTTGAAGGTGCTGGGGGGCGCCTGGACGAGGGCGGCGTAGGCGAGCGTCGCGCCCGAGGAGTAGCCCACCAGAACCGGCGGCTCGTAGTTGGGCAGGCCGAGCGTCTTCTGCACGAATTTGGAGAGCAGCTCGAGGTCGACGGCCGCGGAGGTGCAGCTCTCCCTGGCGGCGTTGAGCTTCGCCACGTAGTAGGGAACGCTGATGCCGACCACCAGGGTGTCCTGGTCGGCCAGGATCCTGGCCATGTCGACCACCCCCAGGTTCCAGCCGCCGTCGCCCGAGAAGAAGAGGGCGACGTGCCGGGGGTGGGGCGTCGTCCGGTAGAGGTAGACCTTGCCGAAGCGGCCGTAGGTGAGGGTCTCGGTCGGCGGCGCCGCCGCGGTGGCGGCCGGGGGGGAATCCTTGGCGGCCGCTTTCGCGCGGGGCGTGGAGCGGGCGGCCGGAGGCGGCGCGGTCTGCGCGGTCGCCTGGGATGCCAGGCAGCAGCAGGAGCAACGGAGTGGTTTTCATCGGCTCGGATTCCTCGACTGGAGCGCCGCGACGACGCGCTGGTACTCGGGGTCCTGGCGGAGCGGGGCGAAAGCCTCCTCCTTCTGGAGGGCGGCGAGGTCTTTCCAGCCCTTGTCCACGGACTGGAGAAGGTCGGCGAGCGCCCGCTTGCGGTCCCCCTTGCGGGCGTAGGCGGCGGCGCGGCTGTACCAGATGTTGGGGTTCTCGGGATCGATCTCGGCGGCGATCGAGAGCACGAAGACCGCGCGGTCGTACTGCTTGTGCTCGCTGAACGTCTGCGGCAGGTAGTAGCCGGTCTGCACGCCGAGGGTGTTGAGAATGCGCTGGGCGGAGAGGCGCTCGTCCGGCTCGGAGGCGCTCTTCGCCTTGGAGCGCAGCTCGGGGATCTTCAGCGCCGCCACCACCTGCGCCACGGTCACCGGCTCGCCCGACGGGATTGACGGCGGCGAGGATGCCGGGAGCCTGCGCGAGGAATTCCTTGTCCTGTCTGAGCCTGGCCTCGCGCTCCTTCCAGTCGCGCTGGAGGGCGGGGTTGGCCGCCAGCTCGGCGGTTTTGGCGGTGGCCGCGGCGAGGTCGGCGGCGGCGCGCAGGCCGGCGAAGTCCGCCGCGGCGCCCGCGTAGTAGCGGTGCGCGAGGAAAAGGTTGCCGGCGGCTTCGGCCTCGCGGGCCCGCGCCAGCGTCTGTTTCCACAGCTCGTCGACGATCGCCGGGTCCTTCGCCCGCGTGCCGGCCTTCATCGCCTGGATCTCCATCCAGCCGAGGGCGCGGGTGGCGAGCTCCTCGGGCGGCCACTGGTGGACGCCGTCGAAGATCTCGACGCGATGGACGATCCCGGCTTCCTGGAGCTTGGGCTCCAGGTCCATCATCTCGTAGTAGTTGAAGTCCTTGTCCCCGACGGTGCCGAAGAAGACGAAGGGGTCCCCCTTGCGCGGCGGCTCGTGGAAGGGGAAGCCGGCGCCGGCGCCGATGATGCCGGCGATCGTGCCGGGGACGGCCCGGGCCAGGGTGCAGCAGGAGCGGACGGTGCCGGAGAAGCCGGCGGCGTAGATCCGCTTGTCGTCGATCGCGAGGCGGCCGTGGGTGTCGGTCCACATCGCCCGCATGGCGTCGAGGTTCGGCTCCATGGGGCCGTCGCTCATGGAATTGTTGGAGCTGGCGACGACATAGCCGTACTTCTCGGCGCCGGGGCGGAACCGCTCGGCCGCGAGCTTCCCGCGCGATCGCGGGTCCATCACATAGAGGATGGGCCAGGCGCGGCCGGCGGTGTAGCCGCTCGGCAGGTAGAGGGCGTAGCTCTCGTCGGGCCGGGCCGCGCAGACGACCTTTTCGATCACCTGGCCGCGGGGCAGGCTGGGGGCGGGCGCGGCAGGCGCGGCCAGCAGGGCGAGCGCCAGGGCGAGGGCGGATCTCATGGCTTGATGGTACATGAGGCCCGGGCGGAGCGATTCAGGCAAGGGAATTGCAAATGATCTCTGTTGCTGTTCGAAGGATCTGGCGAGGAGGAGTGTCCAATGCTGATGAAGGTCGGCTCCCGGATTTCCGTTCCCTACACCTCGACGAGCGCCGCGGCGCCGTCGCGCTCGCGGGGCGCCCTGCGCCCGGTGGTAGATCTCGACGCCACGCTCCCCCTGGGGCAGAGGACGCGGCTGCGGCCGGCGGCCGAGGTGCTGCCGATGCGCTGCCTGCGCTGCCAGGGGCCGGTCGAGAAGGGGACGGCGCCGGTCTGTCTCGAGGGGCACGGATACCGGCTGGCCTGGGAACAGGTGCCGGCCTGGGTCTGCACCCGCTGCGAGCTCGCCTACTTCGAACCCGACGAGGTGCAGACCGTCAAGCAGGCGCTACGGGCCATGCGGGCCCTGAAGCCGGCCGACCAGGCCTGAGCCCGCCCAGGCGGGTCCACCCCGCCGGTGCCTTTCGTCAATTATGGTATCCTCCCCGTCCCCGCGGGGTGTGTAACCTTTTCACCGATTTTTCCCACTCTTCAGATAGTGAGGACGGTTTGACTTTCGAGACCCGAAACGACGTGCGCAACCTTGCGATCATCGCGCACGTCGACCATGGCAAGACTACTCTGGTGGACGCGATGCTCTGGCAGAGCGGCACCTTCGGCGCCCACGAGCACGTGGCCGAGCGAGTGATGGACTCGATCGACCTCGAGCGCGAGAAGGGCATCACCATCATGGCCAAGAACACTTCCATCCACTTCCTGGGGACGCGGATCAACATCATCGACACCCCGGGCCACGCCGACTTCGGCGGCGAGGTGGAGCGGACCCTGAAGATGGTCGACGGCGTCCTGCTGCTGGTGGACGCCAGCGAGGGCCCGCTGCCGCAGACCCGTTTCGTGCTGCGCAAGGCGCTCGAGGCCGGCCTGCCGCCGATCGTGGTGATCAACAAGATCGACCGCCCCGACGCCCGCGCCGCCGAGGTGCTGAACGAGGTCTTCGACCTCTTCATCGACCTCGACGCCACCGAGGAGCAGCTCGAGTTCCCGGTGCTTTACTGCAACGCCCGCGCGGGCCGCTGCGGGCTCACCGCGGAGGGCCTGGAGGATACGCTCAAGCCGCTGTTCGAGGAGATCGTCCGCTCGGTGCCGCCGCCGCGCTACAACCCCGAGATGCCGCTCCAGCTCCTGTTCACCAACCTCGACTACGACGACTACGTCGGCCGGCTCGCCATCGGGCGGATCTTCAACGGCCGGGTGCGCAAGGCCCAGGAGGTCGCCGTCTGCCGGCTCGACGGCACCTTCCCGCCGGCCAAGGTCTCCCTGCTCTACGGGTACGACGGGCTGAAGCGGGTGGAGATCGCCGAGGCCGGGCCCGGCGACATCGTGGCCATCGCCGGCCTCGACGAACGTGAGCATCGGCGAGACCCTCTCCGAGCGCGAGAACCCGCGGGCGCTGCCGCACATCAAGATCGACGAGCCGACCATCTCGATGGTGCTGTCGGTCAACGACTCGCCGTTCAGCGGCCGCGACGGCAAGCACGTCACCTCGCGCAAGCTCAAGGAGCGCCTGGAGAAGGAGGCGCTGACCAACGTCTCGATCCGGCTCGAGCCGACCGACACCCCCGAGGCCTTCCAGGTCTCCGGGCCGCGGCGAGCTGCAGCTCGCGATCCTGATCGAGATGATGCGCCGCGAGGGGTACGAGATGTCGGTGGGCAAGCCGGAGGTGATCACCCGCCGCGTCGACGACGGCCCGCTGCTCGAGCCGATGGAGCAGCTGGTGATCGACTGCCCGGAGGAGTACATCGGCGTCGTCACCCAGCAGATGGGGGTGCGCAAGGGGCGGATGACGAAGATGATCAACCACGGCTCCGGCCGCGTGCGGATCGAGTTCCGCGTCCCCTCGCGGGGGCTGATCGGCTTCCGCTCGGAGTTCCTCACCGACACCCGCGGGACCGGCATCATGAACCACCTGTTCGACGGCTGGGACGTCTGGCAGGGGGAGATCGCCCACCGCACCAACGGCGCCCTGGTCTCGGACCGCTCCGGGCGCACCACCGCCTACGCCATCGAGGGGCTGCAGCCGCGCGGCGAGCTGTTCGTCGCTCCCGGCGAGGAGGTCTACGAGGGGATGGTGGTGGGGGAGAACGCCCGCCCCAACGACCTCGACGTCAACATCACCAAGGAGAAGAAGCTCACCAACATGCGGGCCTCGGGGTCGGACGACGCGGTCCGCCTGGTGCCGCCGCGGATCATGAACCTGGAGCAGGCGCTGGAGTTCATCCGCGAGGACGAGATGGTGGAGGTCACGCCGCACAGCTTCCGGCTGCGCAAGCGCATCCTGCCCGCCAACCGCCGCAAGTAGCGGCTTGAAATCCCGGGTGCTATCCTCTCCCGCCGTGGACGATCCCCGAGGATCTGGAAGCCACCACGACCCTGCGCCAGCGCATCGCCGACCTGCTGGCGGCGGGGGAGTGGGGCTTCGAGGAGCTCCGGCGCGAGCTGGAGGTATCCGCCCGCGCTCTGGAGGAGGATCTCCGGCACGTCGAGCGGAGTCTCCGCCGGGGTTCCACCCGCCTGGCGGTCGAGCCCGCCCGCTGCCTCTCCTGCGGCTTCGTCTTCCGCGAGCGCGCCGCCCGCCACTTCCACGCCCCCGGCCGCTGCCCCCGCTGCCGTAGCGAACGCATCGCCGATCCCCGCTTTCATATCGCATAGTGCCATTTCAGGAATGGCTCTTGCACAGGACTCTGCGCAGACGGCCGGGCGTTCCGGCCGCGGTGCAACGTAGCAACTCCGTCAGGGTGGTTGCAGCTTACGTGAAAACGGAGGTAGTACCATGAACATGAAAAAAACAGGTTTGTACGCGTTGGCGGTGCTGGGTTTGAGCCTTCTGGCGATACCGGCGCAGGCGGGGGATTTCGGGGTGTTCGGCGCCTATCAGGATACGCGGGACGCTGATTCCGGGTACGGCGTGGGGGCGAAGCTCGACTTCGGCCGCTTCGTCACCCTGCGGGCCACCTACCTGGGCGACGTGACGGCCGAGGAAAATTCCACCAGCCCGAGAAACTTCAAGCTTCGCGTCATCCCCCTCGAGGCGGGACTGCAGTACAAATTCCAGTCCGAGTCCAACTTCTCCCCCTACTTGGGCGGCGGCGCCAGCTACTTCCTGCTCGACACCAACCGGGGGAACATCGACGACGAGCTCGGCTGGTTCGCGATGGTGGGGGCCGACATCAAGACCCAGCACTCCTTCGGCATCATGCTGGAGGCCATCTACCGCGACGTCCAGTCGACGATACGCGACGACAGGAACGGCGACCCGACGCTCTCCGACCGGGTCAACGTGCAGCTCCGCGGCTTCGGCGCCAACGCCGGCCTGGTCTGGCACTTCTAGACGGTCTCTCCTTACGGTTCGAAGAGATTTCGCGGGGGCGTGGCGTGCCCGCCCCCGCTGTCTTATATATACTCCCCTTCGTAGTTTCGTCTCGGATCTCACTAGATCAATCCAAGGAGGGCTCTCATGAGGAACTGCGGGATCGTTCTGCTGCTCGCGGGCCTGCTCGCGTCCACGCCAGCCCGCGCCGTGATCTGCACGGTCGACGAGGTGCCGGCGGCGACGCTGCTGCTGCCGTACTTCGAGGTGGACCTCGGGAACCAGTGGGGCAACGGCACCCTGTTCTCGATCAACAACGCGTCGGCGTCGGCGGTGCTGGCGCACGTCGTGGTCTGGTCCGACCTCTCGGTGCCGGTGCTCGACTTCAACATCTATCTGACCGGCTATGACGTGCAGACGATCAATCTGTGGGACGTCCTCCACGGCACCCTGCCGCGGACCGCCTCGGACGGGCAGGATCCGACCGACACCATCTCCCCCCAGGGTCAATTCTCGCAGGACATCAACTTCGCGAGCTGCACCGGGCTGCTGCCGGCGCCGCAGTTGCCGGCGTCGTTCGTCGAGCATCTGCGCCTGTCGCTGACCGGCCAGTCCTCCCCGGTCCTGGGCAACCGCTGCGCCGGCCGCGCCTTCGGCGACAACATCGCGCGCGGCTACATCACGGTCGACACGGTGAACAACTGCACGCTCCGCTTCCCCGGCGACCCCGGCTACTTCGGCTCCGGCGGCACCGGCGACGCGACCAACCAGAACGTGCTCTGGGGGGACTACTTCTACGTCAACGACCTGCAGAACTTCGCCGACGGCAACCCGCTGGTCCACATCGAGGCGAGCGCCACCAATCCGCAGACCTCGGTGGCCGGGCAGTACACCTTCTACGGCCGCTACGTCAACTGGACGGCCGCCGACAACCGCGAGCCGCTGGCCACCAACTTCGCGGTGCGCTACGTGACCGGCGGCACCTTCAGCGGCGGCTCGGACCTGCTCGTCTGGCGCGACTCCAAGGTCAACCAGAGCCCCTTCACCTGCCCGGTGGCGCCCGGCGTGCGGCCGTCCTGGTACCCGCTCGGCCAGGAGAGCATCGTGATCTTCGACGAGCAGGAGCAGCCGCAGGTCGCGCAGTCGTTCCCGGTCTCGCCGCAGCCGCCGCAGACGGGGCTGATCCCGTTCCCGGCCGAGGCGCAGCGCACCACCGTCGGCGGCGCCGACCTGCCGGTGCCGTTCGCCTTCGGCTGGCTCTACCTGAACCTCAACACCGCGGTGGCCGCGGCCGGCAACAACCCGCCCGAGGATCCGGCCGCCGCGCAGGCCTGGGTGACGGTGGAGATGAAGGCGCAGGGGCGGTTCAGCGTCGGCTTCGACGCCATCCAGCTCGACAGCGCCTGCCTGGCGAGCCACTTCGCGCCGGGCGGCGTCCTGCCGTAAACTCTTCCTCCAGGGGGCGGAATGGCGATTCCGCCCCCCTTTTCCACCCATCGACAGAAGTAAGGAGGGTAGTAATGAAGCAAAAAGCTTTATGCACGGCCTTGCTGTGCCTGCTGGCCTTCGCCGGCTCGGCCTCGGCGGTGATCTGCACCATCGACGCCGTCCCCGCCGCCACGCTGCTGCTGCCTTACTTCGAGGTGGACCTCGGCAACGCGACCGGACAGACCACGCTGTTCTCGGTGAACAACGCGTCGGCGTCGGCGGTGCTGGCGCACGTCGTGGTCTGGTCGGACCTCTCGGTGCCGGTGCTCGACTTCAACATCTATCTGACCGGTTACGACGTGCAGACGGTCAACCTGCGCGACGTCCTGGCCGGCACCCTGCCGCGGACCGCCTCGGACGGGCAGGATCCGGCCGACACCATCTCGCCCCAGGGCGACTTCTCGCAGGACATCAACTTCGCGAGCTGCACCGGGCTGCTGCCGGCGCCGCAGTTGCCGGCGTCGTTCGTCGACCACCTGCGCCTGTCGCTGACCGGCCAGTCCTCGCCCGTCCTCGGCAACCGCTGCGCCGGCCGGGCCTTCGGCGACAACATCGCCCGCGGCTACATCACCGTCGACACGGTGAACAACTGCACGCTCCGCTTCCCGGGCGATCCGGGCTATTTCGGCGGCGACGCCACCGACCAGAACGTGCTCTGGGGCGACTACTTCTACGTCAACCCGGCGCAGAACTTCGCCGACGGCAACACCCTGGTCCACGTCGAGGCGAGCGCCACCAATCCGGAGACCTCGGTGGCCGGGCAGTACACCTTCTACGGCCGTTACGTCAACTGGACGGCCGCCGACCACCGCGAGCCGCTGGCCACCACCTTCGCGGTGCGCTACGTGACCGGCGGCACCTTCAGCGGCGGCTCGGACCTGCTGGTCTGGCGCGACTCCAAGGTCAACCAGGGCCCCTTCGCCTGCCCGGTGGGGGTCGGCCGGCCATCCTGGTATCCGCTCGGCCAGGAGAGCATCGTCATCTTCGACGAAGAGGAGCAGCTGGACGTCCCGCAATCGTTCCCGGTTTCGCCGCAGCCGCCGCTGGCGTCCCTGGTCCCGTTACCGGCCGAGGCGCAGCGCACGACCGTCGGCGGCTCCGCCCTGCCGGTGCCGTTCTCCTTCGGCTGGCTCTACCTGGACCTCAACACCACGGTGGGCGCCGGCGGCAACAACCCGCCCGAGGATCCGGCCGCGGCGCAGGCCTGGGTGACAGTGGAGATGAAGGCGCAGGGGCGGTTCAGCGTCGGCTTCGACGCGGTCCAGCTCGACAGCGCCTGCCTGGCGAGCCATTTCACGCCGGGCGACGACCTGCCGTAACCCTCTCCAGGGGGGCGGAACGGCGATTCCGCCCCCCTTTTTCACGTAGAAAGCCGTCAATCGCCATATCGGCGGCGCGGATTCCGTGCTTCTGGTGTACCATCCCTCGCAGATTCACGTCCCTTGTTCCTACAAAACGACGTAAGGAGGGTAGTAATGAAGCAAAAAGCTTTGTGCTGTGCCTTGCTTTGCCTGCTGGCCTTCGCCGGCTCGGCCTCGGCGGTGATCTGCACCATCGACGCCGTCCCCGCCGCCACTCTGCTGCTGCCTTACTTCGAGGTAGACCTCGCCAACGCGACCGGGCAGACCACGCTGTTCTCGGTGAACAACGCGTCGGCGACGGCGGTGCTGGCCCACGTCGTGGTCTGGTCCGACCTGTCGGTGCCGGTCCTCGACTTCAACATCTACCTGACCGGTTATGACGTGCAGACGGTCAACCTGCGCGACATCCTGGTCGGCGGCTCGCTGCCGCGGACCGCCTCGGCGGGGCAGGACCCGGGCAACACGATCTCGCCGAAGGGCACCTTCTCGCAGGACATCAACTTCGCGAGCTGCTCCGGGCTGCTGCCGCCGCCGATCCTGCCGGCGAGCTTCGTCCAGCACCTCCAGCAATCGCTGACCGGCCAGTCCTCGTCGGTCCTCGGCAACCGCTGCGCCGGCCGGGCCTTCGGCGACAACATCGCGCGCGGCTACATCACCATCGACACGGTGAACAACTGCACGCTCCGCTTCCCGGGCGACCCGGGCTACTTCGGCGGCGACGCCACCGACCAGAACGTGCTCTGGGGCGACTATTTCTACGTCAACTCGGCGCAGAACTTCGCCGACGGCAACACCCTGGTCCACATCGAGGCGAGCGCCACCAATCCGGAGACCTCGGTCGCCGGGCAGTACACCTTCTACGGCCGCTATGACGCCTGGACGGCCGTCGACCACCGCGAGCCGCTGGCGACCAACTTCGCCGCCCGTTACGTGACCGGTGGCACCTTCAGCGGCGGCACGAGCCTGATCGTCTGGCGCGACTCCAAGGTCAACCAGGGTCCCTTCACCTGCCCGGTGTCCCCCGGCGTGCGGCCGGCCTGGTACCCGCTCGGCCAGGAAGGGATCGTGATCTTCGACGAAGAGGAGCAGCCGCAGGTCGCGCAGTCGTTCCCGGTCTCGCCGCAGCCGCCGCAGACGGGTCTGATCCCGTTCCCGGCGGAGGCTCAGCGCACCCGGGTCGGCAGCGCCGATCTGCCGGTGCCGTTCAACTTCGGCTGGCTCTACCTCGACCTCAACACCGCGGTAGCCGCGGCCGGCAACAACCCGCCCGAGGATCCGCTCGCGGCCCAGGCCTGGGTCACCATCGAGATGGAGGCTCAGGGCCGGTTCAGCGTCGGCTTCGACGCCATCCAGCTCGACAGCGCCTGCACGGCTCTCCACTTCGGCACGCCGGGCACCACCTAGTCTCCCGTTCCTGGGGAGGAGGATCGCTCCTCCTCCCCGGTTCCTTGCCGCCTTGCCTCAGTCGTAGATCCCGTCCGCATACCAGGCGCCCGTGGCCCGTTCCCGGTAGATCCGGTAGAGCCCGCGCCCGGCGATCTCCACGTCCCAGTAGTCCCGCCCCGCCGGATCGTCGGCCCACCACTCTTCCTCCAGCCCCCAGGGACCGGAGGCGACCTTCACCGGCCCTTCGACGCGCGGCCGCTTCGCCTCTTCGGCATGGGGAGGGGAGCGGACCTCGACCGGGGCGGCCTCCGGCTCCTCCGGGGCGCCGTTCGTCAGCACCTCGATCTCGACCGGCGGCCGCAGCACCCGCACGGCGAGGAGGCCGCGGCCGGCGCGCGGCTCGCGGCGGGTCTCCGGGGGTGGCGGCGGGGAGAAGTCGACCAGGGTGAAGCGCTCCGGGCGGTGGCCGTCGACCGGCCGCGGCGAGCCCACCCGGTCGGGGCCGAGCAGGGCGAAGAGGCGGGCGAGGGTGGAGGCCAGCTTGTCGGGGGAGAGGGCCGCCGGGCCGTAGAGGGTGAGCTGCGCCTCGCGCGGCCGGTCGGGGTGGGCGACGAAGGTGAAGCCGGCCACCGGCGCGCCCGGGGGGCGGGCCTCGAGCTCCAGGCGGACCAGGGTGAGCAGGGTCTTGACGTCGCGGGTGGGCGCCGGCAGGACGACGGAGCGGGTCTGGAAGCCGTCCGGTTCGAGCCGCATCTCGAGCTCCAGGCGCTGGCAGGCGAAGCCGCGGGACTCCAGGCGCTGGCAGAGGCGGTCGAGCGCCGCCCGGCCGACGAACAGGAAGGGCTCGAGCGCGACCAGCGGCCATTCCAGGCTCATCCCCTCGTGGAAGGCCGGCGGCGGCTCGCGCGGGATCAGCGGCCGGGGGTCGACCCCGCGGGCGGTCGAGTGCAGCTCGCGGCCGAGGCGGCCGAGGCGGCTGGCGATCCGCGACGGCGGCAGCTGGGCGAAGTCCCCCACCGACCGCACCCCCCAGCGCTCCAGCGTCTCGGCGACGTCCACCTCGGGCGCCAGCCGCTGCAAGGGGAGGGGGGAGAGGAAGGCCGCCTCCTCGCCCGCGGGCACGATCACCGGCGGGTCGGGGAGGCCGGCGGCCACCCGCGCCGCGAGCTTGCTGGAGGCGATCCCCGCCCGCGCCGGCAGGCTCGCCGCCTCCGCGGCGTTCATCAGCGCGCGCCCCATCTCCAACTCGGGGAAGGGGCCGGGGTAGTGGCGCTCGATGCCGTCGGCGTCCAGGTAGGCGATCCCCTCGCCGGCATCCTCGACCCGCGGCGAGAAGGCTTCCGCCACCTCCAGCAGCGCCTCCTGGGCCGCCCGCTCGCAGTCGGCGTCGCGCGGGCGGGCCACCAGCTTGGGGCAGAGCGCCCGCGCCTGCGGCAGGGTGAGGCCGGGGCGCAGGCCGGCCGCCCGGGCGAGGCGCGTCGCCGCCACCACGCGGGCGGCGTTGCCGTTCCCCTCCACTACCGCCAGCGCCTCCCGGATCAGCTCGGGCTCGCTGCGCAGCCGGGCGGCCAGGGGGAAGAGGGGGAGGTAGAGGCAGGCGATGCGCGGCATGGTCGAGCGAATCGATCAGGCCGAGGCGGCCCGCCGCGGAGGCCAGGGGCGGCAACCTGTCCTGCCGCTCGCCGCCGCTGCCGGCACCGGCACGGGCCGCGCCGGCTGGCGGGGCGGCAGCGCGGGCCGCGGCAGATCCTCCACCAGCAGCCGGAGCTCCTCGCTCTGTCCAGGCAGGCGCCCGCGGCACTTCTCGAGCTCGACGCGCGCGCTGAAGCCGTCGAGCAGGCAGGGGGAGACGCCGCCGCCGCGCCAGGCGGCGCGCCCGCGGTTCGCCTTGAGCACCGCGGCGGCGGCGGTGCCGCTCACCCGGTAGGGGGAGCCCACCAGCAGCGCCGCGTCGTGGGCGCGGGCGGTGCGGGCCAGCCGCAGCCAGGAGGACTCGACCCCGCGGCCGCCGCGCAGCGGCGGGAGCCCGAGGTCGAGCGCCACCAGGGGGAAGCCGCTGGCGAGCAGCATCTCGGTGGCCGCCAGCGCCTCCTTGAGCCGCGCCGGGCGGACCCAGAGCAGCCGCTCGAGGTCGATCCCCAGCGCCGCGGCCGCCGCCGGATCGAGACCATCGCCCAAGTCCACCAGGGCCGCCGCCTCGCCCGCGCCGGTGGCCGCGGCGAGCGCCGCGAGCAGGATCGAGAAGCGGCCGCTGGCCCGCGCGCCGACCAGCTCCACCAGTTGCCCGCGCGGCAGGCCGCCGTCGAGGAGGCGGTCGAGGACGGGGACGGCGGTGGGGAAGGCGCCCTCTCCCGCCGACTCCCGCAGGTCCCGGTCGAGCTCGCGGGCGCTCCGCAGATGCGGCGCGCAGACCCTCGGGAAGCGCCGACCGCAGCCGGCTCAACGCCGCCGGCGCATGGATCGGTTTTTCGAGTATCGTCTGGGTCAGCGGCTCGGCCATCACGGTTCTCCCGTGGTGGCCAATATAAAGCGTAATGAAAGCGTAAGTCAAATCAAATCAGATACTTACAATGAGTCACAAGCTCCGCGAAATGATCCCTTAGAACGGATTATCTGATCGATTCCCGCGCCGCCGCGCGAGCGCGTTTTTCCGCTATGCGCGCTTTGTGGCGGCTGAGCGCAGAACTTCTCCCCGCCGGCTTCACGAAGTAGAATCCCGCTGCCATGAATGTTGCCGACGTGCGCCGGGAGTACGGGCTGGCCGGGCTCTCCGAACGGGACCTCGCCGCCGATCCCATCGATCAGTTCCGGCTCTGGCTGGAGCAGGCGATGACGGTCGATCCGAAGGAGTTCACCGCGATGACGCTCGCCACCGCCGACCGCGAGGGGCGGCCGTCGGCGCGCGTCGTGCTCCTCAAGGGGGTGGACGAGCGGGGGTTCGTCTTCTACACCCACTACGACAGCCACAAGGGGCGGGAGCTGCAGGAGAACCCGCGCGCCGCGCTGGTCTTCTACTGGCCGTTGCAGGACCGCCAGGTGCGGGTCGAGGGGACGGTCGAGAAGACCTCGCGCGCGGAGTCCGAGGCCTACTTCGCCTCGCGCCCGCTGGGCTCGCGCGTGGGGGCGTGGGCGTCGCCGCAGAGCCGGCGGATCTCCAGCCGCGAGGAGCTCGAGCGCAAGGTGCGCGAGGCCGGCGAGCGCTTCGGCGAGGACGTGCCGCTGCCTCCGGAATGGGGGGGCTTCCGGGTCCATCCGGAGACGATCGAGTTCTGGCAGGGGCGCCCCAGCCGGCTGCACGACCGGTTGTGCTACAGCCGCGATAGCGAGGGGCACTGGCGGATCGAGCGGCTGGCGCCGTAGAGACCTCCCATGCAATCGATCGATTCCTCCTGCGACATCGCGGTGATCGGCGGCGGCCTGCTCGGGCTCGCCACCGCCATGGCTCTTGCCAGGGAGAAGCGCGTGGTCGTGCTGGAGGCCGAGGAGCGCCTCGCCACCCACCAGAGCGGCCACAACAGCGGCGTCATCCACTCCGGGATCTACTACAAGCCGGGCTCGCTCAAGGCGACCCTCTGCACCGAGGGGGCGCGGGCGCTCTACCGCTTCTGCGCCGAGGAGGGGATCGCCCACGAGCGCTGCGGCAAGCTGATCGTGGCGACGCATCCGGACGAGCTGCCGCGGCTCGACGAGCTCGAGCGGCGGGGGGCGGCCAACGGCCTCGGCGGCGTCCGCCGGCTGACCGCCGCGGAGATCCCGGAGATCGAGCCGCACGCCGCCGGCATCGCGGCCCTCCACGTGCCGGAGACCGGGATCGCCGACTACGGCGGGGTGGCGCGCGCCTACGCCCGCCGGATCGAGGCCGCCGGCGGGCGGGTGCTGACCGGCGCCCGTCTGACCGGGGTGCGGCGGGACGGCCCCGGGCTGGTCGCGGAGACCGCGCGCGGCGCCTTCTCCTGCGCGCTCCTGGTCAACTGCGCGGGGCTGCAGTCCGACCGCGTGGCGCGCCTCTGCGGCGCCGAGCCCGACGTGCGGATCTTCCCCTTCCGCGGCGAGTACTACGACCTGACCCCCGAGCGGCGGAGCCTGGTGCGCGGGCTGATCTATCCCGTCCCCGACCCCCGCTTTCCGTTCCTGGGCGTCCACCTGACGCGGCGGGTGGACGGCTCGATCGAGGCCGGCCCCAACGCCGTTCTCGCCCTCAAGCGCGAGGGGTACCGCTGGCGCGACGTCTCGCTGCGCGACACCGCCGCGATCGCCGCCTGGCCGGGCTTCTGGCACCTCGCGGCCCGTTTCGGCACGATCGGCGCCTACGAGGTCCGGCGGTCGCTCTCCAAGAGGTTGTTCGTGCGCGATCTGCGGCGGCTGGTGCCGGAGATCGCGCCGGCGGACGTCCACCGGGCGGGCAGCGGGGTGCGGGCGCAGGCGCTCGACGCCAAGGGGGGGCTGGTGGACGACTTCCGGATCGTGCGCAGCGAGCGGGCGATCCACGTGCTGAACGCGCCCTCTCCGGGCGCCACCGCCTCGATTCGGATTGGGGAGTGGATCGCGGCGATGGCGGGAGAAGGGACTTGAGGGACTGCAGAGACAACAGGGACTCCAGGAACACCCCTGTTGTCCCTGCGGTCCCTTGGGTCCCTTGTTTCCTACCGCCCCTCCGACTCGTGATCGACCCAGATCCGCACCGTCTCATCATCGCCGGTGACGGTCAGCAGCTCCCCTTCGCCGAAGCGGGCGAGCTCCTCGAGGGCGGCGTGGAGGTTCAGCTCGTCGCCGGAACCCGGAGAGCAGGGCGGCGAACACCGGCAGGGGGATCCTGGCCTCGACGGTCTCCCCCTTGCGGCCGCGGTCGGTCGCCCGCAGCTCCAGGTAGTCGCCGCGCTTGGCGATGCGCACCTTGGAATCGGCGTCGTTGACCGTCAGGTAGGTGGCGTCGGGGCCGTCGCGGAGCTCGCGCCAGGCCCGGCGCAGATCGGCGACGTCGTAGTCACGGTCCTTGACCCGGAAGTGGCGGGACTTCCGCGCCTCGTCCGGAATCATGCCGGAGAGGTTGTGGACCATCGAGAGCGGCAGGTTGATGCTCGCCTGCTCGCCCTTGCGGTCGCCGTGCACGTCGATGTGGATCCAGAGATCGGCGGCGGCCGCTTGGGCCGCCGTCAGTCCCGCTGAGATCATAAGACCACTCCGAGAAGCTTCTTGCCGTTCATCGCTTTCCTCCTTGGGAATCCATCCCGTTCGATCAACAGGACGGAGGAGGAGAGCGATCCGTTTCAAAGCTTCATCGCTTCCAGCTCGTCGATGCGCTCGCGCACGAGGTCGAAGCCGCCCTGCCAGAAGCCGCGGTCGGTGATGTCGATCCCCACCTCGGCGAGGATCTGCTCGGGGCGCGCCGAGCCGCCGTAGGAGAGCATCCGCAGATAGCCGGGCTTGAACGCCTCCCCCTCCTCCTGGAAGCGGCGGTAGAGGGCGAGCACCAGGAGCTGGCCGAAGCTGTAGGCGTAGCAATAGAAGGGGGTCGGTGTAGATGTGGGGGATCGACAGCCACTCGTAGCGGAACTCGGGCGCCACCTCGACGCTGTCGCCGAACTGCTCGCGCAGCTTGTCCATGTAGATCTCCGACAGCTCGTCGGTCGAGCGGCCGGCGCGGATGGCCTCGTGGGCCTCGATCTCGAAGAGGACGAAGAAGGCCTGGCGCATCACCGTCGCGTAGACGTCGTCGACGGCGGAGGCCAGCAGCTCGCGGCGGGCGAGCGGGTCGGACTCCTCGCGCAGCAGGCGGTCGGTCATCAGCATCTCGCCGAACACCGAGGCGGTCTCGGCCAGCGGCAGGGAGGCGTGCTGGGTCAGGCTCGAGCAGTCGCTCGCCAGCATGCTGTGGATGGCGTGGCCGAGCTCGTGGGCGAGGGTGGCGACGTCGCGCACCCGGCCGGCGAAGTTGACCAGCACCCACGGGGTGTAGCGCGGCAGCACGGTGTAGCAGAAGGCGCCGCCGCGCTTGCCCTTGCGGATCTCGCCGTCGAGGTGCTTCTCGTCGAACAGCCGCTGGGAGTACTCGGCGAACCGCGGGTGGAAGTCGTCGAAGGTCTCCAGCACCGAGCGCACCGCGTCGGCGTAGTCCACCTTGCGGTCGGAGGTGGCGAGCGGGGCGTAGAGGTCGTACCGGCGCAGCCGGTCGAGGCCGAGCCAGCCGGCCTTCATGCGGAAGTAGCGCTGGAACAGGCCGACGTTCTCGCGCGCCACCTCGAGCAGCACCTCGACGGCGCGGTCGGGCACGTCGTTGTCGAGGTTGCGCACAGAGATCGGGGAGGGGTAGCCGCGCAGCCCCACCGATTCGTCGTACCAGTTGCGCACCACGTTGGTGTAGATCTGGCCGAGGACGTTCGCCTCCTGCGAGTAGACCCGGTAGAGCTCCCGGTAGGCGCGCTCGCGCAGCTCGGGCTGGGGGGAGAAGGCATGGCTCATCAGCTCGTCGCGGGTGAGCTTGACCGTCTCGCCGTCCACCTCGAAGTCGAACTCGAGGCGGTTGGTCAGCATCGAGTAGAGGGTGATCACCGCGTCGGCGCCGCTCTGGTCCTTGATGTTGATGATCTGCTCGGACTTCTCGTCGAGGGTATAGGGCTTGAAGCGCCGCAGGTCCTGCAGGTACTGGCGGTAATCGCGGTGCTCGCTCTCGCTCGGCAGCAGGCGCCAGGCCTCGTCGTCGTCCAGGCTGCGCCACCAGAGGCTGAAGAAGAGCATGCGGTTGCCCGCCTCGGTGCCCGCCTGCCGCACGCGGTTGCGGAAGGTCAGCGCCTCCTGGCTGCCGGTGTCGGAGTAGAACCAGAGCGAGGAGTAGCCGTTGATCACCTGGATCAGGTCGTGGATCGACTCGTACTGGCGGAGGATGTCGAGGAACGCGCGCGGGTCCATGCGCGGATCGAGGTCCGCGCGCCGGGTTTCGAACGCGGCCACGGCGGCCTCGAGATCGGCGAGCCGGGCGGCGAACACCTCTTCGCTGGGCTCCGGCAGCAGCTCCTCGAGGTCCCAGCCGCTCAGGCTGTAGGTCGGAAAGGTCTTGGTGATGACGTCCATTTCAGGGTTGTTCTCGCTGACTAGAATTTGCCATTCGTACTCTATTTTAGCTGAGCCGGGGGGACGATGACCGCCGCCACCCCCTTCTCGCGCGCGAGCTGGTTGAAAGCGGCGAGGTCGGTGTCCCAGACCCCGCGCAGCTTGGCGAGCTGGACGTCGATCGCCGCCGTCAGTTCGTTCCTGACCTGCAGGGCCTGTGCCGTGGGCCGGGCGTCGCCCAGGGAGGCCGAGCTCGCCACGCCGTTGAGCTTGTCGTTGAGCCGGACGGGGTAGTTGAGCGGATCCTGGGGAGCGCGGTTCTTGGTCTGGTAGAGCGCCTCCTCGACCTCGGTCATCTTCTTGTCGAGGTTCTTGGCGGCGTCGACGACCGGCTTCATCGCCGCGTCCTTGGCGAGGCGCTTCTCGACGTCCTTGAGCTGGGCGCGCACGTCGCGGATGCGGCGGATGGCGTCGTGGGTCTCGGTCAGCTTGTCGCGGGTCTCGACGAGGAAGCGGAACTGCGCCTCGAGATCCTCCTGGGTGGCGGCGGAGCGCGGGTCCTTGCGGATCTCGAACGGCTCGGTGAAGGTCTGCCCCCCCGCGGTCAGGCGGGCCTGGTACTTGCCCGGCACCGCCACCGGCTCGACGGGGTCGCCGGTCCAGGTCACCAGGCCGGGGAACTTGCTGGCGCCCGGCCAGGTCATGTCCCAGGCGAAGCGGTTGAGGCCCGCCTCGGTCGGGATCTTCGGCTGCTCCTTCTCCTTCTCCTCGTCGTCGGCCGCCGGCTCGTCCTTCTCCTTGGCCTTGTCTGGCCTTGCCCTTGTCGTCGGCGTCGTCCTTCTCCTTCTTCTCGTTCGGCTTCACGGCCGGCTTGCCCTCGAAGGTGCGGATCACCTTGCCGTCCTGGGTGAGGATCTCGAGCTTGACCTCCTTCGCCTGGTCGGCCGGCGGCGCCTCCTTCAGGTAGTAGTCGATGACCACGCCGGAGGGCGGGTTCTGGCCGATGCCCTGCGGCCGGGGGGCCGTCGTCGAAGCCGCCGCCGGCATCCGTGTAGCGGTAGCTCGGGGCGGGCGGGAAGAGGTGCGCCGCGGCGCCCTTGAAGTCGTGACTGGCGGCGAGATCGCGCAGCGGCGCCAGGTTGTCGAGCACCCAGAAGGAGCGCCCGTGGGTGGCGGCGATCAGGTCGCCGTCCTTGATCGTCAGGTCGTGCACCGGCACGATCGGCAGGTTGAGCTGCAGCGGCTGCCAGTGCGCGCCGTCGTCGAACGAGGCGTAGACGCCGCGCTCGGTGCCGGCGTAGAGCAGGCCGCGGCGCGCGGGATCGGCGCGGATGACGCGGGTGAAGTGCCCGGGGTCGATGCCGGCGTCGATGCGCGTCCAGGTCGCCCCGTAGTCGCTGGTCTTGTAGAGATAGGGGCGGTTGTCGTCCGACTTGTACATCGTCGCCGCCACGTAGGCGCCCCCCTTGTCATGCGGGCTGGCGTCGATCTCGTTGATCATGATCCATTCCGGCAGCCCCTTCGGCGTCACGTTCTTCCAGTTCTTGCCGCCGTCGCGGGTGACGTGGATCAGGCCGTCGTCGGAACCGGTCCAGATCACCCCCGGCTCGAGCGGCGACTCGGCGACGTAGAAGATGGTGTCGTAGTACTCGACGCTGGTGTTGTCCTGGGTGATCGGACCGCCCGAGGACGCCTGCCGGGACTTGTCGTTGCGCGTCAGGTCGGGCGAGATCGCCGCCCAGCTCTGGCCGCCGTCGGTGCTCTTGAACAGCACCTGCGCCGCGGCGTAGAGCGTGTTCGGGTCGTGCGGGGAGAACAGGACGGGGAAGTTCCACTGGAAGCGGTACTTGAGCTCGGCGGCGCCGGCGCCCATCGGGTTGTCCGGCCAGGGATTGAGGTCGCGGAACTCGCCGGTGGCATGGTTGACGCGGGTGAGCAGGCCGCCGTAGGAGCCGCCGAAGACGACGTCGGGGTTCTTCGGGTCGGCGACGATGTAGCCGCTCTCCCCGCCGGCGGTCGGCTCCCAGTCGCGCGGGCCGATGCCGCCGCCGCCGCCGCGCGAGAGGATGCGCACCGCCGAGTTGTCCTGCTGCGCCCCGAGGATGCGGTAGGGGACGTGGGTGTCGGTCGAGACGCGGTAGAACTGCGCCGTCGGCTGGTTGTCCTCGCGTCGTCCAGGTCTTGCCGCCGTCGTACGAGATGGTGGCGCCGCCGTCGTTGGACTCGATCATCCGCAGCGGGTCGTCGGGATCGATCCAGAGATCGTGGTTGTCGCCGTGCGGGACGCGGATCCGGGTGAAGGTCTTGCCGCCGTCCTTGGAGTGGAGGAAATTGACGTTCGGGGCGTAGACCCCCTCCTCGTCCTTGGGATCGGCGTAGACGTGGCTGTAGTACCAGGCGCGCTGCCGCAGCTCGCGGTTGTCGCTGGTCAGGGTCCAGGTCTTGCCGCCGTCGCGCGAGCGGAACATGCCCCCCTCGGCGGCCTCGACGATGGCGTAGAGGTTGTCCGGGTTGGACGGGGAGACGGCGACGCCGTTGATGCCGATCGGCCCCTTGGGCAGCCCGGGGTTGCGCGTCAGCTCGCTCCAGTGGTCGCCGCCGTCGGTCGACTTCCAGATCCCGGAGCCGGGGCCGCCGCTCTCCAGGCTGTAGGGAGTGCGCTTGAAGTTCCACATCGAGGCGTAGAGGACCCGCGGATTGGTCGGGTCCATGGCGAGGTCCACCGCGCCCACCCGGTCGTTGACGTAGAGGACGCGCTCCCAGTGGTCGCCGCCGTCCTTCGAGCGGTAGACGCCGCGCGTCGTCGTTGGGGCCGAAGACGTGGCCCAGCACGGCGGCGTAGACGAGGTCCGGGTTCTTCGGGTGGATGCGGATGCGCACGATCTGCCGGCCGTCGACGAGGCCGACGAGCTTCCAGCTCCGCCCGGCGTCGGTCGACTTCCACATCCCGTCGCCGTGGGCGACGTTGCCGCGCACCGTCACCTCGCCGCCGCCCGCGTAGACGACGTTCGGATCCCACTCGGAGACGGCGACGGCGCCGATCGAGCCGCCGAAGAAGCCGTCCGAGACGTTCTTCCAGGTGCGGCCGCCGTCGGTCGTCTTCCAGACGCCGCCGCCGGTGCCGCCGAAGTAGTAGGTGTTGCGATCGCCCGGCAGGCCGGTGACGGCGGCCACGCGGCCGCCGCGGTAGGGGCCCACCTCGCGCCATTTCATCCCTCCGAACAGGGCGGGATCGACCGCCGGCTTCGGCGCCGCGGCGGTGGCCTCGGGTTTCGGCCGCGCGGCGTGCAGGCCGGCCGGAGCGCCGAGCGTCAGGATCAGGGAGAGGGTGAAAGCGGACCGGAAGAAAAGAGATTTCATCATGTCTGAGCGACTCCCTTCGCGTTCGTCGCTTTCTACCACACCGCTCGGGGAGTTGTTCGAGAAATGTCGCTGGAAATACGTCACCGGCCCGCCGGGAGGCGGGCCGGTCGGGACGGCGGGAGAGCCTGGACAGGCCCTAGCGGTAGTCTTCGACGCTCAGCTTGTCGAGCGGCAGGCCGAACGGGTAGAAGAGATTGAACACCGGCTGCTCGATCACCTCGGCGAAGCGGAGGAAGAGCGGCCCGTACTCCTCGACCTCCGACTGCCCGGCCTCGATCCGCCCGTACTCCTCCAGCGAGATCCCCAGCGCCTCCGCCATCTGCTCGGGCGTCTTGCCGCGCCCCTCGCGATGCTTGCGGATGAGCTCGCCGGCCTGGCCGGCGCGGGTGTCGGCGGACTTGCCGCTCTCGGCGAGCAGGCGGGAGGTCGGGGTTTCCAGCTTGATGGCGATATTGGCGAGCAGCGGTCCCCAGGTCTCCGCCGGCGAGTTCCCCGCCTCGATCTCCTGGTACTTCTCGGCCGGGATTCCCAGCTTGCCGGCGACATCTTCGCTCGAGAGCTTCTTGCGCTCCCGTTCCTTCATCAGCACCTGTCCGAGTTTCACGTCTCCTCCTCCTTCGTCGCAAAAACCTGCGGCCGGATCATCGTAGCATGGCGGCCCTACGCCTCTGGGGTGCGCGCCGGGCGGCGAGACGGGACAGCGGCGCGGACGACGTCAGCGCTTGCGGTCCGTCGACAGCGCCTTCAGCGCCTCGATCGGCCGGCGGTCCGGGCTCATCAGCTTGATCGCCCGGCGCAGGTGCGCCTCGGCCTCCGCGATGTTGCCGACCTGGCGCTCGATCTCGCCGGCGTAGAACGCCGCCAGGCCGCAGCCGGGGTCGCGGCGCAGCGCCTCGTTGAGCTCCTTGAGGGCGCGGACGGCGCCGGCCGGGTTGAGCAGGAAGCGGCAGTAGGCGAGCTCGGCGGCATAGACGCCGTTCTGCGGGTCGCAGTCGGCGGCGAACTCGAGCAGCATCAGCGCCTCGCGGTGCTTGCCGGCGTCCATCAGCGCCTTGCCCTTCTTGTACTGCGACTCGGAGTCGAGCAGGTCGGTCTTGATGGCGAAGTTGGCGACCGGGCGCTTCGCCCGCTCGTCGCGCAGCGTCTTGCGCCGGAAGAGCAGGGTGTTGCGCTGCTCGACGTCCGACAGCTCGGCATAGGCGCGGGCGCCGGTGAGGAAGAGGTCGCGCGCTTTCTCCGCGATGTCCGCGGAGTCGAGCGTCCACGGGGCGAAGCGGCGGGCGAAGTCGAGGAACGCGGCCTCGAACCCGGCGGCGGTGCCGTCCTCGGGGGCGCCGAGCAGGTCGAAGGCGTCCTGCCGCCGGTAGGAGAGGTAGGCCTGCATGATCTCGTTGCGCCGGCGCTCGACCTCCGGATCGGCCGCCGCGACGGCCGCGGTCACCACGACCGGCGGCGGCACGGCGACGGGCATCGTGACCGCGACCGTGAGACGGGGACCGTCGCCGAGGGCGGCGGCGGCGCGGTGAGGACGGGCCGGGGGAACGACCCGGTGGCGGTGAGATCCCGGGGCAGCGTGTCGGCGGTGGTCACCACGCCGAGGATCGACAGCGCGTAGAGCACGCGGGTGATCTCGTCGACGGGGAGCTGAGTCGCCTCCGCCAGCTCGCCCATCCGCCGCCCGGGCGCCCGCAGCCCCTCGGCGATCTGCCCCTGGTGGCGGCTGAGGCGGAGCTCGTCGAAGGGGAACGGCGGCGAGGGGTGGAGGACCAGCTTCTTGCCGACCAGCGGCGCCACCGACATGTCCACCTCCTCCTGCGGGGCGAAGCGGGTGACGCCGGTGAGGATGAGCTGCGGCACCTTCACCTTCAGCGACGAGTCGGTCGCCGGCGCCTCGTCGAGCCAGCGGAACTCCCCTTCGTTCCAGGTGAACAGGTCGAGCAGCTTCTTCGCCAGGTTCTGCTGCAGGATGCGGAAGAGATCGACGGCGGAGAGCAGCCCGTTCTCGATCAGGATCTCGCCCAGCGGGACGCCGCGGGCGGCCGACCGCGACAGGCAGGCGGTGAAATCCTCCTCGCCGAGCTTCCCCTCGTGGACCAGGTAGCGCCCCAGGGTCTCGTGGGCGAGGTTCGAGCGGCAGTCGACCGGAACGCCGTTTTCGATCAGGATCCGCTTCCAGACCTGCCGCCGGCGGACCTCGACCACCAGCGAGCTCTGGCGCAGGGCATGGGCGAGCAGCAGGGGGGCGAAGGGGACCTCGGAAAGGTTCCCTTCTCGCACCTGGGCGATCGCCTCCAGTTGCTCGGAAGTCGGAATCATCGTCAGTGAGAGAAAATAGCGCGGCCAGTATATAGAACAAGGAGGCGGTGCGATGGAGAAGTCCGGCATGATTTTCGATGGACCCGAAGACGGCCCCGCCGTGGCCCTGGCCCACGGCGCGGGGGCGGCGATGGATTCGCCGTTCCTGAACACGATCGCCGCCGGCCTGGCCGGCGGCGGCCTCCGGGTGGCCCGCTTCGAGTTCCCCTACATGCGGCGCCGCCGCGAGACCGGCGAGAGGCGCCCGCCGGACCGCGAGCCGGCCCTGCGCCAGGCCTGGCTGGACGCGATCGCGACCCTCGGCGGAGCGGAGACGGCTGGTGATCGGCGGCAAGTCGATGGGCGGCCGCATGGCCAGCCTGGTGGCCGACGAGGCGTCCGTCCGCGGGCTGGTCTGCCTCGGCTACCCCTTCCACCCCCCGGGCCAGCCGGAGAAGCTGCGCACCGCCCACCTCCGCGATCTCCGCACCCCGACCCTGATCGTGCAGGGGACCCGCGACCCCCTCGGCACCCGCGAGGAGGTCGAGCGCTACGACCTCTCGCCGGCCATCCGCCTCGTCTGGCTGGAGGACGGCGACCACTCCTTCAAGCCCCGGGCCGCCTCAGGGCACAAGGAGAAGGAGCATCTGGCGGCGGCGGTGGAGGCGGTGCGGGAGTTTGTGCTGGGGCTGGGTTAAGCTCCGCCCCCGTGCCCGGCTCCATCTCTTCCCCAGAGTGGCTCGGCCAGCTCGCCGCCCTCGGCACCGCGGTCTGCTGGGCCTTCTCGGCTCTCGCCTTCGCCGCCGCCGGGCGGCGCATGGGCGTTCTGCCGCTCAATCTGGTCCGCCTGGTGATCGCCCTCGGCTTCCTGACCCTGGCGACCTGGGGGCTGCGCGGCCTGCCGCTGCCGGTCGACGCCTCGCCCCATGCCTGGGGGTGGCTCTCCATCTCCGGGCTGATCGGCTTCGTCTTCGGCGACCTCTGCCTGTTCCGGTCCTACGTGCTGATCGGCCCGCGGATCGCGTCGCTGATGATGTCCCTCGCGCCGCTGCTGACGGCGCTCATCGGCTGGCTGGTGCTCGGCGAGACGCTCGGCGGGCGCGACGCCCTGGGGATGGTCCTCACCGTCGCCGGGATCGGCTGGGCCGTGCTCGAGCGCAAGCCGCCGGTCGAAGGGGGAGCCCGAGCCCCGCCCCTCGCGTGCCGGCCTCGCGCTCGGCTTCTGCGGCGCGCTGGGGCAGGCGGGGGGGCTCGTCCTCAGCAAACTGGGGATGGGGAGCTACGACGTCGTCGCGGCCACCCAGGTGCGGGTGATCGCCGGCATCGCCGGCTACGTGCTCCTCGTCTCGGCCGTGCGGGGGTGGCCGCGGATGGCGGAGGCGCTGCGCGATCGCCGCGGGCTCGGCTTCGCCACCATCGGCGCCTTCTTCGGACCCTTCCTCGGCGTCTCGCTATCGCTGTTCGCGGTCCGCCACACCGTGTCCGGAGTGGCCGCCAGCATCATGGCCCTGCAGCCGGTGCTGGTCATCCCCCTCGTCGTGCTCCTGCACCGGGAGCGGGTGGGGATCGGCGGCGTCGCCGGAGCGCTGGTGGCGGTCGCCGGGGTGGCCCTGCTCTTCCTCTGAGTCCGGCAGATAGGAGATCAGCGAGGTCGGCCGGCCCAGGTACTCGGTCCTGCGCACCCGGGCCAGCCCGAACCGCGCCTCGGCGGTCGCCGGCGCGCCGGCCAGGAGGGCGAGCATGTCCTGCCCGCCGCCGGGCTCGGCCACATAGAGCTCCGTGGTCTCCAGCAAAAAGGGCAGATAGAGCTGCGCGAGGTCGGCGCGGCGGCGGAAGGGGATCAGCGCCACGAATCCGTCGTGGCCGGCGACGAAGCCGCGGATCGCCTCGGCGGTGCCGCGCGCCCGCGCCAGCCGGCCGGCCGGTAGCGAGGAGGCGGCCGGCCGCCAGGGCCGCCAGCCGCGAGCGGAGCGCCCCCCGCCCGTCCACGGCGAGCAGCCAGCTCCCGGGCAGGCCGGGGAGGCGGGCGCGGAACAGCTCGTAGTCCGCGGTGACCGCGCCGGCCGGCTCCAGGGCGAGCAGCGGCCAGTAGGGGGCGAAGTAGTCCGCCGGGACGAGCTTCACCCGCTTGCGCAGCGCGTTGCCTAGCCGGGTCATCGTGCGGTAGCGCCCGCCCCCCTCGCCGGGGTCGGCATAGAGATAGATCGCCGAGCGGTCCGCCGCGAAGCGGCCGGGGTCGATCGCCTGGAAGGAAGAGTCGATCGCCGACCAGGCGCGCCATGGATTGCTGGCGCGCAGCGCGGCCGCCAGAGGGAGGCGGGCGAGCCGCGCCGCCCGGAAGTCGAGCGTCGAGGCGCCGGTCTCCGTGGCTCCCGCCGGGACCTCCAGATAGAGCGGCGGCGCCGGCCAGATCCCGGCCCACGAGGGGGCGTTTCCGGGGGTGGGGAGCGGCAGGGCGGCACCGGCCACCAGCAGCGTGGCGGCGGCGCCGAAGGCCACCCGGCCCCGCAGGCGGGCGAGGGCCTCGGCGATGAACAGCCCGCCCAGCCAGGCGCCGTAGACCACGAAACGCTTGGCCTGGTAGTCGTAGAAGAAGACGAAGAAGAGCGCGAGCAGCGCGAACAGCGTCACGGCGAGGAAGCGGGCCGCGGCCTGTCATGGCGACGGGCGCCCCGCAGGGCGAGGGCCCCCCCGGCGGCGAGCAGGACGGCGCCCGGCAGGCCGAGCAGGGAGGCGAGGCTGTAGAGGTAGAACGGTGCCGAGCCGGCGTGGAGGGCGAGCAGGCGCCACTGCTCCCGGGCGATGCCGCCGGCGCCGCCGAGGGCCGGCGGCTGGACGCCCGAGCCGAGGAGCATCAGGGCCAGGGGGGCGAGAAGGCCCGCCCACAGCCAGGGGGAGCGGAGGTCCCGCCGCCGGTGGACCAGCGCCGTGGCGGCCGCCGCCGGCAGCCAGAGCACCCCCGCCGACTGGGTGAGCGCGGCGAGCCCCGCCCAGATCCCGGCGGCGAGATACCGGCGCGGCTCCTCGCCGGCGAGCACGAACGAGCGCACCGCGAAGAGCAGCAGGCAGGCGGCCGGGAGGTCCGCCATCACCTGCAGCGACAGGTTGCCCAGCGAGAAACAGGCGAGCAGCGCCACCGCCGCGGCGAACGCCGCCCGGCGGGGGACGAGGCGGCGGGCGAGCGAATGAAAGGCGAGGACGGCGCCCAGGAACAGGCCGTGGAGCAGGAGCGGCAGCAGGCGGAGCGCCGACAGCCGGTCGAGCAGGGCGATCGCCAGCGGCAGCAGGGGCGGGCGGCCCGAGTAGCGGACGTCGGCGCCGGCGAGGCGCAGGCCGTTGGCGATCCAGTCGTGCGAATCGCCGTCCATGAAGCCGTAGGCGAGGTTGAGGTCCCGCGGCACCAGGCCCGGGGCGAGGAGCAGCAGGTCGAGCAGGCAGAGCGCCGCCAGGGCGAGAAAGAAGGGGTCCCGCCAGCGCGAAGATGATTGACAGCTATGCCGCTCTGCCATAGAGTACCAGAGTATCCGCAGTACACGTCGGTTCTGTCGTCAACTTCGGAGGAGGAAGGCAATGAGAACGAAGCCGTTGCTCTGGCTCACCGCACTCGCCTTGCTGCCCGTGGTCTCCGCCCCCCTGGCGGGGCAGCCGCGGCCGGTCGGGAGCGAGTTCCGCGTCAACGCGAACACCGAGTCGAAACAGCATAATCCGATCGCGGCGTTCAACGCCGCCGGCTCGGCACTGGTCGTGTGGGAGAACGACAAGAACGGGCTGCGCGGGCGCTTCTACAGCCGCGACGGCGCCCCCCTGACCGCGGAGCTGGGCCTGGTCGCGAACCAGAAGCTCACCAGCGTGCCGGCCGCCGGCATCGAGGTCATCCGCAAGGATCCCGCGGTCGCCTTCCTGGCCTCCGGCGATTTCCTGCTCGCCTGGACCGAGGAGCGCGACGACGTCAGCGTCGACATCTTCATCGAGCACCGCGCCGTGATCGACCGCGACGTCTACCTCCAGAAGTTCAACGCCGCCGGCGCTGCCCAGGGCTCGCCGGTCCGCCTCAACGCCACCACGGCCGGCTACCAGAGCCTGCCCAAGATCCTGGTCCGCAACGGCGCCGACGCCGTGGTCGTCTGGCAGAGCGACGGCCGGCGGGTGCGGACCGGCGGGCGACGGCATCTTCAGCCGCCTGGTGAGCCCCGCGACGGGCCAGCCGACCACCGGTGAGACGAAGCTCAGCTCGGTGCCCGGCCTGGCGGCCAACCCGGCGATCGCCGGCGCCGCCAACGGCGGCTTCGCCGTCGCCTGGGAGGCCGTGGACGGCAGCTCGCAGGGCGTCTTCGCCCGCCTGTTCGCCAAGTCGGCCGCGCCCCGCGGCGCCGAGTTCCGCGTCAACTCCACCGTCCAGGGCCTGCAGCGCCGGCCGGCGCTGACCGCCGACTCCAACACCGGCGGCTGGCTGCTGGTCTGGCAGGGCCAGGCGGGCAGCATCAAGGACTCCCACGTCTACGGCCAGTTCCTGGGCGCCGGCGGCAGCTTCATCGGCCCGCAGATCCGGGTCAGCAAGGGCGTCGCGCAGGGTCAGGTCTCGCCGTCGGTCGCGGCGGTCGCGGGCGGCCACTTCCTGGTCACCTGGCTCGACTACCACGACATCTTCCCGGTCGGCCTGTTCGGCGTCGAGATCGACAAGCTCGGAGCCGCGGTCGGCGCCGAGGTGGAGATCAACACCGAGGCGATCAACGCCCACACCCGCACCTCCATCGCCGTCAGCGCCAACGGCGGCGTCCTGGTGCCCTGGGAGGGCTTCACCACCAGCCAGGTGGCCCCGGGCATCTCCGCCCGCCGGATCGAGCTCTAGAAGGTTCTCGAGAGGGGCGGCTCCATAGGGCCGCCCCTGCGTTTCCCCGACTACGGCACCTTCCTTGCTTTCCTTTTCGGGCGATGGATACCCTCGCCCCGCTCCCGAAGCCCCCCGTCCCCTCGCGCCCACAGACCACGGCCCGTGAAACCGCCTCGCTGGCAGCGGCGGCGGGGAGGGAGGAGCGCACGCGGGGTTGGCGCAGCCTGGACATCCTGCGCGCGACCGCGCTGGTGATCGGGGTCTGCCTCTTCCTGGCCCTCCTCTGGGTGGCGCACGACCTGATCTTCATCACCTTTCTCGGCGTCCTCTTCGGCCTCGCCGTGGCGAGCGGCGCGGACTACCTGGAGCGGTTCCACATTCCTCGCGGGATCGGCGCCGTGCTGGTCGTGCTCGCCTTCCTCGGCGTCCTGTTCGGCCTCGGCGCCTGGGCGGCGCCGACCCTGCGCGCGCAGTCGAGCGAGCTGCAGGCGTCGCTCCCGCAGGCCCTGAACCGGATCGAGGGGTGGGTGGACGCTCACCGGGACGGCTTCCTGGGGCAGCTCATCCCCGCTACGCCGGGGACGCCGGAACAGCCGGCCGCTCCGGCGGCTCCAGGCGCCGCGCCGGCGCCGGCGCAGCCCCCCGAGGCGCTCCAAGCGGCTCTCCGGCCAGCTCGGCGCGGTGACCCGCTACCTCTTCTCGTTCCTCTCCTCGACCGTCGCCGTGCTGGGGGGGCTGCTGCTGATCCTCTTCACCGCGATCTACATCGGAGCCGAGCCGCGCCTGTACTACAAGGGGTTGCTGCACCTCTTTCCCCATGAGGCGCGGCCGCGGGCGGGCGAGGTGCTGGGAGCGATCGGCGCCTCACTGCGCAAGTGGCTGGTGGCCCAGCTCATCATGATGGCGGCGATCGGCGTCGCCACCGCGCTCGGGCTCTGAGCCTGCTCGGCGTCAAGGCGGCGCTCGCGCTGGGGCTGATCGCGGGGCTGCTGGAGTTCATCCCGATGCTCGGGCCGATCCTCAGCGCGGTCCCCGGCATCGCCATGGCGTTCCTGGATTCGCCGCAGAAGGCCCTGCTGGTGGCCCTGGTCTACTGGGCGGTGCAGTTCCTCGAGGGGCACATCCTCGCCCCGCTGCTGATGAAGAAAGGGGTCGACCTGCCGCCGGTCGTCACCCTGATCGGCCTGTCGCTGATGGCGATCGTCTTCGGCTTCCTGGGCATGATGGTGGCCGTCCCCGTCCTCGCCGCCGTGATGGTGGCGATCAAGATGCTCTACGTCGAAGACGTGGTGGGGGACGACATCGAGATCGGCAACGCACCCGACACTCCCGTGCCGCCCACCCAGCCGGCGCACCCGATCGGCTAGATCCGCCTCCGCATCGGGCGATTCCGCCGCGGAATTTCCTGTTGCAGGCGGGGAATCGCGTCTTACAGGCCGTTGAGACGGCTTTCCGCTTCGGAAACTCGGCATTCGGGCGCGGAAATTCAACTTTCCAACGCTAAAAATCGACTTTCCAGCACACAGCCCGAGATTCCAAACCGGAAACCCGAGATTCCGCGGCAGCAGAGTCAGATTCGAGCAAAGAAAGCCGGGATTCCGTCTCGGACGGCGAGTTTGGAAGCCCGCGGGCCGAGTTTCATCACCCGCTAGCCGGTATTGCGCTCCAGAATCTCGCCTTTTTCCACCTGCAATTCAGGCGTCCGTCGTGGAACTCCAGGATTATTGCACTGGATTCCGTATGACCGGACCCGAGTCTGGTGCCAACGGCCGAAAAAATCGCCGATTCCTGGGGCTTGACGTTCCATCTCGTCTGGCTACTATTACGCAACGTCAGCGCTGGATGGGATCGAACAAGCCACAAGCGGTTCATGGAGTACATAACGTGCTCCGCCGTTTCTGGATAAAACCGCTGGTTCTCATAGGGAGAAGAAGATGGCTGCCAAGGGTCAATCGTACGCAGAGAAGTTCAGTCGTTGGGAGGTGCTGATCACGAACGCGAAGCCGCATGTGACGGACATGCCGCACATCACGGAGGATCTGGCGACACTCGAGCAGAAGCTCACCGAGGTGCGTGCTCTCGAGAGCCGCCAGGAGGATCTCCGATCTCAGTCAAGGGAGATGTCGAAACAGGTGCGAGTTGCCGCCCAGGAAGGCGAGAAGATCCGGGGTCGCCTGGGATCCACCCTGAAGGGTAAGTACGGCCCCGAAAACGAGACTCTGTTGAAATATGGCTTCAAGCCGCGTCAGCCGGCCGTGCGGAAGAAGAAGCCGGCGCCGGCCACCTCGCCGGAGCAGGGCTCGGCGAAGCAGGGGTAGGGTAGAGAAAGGATCGGTTCTTGACGGTCGATAGTGC
Source organism: uncultured Acidobacteriota bacterium (assembly GCA_963761645.1). Taxonomy (GTDB): domain Bacteria; phylum Acidobacteriota; class Thermoanaerobaculia; order Multivoradales; family UBA5704; genus DATARR01. Next base: position 34,677 of record CAVXIG010000068.1, read on the forward strand.
CGGGGGGCCGGGTGCCCCCCGGTTA
>CAVXIG010000069.1:0-31514 GCA_963761645.1 uncultured Acidobacteriota bacterium
GGGGCAAGGTCGAGCCTTTCGAGACCGTCCGCATGCGCAAGAACGGCGAGCGGTTCGACATCTCGCTGACCTTCTCACCGATCCGCGATGCGAGTGGAAGGCTGGTGGGAGCCTCCGGGATCGAGCGCGACATCACGGAGCTCAAGCGGGCGAAGGAGGAGCGCGAGACGCTCGCGGCGATCGTCGACTCGTCGCAGGACGGAGTCATCGGCAAGACCCTCGACGGCGTCATCACGAGCTGGAACGCCGGGGCGGAGCGGCTGTACGGCTACTCGGCGCGCGAGGCGGTCGGGCGCACGCTGGACCTGATCGTCCCTCAGGACCAGCGACCGTTGATGTCAGGCGTGTTCGATCGGCTCCGGCAGGGGATCAAGGTCGAGCCTTTCGAGACCGTACGCATGCGCAAGAATGGCGAGCGGTTCGACATCTCGCTGACCTTCTCGCCGATCCGCGATGCGAGTGGAAGGCTGGTGGGAGCCTCCGGGATCGAGCGCGACATCACGAAGCTCAAGCGGGCCGAGGAGGAGCTGCGGCTCCGGACGAGCGAACTCGTGGAGGCCGACCGCCGCAAGGACGAGTTCCTGGCCATGCTCGGCCACGAGCTGCGCAATCCGCTCGCTCCCATCCGCAACTGCCTCCACCTGCTGCAGGCCCAGGCCCCCGACCTGACCCATGAGCAGGAGGATCGCGCCCTGCGCACGATCGAGCGCCAGGTGCTTCACCTGACCCGCCTGGTGGACGACCTGCTGGACATCGCCCGCGTCTCGCGGGGGAAGATTCTGCTCCGGCGGGAGCGCCTCGACCTCGTCGAGACGGTCCGCGCCACCGTCGAGGACCAGCGGCACGACCTGGAGGCCGCCAGCCTCGAGATCGACCTCGACCTCCCCGGCTCGCCGTTCCAGGTCGAAGGGGACCCGACACGGCTCTTCCAGGTGATCGGCAACGTGCTGAACAACGCCGGCAAATTTACCGCGCCGGGAGGGCGGATCACCGTCGCGGTACGGCAGCCGGAGCCCGGCACCGCCGCCGTCGTGGTGCGCGACACCGGTATCGGCATGGAGCCGGATCTGCTCGCCCGCGCCTTCGAGCCGTTCAGCCAGGCCGAGCGCGGGTCGGATCGGGGCCGCGGGGGCCTCGGCCTCGGCCTCGCCCTGGTCAAGGCGCTGATCGAGATGCACGGCGGCGCGGTCGAAGCCGAGAGCCCCGGGCCGGGACGGGGGACGGCGGTCACGCTGCGCCTGCCGCTCGCCGGCGCCGAAAAATCGGAGGCGGCGACCCTGGCCGGTATGGTTCCCAATCCGGCTCCGGGGGGCGCCCGCGCCCGCCGCTGCCTGATCATCGAGGACAACGTCGACGCCGCCGAGAGCCTGAGCCTGCTGCTGCAGCTCACCGGGCACGAGGCCGATGTGGCCTTCGACGGCGCCGCGGGATTGGAGAAGGCGCGCAGCTTCCGCCCCGAGGTCGTGCTCTGCGACATCGGGCTGCCCGGGCACCTTGACGGCTACGGCGTGGCCCGCGCCTTCCGCGCCGACCCCGAGCTGCGGCAAGCCTTCCTCATCGCCCTGACCGGCTACGGCCAGGAGGAGGACCGCCGGCGCGCCCTCGAGGCGGGTTTCGACACCCATCTCACCAAGCCGGCCGACCTCGACGCCCTGCGCCGCCTGCTCTATAATTCTCCTGGAATGGGTGGGGAGTAGCCCCCCGGGGACGTCCCCGGGTCCGGGCCGTCGTCAACACGGGGCGCCAAGCCCCCGGTTGCTCTACTGGGGGATCCTGGGGGCGCTGGTCCTGCGGGCGGCCTTCATCTTCGCCGGCTCGGCCCTGCTCGCCCAGTTCCACTGGGTGATCTACCTGTTCGGCGCCTTCCTGATCCTCACCGGCATCCGCATGGCCCTGCACCGCGGCGAGGAGATCCACCCCGAGCGCAATCCGGTGCTCCGCTCCCGGCCATCTTCGCGGTCACCCAGGACCCGTTCATCGTCTACACCTCGAACGTCTTCGCCATCCTCGGCCTGCGCTCGCCGACCTCTACGAGATCCCTTCCCTGGTCTCGCTGGCGGTGATCGCGGCGCTGCTGACGGCCGCGGTCGCGACCTCGCTGTGGAAGAGCCGGCGCCGCGAGCCGGCCTGACGGGCTCTGGCTTATACTTTGCAGGTTTTTGTGGCGCTGTTTGAACCTGAAGCGGAGGAAATGTTGAAGCATCCCAGTCGCCCGGGGACCTTGATGGTCCTGTCTCTCATGGCCGTGGCAGCTCCGGCGTACCCGGTCCAGGAGGATCAGCTCGCCCAGTCGTCCAAGCTGAAGAGCCTGAGCATCGAGCAACTGATGGAGATCGACGTCACCTCGGTCTCGCGGCGCAGCGAGCCGGTCTCCAGCGCCGCGGCCGCCATTACCGTCATCACCGGCGAGGACATCCGGCGCACCGGCGCCAACAACCTGCCCGACGCGCTGCGGATCGTGGCCAGTCTGCAGGTGGCCCAGGCCGACGGCAGCACCTGGGCGATCAGCGCGCGGGGCTTCAACATCACCACCGCCAACAAGCTGCTGGTGCTGATCGACGGCCGCACCGTCTACACGCCCCTGTTCTCGGGCGTCTTCTGGGACGTTCAGGACGTGATGCTGGAGGACGTCGACCGCATCGAGATCATCCGCGGCCCCGGCGCCACCCTGTGGGGAGCCAACGCGGTCAACGGCGTGATCAACATCCTCACCAAGAGCGCCGCCGACACGCAGGGGGCGCTGGTCAGCCTCGGCGGCGGCACCGAGGAGCGGGCCCTCGCCAGCTTCCGCCAGGGGGGCAAGCTGGGGGAGGGGACCGCCTACCGCGCCTACGGCAAGTACTCCTATCGCGACTCGCTCGCCTTCGCCAACGGCGACAGCGCCCGCGACCCGCTGCGCCGCGGGCAGGCCGGATTCCGCGTCGACCGCACCGACCGCGGCTCCGGCGCCCTCACCCTCCAGGGGGATGCCTATCACGGGCTCGCCGGCCAGCGGGTCATCACGCGGGCCGACACCGACCTCGACGGCGCCAACCTGCTGGGCCGCTGGACCCACACCTACGCGGCGAATTCAGGCTCGGACATCCAGGTCTACTACGACTACACCCATCGCCGGATCCCGCTCTGGTTCGAGGAGCACCGGCATACTCTGGACGTCGACTACCAGCACCGGCAGCCGGTCGGCGCGCGGCAGGACCTGGTCTGGGGAGCTGGCTACAGGGTCACTCACGACCAGGTGGGCAACAGCCAGGGGGTGTCGTTCCTCCCCGAGAGCCGGACCCAGAACCTGTTCAGCGCCTTCGCGCAGGACGAGCTCTCGCTGCAGTCCCACCTGCGGCTGACCGTGGGCACGAAGGTCGAGCACAACGCCTCGACCGGGTTCGAGGTGCAGCCGAGCGTGCGCCTCGCCTGGGTTCCGAACGAGCGCCGCACGCTCTGGGCGGCGATCTCCCGCGCCGTGCGCACGCCCACCCGTCTCGACGAGGAGATCGCCTTCTACGATGTCGAGGGGCGCCCCTTCCTGACCGGCTCGCACGACTTCAAGCCCGAGTCTCTGCTCGCCTACGAGATCGGCTACCGCCTGCAGCCGCGGACCGGGTTGCAGATCGACCTCGCGACCTTCTACAACATCTACGACGACCTGCGCACCATCGAGGCGGATCCCGGGCAGCCGCAGTTGATCGCCAACGGGCTGAACGCGGAGACCTGGGGCGCCGAGCTGCGCGCGAGCTGGCAGGCGACCCCCTGGTGGCGTCTGCAAGCCAGCTACGCCTACTTCGACAAGCAGCTCAGCCTCGATCCCGGCAGCACCGACCCGAGCGGCGGCACGAATGAGGGGAACGATCCGCGCAGCCGCTTCGTGCTGCGCTCGCTGATCGACCTGCCGGGCGGCTTCGAATTCGACGGCACGCTGCGCTACGTCGCCCGGCTGCCGGCGCCCGTGGTGCCGGCCTACACCGAGCTCGACCTGCGGCTCGGCTGGCAGGCCTCCGACCGGCTCGAGCTTTCCCTGGCCGGCCAGAACCTGCTGCACGCCCGGCACCCCGAGTTCGGCGCTCCCTTCGCCGCGCCGGCAGGAGGTCGGGCGCGGCGCCTACGGGAAGGTGACATGGCGCTTCTGAGAAGAGCGGGAGTGGCGGGCTTTTGCCGCCCGGGATTGAAATCCCGGGCTACCGACGATCGTCCCATCCGGGACTTCCAAAGACCCGTTTCCGTCCAGAGCCCCGGGAAGGGGCGTCCGTCGGTAGCCCGGGATTTCAATCCCGGGCGAGGCCCCGGCGCGCGGTTCCTGCTGCCCGCCCTGTGGCCCTCCCTGCTGCTGGCCCTCCTGCTCGCCGCGCCGGGCGTGGCGCCGGCTCAAACGGCGGGGGAGTACGACGTCAAGGCGGCCTTCCTCTACAACTTCGCCAAGTTCGTGGACTGGCCCCCGGAGTCGTTCCCGGACCCGAACAGCCTCAAGATCTGCGTGCTGGGCGACGACCCGTTCGGCGGCAGCCTGGAGACGGTCGCGGGCGAGCAGGTCGGAGGCCACAAGCTGCAAGTGGCGCGGATGGACTCGACCTCCAGGCTCGCCGGCTGCCAGATCCTGTTCATCAGCCGTTCGGAGCGCGAGCACGTCTCGCAGGTCCTCGCCGCGGTCAAGGGCTCCCCCGTGCTCACGGTGGGGGACACCCAGAAGTTCGGGGAAGACGGCGTGATCATCAACTTCATTCTGGAGGGCTCGAAGGTCCGCTTCGAGATCAACACGGGTTCCGCCGACCGGGCGGGAATCCGGATCAGCTCGAAGCTGCTGCAGCTCGCCAAGCGGATCGTCACCACCGCGGGCGCCAAGCCGGGTCCCTGAGCCATGCTGCGACGGCTCCAACGCGCCCCCATCCATCAGAAGCTGATGCTGATCGCGCTGCTGACGACCGGCGGCGCCCTGCTGCTGGCCGGCTCCGCGCTGATCTACTTCAACCTCGCGCGCTTCAAGGACGAGATGAAGCGCGATCTCGAGACGCTGGCCGACATCGTGGGGCAGCACAGCACGGCCGCCTTGACGTTCCAGGACCGGGCCTCCGCAACCGAGTACCTGCAGGCGCTCAAACCCCGGCCATCGATCGTCGCCGCCGCTCTCTATAACGCTGATGGAAGCCTGTTCGCCCCCTGGATCCCGGGAGACGGCATCACCGTTCCTCCGAAGCCCGAGAAGGACGGCAGCCGATTCGAGAGCGACTCCCTCGTGGTCTTTCGCGGCATCGACCTCAAGGGGGAGCGGATCGGCACCATCTACCTGCGGAGCGATCTCCGCGAATTGCGGGAGCGTATCTGGACGCAAGCCATGACGGTCGGCCTGGTCTTCCTCGCCTCGGGGATCGTGGCGCTGTTCCTCTCCTCGGGGCTCCAGCGCCTGATCTCGGGCCCCATCCTCGCCCTCGCCGGCACGGCGCGGGCGGTCTCCGAGCGCCGGGACTACTCGATCCGGGCGACCCGGCGGAGCTCCGACGAGCTGGGGACACTGGTCGACGCCTTCAACGACATGCTCGCCCAGATCCAGCGCCGAGACTCCGAGCTGCAGGAGGCCAAGGAGGCGCTCGAGGAGCGGGTGCGGGAGCGTACCCGGGAGCTCGAGCAGCGCAACGAGGAGCTCAACCAGAGCAACAAGGAGCTGGACGACTTCGCCTACATCGCCTCGCACGACCTGAAGGAGCCGCTGCGCGGGATCCACAACTTCTCGAGCTTCCTGATCGAGGACTACGCCGCCGAGCTCGACGACGAGGGGCGCTCCAAGCTCGAGACCCTGATGCGGCTGACCCGCCGCATGGAGACGCTGATCGACTCGCTCCTCCAGTTCTCCCGCCTGGGCCGCGTCGACCTCGCCGTCGACCGGGTGAACCTGAACGAGATCGTGGCCGAGATGCTGGATTCGCTCGCCATCTCGCTCCAGGAGGATAGAGTGGAGGTGAGGGTCCCCCGGCCCCTGCCCGCCGTCCGCGCCGACCGCGTCCGCGTCGGCGAGATCTTCTACAACCTGATCGTCAACGCGATGAAGTACAACGACAAGGCGGACAAGTGGATCGAGATCGGCTGGCGGGAGAACCCCGCCGGTCCGCCGGTCTTCTACGTGCGCGACAACGGCATCGGCATTCCGGAGAAGCACCACGACGCGGTGTTCCGGATCTTCAAGCGGCTGCACGGCCGCGACAAGTACGGCGGCGGCACCGGCGCCGGGCTGACGATCGTCAAGAAGATCATCGAGCGGCACCATGGCAGAATCTGGCTCGAATCGTCCGCCGGAGAGGGGACGACCTTTTATTTCACCCTGGAAGAAGGAGACGTACGTGCCTGAACCTCCAACGCAGCCGATCCTCCTGGTGGAAGACAGCCCCGAGGATTTCGAGACCACCCAGCGCGCCTTCCGCCGCTCGGGGCTGAAGAATCCGATCCTCCGCTGCGCCGACGGCGACGAGGCCCTCGATTTCCTTTTTCAACGCGGGAGCCACGCCGACTCGCCGCGGCCGGGGGTCATCCTGCTCGACCTCAACCTGCCGGGGACCGACGGCCGCGAGGTGCTCTCCGAGATCAAGGCCAGTGACGATCTCAAGCAGATCCCGGTCATCGTGCTGACCACCTCGGCCGACGAGCGCGACGTCCAGGCCTGCTATCTGGCGGGCGCCAGCAGCTACATCCAGAAGCCGGTCGACGTCGAAGGGTTCATGAAGGCGATCGAGCGGCTCAACGACTACTGGTTCGAGGTCGTGATCCTGCCGAAGGGGCAGTAGCCCTGATCAATGACCGATACATCCATCCTTCTCCTGATCGTCGACGACAGCCCCGAGGACCGGGAGCTCTACCGGCGGCTGCTCGCCCAGGACGGCGAGCACGCCTATGAGTTCCTCGACGCCGAGACGGGGGAGGAGGGGCTGCAACTGGCGCACGAGCGCATTCCCGACTGCCTGCTGCTCGACTACCGGCTGCCGGACGTCGACGGCCTCGAGTTCCTCTCCCGCCTGCGGGCGGAGCGGCTGATCCCGGTGATCGTGCTGACCGGACAGGGGAACGAGGCGGTGGCCGTGGAGGCGATGAAGAGCGGGGCGCAGGACTATCTGCTGAAGGGGAGCGTCACCCGCGACCGGCTCCAGCAGGCGGTGCGCAACGCCATCGAGAAGGTGGCGCTGCGCCGCAAGGTCGAGGAGAGCACGGCCGAGCTCGCCGAGGCCAACGCGGCCCTGCGCCGGATGTACGACGATCTGGAGGTGCTGGTCGAGCAGCGGACGGCCGAGCTGTCGGTGGCCAACCAGGAGCTCAAGCGGGAGATCCGCGTCCGCGAGTGGGCCGAGCAGGAGCGGGCCCGCCTCCTCGTCCTCGAGCAGGCGGCGCGCAAGCAGGCGGAGGAGGCCAACCGCACCAAGGACGAGTTCCTGGCCACCCTCTCCCACGAGCTGCGGACCCCGCTCAACGCCATCCTCGGCTGGGTGCAGGTGTTGCGCACCGGCAAGCTCGATCCCGCCGCCGGCGCCCGGGCGCTGGAGACGATCGAGCGCAACGCCCGCTCGCAGGCGCAGCTGATCGACGACCTGCTCGACGTCTCGCGCATCATCACCGGCAAGCTCCGGCTCGACTTCAAGCCGGTCGAGCTGCGCCGCATCATCGACGCCGCGCTGGAGACCGTGCGCCCGGCGGCCGACGCCAAGGGGATCCTCCTCGACATCTCGATCGGCCCGCTGGCGAGCCCGGTCTTGGGCGACGCCGACCGGCTCCAGCAGGTGATCTGGAACCTGCTCTCCAACGCCATCAAGTTCACCCCCCGGGCGGGCCGGGTCGAGGTCCGCCTGCGCGAGGAGGCCGGCAACGCCGTCATCCGGGTGAGCGACAGCGGCATCGGCATCCGCCCCGACTTCCTGCCGTACGTCTTCGACCGCTTCCGCCAGGCCGAGGGGTCGATCACCCGCACCCACGGCGGGCTCGGGCTCGGCCTCTCGATCGTGCGCCACCTGATCGAGCTGCACGGCGGCACGGCCGAGGTCGAGAGCGCGGGAGAGGGGGAGGGGGCCACCTTCTCGGTGCGGCTGCCGCTGCGGGCGGAGCTCGCCGAGGACGATCCGCTCGACCGCACGCCGGGGTGATGCCGCCGGGCCTGTTCAGCGCTCCCGAACTGCTGGCGGGCGTGCGCGTGGTGGTGGTGGAGGACGAGGCGGACACCCGCGAGCTGCTGGCCCTCTCCCTGCAGCAGTGCGGCGCCGAGGTGGCGGCCTTCGGCTCGGTGCCCGAGGCGCTGGCGTCGTTCGACCTCGCGGTGCCGGACGTCCTGCTCTCCGACATCGGCGTGCCGGGCGAGGACGGCTACTCGCTGATCCGCAAGGTGCGGGCGCGCGAGCCCGCCCTGGGCGGCAACGTCCCCGCCGCCGCCCTCACCGCCTACGCCCGCGCCGAAGACCGCCTGCGCGCCCTGGAGGCCGGCTACCAGACCCACCTCGCCAAGCCGGTCGATCCCGCCGAGCTGATCGCCACCGTCGCCCGGCTGGCCGGGCGGACGGCGCTGGCGCTAGGCCCCTACAGACTCAGCCGCACCCCCAGCCGGAACGACCGCGGCGGCGTTCGCAGCACCGGCTTCCTGTAATCCGGATTGGTGGGAGTGGGGGAGGCGTTGTCCGCCTCCTGGAAATCCCAGCGCTGGTCGAGCAGGAGCGGCCGCTGGACGTCGAGCAGGTTGAAGACGTCGAGCAGCAGGTTGACCTTCGCCGGGCCGACCGCGATCGGGTAGCCGAGGTGGAGATCCGCCTCATAGGTGTCCGGCGTCCGCCCCTCGGCGCCGCGCTCGGTGAGGAAGAACTCGTAGCGGCTGTAGATGTCCGAGAAGCCGTAGCGGGTCAGCGGCGTGCCCGAGCGCCAGTAGGCCGAGAGCCCCACCGAGAGCCGCCAGGGGGTCTCGTAGAAGCCCGAGACCTTGAGCTGGTGCCGGCGGTCGTTCGACAGCGGCCCCTTGTTGGTGATCCGCGAGAGATCGCTCCCGTTGGTGAAGAAGTCGTAGTAGTCGTAGGCCGCCGAGATGTTGGGATCGGGGCCGATGTTGGTGAACGGCGCGTAGAGGCCGTCGAAGTTCCCCTCGAGCTTGGAGTAGAGGTAGGAGGCGAGCCCCTGCCAGTGGTTCGAGAAGCGCTTCGTGGCGTCGAGCTGGATGCCCTTGAAGGTCCGCTTCGCCTTCGGCGCCGGGAAGGTCTGCGAGTAGTCCAGGGAGAAGATACGCCGCATGATCCCGCGGCCGGGATTGCCGATGCAGTAGGTGCCGTCGTCCTGGCAGAGGAAGTCCTCGATCACCTCGCCGTAGTCGCGGTAGATCCCCTTGACGCCGACCGCCAGGTCCGGCAGCACCTCGCGCTCGTAGCCGAGCAGCGCCTCGTTGAGGTACTGGTTGCGGAGGTTCGGGTCCGCCGGCTCGGTGAAGCCGCCGAAGATGGTCGAGGTCTGATCGAGGTCCGCCTCCGCGCCGGGATCGGGCGTGGTGCTCGTCGGGCTGTAATTGAAGATGCGCGCCTGCCGCTCGAAGGAGAAGGAGCGGATCACCAGGTCCATCGGGATCTGCTCGTAGTAGCGGCCGTAGGAGCCGTAGACCTTCGAACGGCCGTTGGCCGCCGGGTCCCAGACGAAGCCGAGGCGGGGCGCGAAGTCCTTCTTGAGGTCGATCTGCCGGGTCCCCTGGGCGTCGATGATCTGCTGGCGGTCCCAGCGCACGCCGAGGTCGAGGCTGAAGCTGGAGCCGGCCGTCCAGCGATCCTGAAGGTAGACGCTCGTGTTCTTGTGCTCGGGCGCGGCGGTGAGCTGCGAGACCGGAGCGTTCTCCGGCGTCGCCGTCGGCGTCGTCCAGTAGGAGTGGCTGTAGACCGGCCGCCCGCCGTTGGCGAAGACGTCGATCAACTGGCCGCCCGAGTAGCGGCGGACGACATCCGCCTGCTCGCGCTCGTACTCGAGGCCGAGCTTGACCTCGTGGCGCTCGAAATAGCGGGTCGTCGCGGCGCCGGCGAAGTCGCGCTGGAAGTCCTTCGACTGCAGGAGCCCGAAGCCGCCGGTCTGGTAGAAGCCGCGCTCCACGTCGCGGAACTGGACGGCGTCGCCAGCCGCGCTCGCCGGGCCGATCGAGTTCTCCTCCCGGTGCCGCGCCACCTGGCCGGTGAGCAGCCAGGCGCTGGAGAGGATCCCCTCGTAGCGCAGCGAGTAGTCCTTGCCGCCGAAGCCGCGCAGGCCCTGATAGGTGAGCGGATCGCCGTTGAGCGTGTGCTGCGCGTCGTTGATCGCGCCGGTGTCGTCCCGCGGGTCCTGGAAGAAGCTGCCGACCAGCGACTGGCTCTCGGAGAGCTTCCAGGTGAGCTTGGCGGCGCCGAGGTCGCGTTCGCTCCTCGACTGCACGACGCCGCCGGCCAGCGGTCCGGAGGGGAGGATGGTGTCGTCGGTGTTGTTCACCCGGTCGTAGGCGGCGAAGAACCAGAGCTTGTCCCGGATCAGGAAGCCGCCGAGGTCGATCCCGTAATCCTCGCGGGTGTAGCCGGCCCGGGTGCCGCCGGTCGAGACCACCCTCTCGGCCTTGCCTTGCAGCGAATCGGTGTCGGAGTAGCCGAAGATGTCGCCGTGGAACTGGTTGCCCCCCGACTTGGTGATGACGTTGATGACGCCGCCGGTCGAGCGCCCGTACTCGGCCTGGTAGCCGCCGGTCTTGACGTCCACCGCCTGGATGAACTCGAAGTTGAGCTCCTTGCCCTGCGCTCCGTACTCGGCGCCGGTGGTGTTGACGCCGTCGATGTAGAAGACGTTCTCCGAGCCGGTCGAGCCGTAGACGGTGATCGACGACTGCTGCCCGTTCTCCGGGTTGGCGTCGGAGGAGACGCCGGGGGTGATCTGCACCACCGAGGCATAGTTGCGCCCGGTCGGCAGGGTCTGGATAGCGCGGGTATCGAGGTTCGCGCCCAAGGTGGTCGTGGTGGTGTCGACCACCGGCAGGTCGCCGGTAACGGTGATCTCCTGCTCCAGGGAGGTCCGCAGCGTGGAGTTCAAGGTGGCGTCCTTGTCGAGGCCGACGACCACCCCCGGACGGGTCTCTTTGGCGAACCCCTCGAGGGTGAAGGAGACCGTGTAATCGCCGGGAGGGAGCAGCGTGAGGCGGTAGGAGCCGGTGCGGTCCGTCACCGCCGTGCGAGTGCCCTGGAGAGCCGGGCTGGCCGCCTCGACGGTGACGCCGGGCAGGCTGCCGCCCGCGTCGTCGGTCACCCGGCCGACGATGCCGCCGGTGGTCTGGGCCGCGGCTCCGGCCACGACTCCGAGAAAGAGAATAAAGGCCGGCAGGCAACGAAGCGGTGCGCTCATTGCGGTCTCCTCAGGCTACGAAATGTAGCGAAGAATTTACCACAACCCCCCGTGGTGAAGGTTCGTTGTATCCTCGGGGGCATGAACCCTCTGTCGCCTGAAGTCTGGAACCGCGGCCTGCCCTATTCGTCCTACCGGCGGACCATCCGCCGTAACGGGAAGATCTTCGACGAGGTCTTCCGCGATCCCACCCATATGCCGGAGGACATCGAATTCCTGCGCAAGCTCCCGCCGCTGCGGGTGATGGCGATCGGCGAGGACTGGTGCCCGGACGTCTACCACACGCTCCCCACCTGGGTGCGCATCGTCGAGGAGCTTCCGGACTGGGAGCTGCGGGTCTTCCCCCGCGACGCCAACGCCGAGCTGATGAGCTTCTTCCTCTGGCGGCAGGACGCCCAGCGGATCCCGGTCTACGCCTTCTACGACGACGAGGACCGCCTCCAGACCTGGTGGTCGGGGCGCAGCGCCGTGGCCCAGCGCGCCTTCGACGACGCGCTGGCCGGCCGCGCCTTCAGCTCCCTCGATCCGGAGGAGCGCAAGCGGATCAGCGAGAGCACCGAGGAGGGCTACCGCCGCGAGTTCCGGCGCGCCAACCTCGACGAGATCCTGACCCAACTGCGGGCGTTCTTCCACGTAGGGTGAGACTGAGCGCTCCTTGACGACCTTGACGCAACGAGGCCGCGGATGTATCTTCGGAGCATGTCCAGAGACTCCAGCCTGATCGACAAGATCACCCAGCAGGTGCGGGAAGGGCTCGAGGAGCGTTTCTCCTCCTACACGGAGCGGGGGCATTCGCTGGAAGGGATCGGACAGCCGGAGGACGTCGCCCGGCGAATGCTCGCTACGGTACCCTCGCCGCCGTCCCGCTGGGACGACCTGCTCGGACCCTTCTACAGTGGGAATCAGGTCGCCCAGATCCTCGGAGGGATCTCCCGGCAGGCGGTGGCGGACCGCCGGGAGCGTCGCACCCTCCTGGGGCTGAAGACCGCCGACGGAATCGTCGTCTACCCGACGTTCCAGTTCAACCACCACAACCAGGTCCTGGCCGGCCTTCCGGAAATCCTCCAGTGCTTCCGCGGCAGCGGAATGGACGACTGGACGCTCGCGGGCTGGCTGGTCGCGCCGATGACCGTCCTGGAAGGGCGGTCCGTCCTCGCGGCCCTCCAGAACGGCGAGGATCTGAAGCCTCTCCTGGCGCTCGCGCGGGACATGGCGCGGCGTTCCTCCTCCCATTGAGACCGGTCGTCCGGCGGCTGGGATCGGAATGCAATATCGAGGTGGTGCCCGCCCCCCATTCCCGGCAACTGCGGATCATCGACGTCTTCTGAGGCTCCTCAGAACCTCGGCCCCGCCCATCCGTACCACTTCCGATGAAGCTCCGCACCCAGCTCGTCCTCGCCTTCCTGCTGCTCGCCATCCTGCCGCTGACCGGCATCGTCCTCTACTCGTACTACTCCTCGCTGTGGGCGGTCCGCCAGGCGTCGGAGACGGAGGCGCGGACGCTGGCGGGGGAGATGGACGCCCGCATGGCCTCGATCCGCGGCGAGCTGGGGCGCGGCGTCGAGCGGATGGGCGACGTCTCCGCCCGGGACCTCATGACGGCCGCCCGCTCCCGTCAGGAGGGGAAGGCGGATCCGCTGTTCGGCCAGATGGTCCGCGGCTTCGGCGATGCGGCGCCGTTCATCCAGTCGTTCGAGTTCGTCCCTTCGCCGCCGGCTCCGAACGCTCCCCAGCCGATGGACAGAATGGTGATCGACGTCCCTCAGGCCCTGCGGGAGGCGCGACGGGAGGTCGAGTCCTCTCCGGAGAAAGATCCCCTGGCCTTGCAGGCGATCGATCAGGCGCTCCGGAGCTTCGGCGCTACCCCTCCCAGGGCGCCGGCGCCCCCTCCAGCTCCGGACGCGTCGGCCTTGCAACGGGAGATCCGCAAGCGCGTCGAGGAACGGCTCGCGGCCGTGGCGGAGGATCGCCGGGCACGGGCCGAGGCGGAGAAGCAGGCCGCGGCCGACCGGGCGGTCCTCGGACACGAGCTCGAGGTGCCGGTGCGCGAGGGGGGCGAGGTCGTGGGCATGATCAAGACGCGGGTCCGCGGCGACGAGCTGCTCTGGCGGGTCCTCGCCCGCACCCGCGCCGGCGAGGGGGAGGTCCCGTTCGCCATGGATGCTCAAGGCAAGCTCCACACCGTCAACGCTGCGGACCGGGCGAAGATCGAGAAGCTGCCGCTCGCGATCTCCGTCCACCAGCACGCGGGCGCGGTCCGCTGGGTGCTCGGCGACTGGGTGGTGGCGACCAAGAAGGACCCGGAGAGCGGCGTCGTCTTCGGCATCGCCCGGCCGGTGCCGCTCGCCGAGGTGCGGCGGACGGCGGCGCGCAACTTCGGCTACGGTCTGGGGATGATCGGCCTCGCCCTGCTCGGCATCCTGCCGCTGTCGTCCGGCGTCACGCGCAACCTGAAGCTGGTCACCGACGGAGCGGAGCGGATCGCCCAGGGGGACCTCGACACGCGGGTGCCGGTGCGCTCCGGCAACGAGTTCGGCAAGCTGGCCCTCACCTTCAACCGGATGGCGGCGGATCTGAAGACCCACCAGGAGCAGCTCCTGGAGCAGGAGCGGCTGCGCCAGCAGGGGGAGATCGAGCAGACCCTGCTGCGGACCGAGTACGACCGCAAGAGCGAGGAGCTGGAGGAGGCCCGCCGGTTCCAGCTCTCCCTGCTCCCCAAGGCCCTGCCGGAGCACCCGGGATTCGAGATCGCCGTCTCGATGCGCACGGCGACCGAGGTGGGCGGGGACTACTACGACTTCCACCTCGGCGAGGACGGCGCGCTCACCGCCGCGGTCGGCGACGCCACCGGCCACGGCGCCCGGGCGGGGACGATGGTCACCGCCGTCAAGAGCCTCTTCTCGGCCTTCGCCGGACAGCGCGAGCCCCGGGAGCTGCTCGACGAGGCCGCCCGGGCGGTCCGCCGCATGGAGCTGGGGCGGATGGCCATGGGGCTCGCGGTCGCCCGCCTGCGCGGCGGCGGCCTCGTCCTCTCCTCGGCCGGCATGCCCCCCGTCCTCGTCTACCGGGGGGCGAGCGGCAGGGTCGAGGAGATCGCCCTGCGCGGCATGCCGCTCGGCGGCTTCGCCTTCGATTTCGAGGAGCGCCGCCTCGAGCTTGACGCCGGCGACGCGATCCTGATGATGACCGACGGCCTTCCCGAGCTGGCGGATGCCGCGGGGGACCCTCTCGGCTACCCGCGAGTCCGCGCTCTGTTCGAGGAGCTGGGCGGCCGCGGCCCCCAGGAGATCCTCGCCGGCCTCAACCGCGCCGCCGAAGCCTGGACCGCGGGCCAGCCCCCGAAGGACGACATCACGCTGGTAGCCATTCGGGTAACCTGAAACCCTGCCGCCGAACTACCGTAGTGGTCGTGGGAGGCCCAGCCATGGAACGTTCGCTTTCACCCACTCACGCCAAGACCTCGCCTGGCGCGGCCGAGGGGTTCAGCTTCCGCCGGCTCGGGCTGGTCGCCGGGCTCGATCTCAAGGATAGCTTCCGCCGGCCGCTGTTCCTGATCTTCGCGCTGATCATGCTCCTGAACGGCTGGTTGATGTCGCGCGGCGCCTGGATCTTCCACTCGATCGACACCTCGCTGGGCGGCCCCAAGGCCTGGGCCGACTCCGAGTTTCAGACCGCCTACGTCTACGCGCTGATCAGCTTCTTCATGGTCTCGTTCTTCGTCGCGGTGGCGGCGGGCATGCCCCTGATCCGCGACAGCGAGCAGAAGGTGGGGGACCTGCTGCACTCGACGCCGCTGCGCCCCGCCGAATACGTCTGGGGGAAGTTCCTCGCCGCCCTGCTCGCCAGCCTGGCCGCCCTGCTGGTGCTGCCGGTGAGCACGGGGCTGCTCACCCATCTCATGCCGAACCCCGGCAACCCCGAGATCTATGGCCCCTTCCATCTCATGGCCTACCTGCGGCCGACCCTGGTCTTCCTGCTGCCGGCCGTCGTCTTCACGGCCGGCGTGACTTTCGCCATCGGGCGCTGGACCGGCCGGCCGATCCTGGTCTTCCTCTTCCCGGTGATCCTCTACCTGCTGTGCAGCAACTATCTGTGGGGCACGTATCCGCCCCGCATCGGCGAGGGCCTGTCGAACGTCCTGCGCTACCTCGACCCTTCAGGATTCCGCTGGATGAAGGAGAGCTGGCTGCTGGTGGACCGCGGAATCGCCTTCTACAACACCCGGCCGATCGCCTTCGACACCCCTTTCCTGCTCAGCCGGGCAGGCTTCGTTCTCTTCGGCCTGCTGCTGGTGGATCTCTCCCGACGCCACTTCGCCCGGCGGCTGCGCCGGCCTGCCCGCGTCCGGCGGATCGAAGGCGCCGCGCCGGCGGTGGCGGCGGAGGGCCGGCCGCTCTCCGTCCTGGGCATGGGCGCGCGACCGGCGGGCTTTCTCCGGAGCACCTTCGCCGTGGCCCGCTTCGAGCTCCAGGAGCTGCGGTCGCAGCCGGGCCTGTACATCTTCATCCCGTTCATCCTGCTGTTCCTCTACACCCTGTACAAGGATTACCGGGGCGCGTTCGGCGGTCCGGTGCTGCTGACGCCGGGGACGGCGGCGGCCCAGGGGATGGGCTACCTGACCTTCGCCCTCGGGCTGCTCTTCCTCTTCTATACGGTCGAGTCGCTGGAACGCGAGCGGACATCGGGGGTCGCGCCGCTGTTCTACGCGACGCCGGCGCCCACCGGCGCCATCGTGGCCGGCAAGATCGCCGCGAATGCGGCGATCCTGGCGGTCGCGCTGATCGGAGCGTTCGCGATGTCGACCCGCTTCATGGGCGGAGCGGGGCGGGTGCCGGTCACGATCCAGCCTTACCTGATCGTCTGGGGGCTGCTGCTGGTCCCTACCCTGATCGTCTGGATGGCCTTCATCGCCGCGGTGCTGGCGCTCACCAGGAGCCGCTTCGGCACCTACGGCGTGGGGCTGGGAGCAGCGCTGACGACCGCCTTCTTCTTCATGCGCGGCCAGATGAACTGGATCGGCAACTGGCCGCTGCTCGGCAACCAGCGCGGCGGCGTCGCCTTCGCCTGGTCCGACCTCGGGCGGTTCGAGATCGACCGCCCTGCCCTGGTGCTCAACCGGCTCCTAGTCCTGGCGCTGGCCGCCCTGTTCGGCTGGATCGGCGGGCGTTTCCTGCCGCGCCGCGACCGCGACCGCCTGCACCCCGTGCTGCCCCCCCACGAGCGCCGGCGGACCCTGCTCACCGCCGCCGCGCTGGCGCTGCTCCCGCTGGTCCTCGGCCTCACCCTCTGGGGGCAGGTGAACCAGGGCTTCCAGGGAGCGGCGGCGGAGAAGGAGCGCAAGGACTACTGGCGGAAGAACCTCAACACCTGGACCGGCCAGCCGCTCCCCTACGTGACGCGCGTGGAGATGGACCTCGACCTCGATCCCGCCACGCGGGGGATCCGGGTGAACGGCTCCTACGACCTGAAGAATCAGAAGGACCAGCCGCTCTATTGGATCCCGGTCACCGGCGGCCTGGCCTGGACGGGGCTCTCGTGGACGCTGGACGGCCGCCCGGCGGTTCCCGAGAACCGCTCGCACCTCTACGTGTTCCGGCTGGCGAAGCCGCTCGCGCCGGGGGAGTCGGTGCGGCTCGGCTTCCGCTACCGGGGGACGATCCTCCGCGGCGTCTCGAGGAACGGCGGCAACCTCGAGCTCGGCGAGTTCCTCCTCCCTTCGGGGGCGGTCCTCACCGGCCGCAATCCGGACTTCGTGCCGAAGATCGGCTTCGATCCCAAGATCGGCGTCGACGAGGAGAACCGCTCGGAGCCGCAGATCTATCCGCCCCACTTCTACGACGGGACGACCGACGCCGATCTCGACCGCTCGGCCTTCACGCAGGCGATCCGGATCACGGCCCCGGCGAACTACATCGTCAACTCGACGGGCGTCCTCACCGCCGAGACGGTGAAGGACGGCCGGCGCACGCGGCTCTGGGAGAGCGACTACCCGGTGCGGGTGTTCAACCTCGCCGCCGGCCGCGACTGGGTGGTGAAGCGCGGGCCCGGCACCGCCGTCTACTACAATGCCGCGCACCCCTATAACGTCGACAGCCTGCTCGAGGCCCTGAACGGCGCGCGCCGGTATTACGGCCAGTGGTACATGCCGTATCCCTGGCGCGAGCTGCGGCTCAACGAGTTCCCCGACTACTCCGAGTACGCCCGGGGCAACGCCACCAACATCTTCTTCTCCGAGGGGACCGGCTTTCTCGCCCGGCGGGAGCCGGAGGCCGACGTCGCCTTCACCATCGCGGCCCACGAGTCGGCCCACCAGTGGTGGGGGCACATGATGGCGCCGGGCGAGGGGCCGGGCGGCATCGTGCTGGCCGAGGGGGCGGCCAACTTCGCGACCCTCATGCTCCTGGAACAGATGCGGGGCCTCCAGCCGCGGCAGTACTACGCCATGGAGCTCGAGGCAGAGTATGGCGAGAACCGCCAGCCGAGCGACGAGAAGCCGCTGGCCGAGACCCTGGAGCTCGGCGGCCGCCAGGGGGACGTGGTGGTGATCTACAACAAGGGGGCCTGGGCGCTCTGGATGCTCTACCAGCGGATGGGGAAGGACGCCTTCCTCGCCGGCGTCCAGCAGTTCTTCCGGATCTACCACGGCAATCCCGACCATCCGGTGATCGAGGACTTCGTGGCCGTGCTGCGCCCCTACGCGCCGGACCAGGCGGCCTTCGACGACCTGGTCCGGCAGATGTTCTTCCAGACGGTCACCCCCGAGTACCGGCTCGACGAAGCCCGGAAGCAGCCGCTGGATGGGGGAGCCTGGGAGGTCACCGTCAAGGTGCGAGAACGCCGGCACCGGCCGGTTCCCCGTGGAGGTGGCGGCCGTCCGCGGGTACCGGTACGACGAGAAGGGGAAGATCTCCCCCGAGTTCAAGGAAAGCCGGACCACGGTCGTGCTCGGCGCGGGGGAGTCGCGGACGGTCCGCATCCGCTGCCCGTTCGAGCCCCAGCGGGTGGTGGTGGATCCGGACGTGAACGTGCTGCAGCTCCAGCGGCGGGCGGCGTCGGCGCGGTTGTAGGAGCTTCAGCAGGACCTTGGCGGCTGGGGCGGAAAACCGGAATACAATTCCTCTCCAGCCCCTATGGTCACCCGACCCCTCTCGCAGCGCCGTACCGCCGGCTCGCCCAAGGGCTGTCTGGTGCCGTTCGCCCTGATCTTCCTGCTGGCCGGCGCCGCCGGGACCTATTTCCTGCTGGTGCGGCCGGTCTCGAAGCTCCTGGCGTCCCTGTCATGGACGGAGACCCAATGCACCGTCCTCTCCAGCCAGGTGGCGGAGGTCTCGAGCTCGGACGGATCGACGTACAAGATCGACATCCGCTATCAGTACATCGCCGGCGGAAACCTGCGCGAATCGAACCGCTACGACTTCCGGATCGGCTCCAGCAGCGGTACCGCGGGCAAGCAGGCGATCGTCGACCGCTATCCGCCGGGCGCGCGGGTGCCGTGCTGGGTCGATCCCGGCGATCCGGCCGAGGCCGTGCTCTCCCGGGGGTTCTCGCCGGCCTATCTGTTCGGCCTGATACCGCTGATCTTCTTCGCGGTCGGCGCCGCCCTTCTGGTCTGGACGGTCCGCTCCGGCCGCGGCGATGCGGTGGCGGCCCAGGGGGGCACGGCCGGAGTCTCGCCCTTCGGGGTTCCGCTACCCCCGGACGCCACCTCGCCGGCCGAGCTGCGGCCGGCCGTGACCCCGCTGGGCGCGTTCTCCGGGCTCACGCTCCTCGCTCTGTTCTGGAACGGCATCGTCTCCGTCTTCCTCTGGCAGGTCGTCGCCTCCTGGCGGCAGGGGCAGCCGGACGGTTGCCTCACCGCCTTCCTGATCCCCTTCGTGCTGGTCGGCCTCGGATTGATCTTCGCCGTGGGCCGGCAGTTCCTGGTGCTGTTCAACCCCCGCGCGCACGTCACCCTGACCCCCGGCGTGCTCATGCCGGGGGGGACCGCCTACCTGCAGTGGAAGCTGGGGAGCGGCGGCCGGGGGGTGCGGCGGGTGAAGATCGTCCTCGAGGGGCGGGAGGAGGCGCGGTACCGGCGCGGCACGGACACCCACACCGACCGCGAGACGTTCCTCAGCCTGCCCATCGTCGACACCGCGCAGTCCTTCGAGATCGAGGACGGCGGCTCGGCGAGCTTCGCGGTGCCGGCCGATACGGTCCCCTCCTTCCGGGCGGACAACAACAAGATCGTCTGGTCGCTCAAGGTCCATTGCGATCTCCCCAACTGGCCGGACACCGACGACGAGTACGAGGTGGTGGTGCACCCCGGAGGAGGAGCCTGATGAACGACTGGATTCGCATCGAGACCCGCGACGGCTCGACCGCCTTCCTGCCGGGTGAGACGGTCGAGGGCACGGCCGCCTGGCATTTCGAGCCGCCGGCGCAGAGCGTCGAGCTGCGGCTGCTCTGGTACACCGAGGGCAAGGGGGATCAGGACGTGGGGATCGTCGAGACCGTGCCCTTCGCCGCTCCGGGAGAGGAGGAGATCCGGCCGTTCCGCGTCCGCCTGCCCCAGGGGCCTTTCAGCTTCTCGGGCAAGCTGATCTCGCTGGCCTGGGCCCTGGAGGTGGTGGCCGAGCCGGGCGCGCGGGCGGAGCGGCTCGGGCTCACCGTCTCGCCCACGCGGCGGGAGATCCTGCTCCCTTCCGGGGGTGCCGTTGCGGGCGCGGGATAACCCCTTCGCCGTCCAGCGGGTGCTGGCGATCCGCTACCGCCTCGCCGGCGTCACCTGGGAGGAGATGCTGGAGCGCCTCGCCGCTCTCCGCTTCCGCGCCGCCATCGTGGGGCCGCACGGCCATGGCAAGACGACGCTGCTGGAGGATCTGGGGGAGCGGCTCGGGCAGCGGGGGTTCCGGGTGCGGACGGCGACCCTGCGCCGGGGCGAGCGCCGGCTCGGCCCCGTCCGCGAGGCGGCGCTCTTCCGCGAGCCCGATCCCGCCGATCTCCTGCTGGTGGACGGCGCCGAGCAGCTCGACCGCATGGCCTGGTGGCGCCTGCGCCGCCGGAGCCGCGCCGCCGCGGGGCTGATCGTGACCGCCCACCGTCCCGGGCTTCTGCCGACCCTCTACGAATGCGCGACGACGCCGGAGCTGCTGGCGGGGATCGTCGCGGATCTTGGCGATGCGGTGGAAGAGGGGAGCGAGGAGCTGTTCGCGCGCCACGGCGGCGATCTGCGGCAGGCCTTGCGGGAGCTGTACGACCGGCGCGCCGGCCTCACTTCATGCCTGCTGCCAGACGAGGATCGCCGTCACCCCCAGGCCGATGACGACCACCGCCGCCCGCGCCTTCTGTCTGCCGATCCGCTGGGCGAAGCGGGCGCCGGCGTAGCCGCCGAGGGTCGCGCCGGCCACGATCACCAGCGCCGCCGGCCAGACCACCGCCCCCTTCCAGATGAAGTACCCCGCCGCGATGGTGTTGATGCACAGGTTGAAGAAGTTCTTGACCCCGTTCGCCGCGTGGATGTTCGAAAGGCCCAGGAAGCCGAGCAGGGCGAGCATCAGGATGCCGATCCCGGCGCCGAAGTAGCCGCCGTAGACGGCGACGCCGAACTGCAGGAGCGAGGCGAGCGCCAGGCGCCCGCGCGGCAGCTCCGCGGGGTCGTTCACCGTCCGCGGGGCCCGGCGCGAGAGGTAGCCCTGGAGCATGAACAGGGCGGTGGCGAAGAGGATCAGCAGGGGAGCCAGGAAGGCGAACACACCCTCCGGCGTGCGCAACAGGAGGACCGAGCCGATCGTGCCGCCGACGAGGCTGGGCAGGAACAGCGTCTTCAGCCACCCCTGGTTCCGCCGCACCTCGTCCCGGAAACCGTAGAGGCTGGCCACGGCGGCGGGGAGCAGCGCCACCGTCGAGGTGGCGCTGGCGGTGATGGCCGGCAGGCCGAGGAAGATCAGCGACGGGAAGGTGAGGATCGTGCCGCCGCCGGCCATCGCGTTCATCACCCCCGCGCCGAAAGCGGCGGCGACCAGGATCAGGATCTGGAGCGGCGTCACGCGGCGGCGGCCGGGGTCAGTGGGGGACGGTGGCCACGGCGCCCATGGAGCTGATGTTCTGGACCGCGACGTTGAGAGCGTCGACCACCCGCGAATCGTACGGGTGCTCCTTGACGATCTGGGCGAAGTAGACGGCCGCCTGGCGATAGTCCCGGATCTCGAAGTAGGTCCAGGCGAGGCCCGGGATGGCGGCGTTCACGCCGACCCCCGGATAGCGCCGGGAGGTCTCCTGCCAGACCGCGATGGCCTCGCCGATCCGCCCCTCGCGCTTCAGGCTGAGAGCGAAGCCGTTCAGCGACCGCAGGTGGTCGTCATGAAGGCGCAGGGCGCGCTGGAAGTAGACCCTGGCCTCGCTGGGCCGGTTCAGCTCGAGGAGGGACCAGCCCATGCCGCTCAGGGCGTTGACATCGTGGGGGACCTCGTCGAGCGCCCTCCCGAAGGCGACGGACGCGTCGCCGTAGCGCTTCTGCCTGGACAGTTGCCACCCCAGCTCGGCCCAGGTGGACAGGCCGGTGGGCTCCGGCTCGAGCAGCGACCGGAGGCCGGGGTCCAGATGCCGGGAGCGGGCGGCGAGCGCCATGCGGGCCACGATCTCGTCCTCCGAGCCGGCCTCGAGCAGCCGCGCCAGGTGGCGCTCGGCGGCGGGGAACTTCCCCTGGAGCAGATAGAGGCGGGCGAGCTGCTGGTCCAGGCCGGCCCGCCGCCAGACCTCCTCGGCCCGGCGCTGATCCCCCCGGCGGAGATAGAGGTTGCCGAGCCCGGAGAGCGCCTGACGGTTGTGCGGCTCCAGGGCGAGGGCGTGCTGATAGGCCCGCTCGGCCAGCGACGACTGATAGTTGCGGAGCTGGCAGGAGGCCAGGGCGGACCAGGCGTCGGCGAGATCGGGAGCGATCCGGACCGCGAGGCTGAAGTCGTCGAGCGCCTCGTTCTCCCGGTCCTCGGCGATGAGCTGCCGCCCCTGAGCGACCAGCAGGCGAGCCCGCTCCCGGTTCAGGGCCGCGGGCGAGGCTTCGCCCGCGAGGCCCGCGAGCCTGCTGACCGGGCGCCACAGGAAGGGGATCACGGCCGCCAGCCCCAGCAGGAGGGCGAAACCCCAGACCAGCCGCCGGCGGGGGAGGAGCCGTTCCTCCGGGGGGGAGGCGACCACCAGGGGATCGGCGCCGGTCAGGAAGCGGTCGAGCCGCTCGGCCTCGACCGCGTTCCGGGGCCCGTCACCCTGAAAGAGCTGGAATCGCTTCGGCCTGTCCAGGTCGTTTCCGTTCATGATCACCATCCTGAGTCTTGCGTCGCAGCAGGCGCGCTTCTCCTCTTACGCAAGAGTGAGACCAGGGGTTCAGCGCGTTCCCGGGCTCTCCGCGGCCGGGGGAGCCTGCAGCTTCCCGAGCGTGCTCTGGAGGAGCGCCGCCGCCTCCGGGTCGAACGGGTTCTTCAGCACGGAGCTGGCGAGATAGAAGTTGGCCCGGGGGTAGTCGCCGCGCTCATAGTAGACCGTGCCGAGCCCCTTGAGACAATCCGGGACCTCCATCTGGTCGACCCGGGGGAGCTCGTCGACCACCTGGTGCCAGAGCGCCAGGGCCGACTCCATCTGCCCCTGGGCCTTGCGGCTCCAGGCGAGGCCGTTGAGGGCGCTGTAGCTGGTGGGCCAGGTCGCGAGCACCTGCTCGAAGGCCGACTGCGCCTCCCGCGGGGTGCCGATCCGCAGCAGGCACCACCCGCGGCCGATGAGAGCCGAGCCGTCATGCGGCTGGCGGCTGATCGCCCGGCTGAAGGTGGCCGACGCCTCCTCGTACCGGCGCTGGTAGAACAGGCGCCAGGCCTGGGCGGTGTCGGCGTTGCGGCTCGCCACGAAATCGGGCGCCAGCTTGCGCCGCAGCTCCGGAGGGACGCGGCCGAGCCGCACGGCCTCGCCCATGATCTGGACATAGCGGTCGTCCGGAATCCTGCGCGCCAGTTTCTGGACGAGGGGAGCGGCTTCGCGCGTCCGGTTCTCGAGCAGGAGCAGCCGGACGAGGCCGCGCTGGGCGTCGGCGCCGGCCTGCCGCCAGTACCCCTCGGCCTGCTTCCAGTCGCCGGTGTAGAAGTTGAAGTCCCCCAGCATGTGGAACGCCCGGCTGTACCCGGGGCTGATCTCCAGGCACTTGCGCGCGGCCTTCTCGGCCTCGACCGTCTGGCCGCCGTAGAACAGGGCGAGCGCCAGGGCGTCCCAGCCGTCGACCAGCCCGGGCGCCAGCGCGGTGGCCAGCCGGGCGTGGCTCAACGCCCGTTCGATCTGCTTCCCCTTGTAGAGCTGCAGACTCTGGCTGGCGAGGACCCGCGCCAGCTCCTCCGCGGAGCCGCCGTGGCTGAGCACGGAAAGCGGCGTCGATTTCCAGGCGGGCAGGGAGACCAGCATGCCGACGCCGCCGAGGACCAGGCCGAGGATCAGGGCACCCGCGAGGAGGAAGATCCGCCGCCGCCGCTGCTCGTCCTCGCGCAGGGATTGCAGCAGGCCGGGGTCGGCAAGGTCGCCCAGGAAGTTATCCAGGCGTTCCGATTCGCTCTTCCCCTTGCCCGCGCTCTGTGGAGGGCGCCTGAAGTTCCTGAAATTGACCACGAAGTGCCGTTAATCCACCGATCCTGGACGAGCGAAAGCGCTCATCCCTTATACGTAAGAGTGGACCAAATGTTATATCGAACTTCGCGAAGGAAAGAAACACCAAGGGGGCTGGGGGAGCCCCCTTCCGGTCCGGCCGGGAAGCCTCAGATCGCCTTGATCAGGCGCGCCGCGGCTTCGGTCTTTTCCCGCTCGCTGAAGACTTCGTCGGCCTCGCCGCTGGTCTCCAGGATCACCTGCCGCAGCGAGTCGATGATCTTGTCGAGCCGCGAGCGGACGGTGGGGTAGGACACGCCCGCCTGCTCGGCAATCGCCTTGAGATTGCCGCTGGCGAGTACGAACATCTCGATAAAGCGCTGGTGCTCCACGGGGAGCCGGGCGAGCCGCGGGGCCGGGAAATCAGCCTCGACGGAGACCTCGCACGAGGGGCAGGTCATGCGTGTAACCTGCATGGCCCGCTCGCAATAGGGACAATGATTGGTAATAGGTTCAGGGTGCATGTTTTTAGTCTTTGAGTTCCGGGAAAGCCTACCGCCGTCCTCCGGCGGAGTCAATATCGTCCTGCAACGAGGACGAATATAGCCGGCGAACGATAAGCCCGCCGGCACGTCCAAACAGCACCGGCCCCGGTTTTCGATTCCCCTGGAAGCAGGACGACCGGACGCTCAGCCGCCGAGCAGCCCCACCACCCGTCCGTCCACCAGGTCCATGCGGACGGCCTGGGGGGAGGCGGGGAGACCGGGCATGCGGATGATGTCGCCGAGCAGGGGGACCACGTAGCCGGCCCCGGCGGCGAGGATGAAGTTGCGCACCGTCACCTCGAAATCCTTCGGCCGGCCGGCGAGCTTGGCGTTGTCCGAGAGCGAGCTCTGGGTTTTCGCCACGCAGAGGGGGAGCCCCTCGTAGCCGAGCTTCTGGATCAGCTTCAGGTCGCGCTCGGCGGCGGGGGTGAACGCCACGTCCCGGGCGCCGTACATGGCTTGGGCGATCTTCCGGATCTTGGTCTTGATCGGCTCGTCCAGGGTGTAGAGCGGGGTAAACGGCTGTGTTCCTCCGTTCGCCGCGTCGATCACGGCGCGGGCGAGGTCGGTCGCCCCCTCGCCGCCGCGGGCGAAGTGGTCCGCCATGGCGAAGGGCACTCCCAGCTCCTCGCAGGCCCGGCGCACCCGCTCGATCTCCTCTTCGGAGTCGGTGCCGAAGCGATTGAGGGCGACGACCGGGGTCTTGCCGAAGGTCTTGACGCTCTCGACGTGCTTGCGCAGGTTGTCGAGCCCCCGCTCCACGGCCTCCGCGTCCGGCGCCGCGAGCTGCTCTTTGGCCACCCCGCCGTGGCGCTTGAGGGCGCGCACGGTGGCCACCAGCACCACGGCGGCCGGATCGAGCCCCGCCGTCCGGCACTTGATGTCGAAGAACTTCTCGCCGCCGAGGTCGAAGGCGAAGCCGGCCTCGGTCACCACCCAGTCGGCGTGGGCGAGGGCCATCTTGGTGGCGATCACCGAATTGCAGCCGTGGGCGATGTTGGCGAACGGCCCGCCGTGAATGAAGGCCGGCACCCCCTCGACCGACTGCACCAGGTTGGGCAGCAGGGCGTCCTTGAGCAGCACCATCATGGCGCCCACGGCCTGCAGGTCGGCGGCGGTCACCGGCTCGCCCTGCAGCGAGAGGCCCACCACCAGCCGCCCCAGGCGGGCGCGCAGGTCGTCCGCGTCCTCGGCGAGACAGAGCACCGCCATTACCTCGGAGGCCGCCGTGATGTCGAACCCGGTCTCCCGCGGCACCCCTTCCGCCGGCCCGCCGAGACCCACCACGAGGTGGCGCAGGGCGCGGTCGTTGACGTCCAGCACCCGCCGCCACCAGACCCGCCGCACGTCGATCCCCAGGGCGTTGCCTTGGTGGAGATGGTTGTCGACCATGCTGGCGAGCAGGTTGTGGGCGGCGGTGATGGCGTGGAAGTCGCCGGTGAAGTGGAGGTTGATGTCCTCCACCGGGACCACGATCGAGCGCCCGCCGCCGGTGGCGCCCCCCTTCATGCCGAAGGTGGGGCCGAGCGAAGGCTCGCGCAGCGCGAGACACGCCCGCTCGCCCAGCCGGGCCATCCCCTGGGCGAGCCCGATCGAGGTGGTCGTCTTCCCCTCGCCGGCGTCCGTCGGGGTGAGGGCCGAGACCAGGATCAGCTTGCCGGTCGGCCGCCCGGAGTCGCGGGCCGCGAGGCGGATCTTGGCTTTGTCGTCGCCATAGGGCACGAGGTTCTGCGGGGCGATCCCGAGGTCGTGGGCGACCTCGGCAATGGGGCGCGGGGAGGTAGGGCTCAAAGGGTTTCTCCTCTGGAAGGTCCGGCCGCAGAGGGTAACACGTCGACTTTCCCAGACGCCCGGTGTCTCCTCCGGAAGACAGTTTCGGAAAATTTTCAACTTCCTCTCCTCGGAGAGGAGGGCTGGCGTATCTTTTGCCCTTTTCTCGCGTAAGAAGGAGTGATGAGGGGTATTGGACTTCCTGGGCGTTGTAACGAAAGACGGCGGCGGATCGCCAATCACCGGTAGATCCGGCCGAGTCGGAAAGGAAACACACCATGTCCCGAGATTTCATGAAAATGGTCGCCCTGTCCCTGACGTCGCTCCTGCTGCTCGTCGCGGCGGCGCTGGTGAACTCGGGCGGGCTGTGATCGCCGCCGGCGACCCCGTCGCGCAAACGATCCGCCACCCGGCGCCGTATAAGCTAGGTGGGTGGAGTTGATCGATATCTCAGGAAGCTGTTCACGAAGCGGTTTGGGAAATAAGCCCTGGAGGCGGGTCCGCCGCCACTCCCTCCCGGTTCTTCTCCTGGCGGCCCTTTCACACGCCGCGCCGGCGCTCGCCGCCGGCCGGCCCTCCCTCTCCAACCTGCGGAACGTCAGCCTGGAGCTGCCCGGCGCGCCGGCCGCCGTGATCTCGGCCGACGTCGACGGCGACGGCCGCCGCGATCTCGTCGTGGTGGTCGCCTACAACCAGTGGGACGAGATCGCCATCACCGAGAGCAGCACCATGGACAACGTCCAGGGGCTGGTCGACGTGATGACCATCGTGCCGGCGGTGATCGACCGCCGGGAGGCGCGCGTCTACCGCGCCCTGCCGGCCGGCGGCTACGCGCCGCCGCTGGCGCTGGCGCTGCCGCTCTCGGTGCTGTCGCTGGAGGCGGGGCCGCCGGGGGCCCCCGTGGTCGCCCTCACCGACGAGGGGGCGAGCGTGCTGCGCCTCGATGGACCAGGAGGATTGCCGGGGGCCTTGCGGCTGGAGCCGTGGATCGCCGATCCGCCGGTGATGGCGGGCACCGGCAACTTCCTCGGCGATCTCGGCCTGATGAAAGACGTCAACGGCGACCGTCTCCCCGATCTCATCCTGCCCGCGCGCGAGGGGCTCGCCGTCTATCTCGGCCGGCCGGAGGGGAAGGGGCTGGCGCGCAACGCCGCCTCGCGCCTGCCCGTGCCGGGGGAAGCCTTCCGTTCGGCGGACGACCTCGAGCACCGCTATCCGCTGCCGCAGGTCCAGGACGTCACCGGCGACGGCCGGCCGGACCTGATCTTCCGCGATCCGGTGAAGCGCTGGCGCTCGGTCTGGGTGGCGCGCAACGCCGGCCAGGGTCGCTTCCAGGCGGCGGCGGAGATCGTCCTCGGCACCGGCGATCCCAAAGCGCCCAATCCCGTCTGGTTGGGGGACCTCGAGGGGGACGGCCGGGCCGAGGTGGTCTTCCGCCAGAGCCTGGACGATCCCAAGCGCGGCGGCCTCCGCAAGGAGATGGCGAAGGTCCGCGAGCCGCACGGCCGGTTGACCTTCCGCCGGCTCTCGAAAGACCTCGCGCCGGAGAAGGCCGCCTACCGCACCTTCGACATCACCGGCTGGGGGCTGGAGGGGATCGAGGCCGAGGACACCGAGATCGAGCTGCCGGGCGGTTTCCAGGACATCAACGGCGACGGCCGGCCGGACCTCGTCACCGTCACCATGGACCTCGGCGTGACCAAGCTGCTGGGGAGCCTCGCCACCAAGCGCCTCAACGTCGGGCTCGACTTCCACGTCTGGTGCCAGGAGAAGAACGGCGCCTTCCGCGCGATCAAGGGGCTCGACCTCTCCGGCACCTTCCGCCTCGATCTCAACAACCTGCGGGTGAGCCAGCTCTCCCTCTTCTCGGGGGACTACGACGGCGACGGCCGCGCCGACTTCGTCCAGATCGGCCGCGGCAAAAGGGTGACGATCCACCGCGGCCGGCCGGACTGCTCCTTCCCGGCCAACCCCGACATGGCCTTCGACCTCCGCGAGGAGCCGCGCGACCTCTCGCTGGTCCGCATCCGCGACCTCGACGGCGACGGCCGTTCGGACCTCTTCATCATCAATCCCCAACGGGCGCCGGAGGAGGGGTTCGTGCCGCCGGTGCGGCTGGATCTTTATTTGAGTGGGGGAGGAAGATGAGAGGGGCTTTGCGGCAAATACCGGCAGCCTTTGTAGCCATCTTCCTCCTGCTCCTCTCTTTTCCCTTGTTCGCCCAGCCCGCCAACGTCCGCACGGGCCGCGCCGGAGCCTTCGAGGCCGCCACCGTCTCCCTGCCGGGCTTCCTGGTCGATGCCGCCGGCGTGACCGGCCCCGGCGGACGGCCGGGGGTCGCCCTCCTGATCTCCGGCCAGAAGGACCGCAAGGGAGCCAAGACGCTGCTGTTCTTCGATCCGCAGCGGCGCACCCTGGAGACGCTCGCCGCCCGTCTGCACGAGGAGGTGAACGCCGTCACCGGCTTCGACCTCGACGCCAGCGGCGCCCTGACGCCCATCGCCGGCATGCCGGGAGTGCTGTTTACAGCCGCCGGGGGTGGCCACAAGCTGCTGGAGTCCAAGGCGATCGATCTGCGCTCGGTGACCGGGAGCGGACCGGGCCGGCCGTGGATCCCGGTCGCCCATACGGGCCTGCTCGAGCTGCTGACCCCTGGCGGGGGAGCGCTCGCCCGCGGCCCCTCGTTCCCGCTGCCGGTCCGCGCCGAGCGGCTGCGTTGGGGTGTGCGTCTGTCGAGCCCGCCGGTGACCCTGCTGCCGGGCGATCCCCCCCTGTTCGTCGCCGGTCCCCAGGCGGAGGGTCGGCGGCGCCTGAGGACGGTCCTGCTGCCGGCCGACGGCTCCGCCCCTTTCGAGTCCTGGTCCCTGCTGCCGGGGGAGGAGCGGCTGGTCACGTTCGACCGCGGTTATCTCCGCCTGGACGGCGCCCCGGCCCTGGCCGCGACGACGTTCGAGAAGATCGGCGTCTTCGCCAGGAAGCGCCTGCGCCTCTTCCTGCTGGGCCGCGACCGCTCGCGCAAGGGGAGCGCTCCCAGCCTCGCCGTCGAGACCGACTGCCCGCTCTGGTTCCGCCTCGACTCCCTGGCCGCGGACGCCGACGGCGACGGCCGGCAGGACCTCGTCCTCGCCCATCCCGGGGGGTTGCGGGGGAAGGAGCTGCTGGTCTCCGCCTACCGCAGCCTGGGAGGCGGGAAGTTCGAAAAGGACCCCCGTCGCTGGAAGCTGAACGAGCAGGCCACCGACTGGCTCTACGGCCCGGACCTCACCGGCGACGGCACGCCGGACCTCCTCGCCTACGTCGGAGACCATCTCTTCCTCTATCCGGGGGACCCGAAGGGAGCGCGCCCGCTGGCCGGAAGGCCGCTCTGGTCCTTCCCGGTGCCGGGCGCGCCGAAGAAGAAGCAGCAGGACGAAGACGACGAGGCTCCCGACGGCGAGGTCCTGAGGGATCGCGACCTGCGGGTGTTGGAGTTGCCGGGGGGAGGCCGGATCGCCCTCGCCCGGGGCGCTCAGAAGGACGGCAAGACGGTGCTCACCTTCGTCGAGCGGCGCTGAGACCAGGACAGCCCTCGTTTCATCGCCCCAACGGTTTTTTTGGCTGGACGGCGTCTCAATTTACTTGGACAGCCGCGTTTTTGGTTCGACGGCCATGTTTTTGGCTGGACGGGCTCTTCATTTCGCTGGACGGATGGCCGTCTTTCTTCCCGCGCCGCCGTCTTTCCATCCACGCCGCCGTCTTCGCAAGACGGTGGGCCGTCCCGCGATTTCAGCCGCTGTCTTCGTTCCGAAAGAACCGTCTTTCTTCGCGCGGGCTCATCCTGGCCTGACGGACGTCAGGGATTCTTCCGGCGGCGGAAACAGGTCAGGACGTGGTCGTCCACCATGCCGGTGGCCTGCATCAAGGCGTAGCAGACCGTGGGGCCGACGAAACCGAAGCCGCGGCGCTTGAGCTCCTTGCTCATCGCCTTGGATTCGGCCGTCTCGGGAGGAATCTCCTTGAGGCTCTTCCAATGGTTGATCCTGGGCTCGCCGCCCACGAACTGCCAGAGGAAGGGGGAGAGGCCGCCGGCCTCCCCGGCGACCGCCAGGGTGGCCCGGGCGTTCTTGATCGTGGACTCGATCTTGGCGCGGTTGCGGATGATCCCGGCGTCCGCCATCAGCCGCTCGACGTCCTTCTCTCCATAGCGGGCGATCCGCTCCACGTCGAACCCCTCGAACGCCCGGCGGTACCCCTCGCGCCGCTTGAGAATCGTGATCCACGACAGCCCCGCCTGCGCCCCCTCCAGAGTCAGCATCTCGAACAGATGGCGGTCGTCATGCACCGGCCGCCCCCATTCCTCGTCGTGGTAGGCGATGTAGAGCGGGTCGGAGGTGGCCCAGCCGCAGCGGGGGAGGTCGGAGTTGGTCATGGGGAGGCGGTATATCACGGCAACGCTCTGCCAAGCTTTTCCATCGAGCCAGGCACTACTTCGTGCTAGCATATGCTTTGGCATAGGTCGCTTCCGTCAGCGGCCGGGAGGACATCATGCAGGCCGAACGAATCGTGCGCCTGTTCCGGAATGGGAGCAACCAGGCAGTTCGCATTCCCCGGGACCTCGAGCTTCCAGGCAACCAGGCCCTTCTCCGCAAGGAGGGGAATCGGCTGATCGTCGAGCCGATGCCTCGGCCGTCCCTCCTCGAGCTTTTGTCTACGTGGGAGCCCCTCGCCGAGGAGTTTCCGGAGATCGATGACCTCGAACCCATCGAGGACGTGGATCTCTGAGATGGCCGAGTTCCGGTATCTCCTCGACACCAACATCCTGTCGGACCTGCTACGGAATCCTGGCGGCCGTGCGGTGCAGAGAGCCGCGCTGGTGGGAGATGCCACGATCTGCACGAGCATCATCGTCGCCTGTGAGCTTCGGTATGGCGCCGCCAAGAAGGGTCCGCCCGGCTCTCGGAGCGTGTCGAGAGCCTTCTGGAGAGCCTGGAGGTTCTCCCCTTGGACAAGGAAGCCGATCGCCGGTACGCCGAGATTCGTCTCCATCTCGACCAGAGGGGAACGCCGATCGGCCGAACGATCTATTGATTGCTGCTCACGCGCTGGCGCTCGATTTGACCCTGGTGACCGCCAACGTGGAGGAATTCACCGCGTGCCGGGCCTCCGGATCGAAGATTGGCTGGACTCCTGAGCCGCCGCCATAGATCACGGCATACCAGGCTGGCACCGACCTCTTGCGTCAACTCAACTCGTCAAGGGACGAGACGAAAATCCCCCTTCCTTCGTATG
>CAVXIG010000070.1:0-176910 GCA_963761645.1 uncultured Acidobacteriota bacterium
GGGCGCCCAGACAAGAAGCAGTCCCGGACTCCAGAACGCCCCCCTCCTGACCTCCCCCTGTTCCGGGTGGAGGAAAAACCCGGACCGTCGCAGCCGTACTAGTCGGGCTTGGCCAAGTCGAGCCGAAGCGTCCCTCCCGCCGCTAAAGTCCCGCTGACGCACTGGGCGAGAGGGGCGGTCCACCCGGAAGCCTGCCAGGGCACCAGAACCGCCGGGGCCGCCAGACAGGCCCGGTACTCGCCGGGCGCCATTTCCGGCACGTTGAGGCTCTTCTGCCTCTTCCCCGCCTCGGACACGGGTTCCCTGCCATGAGCGCTGGTCCATTGAAACAGGGCTTGTTTCAACAGGAAGAGGCCATTCTGGAAGATCCAGAGGGTGGTGGCATCCTTTGGCTCCTCGCTCGGCGTAGGTAAGAGGACAGTGAGCTCGCCGCTCTGCTCCTCGAGCACCAACGGCTGGGCGGTGCCAGCTCCCACAACGAGCGGAAATGCCTTCAGTCCAAAGCCGGGTGCGCTAACCATGACGTCCGCCATTTGGGCTGGCGCGGGCACGTGGGCGGTGAAGGTTCCATCCATCTCTGTCCGGACGGAGTCGCCACCCATGAGGCTCGGGCGGATACCGTAGACCGTCACTCCGGCACCAGGGACCGGCCCCCGTGCGGACCGCACGGACCCGGACAGCTTGGTTTCCTGACGCATCCTCAATTCGAGCGGCCCAAAATCCTCGCCATCCTGGAGGAAGAGCGAGATCCGATCGCTGGACCACTCTCCCTGTTCGGCCTGCTTACCCAGGGCATCGGCCTTCGGCCTCAGCCCTGGGCTGGGCTCTCCCGGCCCGTTGGGCCGGTTTTGTTAGGCGCTCTCAGAAAGGGTCGCCGAGCTCCCCGAGCAGGCCGGGATCGGCGGCGGCCCCGGCGCGCCAGAGGTCCCGGGCGCGGGCGAACGCCTCGTCCGCTCCGGCGAGGTCGCCGGCCGCCCGGCGGGCGTGGGCGACGTGGGCCCAGCAGTAGCCCTGCACTCGCGAGCGCCCTCATCCGCAGGCTGGCCTCGCAAAGCCGCTCCGCCAAGGCCCAACTCCGGCCGGCGTGGAGGGAGAGCTCGATTAGCCGGCGGCGGCGGCTCGCGGGGAGCTCCTCGAGAGCCTCCCAGATCCGCTCCGCCTCGCGGCGCTCCTCCTCGGGGGACGACTCGCTCGAGGTCTCCTCGTCCAGGTAGGTGGCCACGACCAGCAGGACGCGCTCCAGGGAGATCTCCAGCCCTCCGGCGTCCAGAGGCTCCGTGTCGAGCCCTCCCGCCTTCCGTCTCGCGGACGCCAGGATCGTGGCATAGGCAGGGCGCAGGAAGATCACCTGCGACCAGGGGACGCCCGCCGCCGCCGCTATCCGGCGCAGGCTCTCCTCCGGCGGCACGTGCTTGCCGGATTCATAGCGGGAGATCAGCCCCTGATCGATCCCCGCGGCCCGGCCGAGCTCCGCCTGGGTCATGCCGGCGAAGAAGCGCAGGAAGACCACCGTCAGGCTTAGAACCTTCGCATCCTCCGTCGTCGTCATGGCCGCCGGAGAGATTGCCCCGCCGGCCTGGTTCCTTCCCTACGGTACTTCTAGTCGTCTGATCAAGGCGACATCTGGACAAACGAGACACGTTTTTAGATAGCTTTTCTTCGTTATGCAGCCCTCGGTGTTGTCGCAGGGAATGCCGAGACGATGAGAGCATCCAGCTCGTGATCTACTTTGGTAAGCGCTCGTGAGAGCTTGGGTCTTGGATCGGCGATGCTCTGTCCCTCCAAGGCTGCGAGGGCCGGTCGAAAGACCCGTGCGTCCAGACGGGAGTAGAGCCGAGCAAGTTTCCAGCCGTAAGGAGTTACCACGTAACGCTGGGTGCCGGGGCGGCGGTGAAGCAAGCCTTTCCGGCAAAGACGTCTGAGGTCATAGGTGGCTTGCTGGGAAGTGTAGGTCTGTCCGCTCGGCCCCAACTGCTGGGCCATGGCTCGTCGCAGATCTTGGTTGCGGAAACCGTTGATCAGGTGAGTGAAGAGGCTGAGAGTCAGCATCAACGCCATCACTCGCGGATCGCCAAAACGAAGCCCCGGTGCTTTTTGACCGTCCTCGCCGACGGTAGGCTCCACCACACGCTGAATGCCGTCGGCAGAGAGCCCGCAGTTCTGGCTCACCCGCTCGACTTCCAGAAGCCGCCGGTTGATCTGGCGTCCGATCTGCTGGAGATAGCCGAAGTTGGAAATACCCTTGTTGACGTTGAAGTCTCGGGGTCGCGAAACGTCCCTTCCGTGCGCAGGGCGTGTCCCTCTTTGAAATACTGTTTCAGATGAGAGCTCTTGTACTCGATGTGCAGGCTCGGCAAGACCCCATCTTGGATCACGCGGGTCCGAAATTTTCCGCGGCGTGCTGGGCAGGATGCGCCGTTCAAAGATCAACTGCACCCGATCGGGACGTCCCAAGTCCAGGTTGTCCCGCATCACCTCCTCGAAAAACTCCCGACCCCGCACGGGCCGGTCGAAGACCTGCGTCAGACTGACCTCCATTTGCCAGATCGACAGCTTCCAGTCATAGCCCGCCGCACGATCCGCGCTCGTCAACGGCATCGGCAAACGCTCCAGCCAACGGGCCAGAAAGGCCTCAACATACTGCGGACCCAAGGCATTGCAAACCTCCTGCAGCGCCGCCGCCTCCGCACAGTCCAGAGAACCGTTGTCCAGAGCCTTGTAGGCAATCCCCTTCTTCTCCAACTGTCGCTTGGCCCACTCGTGACCGTTCAAGCACACTTTCAAGGCCCACGGCGCATAACTGCACACCTTCACGAAAGCCGGACCGAATTCCTCATCATCAACGTAGAAGTAGTAGTGGTTCACGCACACCGTCTTGTCCCGGGTGTACTCGAACCAATTCGCGCCCTTCTCGGGAACTTTGCGCCCCGAAAAGGCCTTCGCCTTTTCCTGCGCGACGCCAATGAAGACGACGCCTCCTCGAACCCCGAGTTCCCGGCGCATCTCGTTGGCACGGTCGTCTTTCCGCTCTCCGCGCTCGAAATGGATCAGCGGAATCTCGCTCGCCGCAGCAAACGCCAGCACCCCTTCGCGAAACCGCGACGTCATCTGGCCCAGAACCGCAGGCGAGGGAATCGGCTTGTTCAGGTGCTCCCGCATGAACACGGTCAATCCCCCCGCCGTCGCCAGAGAGGGGATATACCCGTTCAAGTACAACCGATCGACGCACTCCACCTCCAGGGTCACGTGGCCTTCCAGGATCTCCGCTATGGTAGCCATGGCGGTATCTTAACCCCGCCATCTCAACCTATCAACCCGGTACCACTTCGACCCAACGTCGCCTCATCCCGATACTCCCTCGTCGGTTTGAGGCCGAAGGCTTCGCTAGTTACCCTAAAGTCAAACTTTTAGGAGCTGTCGAGCCCCGCGTAATTCCGTGGTCGCCTTTTCGATTTGTTCCGCCTTTCGGCGTGACCGTGGGGCACTTTGAGGCTGCCGATTTGGGCGTTTCCCGCGTTGGATCGCCTCGATGCCCGGATTGTCTCGACGCGATCTGGCGGGGTCAAGGGTCGACTTCGTCGCCCGCTACGCGGCTTCGCCCTTGACTCCCGCCGCTCGCGTCTGAGGAGGCTGGGTATCGAGGTGATGGCGGAAGAGTGCGAAAACCAACTTGGGTGGCGGTGCAATCCGGCCAGAAACGGCATGGCGGTCACGAAATATTGTGAGACTCGACACCACCGCACCCAGGCGAGGCCCACCGGCAGCGGATTGAGCTTCCTCGCGGGCTCCGGATACGGCTCGCCGAACGCCAGCTTGACGAAGAGGCCTGAAGGGTCGCGAGAATCTGGGCTGGATAGAACCGAGGACGGTGGGCAGAGCTCTCGCGGCCCTACAGGCCGCTTGGTTTGTTGTGCTTTCTCCCCAGGGCATCGGCCTCCGGCCTCAGCCCTGGGCTGGGTTCTCCCCGACCCGTTGGGCCGGTTTTGATAAAGAATGAGGTGCAAGCCGAACGTCTCGAAGACGCGGTAAGAAGAGGGAGCGCTTGAGGGGTGAGCTAAAATGCCCGAGCCTGGGGGAAGGGCCCTGAGTCACGTCTCTCCGACCCACGGGTCACGCTGTCTTAGCCAGGGGTCGCGCTCCTCCGATTCACGGGTCGCACTCTCCGGACCACGGGTCACACTCTCCGGACCACGGGTCACACTCTCCGGACCACGGGTCACACTCTCCGAACCGCGGGTCGCCCTCTCCAGATCGCGGTCCAGCCTATCCGGCAACCGCCCCCGCCGCGCCGCCAGCTCCGCCGCCGACCCCTCGATCGCCGCCATGTCCGTGAGCACCGGCAGGAAATCCATCCCGCGGACCCAGGCGAGGTCCACCGGCAGCGGATTGAGCTTCCTCGCCGGCTCGGGGTACGGCTCGCCGAACGCCAGCTTCACGAAGATGTACGGCAGGTTCAAGCCCGCCCTCGTAAAGAAGAGGTGGGTGGTGAAGAAGCGGCCGATGTTGATCTCGGTCGGGTTCGGCACGCCGCGCGGGTCGTAGGTGAGGTCGACGGCGAAGATGCCGTTCGGCCGGTCGTCGATCGCCGCGATGGCGCGCTGGGCGAGGTCGTCGAGCTCCGGGTCGGTCATGGTGACGCCGGTGCCGGTGATGCCGGTCACCCCCGACGGAGCGCGGTTGCCGAACTCCCAGTAGAGGCGCTTGCGCCCCTGGGCGACGATCAGCTCGCCATCCTTATAGAGGGCCGTCCAGGTGATCGAGTCGGGCCGCAGGCACTCGGCGGCGGTGAAGTTCCCCCACCCCTCGGAGAAGTCGAGCCAGGCGCGGGCCACGCGCGGGTTCTCGGCGCGGAAGCTCCCCTTGCCGCCCCCCGGGCTCACGATGGCGCGCAGCCAGACGGGCGAGCCGAACGCCTCGAAGGCGCGGTCGAGGTCCTGCTCGGTCGCGATGAGCATCGTCTCCGGCACGGTGAGGCCGGCCGCCTTCCAGCAGCGGAAGGACTCGTATTTGTCCTGGCAGATCTCGATCGTGCGGTGAGCCGGCAGGAAGGTGCGGGCGCCGATCTCGTCCCGGTGCTCGGAGATGGCGAGGATCTCCTGGTCCGGCTGGCTGTAGATCAGCTCGGCGCCGGTCTCCGCGACGAGCCCCTGGAGGATCGGGATGTAGTCCGGATCGGAGGTCTCGGGGATCAGATGGCGCTCGTCGGTCTCGGCGCGCTGGAGGTAGTACTTGTTACAGTCGGCTCCGATCAGATGGAACGGCTCCCCCGACTCGCGCAGCGAGCGCACGAAGTTCGTGGAGGGGGAGCCGCCCGCGCCGGTCACCAGGATGCGTCGAGGCGTCATAAGAGCCGGGATTATAGTGTTAGAGTTTGATGAAAGTCCTTTTCTTCGCCCCCGTCTTCAATCAGGTCCGGGAGCTCCCCCGGGTGCTCGCCGAGTTCCGCGAGGCGGCGACTCCCGGCGTCGAGCTGCTCCTGGTCAACAACGGCTCGAGCGACGGCTCGGAGGTCCTGGTGCGCGAGAGCGGCCACCCCTTCCTCGACCTGCCGCGCAATCTGGGGGTGGGCTACGGCTATATGCGGGCGATCGACTGGGCGCTGGAGCGGGGGTATGAGGTCTTCGGCGCCATGGCGGCGAACGGCAAGATGCTGCCGGCCGAGATCCCCCGCCTCCTGGCGCCGATCCTCGGCGGGGAGGCCGACTACGTCAACGGCAGCCGTTTCCTCGCCGGCGGGGGCTCGCCCAATCTGCCGGAGTTCCGGCGGCGGTCGATCCCCCTGGTCAATGTCTTCGTCCGCCTCGCGACCGGCGCGCGGCTGAGCGATGCCACCTGCGGCTTCCGGGCCTTCCGGCTCGACCTGCTGCGGCGGGCGGAGTTCGACTGGCACGCGCCGTGGCTCCACACCTATGGTTTCGAGTACTACCTCTATGCCAAGATCCTGCTCGATCCCGTGATCCGTTCCGTCGAGGTGCCCGTCACCATGCGCTACCCGGAGGCCGGCCGCTACTCCAAGATCCGCCCCGGGCGCGACTGGTACGCCATGCTCGAGCCCTGGCTGCGGGCGCGGCTGGACGGCCGGGGGTTCCGCGGCGCGTGAGCCTGCCCTGGATCTTCGTCGACCTCGACGGGCCGGTGCTCGACGTCTCCCGGCGCTATCACCAGGTCCATCAGGACGTGGTCGAGCGTTTCGGCGGCTGGCCCCTGCCGCGCATGGCCTACTGGGAGGCGAAGCGGAACCTCGTCGCCGAGACGGAGATCCTGGCGCGGACCGGCCTGCCGCCGGAGGTCGCCGTCCTGGCCGAGGCGGAACGGCTCCGCTGGATCGAGGCTCCGAAGTACCTGGAGCTGGACGAGCCCTGGCCGTGGATGGCGGAGGTCCTGGAGGAGCTGGACGAGCTGGGCCAGCTCGCGCTCGTCACCCTGCGCCAGCACCCGGACCGGCTGGAGCGGCAGCTCATCAGGACCGGCCTCACTCTCTATTTCGAGCACGTGATCGCCGGCCGGGGGGATGGCACGCCCACCGCCAAGGCGCCCCTGCTGCGCGGGTCCGGGATCTCCTGGGGACCGGGATCGGTGCTGGTGGGCGATACCGAGGTGGACGTGGCGAGCGGCCGCGCCCTCGGCCTCCGCACCGCCGCCGTCGGCTGCGGCATCCGCAACCCCGCCGTGCTGGCGCTCTGGTCCCCGGACGCGCTGTTCGAGGATCTGCGCCAGGTTCCCGGCTGGCTGAGGGGGTAAAAGGGACATGAGGGACAGCAGGGACTTCAGGGACTTCAGACACCAGGAACGGACCGCGATTTCTTTTCTGGCGTCCCTGAGGTCCCTGCTGTCCCTGAGGTCTCTTCTTCTACAGCCTCGCCAGCCGGCGCCGAGCCTCCGTCCAGGCCAGGTCCCAGGGGCGGCAGCGCCGGGCCGGGACCGTTCCCACGGCCACGGCGGGCTCGCCCGCGCGGTCGGCCGCGCGCTCCAGGAACCCCGGGAGCAGCCCGCGCAGGGGGCTGACGAAGTGGAGCGCCACGGCGTCCGCTTCTCCCCCTCCCCCGGGCAGCCGGATCAGGCGCGGGTCCCAGAGGTGGCAGCCGGCCCGCTGTCCAAGCAGTGCCCAGGCGGTCTGCTCGCTCCAGACCGGCGCGAAGCCGAGCTCCGGCCGCGAGAGGTACCACTCCAGAAGGTCGGGATCGAAGAACCGTGTCCGGAAATGGAGGATCCCCGAATTGACCCGGCAGGGGAGCGCCAGCCGCGGTTGCGTCAGCAGGTGCCAGGAGCGGACGGAGTAGGCGTTCTGGCGGTCGCTCATGAAGACGGCGCCCGCCGCCGCCGGAAAGCGGAAGAGGTCCGCGAAGGGGCGCAGGAAGAGGACGTCGGAGTCGCAGTAGGCGAGGTCGCCGTCGCCGGCCAGGAGCGGGATGTCGATCAGCTTGAGCGCCAGGGGGTTGTTCCGGCGGAACGTCCGCAGGGCGGGGCGGCCGGCGAGCGCCGCTTCGACCCGCTGGTCGGCCTCGTCCCGGGGCACGAGCTCAGGGGTCCCCAGTCCCTCCCGCAGCCGCTCGCGATCCTCCGCGGTCAGCGAGCCGTCCTCGTGGACGCGCAAGGCGAGCGGGTCCGCCGAGTAGCGCAGCAGGCTCCCCAGGCAGGCGAGGGCCATCTCCACGTGGGCGTGGCCCAGGAGGGTGGCGACGCGGATGGTTTTGCGCATTCCTCTCTTCCCGCTTACACTAACGCGTCATTTCCCAACATTCCGGCTGGCGGCCTTCCCGCGGGACGGAGGAGAAGTAGAGCATGGATTGGAATCAGAAGAAGGTCCTGGTCACCGGAGGCGCTTCGTTCATCAGCTCCCACCTGATCGATGAGCTCGTCGCGAAGGGCGCGCGGTCGATCCGCGTGGTGGACGACCTGACGAGCGGGCGTCTCGCCAACATTCAGCCGGCCATCGACGCCGGCATCGTCGAGTTTCACCGGGAGGATCTCCTCCAGCCCGGCGTCCCCCAGCGCATGGTCGAGGGGATGGACGTCGTCTTCCATCTCGCCGCCATTCACGGCGGGCGCGGCTTCGTGGACCTCCATCAGGCCGCCTGCGCCCAGAACCTGGCGATGGACGGCATGCTGATCAAGGCCGCCTACGAGGCGGGCGCCGGCAAGTTCGTCTTCGCCTCGTCGGGCTGCGTCTACCCCAACCACCTCCAGAGCGACGTCACCCAGGAGCTCTATCTCACCGAGGAGATGGTCGGGCCCCCCTACGACGCCGACAACATGTACGGCTGGGCCAAGCTGATGACGGAGATGACGCTGCGCTCCTACGCGCGCGACTTCGGCTTCAAGTCCGCCTCCTGCCGGTTCTTCACGGTCTACGGCGAGCGCGGGGTCGAGAACCACGCCGTGATCGCCATGATCGCCCGCGCCTTCGTCCGCCAGAACCCGTTCGAGGTCTGGGGGGACGGCACCCAGATCCGCAACTGGACCTATGTCGGGGACATCGTGAGCGGGATGGTGCTCGCCGCCGAGAAGATCGAGGACGGCACGGCCGTCAATCTCGGCACCGAGGAGCGCACGCGGGTGATCGACGCCGTCCACGAGGTGCTGCGCTACACCGGCCAGGAGGCCGAGATCAAGCTCCTGCCGCACATGCCGACCGGACCGCTCAACCGCGTGGCGAGCAACCGCCTGGCCCGGGAGCTCCTCGGCTGGGAGCCGCGGATGAAGTTCATGGACGGCCTCCACCGGACGATCGACTGGTACTTCGGGAGCCGCGAGCGCGAGGCGGTGAGCGGGTATCTCGAAGAGATGCTCACGGAGCGGTAGGCGCGGGAAAACAGAAACAAGGGACGTGAGGGACAGCAGGGACGAACAGGGACAGCAGGAACAATGATGACCGATCCTGGTGCCGTCCTTCGTCCCTGAGGTCCTTGCCGTCCCTTACGTCCCTGTTCTCATTCCTTCACCGATGCACCGCCTCGTCTACCTCTGCGACTGGCTGCCGCCCGATTTCGGCGCGGTCGGCCAGTACAGCCTCCTCTTCGCCCGCGAACGCGCGGCGCGGGGGGAGGACGTGGTGCTCGCCGGCCTCTCCTCGGCGGCCGATTCGGTCGAGGAGGAGCGGCCGGGGGATGGGCGGCTGCGGATCGTCCGCCGGCGGGCGCGCGTCTACGACCGCGCGGACTTCCGCACCCGGGCGCTGTGGACGGCGCGCACCGACCTCGGGCTGGTCTGGCGGCTGCGCCGGGAGCTGCGCGC
This sequence comes from uncultured Acidobacteriota bacterium, assembly GCA_963761645.1. Classification (GTDB taxonomy): domain Bacteria; phylum Acidobacteriota; class Thermoanaerobaculia; order Multivoradales; family UBA5704; genus DATARR01. The sequence goes on from CAVXIG010000070.1 coordinate 9,235, forward strand.
GGCCGACGAGATCCTGTTCACCGGCAGCCCCCCCTTCCTGATCCAGCTCCTCGTCCCCCTGAACCTCCTGCTCGGCAAGCGGCTCACCTACCGGATCACCGACTTCCATCCCGAGTGCCTGATGGCCGAGATGGGGAAGGTCCCGGCGCCGCTCCGGCTCTTCCACCGCTGGACGGTGGCGCTGCGCCGCCGGGTGGACCGCTTCGAGGTGCTGGGCGAGGACCAGCGGCGGCGGCTGCTCGACCTCGGCATTGATCCCGGGCGGATCGTGCTCAGGCGCGACCCCTCGCCGGTCGAGATCCCGCCCGGCACGCAACCGCTCGAGCGGCCGGCGGAGCTCAGCCGTTACGCGATCCTCCTCTACTCCGGCAACTTCGGCGTCGCCCACGACCACGAGACGTTCGTCGAGGGGTACCGCCGCCATCATCGGGAAGGATCGGGGCGGGTGGCCCTCTGGCTCAACGCCACCGGCTCGAAGGCGGACCGGGTCGAGGAGATCCTGCGCCGCGAGGGGCTGCCGGTCCACCGCGGCCGCCCCGTGCCGCTGGAGCTGCTGCCGCGGCTCCTGGTGACTCCGGACGCCCACCTGATCACCCTGCGCGACGGCTTCGTGGGCTACGTCCTCCCCTCCAAGGTCTACGGCTGTGTCCAGTCCGGCCTCCCCCTCTTGTACATCGGCAGCGCCGGCTCGGATGTCCATCTCCTCGGCTCCCAAGGCCTGCCCTCCGGCTCCTATCTACGGATGGACGTTGGAGATTCGGCAGGGGTCGCGCGCGCGCTGGATGATCTCGGGCACTTGCACAAAAACAAATAAGTTGTAAGATACCCCCACAACTAGCGATCAACAGTGCAGTTTCGGGTACGCCGAGAGGCGTCCGGTCGCGGGAGGAGTAGCCGTATGAACGGGATTCTGCCGTATGCCATCGGCGCAGCTTTCGTCGCCGCGCTGGCCACCAATCTGATGGTGCCGCCCATCGCGCGCCTGGCGGTGCTGTTCCGCGCCCTGGATCACCCCGGAGAACGCAAGCTGCAGAAGGGAGCCGTTCCCCGCCTGGGAGGTGTCGCCATCGCCATGGGCCTGGCGCTCGGCGCCGGCCTCGCGGCCATCCTGCTCTGGGGCCGGCTGGGGACCGCGATCGGACGCAACGAGCTGCTCGCGCTGGTGTTCGGCACGCTGCTGGTCTTCGTGGTCGGCATCATCGACGACCTGATCGGGGTTTCGGCGGCCAAGAAGCTGCTGGTCCAGATCGTGGCGGCATGGCCGCTCGTCCACGCCGGCTGGGCCTTCGAGGTGCTGCGCCTGCCGGTCCTGGGCGAGGTCCACCTCGGCCTGTTCGGAGGCTTCGTCTCGCTGCTCTGGATCGTCGGCGTCACCAACGCGATCAACCTGATCGACGGGCTCGACGGGCTGGCCGGCGGCGTCGTCACCATCATCTCGGTGAGCTTCCTCGCCTACGCCATGCTGCAGGGGAACGCCGGCACCGTGATCCTGATGGCCGCCGTGGCCGGCGCCTGCCTCGGGTTCCTGCGCCACAACTGGGAGCCGGCGCGCGTTTTCATGGGCGACTCCGGCTCGCTGATGCTGGGGTTCCTGCTCGCCGCCACCACCGTCCACTCCTCGCTGAAGGCGCCGGCGGCGGTGGCGATCCTGGTGCCGATCCTGGCTCTCGGCGTGCCGGTGATGGACACCCTGCTGGTGATGGCCGTCCGCTTCCTCGACCGTCCGAAGAGCGCGCTGATCGACCGCTTCCTGCGCATGTTCCACGCCGACCGCAAGCACCTCCACCATCTCCTCGCCCACTTCGGCGGCGAGCGCTCGCGCATCGTCGCCGTGATCTACGGCGTCGTCGTCTCCTTCTGCGCCCTGGCGCTGGTGGTCGCGGTGACCGGCGAGCCGACGCTCGGCGTGATGCTCGTGCTGCTCGAGTTCTCGGTCATTCTCGCCATGCGCCAGATGGGGCTCGCCATGGAGGCCCGCCGCCTCTCGCGCCTGCAACGGGAGGAGATCAAGGCCGAGGTTCTGGCTCTCGCCCCGGCGGTGGAGCCGAGGATCGGCGGCGTCCGCCGCATCGCCCGCTAGTCGTCGGACTCGGACGGCGAGAGCGCCGCCGCCTTCTCGCGCATCACCTCGCGCCGCTCCCGCCACCTTTCGGCGACCAGCGCGCTGCGGGCGCCGGCCGCGAGCCGGCTCAGCACCTCGATCGCCTGATCGCAGTGGCGCTGGGCGGCGTCCCCCGCCTGCACCGCGAGCGCCCGCTCGAGGGAGCGCTCCAGGAAGGGGAGCGACTTCTCCCACTGGTTGCCGGTCGTGTGGTGATAGGCCAGGACCTCGCACTCCCGCTCTCCCAGCAGGCTCTCGAGCGCCTCCCCCAACTGCGAGTGCATGGCCTGCCGGCGCAGCGGATTGAGCTCGCCGTAGATCGCTCCCCGGATGCGGTCGTGCGTGAACTCGAAGCTCCCCGGGCGGGCGAGCCGCCGGATCAGCCGGTGCTCGAGCATGACCTCGAGGCCTATCTCCACGACCTTGGCATGCTCGTCGGCCGCCTCCTGGAGGAGTTGCACGTCGAAGGTGTGGCCGAGGATCGCCGCCAGGGTGGCCAGGCGACGGATCGAGTTGGGGAGGCGGCGGACGCGCAGCCGGATCAGCTCGCCGACATCCGACGGCACCTCGCTCTCGTTCAGGGCGGCGGGCAGGGCCCAGCACCCGGCGGGCCGAGCGGTCAGGATCCCCTCGTCCCAGAGATAGTCGACGAGCTCGGTCACCGCCAGCGGCACGCCCTCGCTCTTCGCCTCCAGGAAGCCGGCCAGCTCGGCCGCCCGCGGCTCGCCGGCCAGCGACTCCGCGATCTCCGCGAGATCCGAGGGCTCCAGCCGGCCCAGCTCCAGCCGCGTCGCCCGGCCGGCCTTCTCGCCGCGGCGGACGATCTGGCTCAAGGGGTGGTCCCGGTCCAGCTCGTCCATGCGGCCGGAGGCGACGATCCAGATCGCCCCCTCGAGCCGGGAGAGGAGGAACATCAGCAGGTCGAGCGTGTCGCGGTCCGCGAGGTGGAGATCGTCGAGGAACAGGACCAGCGGATCGCCGCCGCGGCACATCCCGTCGAGGAAGCGCGCCACCGAGGAGAAGAGCCGCCGCCGGTCCTCGAACAGCGGCATCGGCTCCGGCACCGGGAGGTCCGGCCGCAGGTCGCGCAGCTCGGGGACGAGGCGGACGATATCCTCCAGCACCTCGGTTGGAACCTGCGCCAGGGCCCGGGCTCCCCCTTCGGCCTCCTCCGCCAGCGCGCCGCGCAGGACCTCGAGGAACGGCCGGTAGGGCACCAGCGGGCTCATCTCGTGGCACCGCCCGGCGAGCACGCCGCGGCGCCGCTCGGAGGTGGCGGCGTCGAGGAACGACTCGATCAGCCGGGTCTTGCCGATCCCCGGCTCGCCGGCGACCAGGGTGAGATGGACGGTGCCGGCGAGGGCGCGGTTCCACCCGTCCTGCAACTGGCCGTAGGCGGTGCCGCGGCCGACCATGGGGATGACCGGCCCGCCGGGCGCCGCCTCCTGCTCGACCGCCTGGGCGGCCAGGCGCATCAGCTCGCGATGCGCCTCTTCCGGAAGCGGCGCGACCGTCACCAGCGGATGCGATTGGAAACCGGCGACCTGGCGGTCGCCGTCCCAGACCTCGAAGCCTCCGAGGAGGCGCACACGAATCTCGCTCAAGATGTCTACCCTCTTGCGGAACCCGCCACTTCGCCGAAGTTCGGATGTCAGATTGCAGGCCGGATTCTATCGCAGTCCGGAGCCGAGGCGTGGCTCGTGCTAGGATCGCTTCACAACTTGGAAGCAGGTTCAAATCTGACGTGCCACCGGGAGGGGATGCGCGCGCGTGCGTCCTTCCCTGGAAGGAGAGGAATGAGATGAGACGCTGGATGACGGTGAGTCTTCTGACGGCGGCGGTTCTGCTCCCCACGAGCATGGCCCGGGCGCAAGGCTCGGACGATCGCGATGGTTATGACGACAACGATGACCAGGACGGCCGGGGACACCGCGACCGCTTCGCGCTGGGGGTGGGCATCGGTCTGGTGAAACCCGCCGAACCAGACCGAGACCTACTACATGGCCTCGCTCCGCATCCGGACCAGCGGGCGGGGGAACGGCGAGGGACGAGCAGCGGGGCGACCAGGGGATCACCGGCTATCTCGAGCCCGAGGTCGGCTACTGGACTTCCAGCGACAGCGACGGCCTCGGCAAGGGGAGCGATCTGCTGCTGGGGGTGAACCTGATCGGCGTCATCCCCCTCGGAGCGGTCGACAGCTTCTTCGGCGTGGGAGCCGGCGTCCATTCCGTCGACGCCACGCTGCTCGAAAACAGCTCCGGGAAGACCGGGAACCAGACGAAGTTCGGCGCCAACGCCCAGTTCGGCATCGACCTTTACATCAACCGCAAGCTGAGCGCCTTCGGCACCGGCCGCTTCGATCTCGTCCAGGGCGCGGCGGACGAGGTTCAGAGCAAGGTCTATCTGGGCCTGCGCGCCCGGTTCTAGCAGTCCCCCCAGGTTCTCCCCAAAAAACAACGAGGCCGGTCCGCGCGAGCGGACCGGCCTTCTTCTATCACCAACCGGCGGCAGGCAGCCGCCGGGAATCCGGCTTTAGTACATGCCGCCCATGCCGCCGCCCATGCCGCCGCCCGGCATGCCGCCGCCCTTCTCGTCCTTCTCCTTGATCTCGGAGACCATGGCTTCGGTGGTGAGCATCAGGCCGGCGATCGACGACGCGTTGAGCAGCGCCGTCTTGGTCACCTTGGCCGGGTCGATGACGCCGGCCGCGACCAGGTCCTCGAACTTGCCGGTGGCCGCGTTGTAGCCGCTGGTGCCGTTGTCGGCCAGGAGCTGCTTGACGATGACCGAGCCCTCCTCGCCGGCGTTCATGGCGATCTGGCGGGCCGGCTCCTCGAGCGCGCGGCGGACGATGTTGATGCCGACGCGGACGTCGCCCTCGGCCTGGAGAGCGTCGACGGCCTTGACGGCGCGCAGCAGGGCCACGCCGCCGCCGGGGACGATCCCCTCCTCGACGGCCGCCTTGGTGGCGTGCATGGCGTCCTCGACGCGGGCCTTCTTCTCCTTCATCTCGGTCTCGGTCGCGGCGCCGACCTTGATCACCGCCACACCGCCGACGAGCTTGGCCAGGCGCTCCTGGAGCTTCTCGCGGTCGTAGTCCGAGGTGGTCTCCTCGATCTGGTTGCGGATCTGCTTGACCCGGCCGGCGATCGCCTCATGCCGCTTGGGATCGTCGGAGTCGGTGACGATGGTGGTCTCGTCCTTGGTGAGCACGACCTTCTTGGCGTCGCCCAGATCTTCCCAGCGGACGTTCTCGAGCTTGATGCCGAGGTCCTCGGTGATCATGCGGCCGCCGGTGAGGGTCGCGATGTCGTCCAGCATGGCCTTGCGGCGGTCGCCGAAGCCCGGCGCCTTGACGGCGGCGACGTGCAGCGTGCCGCGCAGCTTGTTGACGACCAGCGTGGCCAGCGCCTCGCCCTCGACGTCCTCGGCGATGATGAGCAGCGGCCGGCCCTGCTTGGCGACCTGCTCGAGCACCGGGAGGAGGTCCTTCATCGAGCTGACCTTCTTCTCGTTGAGGAGGATCTTGACGTTCTCGAGCACCGTCTCCATGCGCTCGGCGTCGGTGACGAAGTAGGGGGAGAGATAGCCGCGGTCGAACTGCATGCCCTCGACCACCTCGAGGGTGGTCTCGAGGCCGCGGGCCTCCTCGACGGTGATCACGCCGTCCTTGCCGACCTTCTCCATCGCCTCGGCGATGATGCCGCCGATCTCGGTGTCGTTGTTCGCCGAGATGGTGCCGACGTGGGCGATGTCCTTGCCCTCGACCGGACGGGCCATCTTGTCGATCGCCTCGACGGCGGCGCGGACGGCCATCTCGATGCCGCGCTTGATCTCCATCGGGTTGGCGCCGGCGGTGACGTTCTTGGAGCCCTCGCGGTAGATCGCCTGGGCGAGAACGGTCGCGGTGGTGGTGCCGTCGCCGGCCACGTCGGAGGTCTTCGAGGCGACCTCGCGCACCATCTGCGCGCCCATGTTCTCGAGCGGATCGGCGAGCTCGATCTCCTTGGCGACGGTGACGCCGTCCTTGGTGATCGTCGGCGAGCCGAACTTCTTCTCGATGACGACGTTGCGGCCCTTGGGACCGAGGGTCACCTTGACCGCGTCGGCGAGCTTGTTGACGCCCCGGAGGATCGCGGCGCGCGCGTCTCCGGAGTAAGTGATCTGCTTAGCCATGACTTATCTGCCTCCTGATTGCTGGGATATCGAAATTGAGTTGTCGGTTTCTGGACAAAAAGGAGCGTTGCTACTTCTTGTTGCCGTTCGAGCTGACGACGGCCAGGATCTCGTCCTCGCGGAGGATCACGTAGTCGTTGCCGTCGATCTTGATCTCGCTCCCGGAGTACTTGCCCATGAGGACCCGGTCGCCTTCCTGGACGTCCATCGGCGCGCGCTTGCCTTCGTCGTTGAGCTTGCCCGGGCCGACGGCGACCACCTCGGCCTCCTGCGGCTTCTCCTTGGCGGTGTCGGGGATGATGATGCCCCCGCGGACCTGCTCCTCCTGCTCGATGCGCTTCACCAGGACCCGATCGTGTAGCGGACGGATATTCATGGTGTCTACCTCCTATAGGACTTTGTTGGACTCAACAGGTTGGGATCATCGCCGGCCGGTTGTTAGCACTCGCCGGCATTGACTGCTAACAGTGTAGGCAGATGAAAAATGCCTGTCAAGGCGGCGAGGGGCACCGGAAGGGCACGCAACCCCAGGGCAAATCTCCCCGGTTGAGCTCACCAATTCTCCAGCCCGCCTTTGCAAAAAATATCTGTTGCGCACCCCCAGAATCGGGCGAAGTGCTCACTCAGTGCGCATTCCGGAATGCCTCCGGCAGGATGAAAGCCCGATCTCGACTTGATACATCGTCGAATCGGCGCGTAAAATGCGGCCCTCCTGCACGGCATTCCGGAAATCTGCTGTCGGATTGAACAAATTCCTCATGACAGTGTTGACTCTTCCCTCTTTTACTCTATAGCGTAGCCTGCATAAATCGCGGTGAGCCAGCGCTCGCCAACAACCAAAGATTCGCCGACGGATCGACCGCCCGGTCGTTTCGTCACCCCGCTCGCGTGGGCAAGTCCACTACCCGCGCATAGGGGATCTCCATCAACCGGGTGTGGTGTGCAGTGCGGTGGACCGTTTCACAAGGGAGCTGTCAGATGTTCGTAGAGGGCTCGCGCCGTTCGTTCCTTCTCGTCCTCGCAATCCTGATCGCCTGCTTCGCGGGCCCTTTCGACTCTGGCGCCTCGGCGGCCACGGTCGCGGTCCCTTCCAGGCTGACCCTCAACGTTCGTGAGAGCACCGGGGTCGCCCGCGCCGGCGAGATCGTGCGCTCGGGCGTACCCCTCGCCCGCAGCCTCAACGTCCTCAACACCTCCCGCCTCGCCATCGTCGACGCCGCCGGCACGCCGGTGCCCGCCGAGTTCGAGGTGACGGCGCGCTGGAACGCCGGCAAGAGCGACGCGACGGCGCCCGTCCAGTGGCTGCTGGTCACCTTCCCGGCCACGGTCGGCGCCAATCAGACGGCCGCCTACCGGCTGGTCACCGACGGCTCGGTGGCGAACCCGGCGCCGGCCACCCGGATCAACCTGACCCAGAGCGGCAACGCGGTGACCATCGACACCGGCGCCGCCACCTTCCGCCTCGGCGCCAACCCGGGAACGCTGTTCGACGAGGTGGTCCTCGCCAACGGCAGCCGGGTGATCGGCGGCGGCGCCCTGTCGGTGCAGACCGGCGGCTCCAGCTACGGCCACTCGACGACCCGCCGGGTCTGGATCGAGCACCAGGGGCCGCTGACGGCGATCGTCGTCGTCCAGGGCGCCTATGACGTGCCGGCGATCGGCAACGGCCAGTTGAGCACGCGGCGGCGCTACGTCTTCACCGCCGGCTCGCCGACCGCGATCGTCCGCCATGTCACCAACTGGGAGGGGAACTTCGACTGCGCGGGGTGCGTCATCACGCCGGCCGGCACGACCAACGGCGTCCGCATCGACAAGATGCGCGACGACCTGGCGATCGAGCTGGGCGGCACGCCCACCGTCACGGCGATCGGCAACTTCTCCGCTCCGGCGGTCTCGGCGGCGGTCGGCACCGACCAGAGCGCCTGGGTGCGCCAGCAGCTCCGGGCGGACCGCACGTCGCCGCAGGCGTTCGACGTCAACGTCGCCGGCGGCAGCGCGGCCGGCGTCAAGGCCGACGGCGGGCTGCTCGCCGCCAGCGGCCCGGCGGGCACGGTGGCGATCGCCCTCAACCACATGCACCGTTACGAGCCGCAGGCCCTCCGCCTGCTCCCCGGCGGCCATCTCGCCATCGACGCGGTGGACGACAAGGCCTGGCTCGCCAACCACCAGGGGCTGTTCGCCACCCTGGCGGTGACGGCGGTCGCCGGCACCCCCTCGCGCGCCGACCTCAACCGCACCACCTGGGCGCCGCTCAACCGGCCGCTCCGCGCCTGGCCGGAGGCGCAGTGGTTCGCCTCCTCGGACGCCCTGGACGACTTCCCGGTCGGCCCGCTGCCGGCGGAGCTCGCCGGCTATGACACGGCGGTCGCCAACACCCTCTCGCGGACGGTGAGCAAGATCGACCAGCTCGGCATCAACGGCATGATGACGTTCGGCGTCTACCCCCGCTACTGGGGCAAGGACGGCGACGACGGCGAGCTCACCTGCGGCGCCGGCTCCGACCCGACGCCGAACGAGCACTGGGACGACCTCTTCTGGTGCGGCGCCTGGACGGACTACCACAACACGACCAGCACGGCCCAGATCTGGGCGATGCGGACGGGCGCGGTCGAGTGGCTCGACGAGCTCGGCTTCCCCGCCGCCCTGCGCACGCTCCACACCCAGATCATGCAGTGCAGCCCGACCGAGAGGTGGTTCTACTGCGGCCAGTCCCCCACCGGCTACGGCGCCTACCGCACCGACTTCAACAGCTCCCACGCCTATTTCGAGAACCTCTTCCTCTATTACTGGCTGACCGGCGACGAGACGGTGATCGACATCGTGCAGCGGGGCGCCGACAGCATGCGCCGCTATGAATGCCCGACGCGCGGCCCGAGCCCAGTGTTGACGCCGCACGGCCCCGACGGCCCGGCCTGCGCCGCGGACTACCCTGTCAACACCCCCGACATCTCGCTCACCGGCCGCGTCGCCCAGCAGTGGCAGAACGTCTTCCGCTTCATGGGCCTGGCGAGCAACGATGCCAGCTTTCTCGAGGACTACCGGCTGAACTTCGCGCGCGCCATCACCCAGCAGTACGCGGCGCTGAACCGGAACGGCGTCACCTATGGCTTCTGGGGCGGGCCTGACGTGACGACCCCGACGGGCACCGGCGCCACCTTCACCACCGATTCGCAGTGGACGATCGGCATGTACGACATGCACTACCTGAACCGGTATCAGCGGGACAGCGGGGACGCCCCGCTCGGCATCCCGGCGATGAAACCGAGCCAGGTGATCTCGTCGATCGCCAACACCTACAAGGACATCGAGCCGGTGGTGATCGGCGACGGCACGGTCTCGGGCTTCTGGGCCCGCCTGCTCCAGTACTCCTGGACGGGCTCCCGGATGGGCGGCACGCTCGGCACCGTGGTCGGCGCCGACCGCGAGCTCTACAACCCGGAGAAGACCGGCGCCGCCGAGGTGCTGATCCGCGCCGGCCAGCAGGACGGCAACGCCGCCCTGGTCGACTACGGCCGCAGGCTGACCGTGTTCATGATCAACGCGTCGATCGGCGAGAAGGCGCCGCTCGGCAAGCTGATGGGGCAGGACCTGACCCGTCTCCACCCGGCGGTGGCGCTGCTCGCCAACGGCGGCGACACCACGCTCCCGCCGCCCCCGCCGCCGCCTCCCCCCCCGCCGCCGCCCCCGCCCGGTCCGACCGCCCCGGCGGCGCCGAGCGCCCTGACGGCGCAGGCGGCCTCGGTTTCCGCGATCGACCTCGCCTGGCAGGACAACTCGAGCGACGAGACCTCCTTCCGGGTCGAACGGCTCGTGAACGGCGCCTATCAGGAGGTCCAGGTCCTGGCCGCCGGCACCACCCGGCTCCAGATCGGCGGCCTCACCGCCGCGACGTCCTACAGCTTCCGGGTGCGGGCGGCCAACGACGCCGGCAGCTCCGCCTACAGCAACACGGCGAGCGCCACCACGCTGGCGCCGACGCCCCGCCCCCCCGCCGCCACCGCCGCCCCCGGCGCCGACGCCGGCGGCCCCCACGGCCCTGACGGCGCAGGCGGCCTCGAGCACGGCGATCAACCTCGCCTGGCAGGACAACTCGACCAACGAGACCTCTTTCCGGGTCGAGCAGCTCGTCGGCACGGCCTATCAGGAGGTGCAGGTCCTCACCGCCGGCACTACCCGGGTCCAGATCACCCGTCTGTCCCCCGGGACCGCCTACACCTTCCGGGTGCGGGCCGCCAACACCTCCGGCTACTCGGGGTACAGCAACATCGCCAGCGCGATCACGACGGCGTCCACCCCGCCCCCCTCCACCGTCCCGGGCGCCCCGAGCAACCTCACCGGCTCGGCGACGGGCCCCGGCGAGGTGGTCCTCAACTGGATCGACAACGCGACCAATGAGTCGGCCTTCCGGGTGGAGCGCTCGATCAACGGCGCCTTCCAGGAGGTGCTGGCGGTGGGCGCCAACATCACCACCGCCCGCGTCACCGGCCTCCCCTCCGGCTCGACCTTCCTCTTCCGGGTGCGGGCCAGCACCGCCGCCCGGTCTTCCGCCTACAGCAACACGGCGACGGTGACCACCCCCTCCCCCTCCTCGCCGGTGCCGGCGGCGCCTTCGGGGCTCACCGCCAGAGCCGTTTCGTCCACCGCCATCCAGCTCACCTGGAGCGACACCTCGGCCAGCGAGACCTCCTTCCGGATCGAGAAGAAGGTCGGGGCGACCTACCAGGAGGTCCTCGCCGTCGGCGCCAACGTCACCTCGGCACAGATCGGCGGCCTCGCTCCGGCGACCGGCTACACCTTCCGGGTGCGGGCGGCCAACTCGGCCGGCGCCTCCGGCTACAGCAACATCTCCTCCGCCTTCACCGCCGCCGGGCCGACGCCCCCGCCGGCCCTCGTCGCGCCCCAGATCACCTCGGCCTCGGGGCTCGGCGGCGGCGTGGTCCGGGTCAACTGGCTCGACCGCTCCTCGACCGAAACCCAGTTCGTGGTCGAGAAACTGGTCAACGGCGTCTATCAGCCGGTGGTCATCACGGGAGCGAACGTGTTGACGGCCAAGGTCACGGGGCTGCGGGCAGGCACCACCTACACCTTCCGCGTCAAGGCGGTCGACGCCCGCGGACAGGCGGCCTACAGCAACGCGATGAGCGTGAACGCGCGCTGATCTCCGCTGTGAGGGCGTATCGAGCGGCCGGGCCTTCGGGTCCGGCCGTTTTGTTTTTCGTCCGGCACGCATCTCGCACGCTCTCCCGCGCATGTCCCGCCTCTGCCTCGCGGCCCTGCTCGGCCTCGCCCTGGCCTGCGCCCAGGCGGAGCCCGAGGAACGCGCGCGCCCGGATTCCGACCGCGCCTATCTCGAATACATCCGCCAGGCCCCCGAGCTCCGCCCGGTCCGGAAAGTCGCCGCCCGCCGCTGGAACACCTGGCTCTACATGCCCTGGCGTTACCGCTGGACGATCGGCACCGAGGAGGCGGGGGGGAAGTTCTGCCGCGACTTCGGCATCAACGGCGGGATGACCGATCACGGCGAGGGGCCGCTCGCCTGGCTCGAACGCTGGAACCTCCGCTTCTACAACGACCACACGGCGGGCAAGGGGGACCTTTATCTGGAGCCCGGCGGCCTCGACGCCCGCCTGCGGGACCCCCGCGCCATCCGCCCCCGGCCGCTCGACCCGGCCCTGACCGGCCGGCTGGAGGAGACGATCGCGGCGCGGGTGCGCGGGATCCGGAAGAGCCCGCTGCGGGTCGCCTACGCCCTCGACGACGAAGCCTCCTGGGGCTCGTTCTCCCGCCCCGCCGTCTGGCGGATCAACGGCGACGACGCGGCCTACGAGCGCTGGCTCAAGAACTACTACGGCGGCGCCGCGCCCCGCCGCCCGCTGGGTCTCGCCGACGGACCTCCTCCCCCAGCTCGGCCGCCCCCTGCGCGAGATCGACCTCTCGCCGCTGCTCGACCGGATGACTTACAACGATTCCGTCTGGGCGAACCTCCTGGGCGGGCTCGTCGAGCGCTGCCAGGCCGAGGATCCCGGAGACCCCGTGCGGCATCGTCGGCGCCCAGGGTCCGGGGCTCTGGGGGGGCTTCGACTACGCCAAGCTGGCGAAGAAGGTCCGGTTCATCGAAGCCTACGACCTCGGATCGTCGCACGAGATCCTCCGCTCCTTCGACCGCGACAACGAGGTGCCGCGGGTGACCACCCACTTCCACGACGACCAGCGGGGACCGGGCAACGACGTCTGGCTCGCCTGGCACTACTTCGCCCACGGCGACCGCGGCATGATCGCCTGGGTCGACGAGAGCTGGTTCGCGGCGGGGCGCCCCCGGCCCTGGCTCGAGCGGTTCCGGCCCGGCCCTGCGCGAGCTGGGGCAGGTCCAGGGCCCCAAGCTGGCCGGCGCGCGGTCGCTCCACGACGGGATCGCCATCTACTACTCCCACCCCTCGATCCAGGTCTCCTGGATGCTCGACGCCGAGGCCCACGGCAAGACCTGGCCCAACCGCAACGACGACTTCCGGCTCGGCACCTCCCACAACGTGCGGCGGGCCTGGGAGACGATGCTCGCCGACGCCGGGCTGCGCTACGACTTCCTCGCCTATGACGAGGTGGTCCGCGGCGGCGTGCCGCCCGAGTACAAGGTGCTGATCCTCCCCGCCTGCTACGCGCTCTCCGACGTCGAGGCGCGGCGGATCGCGGATTTCGCCCGCGCGGGGGGCACGGTGATCGCCGATTTCGCCTGCGGCCTCTTCGATCCCCACGGCCGCGGGCGGGAGCGCGGCGCGCTCGACGGCCTGTTCGGCGTCGCGCACGACGGCAGCGAGACGCGCGCCGACCTCTTCGCCGGCCGCCTGTGGGTGGAGACCGATCAGGACGCCGGCTACTCCTTCCGCCGCTGGCGCGAGCTCTTCGGCACTCTTCAGCCCCGGCTCGCCCGCGGCTACGCCGTCGCCGAGCGCAGGCTGCCCGTGGGCACCGAGCGGCCGGCGGGGAGGGGCCGGGCCGTCTACCTCAACCTCTCGCCGCAGCGCTACCTCATGGAGCGCGAGGAGGGGAGGGGGGACGAGGAGCGCCGGCGCCCCTTTCTCGACGCCATCCGCCGGGCGGGGGTCGCGCCCTGGATCCGGGTTCTACCTCGAGCAAGACGGCGAGCGGCGGCAGGCCGATCCCTCTCGAAGCCACCTATTGGTCAAAAGGGGGACGCACGTTCGTCTTCGTCGTGCAAAACGTTCCCATCGCCAGCCGTTCCACCGGCGGCGGCGGGGCCGTCGGCCTGACGGCGGGGGAGGTCCCGATCGAGGTCCGCCTGGCCGCCCCGATCCAGGGTGTCCGCGACGAGCGCACGGGCCGCAAGCTCCCGGACGGCGATCATTTCTCCTTCCGGATCGAGGCCACGGAGGCGGTGCTGTTCAGCTTCGCGGGTCTGCCGCCCCGGAGCCGTGGCACGTCTCCTGCACACCGCGTCCCCACGGCAGAGCTGCATCCTTAACAGGATTCAATGAAAGTGCGTGGATCGGGAGATCATTGATGACAAAGGTCGTCTACATCATGGGTCATGGCTATTCGGGGTCGACCCTGCTGACGTTTCTGCTGGGTACGCACCCGCGGATCGCGACCATCGGCGAGCTCGGGATCGCGCAACAGGCCAAGGAGTCGACGGCTCCGGAGGAGTATCTCTGCTCCTGCCGCTCGCCGGTCCGCGACTGCGGCTTCTGGCAGCGCGTCTCCAGGGAGATGGCCGAGCGCGGCCACCCGTTCGACATCTGGGACGCCGACCTCGACTTCCGCGCCCGCGACGGCGTGCTGGCGGACGTGCTGCTGCGCGCCGTGCAGCGCGGTCCGGTCCTGGAAGCGGCCCGCAGCGCCGGCCTGAGCGTCGTCCCCGGCGCCCGCCGCGAGCGGGACCGCATCCTCTCCCGGATCGGCTCGCTGGCCGACATCGTCGCCGGGATCAAGGGGTGCGACGTCTTTCTCGACAGCTCGAAACGTCCCGAGCGGGCGACGCTCATGCAGCGTTCGGGAGCTTTCGACATGCGGGTGATCCATCTGGTGCGCGACGGGCGGGCGGTCTCCTGGTCGTCGATGAAGCACCTCAATCTCCCCCCCGAGGACGCGGCGCGCTCCTGGCTCGCCGACAACCAGGGCTCCGAGCACGCCCGCCGCTACTTCCCGTCCGACCGCTGGATGACGCTGCGGTACGAGGATCTCTGCGCGGATCCCGACGGCACGCTCGCCCGGCTCCACGGCTTCATCGGCGTCCCTTCCACCAACGGGTACCACAAATTCCGGGCGATCGATCACCACATCATCGGCAACCAGATGCGCCTCGCCTCCACCTCCGAGATCCGTCTCGACGAGAGCTGGAAGCAGGCGCTCAATCCCGAGCAGCTGAACACCATCGATCAGCTCGTCGCTCCCCTGAACCGGAGATATGGTTATGGAACTCTCTGAGATCGAGACGCTGCCGCCCGCCCTGCGCGACACCGCCGGCGGGCCGCGCCCCCAGCCCCCCGCCCAGACTCATCCCGATTCGGATCCACGGCTGAGCCCGGCGCGCGGAACCCTCCGCGTCGCCCTCGTCGGCACCGGGTACGTGGCGCAGTTCCACCGCGACATCCTCGCCGAGACGCCGGGGGTCGAGCTGGTGGCGGTGTGCGACGCCGACCTCGAGCGGGCTCGCGCCGCCGCCCGCCAGTGGGGGGTGCCGGCCGCCGTCGGCTCGGTCGCCGAGCTCACCGGGGTCGACATCGCCCACGTCCTGGTGCCGCCGGACCTCCACGTCAAGGTGACCCGGGAGCTGCTGGAGATGGGGATCGGCGTCCTGGTCGAGAAGCCGGTGGCGCTCGCCAGCGTCGACGCGCGGGAGCTGCAGGCGCTGGCCGACCGCCTGAACCTGCCCCTGGGAGTGAACCACAACAACGTCTGGCACCCCGCCTTCGCCCGCCTGCTCGACCATGTGCGGGCCGGGCGGGTGGGCCGGGTCGAGCACGTGCGGATCTGCCTCTCGGTGCCGCTCGCGCAGCTCGACGCCGGGGACTTCTCGCACTGGATGTTCCGCTCCCCCGAGAACATCGTCTTCGAGCAGGCGCCGCACCCGCTCTCGCAGCTCCATGCCCTGATCGGCGCCGTCCGGGAGGCGAAGACCACCATCCTGGGCACGCGCGAGCTCCACCCCGGGCAGATCTTCCACGACCGCTGGCTGGTGGCGGCCCGCGGCGAGCGCGGGACGGCCGAGATCTACCTCGCCTTCGGCCAGGGGTTCACCCGCTGGACCCTGGAGGTGCTGGGCTCGGACGGCTCGGCCGAGGCCGACCTCGGCCACAACCTCTTCTCTCACGAGGATAAAACCCCCTGGCTCGAGTTCTGGAACAGCTTCCTGGCCGGATGGCGCCGCTCGCGCGCGCTCTCCCGGGGGGCGGCGGCCGGGGTCGTGCGCTACGCCCGCTTCACCCTCGGGCTGGGCCGCCGGATGGACCCCTACTTCGCCGGCATGCGCGGCTCGGTCCAGGCCTTCTACGAGGCTCTGCGCGCCGGCCGCCCGCTGCCCGTCGACGGCGCCCAGGCGGCCGAGGTGCTCGACTGGTGCGAGGCGATCGCCGCCGAGGCCGTCCAGGGCCAGGTGGCGAAGCCGGCGCCGGCGCGCCTGCCTGAGCCCGGCCCGGCGCGGCCGGACGAGGTGGTGGTGCTCGGCGGCACCGGCTTCATCGGCCGCCGCGTGGTGGCGCAACTGATCGAGCGCGGGCTGCCGGTGACCGCCGTGGTGCGCCGCGCCCACAGCCTCCCCTCCGCCGTCACCGAGGCGGCGCGCGACGGCCGCCTGCGCCTGATGCCCGGACGCCTGGAGGACGGCGAGGCGCTCGCCCGCGCTCTCCAGGGAGCGAAGACGGTGATCCACCTCGCCACCGGCAACGGCGACTCCTGGGAGAAGATCGAGCGCTCGATGATCCAGGGCTCGGTCGACGTGGCCGAGGCCGCCCTGGCCGCCGGCGTCGAGCGCTTCGTCTACGTCTCCTCGATCGCCGCCCTCTACGCCGGCCCCGACTGCGGCACGCCGGTGCTCGAGGACTCGATCCAGACCGATCCCCAGCCCGCCGGGCGCGATCTCTACAGCCGCGGCAAGATGGAGGCCGAGCGCCGGCTGCTCGACCTCCACCGCCAGCGCGGCCTGCCGCTGGTCATCGTCCGCCCCGGCGTGGTGCTCGGCGAGGGGACGCCGCTCCAGCACAGCGGCCTCGGCTTCTGGGCGCGCGACAACCACTGCATCGGCTGGGGGCTCGGCGACATCCGCTGCCGGTGGTGGACGTGGACGACGTCGCCGACGCGCTCGTCCGCCTCGCCCTGCACGACGGGCACGACCTCGACGGCCAAGCGCTCAACCTCTGCTCGCAGGCGCCGCTCTCCGCCCGCGAGATCGTCGCCGAGATGCGCCAGGCGACCGGGCGGGACCTCCACTTCCACCCGCGCCCCCTCTGGCTCAGCCAGACCATGGAGATCGGCAAGTGGCTGGTCAAGAAGGCCGGCCGCCGGCCGGGGGTGACCTTCCCCTCGTACCGGGACCTGAAGACCCGGTCGCTGGCGCCGAAGTTCAGCTCCCGCATCGCCCGCGAGGTCCTGGGCTGGCGGCCGGTGGAGGACCGGGAGGAGTTCCTGAACCGGACGGTTCGGATTCATGCGAAGTGAGGTCCCCCACCTCCTCCACGTCTTCTCCAACTTCGTCCCCACCGGGCCGGAGCTGCGCACCGTCGCCCTGATCGGCGCCTTCGGCGGCGAGTTCCGGCATTCGATCCTGTCGATGGACGGCCGCACCAGCGCCGCCGAGCGCCTGCCGGCCGGCGTCGAGGTGAGGCTGCTGCCGAGCCCGCCGCGGGCCGGCTCGCTCGCCACCGCCCGGCGGCTCCGCCGCCTGCTGGCCGAGGAGAAGCCCGACCTCGTCCTCACCTACAACTGGGGGGCGTTCGACATGCTGCTCGCCGCCCGCAGCGCCGGCTTCCGCCGGCTGGTCCATCACGAGGAGGGGTTCAACGAGGATGAGGCGGAGAGCTTCAAGCTCCGCCGCGTCCTCGCCCGCCGCCTCGCGCTGCCGGGCGCCCACCGGCTGGTCGTCCCCTCGCAACGCCTGCAGGGGATCGCCACCACTCTCTGGAAGCTCCCGGCCGACAAGATCCGGCTGATCCCCAACGGCATCCCCCTCGACCGCTTCATTCCAGGCCGTGACACGGGCCTGCGCGCCCGGCTCGGCATCCCCGAAGGCGCGACGGTGGCCGGGGCGGTGGGGAGCCTGCGGGCGGTGAAGAACTTCGCCCGCCTGCTCGAGGCCTGCGCCGCGGCTCCGGACGTCCACGTGCTGGTGGTGGGCGACGGCGAGGACCGGCCCGCCCTGGAGCGCCGGGCGGCGGCGCCCGACCTCGCCGGCCGCGTCCACTTCGCCGGCTACCAGGCCGACCCCGCGCCGTTCTACCGGGCGATGGACCTCTTCGCCCTCTCCTCCGACAGCGAGCAGATGCCGCTCTGTCTGGTCGAGGCCATGGCCTCCGGCCTGCCGGTCGCCGCCACCGACGTGGGGGACGTCCGCGCCATGCTCCCGATGGAACAGGCCCCCTTCCTGGTGAGCGTGGACGGAGCGGGCACGGCCGGGGCCCTGGGCGGCCGGATCGCGGCGCTCGCCCGCGATCCCGAGACCCGCCGCCGACCTCGGCGACCTCAACCGCCGCCGGGCGGAAGGCAGCTTCGCCTTCGAGGCGATGCGCGCCGCGTACCGCGAGGTCTACGCCTCCGCCCTTCAGATCTGAGCTTCAACGGCTCATAAAATGGGCTGTGTTAAAATCGGTTGGCCTTGAAAGACGACCCCCCTAGTCGACCCGCCGTCTCTCGCCCTCTCGGCCACCAGCCTCACCCGTCCGAAGGCCCCCGGGAGAAGCTGTATCGGCGGCACCGAACGGAGGGCCAGGAATGACGCTTTTTCTGATCGCCGCGACTCCCGTCCCGCAGGTCCAGGCCATCTCTCCCGGATGGGGGATGTTCCTGGGGCTGCTGCTCGTCGCCCTCAACGGCTTCTTCGTGGCCGCCGAGTTCGCGCTGGTCAAGGTGCGGCCGACCCAGCTCGAGCCGCTGGTGGACGCGGGGAACCGCCGGGCCAAGCTGGCGCGGCACATGCTCCGCCACCTCGACGCCTATCTCTCCGCCACCCAGCTCGGCATCACCCTGGCCAGCCTGGCCCTGGGCTGGGTCGGCGAGCCGGCGTTCGCCTGGATCATCCACCCCCTGCTGAACCCTTTCGTGGGGAACAACCCGCCGCTTCTCCACACGATCAGCGTGACGATGTCCTTCCTGGTCATCACCACCCTGCACATCGTCCTCGGCGAGCAGGCCCCGAAGACCATCGCCATCCGCAAGGCCGAGAGCACCTCCCTGCTGGTGGCCTTCCCCCTCTACTTCTTCTACAAGGTCACCTACCCGGCGATCTGGCTGCTCAACCATGCCTCCAACCGGCTGCTCAGGCTGGTCGGCATCCACCCGGCGGGCGAGGGGGAGCTGGCGCACGACGAGGAGGAGCTGCGGCTGCTGCTCTCGTCGTCGAAAGACAGCCAGCTCTCGACCCAGAAGCGCGAGCTGCTCGACAACATCTTCGAGCTGTCGCACCGGATGGCGCGGCAGATCATGCTCCCCCGCCAGGACGTGATCTATCTCTCGACCGAACGCCCGCTGGCTGAAAACCTGCGGCTCGCCCGCCGCAGCGGCCATACCCGCTTTCCCCTCTGCGAGGGGGACCTCGACCACGTCATCGGGCTCATCCACATCAAGGACATCTTCCACCGCGAGCGCCCGCTGAACGCGCTCACCGAGGTGGCGCGCGAGATCGCCTTCGTCCCCGAGACGCTGGAGCTCGACCGCCTGCTCAAGCGCATGCGCACCGAGCGCTTCCACCTCGCCGCGGTGATCGACGAGTACGGCGGCGTCTCCGGCATCGTCACCCTGGAGGACGTCATCGAGGAGATCGTCGGCTCGATCCAGGACGAGTTCGACGTCGAGCGCCCCGAGCTGGTCGAGAAGGGGGACGGCGTCTACCAGGTCTCCGGCGGCATGCTGGTCGAGGATCTCGAGGAGGCGCTCGGGGTCGAGCTGTCCGAGCGCGACGAGGACACGATCGGCGGCGTGGTGCTCTCCGAGCTGGGACGAAACCCCGCCGTGGGTGACCGCGTCGAGCTCGGCCCGGTGACCATCGAGGTCCTGGAGGTTCAGCTCAACCGGGTCGCCACCGTCCGCATCAACGTCCACCAGCCGGAGACGGTGCCGCGGGAGGAGTAGGGGAACCGGAATCTACGGCGTTCCGCTCTCCGGCGCGAGCAGGGTGAAGGTGTCCAGGATCTGCAGGACGGCGGCCTGCTCCCTCTCCCACGGCTCGACCGGGCCCATGGCCAGGAGCATGAAGGCCCGCGAGCCTTTCCCCAGGTATCGCAGCAGACCGTTGAACTTTACGTCTTTCACCGTCATCTCGAACCAGGTTTCGTGGAAACGGAGCCCTCCCTTCTCGACCGTATCCCGCCGCAACCGGCTGTAGCTCGGAATCATGGCCTTGAACCCGATCTCGAGGGCCTCGTTCGTGGCATCCGCCGACAGGGCCTCCGGAAAATCCTGATAGGCCGCGAAGACAGACACCGGCGCATCCGTGCGTGAGATCATCATCAGGAACACCTTGACAGGGGGCTCGCCGCTCAGCGTCCATCCGGAGAGCGGCTCGGGTACGCGGATCGAGAAGCCCAGCGTCGGGTTCGTGTAGATCCGGCCGTCGCCGCTGATCTCTCCGGCCGGCGGTTCCTGTTCGTTCACCTTCTTCAACCCTGCCTGGAAGGCGGGGCTCTTCTTCAGCTCTTCGAGGCTCGCCGGGTCCATCTCCGCGGGGACGGCCCCGATCGCCTTCAGGTCGAGGTCCTTGTTGGCGGGCTTCTCCGCGGGGACGGCCGCCAGCCGCGACCTCACCCCCGCCCATCGCTCGTCCGGCAGGGCGCCCCGAACCGCCAGCACGCGGCTCGGACCGGCCGCCTCTACCCGCCAATCGCCCAGGCCCTGCAGCGCGGTCCGGAACTCCACCGCGTCGGCCTCGCCGTCCCACTCGGTGATCCAGACCACCAGCCGCGCGCCCGCTTTTTCATAGACCGCGAACCGGTCGCCCCCCCATCCCGCGGCGGCGGCATAGGCCCGGTCCGTGCTCTTGAGCTCCTGGCGCAGGAAGATCCGCAGGCTCAGCTCCCCCATCTCCCCCTCGGCCGCCTTGCGGTAGCCCGGCAGCTCCGCCGCGAGGTCCGGGAACCTGAGCACTACGGGATCGTCCCGCCGGGTGTGCCACTTCTCGGGGTGCAGGATCTGCTCCGTCGAGCGCGGCGGGTCCGTCTTGAAAGCGTAGTCGAGCAGCGCCTGCCCTCCCCGGTGCCTGGTGCTCAGGCAGAAGACCGAACCCTGGAGGTAGCTGAAGAGGAGAGTGTCGCGGATCCAGGCCGGGGCGGCGGCCATTTCCTTGACGCCGGGGAGATCCGGAGTGGCCGCCATCAGCTTCTCCGGGTCCTGCATCAGCGCGCTCATCGCCGCGTCCGTGCCGGGGAGCGCCTCGATGTTCATCCGCAGGTTGGCGTCCATCATGGTCAGCATGGCATCCCCCTCCACCAGCGCCCCCCGGGCCGTCCCCGCATCGGACAGCAGGTCGTGACTCTCGAAGCGGTGGAGATCGAAGTGCTGATCCTGAAGAGCGTGCGTCAGCTCGTGGACCAGGATCATGTCCTCCTCCCCTGCTTCCCTGCCCTTTCCGGAGATCCCGCCCGGCATGTCCACCATGGCCAGATACTTCTTCTCCGGATCGTAAAACCCGGCCACCTGGCTGCTCAGCAGCTCGGGCAGATAGCGGCGCAGGTCCAACGCCTCGGGGATCAGGCCGAACGCTTTCAGGCTGACCTCGAGCGCCTTCAGCTCCTGCGGCGAAGAATCCCGCGGCAGCGATTCGGTCATCTGCCGCTTGAGCGCCCGCACGCTCAACGAACCGGCGGACACCGGCTTGAGCGCCTTGAGGCCGCGGTACTTCTCCGCGGTGTGCAGCAGATCCTCGAGATGCTGCGCGCTCTTCGCCGGCAGGGGAGCCACGCCCGGCGGCAGCTTGGGAGCCGGGACGTCCTGCGCCCGTCCGGCGGACGCGAGCAGGAAGAGCAGCAGGAGGAGCTGGACGAACGTGGCGGTCGGGTGGACATTCAAAAATTCTCCTGCCGGGAATGCCGCCCGGAGCTGACTCCGTAAATGGGACCGGCATTATAGAAGTGAATTTGAGGCAGAATGCGTTTCATGGATCGAACCTGGCAACCCCTGCTCGAAGGCCCGCTCGCCGATCGGGCGTCCCGTACCCTCCGCGAGATCGCCGCCGCCCTGCCGGGCGCCGCCTCGAAACGGGAGGCTCTGCCGGCCTCGCTGGCCAGCGGCCTGGCCGGACAGGCCCTGTTCTACGCCTATCTGGCCCTCTCCACCGCCGACGAGTCCGCGGCCGACCATGCCGCCGACCTCCTGGAGAGGGCCACCGAGGAGCTGGCCAACTCCCCGATGCCGCCAACCCTCTACGCCGGCTTCCCCGGCGTGGCCTGGACCATGGAGCACCTGCAGGGGCGCCTGTTCGAGAACGAAGACGACGGCGAGGAGGCCGAGGAGGACCCCGTCCTGGAGATCGACCAGGCGCTCCTGGGACCGCTCGAGCGCTCCCCCTGGCTGGGCGAGTACGACCTGATCGGCGGCCTGGCCGGCCTCGGCGTCTATGCCCTCGAGCGGCTGCCCCGTCCCACCGCCGCCACGCTCCTCGAGCGGGTGGTCGAGCGCCTGGCCGAGATCGCCGAGGAGAGGGAGGAGGGCGTGACCTGGTTCACCCCGCCCGAGCGCCTCCCCGAGTGGCAGCGCGAAATCTTCACCCGCGGCCATTACAACCTCGGCGTGGCCCACGGTCTGCCCGGCGTGTTGCCGATCCTCGCCGGCGCCTGCGCCGCCGGCGTGGCGGTGGAACGGGCCCGGCCTCTGCTCGACGGCGCGGTGCGCTGGCTCCTTGCCCGGCGCCTCGAGCCGGGCTCCGGACTCCTGCTTCGGCGGCAGCTACACCCCCTGGGAGCCGTCGCCCCCCACACGGCTCGCCTGGTGCTACGGCGACCCCGGCATCGCCGCCACCCTCCTCGCCGCCGCCCGCGCCGTCGGCGAGCCGGAGTGGGAACGCCAGGCGCTGGACATCGCCCTGCGCCGCCGCCGCACGCGACGAGTCCACCGCGCACGTCCAGGACGCCGGCCTCTGCCATGGCAGCCGCCGGCCTCGCTCACCTGTTCAACCGGATGTACCAGACGACGGGAGAGGAGCGGCTCGCCCAGGCGGCGCGGTACTGGTTCGAACGGACCCTCGACTTTCAGGTCCCCGGGGAAGCGGTCGCCGGCTTCCGCGCCTGGGAGCTCGACCCCGCCGGCCAGCCGGCCTGGCGTCCGGACGGCGGCTTCCTCGAGGGAGCCGCCGGCGTCGGCCTCGCCCTCCTCGGCGCCACGTCCGACGTGGAGCCCGCCTGGGACCGCGTGCTGCTCGCTTCGCTGCCGCCCGTCGGGGGAGAATAGTATGCACACCGAGCTGACGCTCCGCCATCGCACGGTCGCCACCAACGGCGTCCATCTGCACGTCGTCGAGGCGGGTCCCGAGAGCGGACCGCTGCTCATCCTGCTCCATGGCTTCCCCGAGTTCTGGTACGGCTGGCGCCGTCAGATCGAGCCCCTCGCCGCCGCCGGCTTTCACGTCCTCGTCCCCGACCAGCGGGGCTACAACCTCAGCGACAAGCCGGAGAGCATCTCGGCCTACAACATCGACAACCTGGCCCGCGACATCGTGGGGCTGATCGACGAGGCCGGCGCCGCGAAGGCCTGTGTCGTCGGGCATGACTGGGGGGGCGCCGTCGGCTGGTGGCTGGGCGTCAAGCATCCGGAGCGGCTGGAGAAGCTCGCCCTGCTCAACATCCCGCACCCCCTGGTGATGAAGCGGGCCGTCCGCAAGGACCCCGCTCAGCGGAAGAAGAGCTCCTACATCTTCTTCTTCCAGCTCCCCTGGTTCCCTGAGCATTCCTTCCGGAAAAATAATTTCGCCCGTGGCGTCAAGTCGCTCCAGGGCTCCAGCCGTCCGGGCACCTTCACCGACGCCGACCTCGCCCTCTATCGCGAGGCCTGGTCCCAGCCCGGCGAGGTCCGCTCCATGATCCACTGGTACCGCGCCTCCCTGCGCTCCCAGCCGGAGCCCCCCGCCTCCCCCCGCGTCCGCGTGCCCACCCTGCTGCTCTGGGGCGAGAAAGACCGCTTCCTCGGCCGCGAGATGGCCCAGCCCAGCATCGACCTCTGCGACGACGGCCGCCTCGTCTTCGTGGAGGAGGCGAGCCACTGGATCCAGCACGAGGAGCCGGAGCGGGTGACGCGCGAGTTGCTCGGGTTCTTCGGCTGAATCCTTGGTCTGTCCCGCCCCGTAGTATCGCCCGTCAGTCCGGGTGGCGGTTCGGCCTGGACGGAAAGAGAGAAACCATCATGCGGCGACTCCTCGCCCTGTCCTTGATTCTTCTGCCTCTCCCTCTCGCGGCCCTCGAAGTCCGCGTCCATCCCGGAGAGGTCGTCTATGCCTACGAGGCCGACCCCGCGCACTGGCCTTTTACCGTCATGCTCCAGAACGTGGCGATCGTTCAGAAGGATGGCGCGCCACCCTCAAGGTGGATCCCGATCACCTTCAAGAACATCGTGGACCTGCTCGGCTCCGAGGGGAGCGCCCCGCAGGCGGGGGTCGATCGTGACGACTCGGAAGTGAAGCTAGTCCACACCCTGGGTGATGACGAACAGGTAAAGGGCCTGCTTGGTCTCGAGGTCCAGAAACTTTGAGCCGCCGGTCAGGGCGAATACCAGGGGCGTGAAGCTCAACTCCAGCTCGACCTCGACAGCCGGCGAGCTCCCCTTCACGGCGAAATGGTTGTTGTGGACCACGCCGGCCAGATCGATCTCCTCGATCGGGGTCGGCCCGCCAAAGTGACGCAGCGTGCCCGTCGCGCGGCCGTCCCCCTGGTCGTCCAGGGTGAGATTCGCCGTGTAGTTCGCCTCGCCGTCGAAGCTGATGAACCTGGCTTGCCAAATGCCCATCTCATCCTCCCTCCCGCTCAGCGGGTCAATTCAGTCGGTCTGTGATGGAATCATACGCCGCCTTGCTCAAAACCCCACCCGGAATTCCGCCCCCCCACCCTCGGCCGCACCCAGGCTGAAGGCGAAGCCGTGGGCGGAGAGGATCTCCTGGACCAGCGTCAGTCCGAGGCCGCGGCCGTTCCGCTTGGTCGAGAAAAAAGGAGTGAAGAGGAGGGCGCGGACCTCCTCCGGGATGCCGGGGCCGGAGTCGCGGATCGCCAGGGAGCCGCGGTCCAGGCGGAGAGCGATCCTCCCATCCTCGCCGATCGACTCCATGGCGTTCTTGAGGACGTTCACCACCACCTGCTCGATCTGGTTGCGGTCGAGCTCGACCGGCGGGAGGGTCTCCGCTCCATCCCAGACGATTGCGATCCGCCGCCGGTCCAGCTCCGGCCGCAGGAGGATCAGGATCTCGTCCACGAGCTGCTTGACGTCCGTCGGCCGGCGGTCGGGAGGCGGCAGGCGGACCACCTCCGCGAAGCCGTTCATGAAGGCGCGCAGATTCTCCAGCCGCGTGATCGCCACCGTGATCGCCTGCAGGTAGTCCTCCCGGTCCTCCGCTCCGAGATCGCCGGCGTAGCCGCGGAAGGAGTCGAGCAGCGAGCCCACCGCCCCCACCGAGTTGTTGATCTCGTGGGACATCATCCGGATCAGCTTGCCGTAGGCCGCCTTCTCCGAGGCCCGCAGCTCCTCCGTCAGCTCCTCGAGCAGCAGGAAGCTGCGCGGGAAGCCGCGGTCGTAGAACTCCGTGCGGGTGACCTTGAGCCGCCGCCCTCCCTGGAAGGCGAGGACCTCGGAGCTCCCCTCCGGGATCGCCGCCAGCGCGGCCCCGAGCGGCCCGGCGAGCCCGACCTCTTTTCCCTGGATCTCCGCCGCCGCGACCTCCAGCAGCTTCTCCGCCGCCGGATTGAGCGAGGAGACCCGGGCGTCGAAGTCCAGGGTCAGGACACCGGCCGGCGAGGCGGCGAGGACCCTATCCAGGAAGTAATGCTGCTCCTGCTGCTTGAGCCGCTCCTCCCGCAGGCGATCGATCATCTGGTTGTAGATCCGGATCAGGGAGTCCATCTCCGGCTGCCCCACCTCGCGGAACTGGGAGGTGAAGTCGCGCTCGCCGATCAGCTCCGCCCCGGTGCGGATCAGGTCCAGGGGGACGAAGAAAGTCCGCACCAGCAGCACGCCGAAGACGATCGAGAGGATGAACAGCCCCTCGACCGCCAGCAGCCAGGGCGGGTTCTCGCGCAGGACGAAAAACGAGATCGCCGCGAGAACCGCGTGGATCAGGACCAGGTAGACGATGATTTTGGCCCGCAGGCTCATGCGGGCCCTCAATGCGATTCGAGCCCATATTTCTCGAAACGCCGGTAGAGAGCCGCCCGCGAGAGCCCCAGCGCCTCGGCCACCCGCGTGACGTTCCCCTCGTAGTGGCGCATGCATTTGACGATCATCGCCTTTTCCATCTCGTCGAGCGTCATGGTGCCCGGGCTCGGGAGGGGCGTGCCACCGCGTGCCTCGCGCTCCTCGAGGCCGGAGAGGGCCACGAGATCCCCGACGTCGAGCCGGTCGCCGTCGACCACCAGCACGGCGCGCTCGATCGTCTGCTTGAGCTGGCGGATGTTGCCCGGCCACGGCTGGTCCTGCAGCCAGAGGAGGGCGCGGTCGGTGAGCGCGACGGATGAGCGCCGGTAGGTGCGCGCGGAAAGATCGAGAAAGTGCCGGGCGAGCAGCGGGATGTCGCCCCGGCGCTCGCGCAGCGGCGGCAGGCGCATGGCGATCAGGTTGAGGCGGTAGAGGAGATCCTCGCGGAACTGCCCGCGCGCCACCATCTCGCCGAGGTCGCGGTTGGTGGCCGAGACCACCCGCACGTCCACGGTCGCGCGTGACGCTCGATCCCAGCACCTCGTAGGTGCGGTCCTGCAGCACGCGCAGCAGCTTCACCTGGGCCGACGGGTCGAGCTCGCCGATCTCGTCGAGGAAGATGGTGCCGCCGTCGGCCATCTCGAAGCGCCCCTTGCGGTCGGCGCGGGCGTCGGTGAAGGCGCCCCGGACGTGGCCGAACATCTCGCTCTCGAACAGGGTCGAGGAGATGCCGCCCAGGTTGACCTTGACGAACGGGCCGTCCTGGCGCCGGCTGTTGCGGTGGATCGCCTCGGCCACCAGCTCCTTGCCGGTGCCGCTCTCGCCGGTGATCAGCACCGAGGCGTCGGTCGGCGCGACGCGGCCGATCAGCTCGAGGATCTTGAGGAACCGCGGCTCGGCGCCGATCAGGGCGCGGAAGTCGCAGCGCCGGTCGAGCTCCTCGCGGCTCGCCGGCGCTCCCTTGCCCTCCGCCGCTGCTGCGGCGAGCGACAGGGCGGTCTCCACCGCCTGCAGCAGCTGGGCGTTCGTCCACGGCTTGGTGACGAAGTCCGCGGCGCCCGCCTTCATCCCCTCGACCGCCAGCCCGATCGATCCCCAGGCGGTGATCAGGATGACCGGCATCCGCGGCCGCAGCCGCCGGATCGCGGCCAGCAGCTCCAGCCCCTCCTCGCCCGTGGTGGCGCGGGAGAAGTTCATGTCCTGGAGCACGAGGTCGAACTCCTGCTCGCGCAGCAGCGCCAGAGCCTCCTCCTGCGACCGGGCCGCCCGCGTGGGGTGGCCGTGCCGCTTGAGGAGGAGGCTCAGCGAAGCCACCACCGACGGGTCGTCGTCGACGATCAGAATCATTCAGTATCTCATTCGTAACGCAGCGCCTCGGCCGGCTGCACCCGGGCCGCCAGGGTGCTGGGATAGAGGGTGCAGAGGATGGAGATCAGATACATGGTGATCATGGCGAACAGCAGCCCGCTGGCAAAAACGCTATTGGAGAGCACGCCGATCAGGTCGAGCACCGGGATCTGGACGACCAGGAGAGTGCCGAGCAGGACGCCCAGGCTGGTCACCACCATCTGCTCCAGCAGAACCTGACGGTGCACCGCCGCGCGCGACGCCCCGGCCGCCCGCCGCAGACCGATCTCGCGGGTGCGCTGGAGGAGATTCTGCCACAGCACGCCGATCAGCCCGAGCCCGACCATCAGCAGCAGGAAAAAAGCTATCGTGCCGGCCGCGATGAGCGGAGTCAGGAAGAATCGGGACGACGTCGCCCGCACCTGCGCCAGCGGCTGCACCTCGAACGACCAGTCGGGAGCCACCGCCTGCATGTGTTTCACGAGCGCCTCCTCGAACTCCGGGCTGGTGCCCGGCCGCACCCGGACCAGGAGGTTGGAGGGCGTCCGGCCGTCGGGTCCGCGCAGATCCGTGAGCCGGAACATGAAGTTGTCGTTCGGCATCAGCTCGCCCGATTTGCGGAAGTCGCTCACCACGCCGATCACCCGGCGCTGGCGCTCGTTGGGCTCCGGCTTGCCGAACGGCCGGCCGACGGGATCGGCGGCGCCATAGACCGTGCGCGCCAGCTCGCGGTCGATGACGATCGGCTCCCAGGCCAGCCCGGAATCCGCTTCCTGGAACCAGCGGCCGGCGACCACCTTCAGGCCCATCACGTCCGCGAATCCCGGCGTGACCTCGTCCAACGCCATCTCCACGTCCTTGCCGTCGATCGTCCAGTTGCCGCCAAACCCGCCCTGGTCGAAAGGGGTCACCGCCGTGCCGGCCGCGGCCTCCACGGCCCCGAACGATCTCACTTCCCGCAGCAGCCGCTCGAACAGAGCCGCCTGCTCGGGAGAGCCGACATCGCCCGGGCCGCTCCCCGGCATGTAGAGAACCCGACGCGGACGTTCCAGACGTTTTTCCACTCGAATCCGAGCGGGCGCCGGTAGTTGTCGAGAAAGAACAGCCCCAGCGTCGCCACCACGAAGACGACCAGGAAGGAGGCGCAGATCTCGAGGATCATCAGCGCGTTGGAGCGCTTGCGGTTCCAGACCAGCTTGAGGAGATGACGGATCATGCGGACCTCCCGCGAAGAGCTTGGACAGGGTGGAGCTTCGACATCCGCCAGGCCGGATAGACACCCGACAGGAGGCCGAAGAAGAGGGCGATCGCCAAGCCGTACAGGAAGACGCGAGCGTTGATCTGCAGCCCGGCATGCTCGATCAGGCCGCTGGCGTTGAAGATCCGCAGCGCCACGGCCGCGAGCGCGAGTCCGACACCGGCGCCGATCAGCGTCAGCACCAGGTTCTCGATCAGGAACTGCCCGATGAGCGTGCGCGAGGAGGCGCCGAACGCCCGCCGCACGCCGATCTCCGACGCGCGGTCGAGGATGCGGCTCAGGTTGATGTTCACCAGGTTGATCGTGGGCAGCAGCATGAAACCCAGCATCAGCGCCAGCAGCACCGCCCGCAGCTGAATCGCCGGATCCACCACCGGCGGGCCGGGGAGGAAGAGCCGGGCGGCCCCTTCGAACAGCGTGTCGGCCCCGGCGATGAGGGTCTTGAAGTACTTGGGATCGGGGATCTGCTTTTCAGCCCCGCGCAGGATCGACTGGAATTCCGCCTTGATCTGCGGCAGATCGGCAGGGCTGCGCGCGAGGATCAGGGCCGAGAAATTGCCGGTCCAACCCTCTTTGTAGCCACTCGACTTGGCGGTCGTGATCGGCACCCAGAGATCGGCCGACGAGGAGTACCGGAGGACGGGGACATCCCGCACCACGCCCACCACCCGGAAACTCTGGCCGTCCGCCTCCAGCGTCTTTCCCACCGCCGGCCGGCCGTCGAAGAAGCGCTGCCGCGTCGTCTCGCTGATCACCGCGACCCGGCGGCCGTTCTCGTCGTCCGCGGTGGTGAACGGCTCCCCTTCCACGAAGTCGAACGCGAGCACCCGCCAGAATTCTCCGTCCGTGCGGCGCATCGAGGACTGGATCTTGCGGCCGTTCAGGTAAGAGACGACGCTCTCCGCAAAGGTCGTGATCGTGATCCGCTCGACGCTCGGGAGCTTCGCCATCGGGCGCACGTAGCGGTCGAGAAAGGCGTAGCCGACCGGCGAGGTCCAGGTGTTATCCGGCCCCTTCATCGTCATCCGGTAGACGCCGAGCATGCGGTCGGCGTGGGCCTCCGGCGCCCCCGTCGCGAAAACGTTATCGAGCAGGGCGGTCGCCACCAGCAGCACGAGCAGGGTGACGCTGATGGCGAACAGGCTGATGAACGTAAAGAATTTCCGCCGGCCCAGAACCTTGAGCGCTACTTTCAAATAGTTTTTCAGCATCACGATCTCCTACTGGACCTGCCGGCCGTCGAACAGCCGGACCACTCGGTGGGTCTTCTCGGCCATGCGTGGATCGTGGGTGACCATCACGATGGTGGCCTTCTCCTTCTGATTCAGGTCTTCGAGGATGCCCATGATCTCGTCGCCCATCTGGCTGTCGAGGTTGCCCGTGGGCTCGTCCGCGAGCAGGATGCCGGGGCGGCCGACGATGGCGCGGGCGATCGCCACCCGCTGCTGCTGGCCGCCCGAGAGCTGGGTCGGAAAGTGGTGGACGCGCGAGGCGAGCCCGACGCGGTCGAGCGCCGCCAGCGCCGCCTTCCGCCGCTCCTTGTTCGACATCTTGCGATAGAGCAGCGGGATCTCCACGTTGTCCACCACCGAGAGGTCGGACACCAGGTGGAACTGCTGGAAGATGAAGCCGATCCGCTCATTGCGGACGCGCGAGAGCGCGCGGTCGCCATAGCGATCGATCGACTGGCCGTCGAGCGCGACCTGCCCCGAGGTCGGCTCGTCGAGCAGTCCCATCAGGTTGAGCAGCGTGCTCTTGCCGCACCCCGAGGGGCCCATGATCGAGATGAACTCACCCTTCCCGATCTCCAGATTGATGTTGTCCAGCGCCGTCGTCTCGATGCGATCGGTGCGGTACTGCTTGCTGACCTGCCGCAGGTTGATCATATGAATTCTCCCTGATCGAACTATTTGAGATTCACCCGTTCCAGGTGCTGGTAATCCTTCATCTCGGAGAGGATGACCTCCTCCCCGGGCGCCAGGCCGTCGAGGACCTCGTAGAAGTCGTAGCCCGACGAGGCCGAAGCGGACCCGCCGGCGCACGGCGTGATCCCCCTTCACCACGAACACGTCGTCCGTCCCGCCCCCCTGCGCGAACGGCCCCTTGGGCACGCGCAGGGTGTTCGCCCGCGCGTCCGTGACCACCAGCACGTCCACCCGCAGGGCGTTGCGCAGCCTGGGATAGCGGGGGTTTTCGAGATCCACCTTGAACTTGACGGCGCCGTTCTCGATCGTCGGATCGATCGAGGTGAGGCGGCCGTCGAGAGTCTGCTCGTCGAGCTTCACGCGCACGGTCTGGCCGGGACGAAGGCTCGAGGAATGGATGTCCGAAACCGTCCCCTCGACGCGGAAAGAATCGAGATCCGCGATGCGGGCGATCACGTCGCCGCGCCGGACCGTCGTGCCCTCCTGGAGGACGACCCAGGTGAGGACGCCCGCGCGGTCCGAACGGGTGGTGGCGAGTTGGAGCAGCCGCTGGGCGTCGTCGCGCTCCTTGCGCACCGTCGCGAGATCGAGCTCTACGCCCTGGAGTTGGGCGGCGGTCGAGCGGCGGGCCTCCGCGACCGAGCGTTGGAGTTGGGAGAGTTGGATCTGTGCCTTCTTCGCCTCCACCTCGGACGCTCTGAAGGTAGCCTCCGAGACGAGGCCGTCGGCGCGCAGCTTGCGGTTCTGCTCGGCGCGATAGGCGAGCGCCTCGACGTCGAGCTTCTGGGCCTCGATCTGGCCGCGCAGATCGTTGAGGCTGCGCTCCAGGCTGATCCGGAGCTGCTGCTGCTCGTTGGCCTTCTTGGCGAATTGATCCTCGATCTTGCCGAGGTCGAGCCGGGCGGTGGACGTATCGAGCGCGAGGATGGCATCTCCCGCCTTCACCAGATCCCCCGGCCGCTTGAGAACCTTCTCGACGCGAGCCTCGACGGGGCTGGAGATCACCCCCTCGAACGCCGGCACCACCGTCCCCGAAGCCTCGATGATCCCCTCGACCGGCCCGCGATCCACCCTTCCCATCCGCACCTGCTCCCGCGCCACGGACGGCCGCAGCCACCCCGGCAGCAGGATCAAAACCACCACGCAGAGCGCCAACGCCCCGCCCCCCACAGCCGCCCGGCGCCCCAGGCGGCGATATCTGTAACTGGCATCCAGCTCACGGTCCATGGTCATAGCTCCCTCTCAGTCGGCGACCGATAGGGGCAAGGGGTGTGCCAGAGGCTAAGTTGTTGATCTGTTTGGGATTGAGGCTAGGTGGAAGGGATCGGAATCGTCCGGGGGTGGACGGGGGTGTTCGGAAATGAACGGTCGCGGAGTGGAGGTCAAGCGTCAACACGGGTTACGCTCCTGGTGTGTCCACCCTCTCCCTCACCGCCGGCTCCTGAGCATGTGCGGCATCTTCGGCTTCACCGGACCGCCGGACCCGCGATGCCTGGCAGTGCTGCGCGAGGCTCTGCGCCACCGCGGCCCGGACGGCGAGGGGGAGATCGTCACTCCGTCGCTCTCCATGGGCTGCGACCGGCTCGCCATCGTCGGCCGCCGCGACGGCGCTCAGCCCCTCTCCAGCGAGGACGGCAGGCTCCAGCTCGTCTGCAATGGCGAGATCTACAACTTCCGCGAGCTGCGCCGGGAGCTGGAGCGGCGCGGCCACCGCTTCGCCACCGGGTCGGACGCCGAGGTCGTGGTGCATGCCTTCGAGGAGGAGGGGGAAGCCGCGCTCGGCCGGCTGCATGGCATGTTCGCCCTCGCCCTCTGGGACGAAGCGAGCGGACGCCTGCTGCTGGCGCGGGATCCGGCGGGCATGAAGCCGTTGTTCTACCTGCGGCACCAGGACCGCTGGTGGTTCGCTTCCGAGGCCAAGGCGCTGCTGCTCGCGGCCGGCGTGCCACGCCGAGTCGATCCGCGCGCGCTCGACGGCCTGCTGCGGCTGGGGTTCGTGCCCGGTCCCCGCACCCTGTTCGAAGGGGTGTCGCGTCTCCCCGCCGGTCACTGGATGGCGATCGAACGCTCGGGCGAGATGCGGCTCGCACCCTTTCCGAGAGATCGGACGGCTCCGGCGGCTCTGGCCTCGCGGCGATCTCGCCGAGCGAGCTCCGGCGGCGGCTCGGCGCGGCGGTCGACAGTCACCTGGCGGCGGAGGTGCCGGTCGGCGCCTCGCTCTCCGGCGGCCTCGACTCGAGCTTCCTGGTCGGCCTGATGGCGGAGCGGCTCGGCGCGGGGGTCAAAACCTTTTCCATCGGCTGCCCCGGCGATCAGGACGAGCGGCCGTTCGCGCGGATCGTCGCGGAGCGCTTCCGCACCGATCACCGGGAGATCGCCGTCGGTCGCGGACGATCTGTGGTCCCGCCTGCCGCGGGTGATCTGGCAGGCCGAGGAGCCGCGCGGCGGTCCGCTGGTGCCGAACAGCCTGCTGTTCGAGCGCGCGGCCGAGGACGTGCGCGTGCTGCTGCTCGGCGAAGGGGCCGACGAGCTGTTCGGCGGCTATCTCCGTTTCAAGACCGCCCTGCCGCCGCTCGGGTTCCTGCCGCCGCGCCTGGGCGCCGCCCTCTACGGCACGCGCAAGCTGGGCGCGGCGCGCGAGCTCTACGGCCCGGCTCTGCTGCGCCGCGCGAGCCCAGGAGGACCCGCTCGCCACTCATCTCGGGCCCGCCCTGCGCCAGCGCGGAGCGCGGCGGCTCGCCGGCCTGCTCGACTTCGAGCGCCGCGTCCAGCTCCCCAACGCCCACCTGCCGCGCGTCGATCTGCTCTCCATGGCGCACGCGCTGGAAGCCCGCCTGCCGTTTCTCGATCCCGGCGTGATCGAGCTCAGCGAGCGGGTGCCGCTGGCGGACAAGGTGGGCTGGCGCGACGAGAAGATGATCCTGCGCGAGGCGGCGCGCGGTCTCCTGCCGCCGGAGATCCTTCACCGCCGCAAGCAGGGTCAGGCGAATCCGCTGCGCCTCTGGGAAGCCGCGGGCCTGCTCGATCACGCCGCCGAGCTGCTCGCCGGACCCGCGGTCCGCGCCCGCGGCCTGTTCCAGCCGCGCTTCGTGGACCGCCTGCTCGCCCGGCTGCGGCGCGGCCGCGGCGTGCCCTTCGACCGCAATCGCCTGCACTTCCTCGTGCTGATCGAGATCTGGCACCGCGTCTTCATCGATCCCGAGCGCCTGGCGCCGCCGGCATGACCCGTCCGCCAAAACTCCGGACACGCTGGCGCAAGCGGCTCGGCCGGGTCTGGGAGCTCGCGCGCGTCCGCCCCTGGACCTTCCTGTCGGCCGTGGCCTGGCCGCTCGCCTGGCCGGCCGCCTGGCTATGGCGGCGGACCTGGCTCCGTGGCACGCGGCTGATCGCGGTGACCGGCTCGTTCGGCAAGACCAGCACCACGGCGGCCACGGCGGCCGTGCTCGGCGTGCCATTCGATCCCCACTCCCGCAATTTCGGCAGCTTTCTGGCCCTGGCGGTCCTGCGCCACCACCCTCGCGATCGGCCGCTGGTGCTCGAGGTCGGCATCTCGCGCCGCGGGCAGATGCGCCGCTACGCCCGGCTTCTGCGTCCCGACGCCGTCCTCCTGACGGCGGTGGCCGAGGATCATTCCCAGGGCCTCGGCGGCATCGCGGGCGTCGCCGCCGAGAAGGCCCGCCTGGCCCACGCCGTCCCGCCCGGAGGGCTCCTGGTGGTCAACGGCGACGATCCGCGGTGCCGCGATATTGCGGCCAGCAGCACCGCGGCGCCGGCGCGAACGTCGTCCGGGTGGGATTCGCCACCGATTGCGAGTGGCGGATCGACAGCGTGCGCGTCGAGTTCCCACGCGGGACTCAGGTGGGCCTCGCCGGTCCGGAAGGGAGCCTGGAGATCACGTCCCCCTGGATCGGAGAGGGCCTGGCGCGCTGCACGGCCGCCGCCGCCGCGGTCGGCGCCGCTTCCGGGCTCGGAGACGATACGGTCCGCGAGAGGTTGGCCGGCCTGCGCCCGATCCCCGAGCGTCTGGAAACCGTGGCGCTGCCCGCCGGGGCGTGGCTGCTGTGCGATTCCTGGAAATCGACCTGGGTGACGGTCGAATCCGCCCTTCATGAACTGGGCCGGATCGCGGGCTGGCGGCGGATCGCCGTGCTCGGAAACATCGACGAGGTGCGGCCGGGGACGCAGACCCGGGTCTACCTCGAGTACGCCCGGCTGGCCGCGGCAGCCGCCGAACGGATCGTCTATATTGGTGACGGTTTCGAAAAGTTCGCTCCGCGGGACGCGGCAGGCGGGGCTGGCGCCGGACCGTATCCAGGGCTGCCGCGACGTTCATCAGGCCGCCGCGGCGTTGCGCGCCGAGCTCGCGCCGGGGACCGTCATCCTCGTCAAGGGGAGCCACCGGCAGAAGCTGGGCCGGATCAAGCTTCTCCTGCGGGGTGAGGCCGTGAGCTGTGACCTGCGGCTCTGCCCGCGCACCGGCCTGAGCTGCACGTTGTGCCCACATCTCATTGAAAAGACTTTGAAGGGAGAAGCATGACACGGATCCGTCTTTCACTTCTGCGGGGCATCTGCCAGTTGCCGGCCTACGTCGCCATGGAGAAGGGGTTCTTCGCCGCTCAGGAAATCGAGGCGGAGCCCCAGTTGGCGCCGACCGCCTGGACGGTGCCGGAACGGCTGAAGACGGGCGAGGTCGACTTCGCCGTGATCCCCTGGACGCGGGTGGCGGCGGACGTTCCGCGCGACGGCAACCGGCTGGTCCTGATCGCCGGCTCCGGGATCGAGGAGGCGGCCCTGGTGCTGCGCACGGGGCTGGCTCCGGAGGACGTCCGCAGCGTGGCGGTGCCCAACGAGGGGGGGATCAAGGATCTCACCGCCATGGCGCTGCTGCGGCGTCTCGGCTGGAACGACATTCGCCTGGTGCGCCAGCCGTCCGGGGACGGCGCCATCCTGAGCTTCGTCGGCCAGGGCGCCGACGCGGCGGCGATGGTGGAGCCCTACGCCGCCATGCTCGAGAGCCTCGGCCTGGGCAAGGTCCTGCTGCGCACGGGCGACGTCTGGCCGGGCGCTCCGGGCTGCTCCCTGACCACGACGAGCGCCCTGATCGAGCGCGACGCCGACCTCGCGCGGCGCGTGGTGACGGCCTACGTGGCGGCGGCGCGCTTCGTCCTCGAATCCCCCGACGAGGCCGCCACCGCGGGCGAGAAGTACATCGGCGTCAGCGCCGCGATCATCCGCCGCGCCCTCGCCTCCAACCGTCCCGACCCGCGGGCGATCCGCAACGACGAGGCGATGTCCCAGATCCTCGCCCTGATGGCCGACCTGGGCTATGTGAAAAGCACGCCCCAGGGCTACCGCGACCTCCGCTTCCTGGAGGCGCTCGGCCTCTGAGCGGCCTCTGGCGGGACGGACTCGACATCGCCGGCCGGTCGATGGCGCTCCCCGGGTTCCTGCGCCGGCCGATCGACCTCTCCGCCGCTGCCGCGGCGGTCGGCGAGCGGGCGAGAGATCGCGAGGCGTCGTTCCTCCAGTCTCTGGAACCGCTGATCTTCGGCGTCGAGAAAAGCCCGCTGCGGCGGCTGCTGGCGTGGGCGGGATGCACTCTCGGCGATCTCCAGAGCCTGGTGGCCGCGGAGGGGATCGAGACGGCCCTGTCGCGGCTGCGGGCGGCCGGCGTCTTCGTGACCGCCGACGAATTCCGTGGCCGCGTTCCGCTGCGGCGTCCGGGCCTGGAGCTGGCGCTCGCGGCGGCGGACTTCGACAACCCGCGATTTCCCGGCGGCGTCGCGGGGACGACCAGCGGCTCCACCGGCCGGGGCATTCCCGTGCGCTACAGTTGGCCGTTCCTCGCCGCCGAAGCCGCCGAGGAGCTCCTGCTCCTCGCCAGCCACGGCCTGCAGGACGCTCCGCTCGCCTTCTGGATGCCGGGGCCGCCGGGGATCGCCGGCCTGCACAACCTCCTCGCGCACGCCAAGCTGGGACGGCCGCCCGAGCGCTGGTTCTCGACCAGCCCGGCGCCGGCGGAGGGACGAGGGGCTGGCCTTCTGGGTGGACCGCGGCTGGCGCGCCGCCCGCCGGCTCTTCCCGCGTCTCGGTCCGGCGCCGGAGTGGGTGCCGGCGGAGCGCGCGGACGAGGTCGCCGGATGGCTCGCGCGCTCGCCGCGGCCGGCCGTTTTGAAGTGCTTCGCGAGCTCCGCCCTGCGCGTGGCGAGCGCGGCGGCCGCCGCCGGCCAGGATCTCTCGCGGAGCGTCATCTTCGCCGGCGGCGAGCCGCTGACCGAAGAACGCCGCGATTTCCTGGCGCGCGCCGGCCTCCGCGTCTACGCGCGCTACGCCGCTACCGAGACCGGTTTCATCGCGGGGGCCTGCCCGTTCGGCGAGGATGGCGGCGAGATGCACCTGTACGCCGACCGCCTGGCGCTCGTCGGTCCGGAGCTCGACGGGCCCGCGGCGCCGTTCGCCTTCACCACGCTTTCGCTCGCCGCGCCGAAGGTGCTGCTCAACGTCGAGCTCGGCGATCACGGACGGCTCCGGCGGCGCTCCTGCGACTGCGCGCTCGGCCGCGCCGGGCTCTCCTGGCATGTCCGCGACGTGCACAGCCCCGCCAAGATCGCTGTGGAAGGGGTCAAGCTCGGGGAGCTCGACTTCGCGCGGCTGGTCGAGGAGGCGGCGCAGGACCTCGGGGGCAACCCGGACGAGCTCCAGATCTGGATCGGCACCGGCGCCGGCGGTACCTCCCGGATCACTGTCGCGCTGGCCCCCGGTGCGGCGGTCGATCCGGCGGCGCTGGAACGCCGTCTGCGCGAGCGCCTGCCGAGCCTCTCCGGCGGCGCGCTGGCCGCCAAGCTCTGGTTCGAAAACGGAGCCCTCGCCGTCGAGCGCCGGCCCTTGCGGCTGGGCCCGAGCCAGAAGATGCGGCGCATCGTCCGGGACGGATCAGTACCGATGCGCCTTGATCCCGCGGAATGGGCGCTCGTTCATGACCGCGGGGAGCCCCGTCACTTCGCCTTCCGCCGCGGTCTCGAGCTCTGCCTCGAGCGGTGCGGCCCGCGCGTGCGGCCGGGCGCGCTGTGGGCGGACATCGGCTCGGGCACCGGCCATCTCGCCCGCGCTCTTGCCGGGTGCGGCGCGCGGGTGATCGGCCTCGACCTCGACCCCGCCATGGCCCTCTACGCGCACCGCCGCTGGTCGCAGCCGTTCGCGGCGGCGGCGGCTCGCTCTCTGCCGCTGTCAGACGGCGCCTGCGCGGGAATCGCCGCGATCTCCCTGCTCGGCTGCCTGCCGGGTGGAGACTTCTCGGGATTCCTTGCCGAGGCGGCCCGCGTGCTGGCGCCCGGCGGCACGCTCTGCCTCAGCGCGATGAATCGCCGGAGCCTTCTGCTGGCTACGGCCAAGCTCTGGAGCTGGCCGGTCCGGCTGCGGGGCGGCCGCTATGCCGCCTACGATCCGGCGGCTCTCGCCGGCGAGCTCCGGCGGGCCGGCTTCCTGCTGGAAGAGCAGGTCTTCTACGGCCACTTCCTGGCCGCCGGCCGCCTCGTCCTGCCGCGCCCGGAGGCGGCTCGTGGAATGGAACGCGCGGCGGCGCCCGGCTCCCGTGACCCCTGGGCTCGCCAGCTCCTCCTCCTCGCCCGCCGCGCCGCTTGATCACAGCGGTCCGGCGGCTCTCCGTCCCGAGACACCATATCGAGCGCGTCAACCTGCAGGTCCGGATGATGCCGCTTCACGCGGTTGACGAGTGCCTTCAGTAAGAAGCGGAATGGCGTTCCCTGTTCGCAGCGGCCTACAACTTCACTTGGATGCACTACAGAATCCGCATAACTCCGGCAATGAAGGCGGGGATTGCTCGGAAGCCGTGGACGGTGCGGGATCTACTGACCACGTAATAAGGGGAGAAGGAGGACTCCGTTACTTCTTCTTGCCTTTCTTGCCTCTAACCTCATCGAGGAGTGAATTGAATTCAGGAGACGAGAGCCCCATCGTCCTTTTGTTGCTCTGAATGATGTCCTCGCCCAAGTCAGAATCCATCTTAATGACGATGGGACGAGCAGAGCCGGGGCGGGACATCACCAGATGATCGCCCCGAGTCCTTGAGACGGAATAACCAGCAAGCTTGCAAACTTCGCGCAATTCTTTCCAGCTAAGGCAAGACCGCAGAGGAAGATAAGCGCTGCCTTGAAGAGGGGATCGAAATTTGGGTGGAAGATTGCCTGGAGCGCGGTACCCTCGACTCTAGCTCTACGCGAGGTTGGGATGCATAGAATCCATCCTTCCGCCCTCAAGCCAGGAGAGCCGCATCTCGCTGTCCGTCCTGCCATGGACCAAGAGGAACCGGCGGAGGATTCGTTCAACGTTCACCTCTCCATCTCGGCTTACCAAGCCTCTGCGCTTCTCTCGGCGCATGCATAAGAATGGGACAAGGCGCGTTGAAGCGTCTCAAGATGTGACAAGAATTACGTGATGCTCTGCATCCTTGCCGGTTACTCCAACCCCCCGTCATCCGGGGCGATCATCTCAGGAGTGACGCGCCACGGAAGCTCGCGCCCGGTGGTAATCAAGATGGACTGCAACCTCGGTAAGGACATCGTGCAAAGCAACAAAAGAACGATGGGCCTGACGATCGACGAATTTCACGACCTTCTTGACCAAGTCCGCGGCAAGAAGA
This sequence comes from uncultured Acidobacteriota bacterium, assembly GCA_963761645.1. GTDB lineage: Bacteria > Acidobacteriota > Thermoanaerobaculia > Multivoradales > UBA5704 > DATARR01. The sequence continues at coordinate 48,246 of CAVXIG010000070.1, forward strand.
AGTAATCCCCCTCTCCGGCGGCTCTCCGTCCGCAGCCGGAGGCGCTTCGACGTCACACCCCCGACTCTCCAGCCCTCACGCCCGTTCCGGAATCATCCACATCCCGCCCTTGGCCCGTAGCGAGGTGCCGATCTTGGGGTCGACGAAGAAGCCGGGCGCGAGGTGCGGACGGTAGCGCTGCGCCACCATGGCGAGGATGAGCTGCATCTCCATCATCGCGAGGTGACGCCCGATGCACATCCTCGGTCCGGTGCCGAAAGGCAGGTAGGAGTGGCGCGGCCGGGCGGCGATGGCTTCGGGCTCGAAACGCTCCGGATGGAAAGCCTCGGGAATCGTCCAGATATCCGGGTGCCGGTGGGTGGCGTACGGGCAGAGCAGGATCTGGGCGCCGGCCGGGATCTGATAGCCGCCGATCTCGTCGTCGCCGCGGGCGGTGCGGTTGAGGAACCAGAAGGGGGGGTAGAGGCGCATCGATTCCTGCGCGACCTGTGAGGTGTAGGTGAGGCGGCTCAATTCCTCGAAGGTCGGCGTCCGGCCGCCAAGCACCGTCGCCAACTCCTCGCGCAGCGTTTCGTCGACGGCGGGGTGCTCGTCGAGCAGATGCCAGGTCCAGGTCAGGGAGTCGGCCGTGGCCTCGTAGCCGCCGAACAGGGTGACCATCACCTCGTCCCGGATCTCCAGGTCGGTCATCCCCTCCCCCGTCTCCTCGTCCCGCGCCGCCAGCAGCATGCCGAGCAGGTCGTCCACGTCCTGGCCGTTCTTCCGGCGCTCTCCGATGATCCGATAGACCATCTCGTCGAGCGTCGCGACCGCCTCCCGGGTGACGCGCTGGTGAGGCAGCGGGAACTTCTCCGGCAGGAAGTAGGTGGCCATCCGCAGGGTGATCTGCTCCAGCGCGGTGCTGAAGCAGTGCGCCATCACCTCCAGCTCCCGGGCATCGATGCTCAGGCTGAACATGGTCTTGACGATGATCCCCAGGGTCAGGGCCATCATCTCCTGGCTGATGTCGAACGGCTCGCCGGCGTCGCTCACGGCGTCCCAGCCGGCCAGCCGTTTCTCCACGACGTCGGTCATCACGGGCACCAGGGAGGCGATCCGGCGATGGGCGAACGCCGGCTGCATCAGACGCCGCTGCCGCCGCCAGCTCTCCCCTTCATTGACCACCAGCCCGTTGCCGAAAAGGAACCGGGTGCGCTCGAAGACATCACCCTTCCAATAATTGTCATGGTTTTCCACCAGCACGTGATGGTTGTGCTCGGGGAGTGTCACCAGATAGACCGTTCCAAATCCCAGATCGAGGCAGACCAGGTCGTTGTGCTCGAGCATCATCCGGGTACAGAACCGGACCGGATTGGCCAGCATGCTGGGCAGAGCCCCCACCAGCGGATATTCGTGAGGGTGAGGCGGCAGCCCGCCGTCCGGATGGTCCAGGACCAGCTTCTCAACCTTGATCGTCATCTCAACTCTCCCAGAGATCCCTAGATAATCCATGTAACTTCAACTTCTGAATAGACGTTTTCGCAATGGCCGTGCCACTTGGCCTGCCGGAGAACGATAGAGGACCCGAGGGGCTCTGCATAGGCCAAAAAGAGCCGGCGGTTCGCAAAATTCGTGTTTCTGACACTCCCCCAAAAAGTGTCAGAACGGACTGACACAGTTTAGTGGTCGTCAAGGGTCGCCCGGGCCTGTCTCTACGCCGGCAATCATCGTTGGTTTCACGATCCCCCATGTTATCTCTTCCCGCCGAACACTCGACAGGTTTGCGCACGATGCCGGCGGGAACGTTCTCCCGCCTGGGCTTTCCGTTCGTCGCGCGATGGAGGCAAGAACGATGCGATCCAGACGGGCTTTGTGGTCTCTGATCCTTCCGGTCGCGGCCTTTGGCGTGGCGCTCGCCGTTCTGCCTCCGGCGCCGCCGGTGCGAGCCTCCCAGGAGGCGCGCCCCTCGGCGTCTGTCCCGATCAACTGCGCGGCTCCCTTGCCGCTGCCCAGCGAGCTCGCCGTTCGAGAAGTCGGAGTACGAGCGCATTCTCGGGCGATTCCTCAAGGCGGGGTGCTACAACGCCCTGCGCTGGCCCCACGACGCGCAGATCCGGCCCACCGGCCCCACGGTGGCCGCGCTCAGCAGCGCCGATCCCCATCTGCCGAAATGGGCCACCACCACCCTGGGCACCCATGCCACGGTCGTCGTCCACTACTCGCCGGACGTCTACCGCTGGATGTGCGAACGGGACGCGGCGCACGAGCGCAGGTTCGTCGCCGAGTGCCGCAAGACCTGCCCGGCCTGCCGGCTCGATCTCGGCCAGCCCGTGCGGCCGATCGCCGACGGCTCGATGATCCTCAAGCTGATGTACGGCAACACCACGGCGCAACGCCTCGAGGACCCGGCCATCCCCACAGGTGGAGCCGAGCATCATCGCCCTGATGGTGCGCGACAGCCGCGGCGGCAAGGACGGCTGGTACTGGGGCTCGTGGGACCCGCAGGCGACCGAGGCCTCGCAGCTCGACTGGCCGCCGCCGGCCAACCTCCCCTATCCGTGGATGGGCTTCGGCTACTACTGCGTCAACTGCCACGCTTCGGCGAAGGATGAATTCACCTTCTCCTCTCTCAACAACGTCCTCGGCGATCCCGACACGTTCGTCAAGTTTTATTTCCAGGACCAGCCGCCGATCCTCGGGCTCAGCGGAGGCGAGCCGCCGCAGCCGGCCGTGGAGACGATCTCCGCCCACGAGCGGTTCGAGCCGCTCCAGGATCTGCAGTCGAAGATCGAGAGCTCCGGCCCGGCGTGGAACAAGGTGCCGTGGCCGAACCCGGCGGTGAACCGGGTCAGCCAGCCGCTCACCGAGTACTCGTCCGAGTTCCTGAAGACGTTCGGCGCCAGGATCATCGTGCCGCCCGGCCCGCAGGAGATCACCAACCTTTACATGCCGCCGGAGATCTACGATCACGTTTTCTCCGGAGCGGACGGGCCGCCCCAGTTCCTCACCTCGGACCAGTGCGTCGGGTGCCACGCCGCGGGCTCGACCGGCCTGCATTTCGACATGACGCTTCAGCAGGCGGGCCAGGCCGCGTTCACCAATCTCCTGAACCTCGCCCCCTACGGCGAGTGGCGGGGCTCGCCCATGGGCCTCGCGGGGCGCGATCCGATCTTCTTCTCGCAGCTCGAGACGGAGCAGACCGCCCACCCCGCGCTCGCCAAGCTGGTTCCGGACCTCTGCCTCCACTGCCACGGCGTGATGGGGCAGCGGCAGTTCTGCCTCGATCAGTTCAAGGACGATCCGAAGAAGGCCAACGCGGTCTGCAACAACACGGACCTGCTGGGGCTCGACCAGAATTCGCGGCCCATCGTGCCGCGGCAGCTCTTCTCCCGCGAGCAGGTGAAGGCCATTCCCTTCCAGGCCACCACGGAGCAACAGAAGAAGGACGCGAAGTACGGCGGCCTCGCCCGCGACGGCGTTTCCTGCACCACCTGCCATCACATCGAGATCGACGAGAAGACGCCGATCGGCAACACTTTCACCGGCGATTTCAAGGTCGGGGCGGCGGACGCCATCCACGGCCCGTTCGCGGAGCCGCGGCAGGTGCCGATGGATCACTCGCTGGGGGCGAAACCGATCGAATATCCGCTGGTCCGCTCGTCCAAGGTCTGCGGCAGTTGCCACAGCGTGGTGCTGCCGGTGTTCGACGGCGACAAGCCCTGGGTGCGGCCGGGAACGAAGAAGCCAGAGATCATCATCGAGCAGGCCACCTACCCTGAATGGGTGTTCAGCGACTTCCGGGACGGCGGCCCGACTCCCCAGTCCTGCCAGAACTGCCACATGGCCGCCAGCTATCCGGGCCTGGCCGGAACGTTGACCAGCAAGATCGCCTCGATCCAGGAGGCGAGCAACATGCCGCAGACGGAGAACCGGCAGCCGCAGTCGGAGATCGATCTCGAGCCCCGCTCGCCTTTCGGCCGCCACACGCTGGTGGGCCTCAACGTCTTCTTCAATCAGTTCGCCCAGCAGTTCCCGGACATCCTCGGCATCCGCATCCAGGACCCGATGCTGGGCGGCAGGGGCGTGGCGCCGCTGGCGACGACCTTCAACTCGATGATCCAGCAGGCGGACACCGGCACGGCCCGGGTGTCGGTCACCAGGGTCGAGACGGCGAAGGACCGGCTGGTGGCGGAGGTGAAGGTGGAGAATCTGGCGGGGCACAAGTTCCCCTCGGGCGTGGGCTTCCGCCGCGCGTTCCTGACGTTCGAGGTGCTGGACGCCGACGGCAACGACCTCTGGGTCTCCGGCCGGACGAGTCCCACGGGCGTGCTGATCGGCCCCGACGGCAAGCCGATCGCCGGCGAATTCATGTGGAACGACGAGTGCCGGCCGAAGACGGCGGCGGAGCAGACGTTCCAGCCGCACTACCAGACCGTCACCCGCCAGGATCAGGCGCAGATCTACCAGGAGCTGATCCGGGATCCCCGCGGCAAGCTGACGACGAGCTTTCTGTCGCTGGCCGACGTGGTGAAGGACAATCGCCTGCTCCCGCGCGGCTGGACGCCCACCGTGGAGCTGGCGCGGCGCGAGGGGCTGGGGAGCGCCAAGCTCTCCGCCGAGGCGCTGACGCGGCGGGTGCTGCCCGACCTGCCGGACGGCCGCGGCGGCGAGGTCCACGACCCCTGGTACGAGCCGAAGTCGAAGGGCGGCCTGGGAGGGGGCGGCGACGCGCTCACCTATGCCATTCCGCTGGCCGACCTCGAGGGCACGCCGGCGAGCGTGCGGGTGACGCTCTTCTATCAGGCCATCCCGCCGTCCTATCTCCAGGACCGCTTCTGCTCGACCCCTGCCCTGCCGGACACCGCGCGCCTGTTCTTCGTGGCCGGCCATACCAGCCTCGACGGCACGCGGGCCGAGGGGTGGAAGCTGCAGGTGGTGTCGAGCGGGGCGGTGGCGGTGGGTGCCCGCCCTCGGGCACGCTTGAACCGACCCGCGGCCGTCTCCGAAGTGGAGAGAGCCTGCTAGGAACGCTGACGGCCTCCGGAGGGGCAGAGCCCGGTCGATATACTCGCCCGCCTCATGACGCCTTAGCCCTTCCTCCTCCTCGCCCTCCTCTCCCCCGCGATCGCCCGGGCCGAGGTCAAAGGCCCGTTCGGCGCGGCGCTCGACCGCTATCTCAAGGAGCTCGCCGGCTTCGGCTACTCGGGCTCGGTCCTGGTGGCGCAGAAGGGGGAGGTGGTCCTCGACCAGGGCTACGGCCTGGCCGACCGCGCCCACGGCACCCCGTTCACCGCCGACACCCTGTTCGACATCGCCTCGATCAGCAAGCCGTTCACGGCGGCGGCGGTGCTGCGGCTGGAGATGAAGGGCAAGCTCAAGGTGGAGGACAAGATCTCCCGATTCTTTCCCGACGCGCCTGCCGACAAGGCGGGGATCACCCTGCACCAGTTGCTGACCCATACGGCCGGCTTCCCCGAGACGATCGGCCCGGAGTACGAGACGCTGGCGCGCAAGGCTTTCCTGCGGCGGATCTTCGCCACCCGACTGATCCATCCGCCGGGTGAGCGCTTCCTGTATTCCAACGCCGGCTACAGCCTGCTCGCGGCGGTGGTGGAGGTCGTCTCCGGCCGTCCGTTCGGCGAGGTGCTGCGCAGCGAGGTGTTCCTGCCGGCCGGCATGCGCCATACCGGCTTCCTGCCCGACGCGGCCGACCGCGCGCGCCTCGCCCACGGCTACACGGGGGACGGCGACTGGGGCACTTCGCTCGACCACCCTCATGCGCCCGACGGCCCGTGGTGGAACCTGCGCGGCAACGGCGGCATTCTCACCACCACGGGGGATTTCTACCGCTGGCACGTGGCGCTGCAGGGGGACGCGGTGCTGTCGAAACCCGAGCGCGAGAAATACCAGAGCCCGAAGGTCCCCGAAGGGCGGGGGGAGTTCCCGAAATACGCCTACGGCTGGTCGGTCTCCCGCAGCCCGTCCGGCAGCCGGCAGCTCTCGCACGTGGGCGGCAACGGCGTGTTCCAGACCGACTACCGCCGCTACCCGGAGGAGGGCGCGGTGATCGCCATCGGCTCCAATACGGACGACTACTCGGCGATCGCGATCGCCGATCAGCTCGAGCAGCGCCTGTTCGGAAAGCCCGTCGTGGAATTGCCGGCCACCCGGCCCGCGGCAGCGGCGGAGCTGCGCCGCTGCGCCGGCGCCTATGCGTTGGCCTCTGGAGAACGGATCGAGGTCGTCGCCGAGCCGAGCCGCCTGGTGGTCACGCCGGAGGGGCGCGAGGGGCTGACCCTCCTCTCGGGCAAACCGGGCGCGGAGCGCCAGCGGCGCTTCGCCGAGCGCGAAGAAAAGGTCGCCGGCGCGCTGGCGGCGGCGGTGCGCGGCAATCTCGGGCCCCTCGCCCGGATCCTCGTCGACTCCGACGCGGCCGCGAAGCGCTGGCGCGCCACCGTGGCCGCGCGGGAGGCCGAGCTCGGTCCCTGGACGGGGGTCACGATGCTCGGCACGCGCAGCATCGGCGGCAACATCGTGAGCCACGCGCGCCTCACCTTCAAGCGCGGCACCCGCGTGCTCGACGCGGTCTGGTCGGGCCCGACCATCGATCATCTCGCGGTCGGCCGCGCCCTCTGGCCGACGTACTTCCTCCCCGAAGGACCGTCCCGCTTCGTCACCTACGACGTCGGCACGGGAACGGTCGCGCATCTGAGCTGCGAGGGAACGGGCGCGCTGCGTTTCGAAACCGCCAGCGGCGCGGTCGCGGCGCGGCGGCGGCCCGCCGGTTGACCCCGAACTGGCCCCGAAGCTCGCCAACGCCACTCTTGAGCACCTATGGAAGTGTAGGCAGCTTCCCGAATTCCCGGGAAGCCAGAAAGGAGACCGATGTGCTGAAGAAGAGTGGAATCCTCCTCGCAGTACTCGCCCTGTCCATTTTCACCCTGGCCTTCTCCGCTTCCGCCTCCGCTCAGCTCCCCCAGGCCCCGGCAGCCGCCGCCCTCCAGGTGGCCCAGCCGGCGGCGGTGCCGGTTCCGGACTTCCTGCTGACCCTGGCCCCCCAGCCGGCGGCGGAGACACCCGCCAACGCCACGACCGGCCTGGAGTGGCTGGCCGTGGGTGACGGCCTTGACGGCCCTGGAAAGCCGATTTGCCGGTGTACCACGAGCGCCCAGTGCCATGGCGGCGGTTGCTGCTGGTGGTCCGGTCAGAAGTGCGGGATCTGCTGCTAGCTCCGCAGGAGGGCCGCCGCGAGGGCTCTTCCAGCCTTGCGACGGCCCTCCGCCGGGTTTCGGACTTCGCCGAGACTACGCCGATTTGACCTGATGCACGGCGGTGGGGCCGCCCTGGGGGTCGAGGATCTGGGCGACCCAGTCGCCGCCCGGGACCTCCATCGGGCCGTTCAGCACCTTGCCCGCCCTGCTGGTTCACCGCCTCGACGGCCGCGTTCACGTCCGCCACCCGGGCGTAGTGGAGCCAGGCCGGCGGGCCCGGCATCTCGGCGGGCTTGCGGAAGATGCCGCCCATGGTCGTACCCCGGCGGCCGAAGATCTGGTAGATGCCCATCGGCCCCATGTCGAACTCCGACATCTTCTCCCAGCCAAAGAGATCCTGATAGAAGCCCCAGGCGGCCTCGGGATCGGTGGTGGCGAGCTCGTGCCATGAGAACTCGCCGACCGGAGGCATCCCCTCGGGCTCCGGCGCCACCCCCTCCGGCGTGTAGGCGGCGATCAGGGCTCCCTGCGGATCGGCGAGGACCGAGTAGCGGCCGACGGTGGGGATGTCGGTGGGCGGCACCATGGCCGTCGCTCCCAGCTCCCGGGCGCGCGCGGTGGTGGCGTCCACGTCCGGCACGGCGACGTAGCCCAGCCAGTGCGGCCGCGCGCCGCCGGCGAGGGCCTCGGCGGGCAGCTTCATGATGCCGCCGATCGGTCTCTCGCCGACCGTCCACATGGTGTAGGCCATCTCATCCCAGACCTGGGTTCCCCAGCCCGTGACGGCGGTGTAGAAGGCCTTGGCGGCCTCCGGATCGGTGGTCATCAGGTCGTACCAGACAAAACGGCCGCGGGTGCTTTCTTCAGGCATTTATTCCTCCTTGTGGGCGACGGAAGTTCTCGGGGTCCGTGCCGCGATCTCATCATATCCGGATCGGCCGGTGGCGGTGAGGGGATCGGCGGCTCCCGGCCGTTTCGTTGACCCGACGCCGGTGAACATCGCCATGGAGCTCGCCGATGACGCGGAGAAAAGTGCAATCGATCGCTCTCCGGCGTCTCAGATCTCCAGGATGGAACATTCTTTGAACTGATATCCACGGAGCGGATTCCAGACATCACGACACGCCTGGGGAGATCCACGGTTCGGGATCGACGGAATATCTGATCGACATGCACGACCGGCGGCTGGGAGGCACGGGCATTGCGCTTTCCCAGCCGCCATGGCGGAGTTTCCGAAACCTTTTTCCCCGATGCTCCTCACGGAGGTCAAGCGGCCGTTTCACAAGCCGGGCTGGATCTATGAAGAGAAGTACGACGGTTATCGCGCGGTCGCCTACAAGCACGACGGCCGCGTGCGGCTCATCTCGAGGAACCTGAAGGATCTGACGAAACAGTTCGAGGAGGTCGCCGAGGCGGTGGCCCGGCTGCGCGCTCCGAGCCTCGTCCTCGACGGCGAGATCGCGGTCTTCGACGAGCACTTCGTCTCCCATCTCGGTTATCTCCGTGCGAGCCGCGGGCCGGAAGAGAAGCTCCTCACCCCGCCCATGCTGATCGCCTTCGATTGCCTCTACGCGCGCGGCAAGGAGCTGTTTCGCGAGCCGCTCCTGCGCCGGCGCACCGTTCTCGAGCGGGAGCTCGCGGCAGCGGAGGGTCCGCTTCTCGTCGCCCGGCGGCTGGGCCCGGACGGCCTCGCGGCCTGGGAAGAGGTGAAGGCGCAGGGCTGGGAGGGCCTGGTGGCGAAGGACTCGTCATCCTTCTACGAGCCGGCCACGCGAACCCCGAGCTGGATCAAGGTGAAGCACAAGATCCGCGTGGGATGGCCGGGCGAGGGAACCGAGTATTTGAGAGGGTAGGCGCTCGTACCTAGCTAGGCATAAGCAACGAAACTTAACCTCGAAAAGAGCTTTAAACAATCTCTTACAGGTTTCAATGAGCCCGCAGAAAAAAAGTTTGTGCTGGCTGTCCCGCTTGATGTAGGGTGTCGCACTCTAGGGCTAGTCGTGAATTTTTTGTAGTGGGACGAGGAGGGCGGTTCTCAGCCGCGTTCCTTATCTTAAATCCTTTGTTCTCTTTTGGGGGGAAGCATCATGGCGAAAAGTGTCGTTATTGTAGGCGGTGGTACGGCTGGCTGGATGACCGCGGCGTATCTGAAGAAGGCCGCTCCGAGCGTCAACGTCACTCTGATCGAGTCGGCCAACATCCGGTCGGTCGGCGTCGGCGAGGCGACCTTCAGCACCATCAAGCTCTTTTTCGACTTCCTCGGCCTCGAAGAGCAGGACTGGATGCCGAGTTGCAAGGCTACCTACAAGCTGGCCATCAAGTTCGCCAACTGGCGGGTCGATGGCGCCCACTTCTACCACCCGTTCCAGCGTTACGAGACCGTCGACGGCTACAGCATGGCCGAGTGGTGGCTCAAGCTCAAGCAGGACGAGGAGGCTTTCGACTACGCCTGCTTCACCATCCCGGAAATGTGCGACAAGAAGCTGTCGCCCCGCTTTTTCGACGGCCGCGTCTTCGACGACAAGGTGCAGGACTACTTCGCCGGCGGCCGCCGCCCGAAGAACAGCTTCCTCTCCGACCACAAGGTCCAGTATCCCTACGCCTACCAGTTCGACGCCAGCCTCCTCGCCGAGTACCTCAAGGGGTATGCGACCCGGCGCGGCGTCAAGCATGTGAGCGACGAGGTCAACGAGGTCAAGCTGCGGGAGGACGGCGGCATCGATCACGTCGTCACCCAGGGGCATGGCGCGATCCACGGCGAGCTCTTCGTCGACTGCACCGGCTTCCGCGGGCTGCTGATCAATCAGGCGCTCCAGGAGCCGTTCATCTCGTTCGCCGACTCGCTCCTCTGCGACAGCGCGATCGCGCTGCAGATCCCCAGCGACATCGAGGCCAACGGCATCGAGCCCTACACGACCGCCACCGCCATGAACCACGGCTGGGCGTGGAACATCCCGCTCTACGGACGGATCGGGACGGGGTACGTCTACTCCAGCGCGTTCACCACCAAGGATGAGGCGGAGCTCGAGTTCCGCAACTATCTCGGACCCGCCGCCGAGGGCGTGCGGGCCAATCACATCAAGATCCGGACCGGCCGCTGCCGGAACTCGTGGGTGAAGAACTGCATCGCGATCGGCCTGTCGAGCGGCTTCGTCGAGCCTCTCGAGTCGACGGGCATCTTCTTCATCCAGCACGGGATCGAGGAGCTGGTCAGCCATCTTCCGGGCGCCACCATCGACGAGGAGATGGTGCGCAGCTACAACCGGGTGGTCGCCGAGGGGATCGACGGCGTCCGCGACTTCCTCACCCTCCACTACTGCACGACCGAGCGGATGGACACGGAGTTCTGGCGGGCGGTCAAGCAGGTCGAGGTCTCGGATGATCTCAAGGAGCGGCTCGACATCTGGAAGAGCCGCCTGCCGAACGCCAAGAACATCAACCCGACCTACCACGGCTTCGAGGCCTACTCCTACTCCTCGATGCTGCTCGGCCTCAACTACAAGCCCACGCGGAGCCTGCCGGCGCTCGATCACATGGACGACACCAACGCCCTCAACGCCTTCCGCGCCCTGCGCGAGAGGACGTCGCGGCTGGCGGCGACGCTGCCGACGCAGTACGAGTACCTGACGAGCCTGCGGGCCGAGCGGTTCGCGGCGGCCTGATCCGTTCGCGGATCCGGCGTTCCTGGACGGGCGGCTCCGTGGGGCCGCCCTTTTCCCATTAAGATAAGGACATGATCAGCCGAATCTGGCATGGCTGGACGACACCCGGGAACGCGGACGCCTACGAGTCGCTGCTCCGGCACGAGATCCTCCTGGGCATCCAGGACCGTCAGATCGCCGGTTTCCGGGGCATCCAGCTCCTCCGCCGCGACCTGGACACGGAAGTGGAGTTCGTCACCATGATGTGGTTCGACTCCATCGCGGCGGTCCGCGTCTTCGCCGGGGAGGACTATGAAGCAGCGGTCGTTCCTCCCAAGGCCCGGGAATTGCTCTCGCGGTTCGACGAGCGGTCCCAGCACTATGAGATCCGGGCCGACCTGCGCCCGTAGCCTCGCCGGGCCGGCCCCCGGAGTGTGGTAACTTCGAGGGCTCTTCAACGTAGAAGCTTTGGGCTCCTCGAACGGCCGCGCCGGGGGCGGTGCGGCGACTCGGATGTGGGCCTTTGGGGGCGATTTCTGTGAAGCGCAAGGTTCTTTGGATCATTCTGGCCGTCCTGCTGCTCGTGGCGCTCGGCGGCTTCGCCTATTCGCGCCGGGGCCCGGAGCCGACGGAGGTGCAGACGGCCAAGGTCGGGCGCGAGAACCTGCAGGCCAAGGTCAGCGCCAACGGCAAGATCCAGGCCCAGAAGAAGGTCGACATCTCGGCGACGATCCCCGGCCAGATCACCCATCTCGCGGTCGAGGAGGGGGACCGGGTCACAGAAGGGGCAGTTCCTGCTCCAGATCGACGCCGTCAATCCGCGGGCCGCGGCCCGCAGCAACGAGTACTCGATGCAGGCGCTGCGCGGCGAGGTCGCCTCGGCCAAGGCCGGGCTCGAACAGGCCCGCGCCGACCTGCGCCGGGCCGAGAAGAACTTCCGCGAAGGCATCATCCCCGCCGCCGAGATCGAGCGCATGCGGACGGCGGTGATGACCAGCGAGGCCGCGTTCCAGGCCGCCCAGCGCCGGGTCGAGCAGGCCGGCGCCTCGCTCGAGGGGGCGCGCGACACGCTGGCCAAGACGACGATCCGCTCGCCGATGGACGGCATCGTCACCGCCCGCCGGGTCGAGGAGGGGGAGGTGGCGGTGATCGGCGTCCAGAACAGCCCGGGGACGGTGCTGCTGACGATCTCGGACATGTCGGTCGTCGAGGCGGAGCTGGAGGTCGACGAGACCTCGATCCCCAGCGTCAAGCTCGGCCAGGAGGCGGAGGTCCGCCTCGACGCCTACCCCAACCAGACCTTCCGCGGCGTGGTCACCGAGGTGGGGAGCAGCCCGCTCACCGCCGCCGCCAACGAGGCGATCAAGTTCAAGGTCAAGGTCCGCCTGGTCGATCCGCCGGCCGGCATCAAGCCCGGCCTGTCGGCGCGCGCCGACATCCTGACCGGCTACCGCGGCAATGTGCTGGCGGTGCCGCTCCAGGCGCTGGTGGTGCGCGACATCGAGCGCAAGCCCGGGGTCCTGGTGCCCGCCAACGCCCCGCGCGAGGAGGAGGGGGTCTATCTGATGGAAGCGGACAAGGCCCGCTTCCGTGCCGATCAAGACCGGCCTGATCGGCGATCTGTCGATCGAGGTGACGCAGGGGCTCAAAGGGGGCGAGACGGTGATCACCGGACCCTTCAAGGCCCTGCGCGAGCTCGAGCCCGACGGCCCCGTGAAGCTCGAGGATCCGGACAAGAAGAAGGAGGAGGGGCGCGACCCCAAGCGCTGATGGATCTCACGGAGCTGCTCCGCGAAGCGCTGCGGGCGATCCGGACCCACGCCCTGCGCAGCTTCCTCACCCTGCTCGGCATCGTGATCGGCGTCGCGACGCTGGTCGGGGTGGTCTCCGTCATCTCGGGGCTCAACCTCTTCGTCCGCGACAAGCTGTTCGGCCTGGCGCCGGACGTCTTCGTGGTCAGCAAGTTCGGCATCGTCCGCAGCCGCGAGGAGTTCCTCGACGCGCTGAAGCGGCCGGACCTCGCCTGGACGGATTTTCAGCGGCTCGACGCGGAGCTGAAGAAGGCCGAGCGGGTAGGAGCGCAGGTGCGCGGGACCGGCGCGGTCAAGTTCCGCGATCACCGCCTGCCCGACATCGCCGTCTACGGCACCACCGCCAACTACGCCTCCCTGATGAACCTGGACCTCGCGGGCGGGCGGTTCTTCCTCGACAGCGAGGAGCGGACCGCGCGGGCGGTGGCGATCATCGGCTGGGACGTCAAGGCCGAGCTCTACCCGCAGATGGACCCGATCGGCCGCACGGTCCTGGTCAACGGCGCTCCCTACCAGGTGATCGGCCTGCTCACCCAGCAGGGGAACATGCTCGGCCAGAGCCGCGACAACGTGGTCTACGTGCCGATCGAGACCTTCCGCAAGGGGTTCGGCAGCCGCTCGTCGATCGACATCCTGGTCCAGGCGCAAGGGGGCGTCGAGGGGGTCGACGACTCCGCCGACGAGGTCCGCGCGGTGCTGCGGGCGCTGCGCCACACCGATTTCCGCGCCCCCGACCCGTTCGGCATCGTCACCGCCGAGAGCCTGCAGCAGGTCTGGCACCAGATCTCGGCCGCGGCTTTCATGCTGACCCTCCTGATCGCCTCGGTCTCGCTCGGGGTGGGGGGGATCGTGATCATGAACATCATGCTCGTCGCGGTCGCCGAGCGGACGGCCGAGATCGGCCTCCGCCGGGCCCTCGGAGCGCGCCAGAAGGACGTCCGGCGCCAGTTCCTGCTCGAGGCGGCGCTGCTGTCGCTGGCGGGGGGCATGGTCGGCGTCCTCCTCGGCGGGCTCATCTCGCTGGCGGTCGATCGCCTGGCGCACTTCCCGGCGAACCTCACGCCGGGGATCGCGGCGCTGGGGCTCGGCCTCTCGGTCGCCGTCGGAGTCGTCGCCGGCTACTGGCCGGCGGTCCACGCCTCGAAGCTGCAGCCGGTCGACGCGTTGAGGGCCGAATGAAGCCCGCACGGCCGCGCTCCCGCCTGCGCCTCTCCTGGACGGAGAACGTCAGCTTCGCCCTGGTCGCGATGCGGGCGCAGAAGCTGCGCACCTTCCTGACCCTGCTCGGGGTGGTGGCCGGCGTCGCGACCGTGATCATGATGGTCTCCTTCGTCACCGGCTTCGACCGCTCGGTGACCAAGGCCTTCTCGCGGTTCGGCACCCAGCTCGTGCAGTTCCAGAAGTACGAGCCGCGCTTCGGCGGCGGTCCCGGCGACGTGCCCGAGGAGCAGCGCAACCGGCGCGACCTGACGCTGGAGGACGCGGCGGCGCTGAAGCGGCTGGCGACGCTCGCCGGGGCGGTCTCGCCGGAACGCTACTTCGGCCGGGGGGCCGAGGTGCGCACCCGCCGCCAGATCGCCAACACCCCGGTGATCGTGGGGGCGACGCCGGACTATGCGAGCGCCAACAACGGCTACGTCCAGGACGGCCGCTTCCTGATCGACGCCGACCTGCGCCACGCCTCCCACGTGGCGGTGCTCGGCACCGACGTCGCCGACGCCCTCTTCCCCCATCAGGACCCGATCGGCCGCCCGATCACCATCGACGGCCGCGCCTACCAGGTGATCGGCGTGCTGGAAAAGAAGGGGGCGTTCCTCGGCGGCAGCAGCGACAACCTGCTGATCATTCCGCTCACCGTCTTCGACGAGCAGTTTCCGCAGATCCGCAATGGCGGCCGCGACACCCTGCATATCGCGACCGTGCCGCGGCGGCCCGAGGACTACGACGCGCTGGTGGAGCAGGAGACGGCGATCCTGCGCACCCACCGCAAGCTGCGCCCGAACCAGCCGAACGATTTCGCGACCTTCACCAGCCAGGGCATGCTGAGCAATTTCCGCCAGATCACGGGGGGAGTCGCGGCGGTGATGATCCTGATCGCCGGCATCGCCCTGGTGGTCGGCGGGGTCGGGGTGATGAACATCATGCTGGTCAACGTCACCCAGCGGACCCGCGAGATCGGCCTCCGCAAGGCCCTCGGCGCGACCAAGCGGGACGTCGCCGTGCAGTTCCTCGCCGAGGCGGTGACGCTGACCGGCGTCGGCGGCGCGATCGGCATCGCCGTGGGCCTCGGCGCCGCCTTGGCCGCCCGCCTCGCCTTCGATTTCCAGGCCGCGGCGCCGCTCTGGTCGGTGCTCCTCGGCTTCGGCGTCTCGACGGCGGTGGGCCTCGTCGCCGGCATCTGGCCCGCGGTCAAGGCGGCGCGGAAGGATCCGATCGAGGCGTTGCGGTATGAGTAGACGGAAGGACGCACCCACCGATCTCTGCCGGGAGATCGCCTCGGAGCGAGAGACCGCATACCTGCTGCGGAGCGAGACGATGAAACGGCGGCTCCTCGAAGCCCGGGAGCGACGGGAGGGAATCCCCTTCGATGAAGTGCGTAATCAGCTTGAGTTAGATCCCACCGAGAGCTGAGAGCGCTCGCCGCCGCGCGGCTGACCCGGCGGACGCGATGAAATCCCTTTTCTCTGACGTCGAATGCCCGGCGGGTGATCCGCCGGGGCCGGCGAACGACTCGCCGGGCACTTTTCGCGGTCCGCCGGCTCCGGCGAACGATCGGCCGGGCCTTTGACGAGGCTCGCCGGGCGCTTTTCGTGGTTCGCCGGCTCCGGCGTGTCATCCGCCGGGCGTTCGATGGAGCTCGCCGGGCGTTTTTCGCCATCCGCCGGGGCCGGCGGACCGCTCGCCGGCCTTTTCACGCCATCCGCCGGCTCCGGCGAATGACGTTGAATCCCCGGCGAAGGCTCGCCGGGGATTTCGTATGGCGAATTTACGCCTGCACGCCGTTGCCGCCTCCCATCATCACCGGCACCCGGCGATCCACCAGACGGCGCAGTTGAAGGAGCGGCCCGGTCATGAAGGTGGTGGTCAGCGCCATGATCACCAGCATGGTGAAGATGCGCGGCGAGAGGATCCCGAGGTCGTAGCCGAGGTTGAGCACGATCAGCTCGACCAGGCCGCGGGTGTTCATCAGCGCGCCGAGGGAGAAGGAGTCCCCCCAGCTCATGCCGGTCCAGCGCGCCGCCGCCATGCTGCCGCCCAGCTTGCCGGTGATGGCGACCGCGACCAGCCCCAGCGCAGACCATCCACCCCTGCCAGTCGTTGAGCAGGCCGACCTGCGTGCGCAGCCCGGTGAAGGCGAAGAAGAGCGGCAGCAGCAGGACCGAGCTGAAGGTCTCCACACGCTCGCGGAGGAACTTGCGCAGGCCGGTGTCGGGCGGCATGCAGACGCCGGCCAGGAAGGCGCCGAACAGCGCGTGGATGCCGATCAGCTCGGTGAACAGGGCCGAGGCGAAGACGAAGATGAAGATGGTGGCCAGGAACCAGACGCTCCCGGTCTGCTCCTCGGGGAGCTCACGGGTGATCCGGGCCGCCCACGGCTTGACCCCGAAGAGCATGAAGGCGATGAACAGCAGGGTGAGGACGATGGTCAGGAACGAGCCCGCCATGCCGTCCGACTTGACGATCGCGACCACCACGGCCAGCAGGCACCAGGCGGTGACGTCGTCGACGGCCGCGCAGGCCAGGGAGGTGCTGCCGAGATACGACCGGGTCATCTGGCGCTCTTCGAGGATCCGCGCCAGCACCGGGAAGGCCGTGATGCTCATGGCGACGCCGATGAACATGGCGAAGGCGGTGAACGGGACGCCGGCCGGCGCCAGCGAGCGGTAGACCAGCAGCGCCGAGGCGGTGCCCAGGAAGAAGGGGACGATGATGCTGGCGTGGCTGACCAGCACCGCGGCGTCCGCCTTCTTGCGGAGGTGCTGCACGTCGAGCTCGATCCCGACGACGAACATGAAGAGGATGATGCCGATCTGGCTGAGCATCCGCAGGGAGCCCATCGACTCCGCGGGGAAGAGGAACGTCTGGGTTCCGGGAGCCAGGAACCCCAGCAGCGAGGGGCCGAGGAGGATGCCGGCGATCATCTCCCCGATTACCGGGGGCTGATGGATCTTGCGGCAGAGGGAGCCCAGGAATTTCGCGGCGAGGACGATGACGATGATCTGGAGCAGCAGGATGCTCAGCGGGCTCTTCAGGTTCTCGACCAGCGTGTGGGCGACTCCGCCCCCGGCGGCTTTCGCCTTCGCCGGCCCGGCTTCCACGTGCGCCGTGGACTGGGTGACGGCCGGCCGCGCGTCCGGCTGGAGCCGCGAGCCGTAGTTGAGGATGAAGCAGATTCCCGTTCCGAACAGGACGAGCACGACCGCGTAGAAGCCGAGGTTCTTCGACATCTCAATCTCCCCCTAAATAATGACAGCAAAAAACAGCAGATAAAAGGCAATCGGTAGGATAGTGCGGGGGGAGCACTGGGACACGAATATATCGTGACAGGATTGAAACTACTCTACCGCGCTCAGCGCGCCCGGTCCGGCAGCCGCCGCGCCATGAAGATGGCGTGGTTCTTCACCTTGCCGCCGCCGCGGGCGGGGACGCGCTCGGTCCATGCCTCGAAGCCGGCGCGCCGGAGCCGCTGCTCGAAAGCCGGCAGGGTGAAGGTGGACCAGAAGGCGACCACCCCGCCGTCCGTCAGGCTCTGCCAGAGGCGGGCGAGGCCGTCGTCGGTGTAGAGGCGGGCGTTGGAGCGCAGCGTCAGCGCCTCGGGACCGTTGTCGACGTCGAGGAGGATGGCGTCGAAGCGCTCGCGGCCGTCGAACAGGGTGCGCACGTCGGCGAGCACGACCTTGACCCGCTTGTCGTCGAGCGGGCTGCCGGCGAGATACCCCAGCAGCTTCCGGTTCCAGTCGAGCAGGGAGGGGAAGACCTCGCAGACCACCACCGTGGCGTCGGGCGGCGAATGGTCGAGCGCCGCGCGCAGGGTGTAGCCGAAGCCGAGCCCGCCGACCAGCACGCGCGGCTTCTTGCGTCCGGCGATCGCCTCGCAGGCCAGCCGCGCCAGATCCTCTTCGGAGCCGTGGACGCGGCTGGTCATCAGCTCCACGTTGTCGACGATCAGGTGGTAGACGTCGTCGCGCCGGGTGAGCACGAGCTCGTCCCCCTCGGGCGTCTTCTCCCGGGCCAGGGTCTCGGTCGGCCTCATCGGTCAGTGGTGGTCGTGCTCGTGCTCGCCCTCGGCGCTCTCCGGCTTGGAGGCGGGGTGGGACTTGCCGTGATGGCAGGTATAGCAGCTCACGGCGGCGTCCTGGTCCAGGCCGGGCATCGTCTTGAGGTACTGGTCGTTGATCGCCTTGGTCATCAGGATCATCCCGCGGGCGACCTTCTTGTCGTCCTTGTCGTCGCTGGCGAAGTTCTCGGTGTCGTGGCACTTCTTGCAGTTGGTGCCGAGCGCGGCGCTGACGCCCCGCATCGTGTCCAGAAGGCGTCCGGCGGGGAGCCCCTTGAGCACCTGGATGTTCTTGAACACCGTCTCGACCGGCTCGTTCTCTCTCCCCTTGATCATCTGCTCCAGCGGATTGGGACGCGGCGCCTGCTCGCGCCGCGGCCGGCTTCGACTCCGCCGACGGCGTCTGTCCGCTTTCATGGGAAGGCATGGCCGAGGGGGCCGGAGCCTGGCTGGCCGATTGCGGGGTGGACAGGGCGGGAACGGCGAGCCCGGCGAGCAGCAGGCCGCCGGCCATCAGTTTCGGAAGCGTGGAATGCATGTCATCTCCTCCATGAAGAGGTCAGAGTGTACCGCAGGCTCGACGGAGCCCGCGCCCTGTGAGTGGGCTTGCGGACCGTTCCGGTTCTCTACTCGCCGGGGAGCGCCGCCAGCACCGCGAGCACCTCCTGGGCCGAGCCATACCGGTTCGCCGGCTCCTTGGCCAGCAGCCGGACGAGGAGGTCCTTCCAGGCGGCGGGCAGGCCGGGGCGGAACCGCAGGATGTCGGGGATCTCTTCCTGCAGGTGCTTGACGGCGAGGACCGCCGGGTTCTCGTCGTCGAACGGCTCGCGGCCGGCGATCAGGGCGTAGGCCAGGATGCCGAGCGAATAGAGGTCCGACCGGCCGTCGAGCGGCTGGCCCAGGAGCTGCTCGGGCGACATGTACATCGGCGAGCCGAAGGCCAGGCCCGTCCGGGTGAGGCGGGTGTCGAAGCCGCTCATGCGCGCGATGCCGAAGTCGAGGATCTTGACCCGCTTCTCCGTCACCATGACGTTGCTGGGCTTCAGGTCGCGATGGACGATCCCCAGGGAGTGCGCCTCCTGCAGGCCGGCGGCGATCTCGGTGAGGAAGAAGCGGATGCGCTCCAGGGGGATCGGCTCCAGGCGCCCGATCAACTGATCGAGGATCTGCCCCTCCAGCAGCTCCATGGTGATGAAGACGCCGCCGTCGAAACGCCCGAGGTCGAAGACCCTCACCACGTTGGGGTGGCTGACCCGGCGGCAGATCTGGAGCTCGCGGAGCAGCCGCTCCTCCTCGTCGCCGGTGGACCCCTCGCCGGGAGTCAGCAGGGTCTTGATGGCCACCATCTCGCCGATATCGAGGTCCCGGGCCTTGTAGACCCTGCCCATGCCGCCCTGCCCCAGCTCGCCCAGGATGTCGTACCGGTTGGCCAGCCGCTGGCCGATCGCGAGCCCTTCCGGAGCGCGGGCCGCCGCGGCCGCGGCCGGCGACCCCGCGAGCGGCATCTCCAGCCGTTCCAGCCGCGCGGCCACGTCCAGGTAGGTCGGGTTGAGCTCCAGGAGCTTCGCGTAGCGCTTCCGCGCCGGCACCGGCTGGTCGAGCGCTTCGAGCGCCCGGCTCTCCCAGTAGAGCCGGTCCAGGGGGCTCCCCTCCTCCCCCTTGCGTTGCGGATCGGCGGCCGTGGCGCGCCCGAGGAGCTGGAGGGCCTCCCCCGGCCGCCCGGCCTCGACGAGCTTCGGCGCGAGCAGCAGGACGCCCTTGACGTAGCCCGGCTCCTCGGCCGGCATCCGCCGAAGGCTCTCGGCGGCCTGCTCCAGGTCCCCGGCGTCGAGGTAGAGGGTGACGGCGCGCGGGTCTCCCGCCTGAGCGAAGAGCGAGGCCGCCATCGTGAGATTCCCCAATCCGCGGTAGATCTCGGCGGCCTCGAGCGGCTGGCCGGCGGCCGCGAAGCACCGGGCGGCGTCCCGCAGCTTGTCGGCCTTGCGGTAGGCCTGCGCGGCCCGCGCGGGCTCCTGGACGGTCTCCCAGCGGTAGGCCGCCTGCCACCAGTCCTCGGCCGCTTCATAGGCCTCGGCGGCCTCGCGCACCAGCCCCAGGCTGGCGAAGATCTGCCCCGCCTGCGCCGGCCGCCCCGACTGGAGATGGACCTGCGCCACCCGCCGGGACTGGTCCGGAGACTTTCTCGCCAGGTTGAGCGCGCGGTCGTTCTCGCCGACGCCGAGGTAGGCCTCGATGGCCTCGGTGGAGCGGCCGGCGCGCTCGAGCAGCTCCGCCCTGCGCACGCTCGGCGGCAACTGCATCAGGAGGGTCGCCGCCAGCGTGCCGCGGCCGAGCTGGAGGAGGATCTCGGCCCGCTTCAGGTTCACCTCCTGCAGCCGGGCGGTGGGCTCGGTCCGGTTCCGCGCCAGTCCCTTCGCCTCGAGCTCCAGGGCGCGCAGCGTGTCCTCGAACAGATTGGCCTGCTCGTAGTGGGTGGCGGCCTCCGCCCACATCTTGCTCTTCTCGAAGAACCGGGCCGCCCGCGCGCCGTCCCGCAGCTTGAGCGCCGCCGCCGCCGCCCGCCGGTAGTCGCCGGCCAGCTCGAACAGCGGGATCGCCGCCTCGAAATGCCCGCTGTTGGTCAGCATGTCCCCGGCCTGCCGGGCGTCGAGGTCCGCGATCCGCGAGGGGACCCGGCCGAGGGCGGCGAGCAGCGAGTAGCGGATCAGCTTCGGCTCGTCCTGGATCTCCGCCGCCAGCGCGGCCGCCCGCTGGTAGTCGCCCGCCTTGGCGTACTCTTCCGCCGCCTGCCCCTTGTTCCCCTCGCGGACGTAGCTCTCCGCCAGTTTCTGGTGGTCGCGGGTGATGCGGGAAAGAAAATTGAAGGCCATAGTGGAGCCAGGAAGGTAATCCTCAAGGGAGAACGCTACCCGGCAGTCGTTACGAGGAGTATAACAAGTCCCGGGATGGCTCCGGCGCACTGACGTCGGCCCCCGGTTCCCATAGAATGCCTGAGGGGCAACCATGAAAACGGCGGAAGCTCACGGACAGGTCCACATCGGGAAGGTCGTCCGGAACGCTCTTGTCTTCAATTTCAGGAATCCGCGGGGAGGGACCGTGAGCGACAGCGCGCTCCTCGATGCCGTAGACCGCCTCTTCTCCCTCCTGGAGGAACGGCGGACCGAGTACCTGCTGGTCGGCGGGATCGCCCTGCTGCAGTATGTCGACGGGCGCAACACCGAGGATATCGACCTGATCATGGCGCTGTCCTCTCTCGAGGAGCTTCCCGAGATCCGCAAGGTCGGCCAGGATCGGGATTTCGCGCGCGGGGACTTCGAGGGGCTCCGGATCGATCTCCTGCTGACCAGCAACCCGCTCTTCGAGACCGTGCGCCGCCGGTACGCGACGCGGCAGCGGTTCGTCGAGCGGGAGATCCCCTGCGCCACGCCCGAGGGGCTCGTCCTCCTCAAGCTCTACGCCCTGCCGTCGCTCTACCGCCAAGGGGACCTGACCCGGGTGGCCCTCTACGAAACCGACATCCTGACGCTGATGGACCGAGTGCACGATAGACCTCGAGCCTCTGTTCACGGAGCTGGCGCTCCATCTCAGCCCGACCGATCTCGCCTCCCTGCGCCAGATCACGGACGAGATCCGGCAGCGGATCGAGCGGTTCGGCGGCCAGTTCTCCTGAGACGGCTCCTTTCACGCTTCTTGCAGTAGATTTCCCGCGTCAGCGTCCACTGTCCAGACCGGACGGTGGGCTTCGCACGTGAAAGAGGAGATGGATCATGAAAAAGAGCTCCATTCTTTGTCTGCTTGCCTTGACCGCCGGGCTGATGGCGGGGGCTCCGGCGCGGGCCGCCGCGGCGACCGTCTGCGAGATGCGCTTCACCCTCTCCGGCTGGTCCGCCATCTACAAGACCGCCAGCGGGCGGGGGACGATCACCTGTGACAACGGCCAGAAGGCCAACGTCAGCCTGGATGCCAAGGGGGGCGGCCTGACCGCCGGCAAATACAAGATCCGGGACGGCTACGGCAAATCTCCGAGGTCGCCGACATCCGGAGCTGTTCGGCGGCTACGCCCAGGCGGCGGCCAAGGCCGGAGCGGTCGAGCCGTCCGGGCCGTGTCCTGACCAAGGGGGACGTCTCTCTCGCCCTGGCCGGCAACGGCAGCGGCGTCAATCTCGGCTGAGCATCGGCAAGTTCACCATCTCGAAGCGGTAAACTCCCGGGATGCCCGACCTCCTTGTCGACGGACGAGATCTTCGATCGGAACCGGACGCGCCGCGTCCTCAAGGGGCAGTCCGTGCCCCACATCAATCCGCTGGTCGATCTCTACAACACGATCTCCCTGCGCCATCTGGTGCCGGTCGGCGGCGAGGACCTGGACCGGGTCCAGGGGGATGTCCGGCTGACGCTCGCGACGGATCACGAGCCGCCGGTCCACCTGCTCGGCGAGCCCGAGGCGCGGCCGCCCAAGCCCGGCGAGGTGATCTACACGGACGACCTCGGCACTCTCTGCCGCCGCTGGAACTGGAAGGAGGCCGAGCGGACCAAGCTGACCGCGGCGACGCGGCACGCCTTCCTGGTGATCGAGGGGCTGCCGCCCGTCGGCCGCGACCTCGTGGCCCAGGCCGCCGAGGAGCTGGCGGCGCTGATCCGCGAGCACTGCGGCGGCGAGGTGGCGGTCGCGTTGATCGACCGCGAGCAGTCCGCGGGCGCCGCTCGCGTTCGTCTTGTAGGATCGTGCCATGCCGTTCCCGATCGCTCAGATCCGCGAAGCCCTTTCCCGGCACCAGCCGACGCTGGTCGCCCGCGAGCCGGACCACGCCGAGGCGGCGGTGGCGCTGGTGCTCGCGGGCCCCGAGGACGACCTGTATCTCTGCGCCATCCGGCGGGCCGAGCACCCGCTCGACCCCTGGTCCGGCCACATGGCCCTGCCGGGCGGGCGCGCCTCGGCGGAGGACTCCGGCCCGCGCGCCGTGGCCGAGCGGGAGACGCTGGAGGAGGTGGGCCTCGCCCTCGATGAATCCCACTGGATCGGTCCGCTCTCGCACGTCCTCGTCAGCCTCGGCGCCGGCGGCGGCCGGATGGTCCTCTCCCCGTTCGTCTATTACCTGGGCGAGGAGCTCGCCCCCTTCGCCACCAGCGACGAGGTGGCCGAGGCGTACTGGATCCCGCTCTCCCATCTCTGGGACCCGCGCAACGCGAGCCGCTTCGAGTGGAAGCGCAGCGACGCCAAGCTCCTCTACCCGGCGATCCGCTTCCGCGATACCGCATATCTGGGGTCTCACCTTCCGCGTCCTGACCCTCTTCTCGGACGTCCTCGACGCCCCGCTGCCCCATCTGGAAGAAGTCCCCGGCGTCGGCCGGTAGATCTTCTATGAACCCTCTATAATCTCCTCCTACGCTTCCAGACAAAGGAGGAGCCCATGACGCCTTTGAGGAGACTGGCGGCCCTGGCCGGGGTCCTGTCGCTCTGCGCCTGCGCCTCCGGGCATCAAGGAGACCCGGTCAATGTGCAGCCGGAATCCATAGACTGCTCGAAGGTCAGATGCACGGCCTGCCCCGCGGGCCAGCACCTCTCGGACATTCCGCCCTGCTGCCGCTGCACGTTGAACCTGGGGATCGATTCGCAACAGGGGGGCTGACGCCACCGGCGCTATGCTAGGCGCCACGATGAGTGGCGACCGGCTGGACGCGGTGGTGGTGGGGGCGGGGATCTCGGGGCTCGCGGCGGCCTTCCGGCTGGCCCGCGGGGGCCTGCGGGTCGCCGTCCTGGAGGCGGCGGAGCGCGCCGGCGGATCCATCGAGACCTTCTCGGACGGAGCCTGGCGCTTCGAGATGGGGCCGAACACCGTCGTCGAGAGCGACGAGAGCGTCGGCCGGCTGATCCGCGACGCCGGGCTGGAAGGGGAGAAGATCGTCGCCTCTCCCTCGGCGAAACGCCGGTATCTCTATAAAGGAAGCCAGCTCGTCCCGCTCCCCGGCGGGCCGGGGGGGCTTCTCAAGACTCCGCTCTTCTCCACCGGCGCCAAGCTCCGGCTGCTGCGCGAGCCCTGGATCGGCCGGCCTCCCGAAGGAGTCGAGGAGAGCATCGCGCAATTCGTCCGCCGCCGTCTCGGCGCCGAGCTCCTCGACTACGCCGTCGGCCCCGTTCGTCTCGGGCGTCTACGCCGGCGATCCGGAGCGGCTGTCGGCGCGCTGGGCGGTGCCAAAGATCCACGCCCTGGAGCGGGAGCATGGCAGCCTGATCCGCGCCGCCTTGGCCCGCCGCAAGGGGCCGGCCCCCGGCGGCGCCATGATCTCCTTCCGGGAAGGGCTCGAAGAGCTGCCCCGGAGGCTGGCGCGGGAGATCGGGAAGATCGGGGACGTCCGCACCGGCGTCGCCGCCCGGCGGGTCGTCCGCATCGAGAACGGCTTCCGCGTCGAGACCTCCGCCGGACCGGTCGAGGCGGCACGGGTGGTGCTCGCCGTGCCGGCCGACGCCGCCGCCCGCCTCCTCGAAGAGGCCACTTCAGGCGCCAGCCTCCCGCTCGCCGAGGTCCCCTACGCCGCCGTCGCCGTGGTCTCGCTCGGCTGGCGCCGGGAGGATGTGGGGCACCCCCTCGACGGCTTCGGATTCCTGGCGCCGCGCAAGGAGGGGCTCCGGCTGCTGGGCTGCCTCTTCCCCTCCCAGATCTTTCCCGGCCGCGCTCCCGAGGGGCACGTCGCGCTCGCCGCCTTCGGAGGCGGCCGGACCGACCCCGAGCTCGCCGGGTGGGACGAGGACCGGATCGCCGCGACGATGATCGCGGAGCTGCGCGGCCCCCTGAGGCTGCGCGGCGAGCCCGCCTTCCGCCTCGTCCGCCGCTGGCCGCGGGCGATCCCGCAGTACGAGTTGGGGCACGGCCGCTTCGTCGAGCGGGCGCGCGAGATCGAGCGCTCCCTCCCCGGCCTGCGCCTCGCCGGCAACTTCCTCGGCGGCATCTCCGTGCCGGACTGCATCCGCAACGCGACCGCGCTGGCGGAGGAGATATCGGAGGAAATAATTGGCCGGTGACTTGACATATCTCCTCCATGAGCCAGAACCGCATGTCCCGCCGCGCGGTCCAGGTCGTGGCGGAAAATCGTATCCGTGAAGCCATTGAAGAGGGGCAGTTCGACGACCTCCCGGGTCTCGGCAAGCCCATTCCAGATATCGACGAGCCCTACGATCCCGACTGGTGGATCAAGAAGTGGATCCGCCGCGAGGGGATGAGCAGAGACGCTGGCGGAGAAGTTCGGCAAGGACTTCTGGGACCACAAGAAGACCGGGCGATGAGCGACCATTCGAGCATCGAATGGACGGACGCGACCTGGAATCCGGTCCGGGGGTGCACCAAGATCACCGCCGGCTGCGCCCACTGCTATGCCGAGACCTTCGCCGAACGCTTCCGTGGCGTTCCCGGCCACCCCTATGAAAGGGGATTCGACCTCCGGCTGATCCCCGGGAAGCTCGCCCAGCCCCTCCAGTGGCGCCGCTCCCGCAGGATCTTCGTCAACTCCATGAGCGACCTGTTTCACGAGGACGTTCCCGACGAGTACATCCTCAAGGTCGCGCGCGTCATGCAGCTCGCGAACTGGCACACCTACCAGGTGCTCACCAAGCGCTCCGAAAGGATGCGCGACCTGCTGGGCTCCAAGCTGAAAGCGGTCGCGGGAGAGCCGCACATCTGGTGGGGAGTCAGCGTCGAGAACCGCAAGCAGGGCCTCCCGCGCGTCGACCATCTCCGCGCCGCTCCGGCAGCCGTCCGGTTCCTGTCGATCGAGCCTCTTCTCGAATCGCTCGGCAGCTTCGACCTCTCGGGGATCCACTGGGCCATCGTGGGAGGAGAGAGCGGCCATGGCGCGCGCCCTCTCGAGGAGTCGTGGGTCCTCGAAATCCGCGATCGTTGCCGGCAGGCGGGCGTCCCCTTCTTCTTCAAGCAGTGGGGAGGGCGGCAGAAGGCGAGGGCCGGACGGGAGCTCGAGGGCCGGACGCATGATGAGATCCCCCACCACTTTCCGAGCACGGCCGTCGATCCCGAGAGGCACCGGACCGCTCTCGCCGAATTCGCGGCCTTCTGACCGCCATCTGGCGGTGATATCGTCGGTCTCCTGATCTCTGCCGAGGAGCTCGTGACCGACCTCTATGACACCCTGATCGTCGGCGGCGGCCCCGCCGGCCTGACCGCCGCGCTCCACCTCGCCTGGCAGCAGCGCAAGGTGCTGGTGATCGACCGCGTCAGCGGCCCCCTCTTCTTCACCCTGGAGAAGCTCTGGAACGTGCCCGGAATGCCGGGGGCGACCGGCACCGAGATCCAGAAGCGGCTCAAGTCCCAGGCCGCCGAGAGGGGGGCCGAGATCCTGCGCGGCAACGTGATCAAGGCCGAGGGTCAGGAGGGGAGCTTCCTGCTCACCGGCGAAAAGGGGGAGACGTGGCGCGGGCGGACCGTGCTGCTCGCCACCGGCGTCGCCCGCTATCACCCGATGGTGGACGGCGACTTCACCCCCTGCTTCGCCTACGCCGGCAAGGGGAATCTCTTCTATTGCACGGATTGCGAGGGGCCGGAGCTCTTCGGGCGCGACACGATCGTCATCGGCTCCGGCCCGGCGGACTGGGCCGCCGCCATGGCCGTGGGCCTCTCCCGCTACACGGAGAAGATGCGGGTGCTGCTGACCGGCGGCCACGATCTCTCCGAGCCCTGGGCCGCGCGGCTGCGGGAGCGCGGCATCCCGGTGCTGGAGGGGAAGATCCACGAGCTCATCGAGGGGGAGAAACGGCACCTCACCGGCCTCGAGCTCGAGGACGGCACCCGGCTCACCGCCGAGGCGTTCTTCGTGTCGAGCCCGGCCCGGGGGCGGACCGACCTCGCCGTGCAGCTCGGCGTCGAGCTCGCCGCGACCCACGAGCACGTGCAACCGAGGTCCCAGCGCGGCGACACCAACGTGCCGGGCGTCTGGATCGCGGGGGATCTGCGCCCGATGACCCAGCAGGTCGCGGTCGCCATGGGCACCGGCAACATCGCGGCGGTGATGATCGACCAGTTCCTGCGGAAGCGGGACGTGGCGGAGGCGCGGACGGCCGCCACCGCCGGAGTATGATCTCTCCGGAGGGTTGACCGTGCCCCGTGCCATGAGATCCAGATCGCAGCTCCGTTGCAGTCTCCTCATTCTCCTCGCTCTCTGTGCGGCCTGCGCCGGGCTGCATCGACCCCGGACGGCGCTCGACGCCGTGCGGCAGCACTCTCCCGCCGTGGAATGGAACGCCTCGAGCCTGATCGAGGCCGATCTCGACCAGGACGGCCGCGCCGACTTCGTGCTCACCGGCCTCGATACGGACCGGGTGGTCGTCGGCATCGTGCGCGGCCCGGTCGCCGCGGGCACTCCGGTGTCGACGCTGGAGTTCTCCCTGAACAGCGGCGGCGAGGACGCCCTCTGCTCCCGCGACGTCAAGATCACCCTCGAGCCCCTCGGCGACGAGGCGAAGACCCGGACGGGCCGCGCCGGGATGGGGATCAATCTGCACGACGACAAGTGCGACGCCTTCCATATCTTCTGGAACCCGGAGAAAAAGAAGTTCGAGTGGTGGCGGCTCTGAGGAGGTGGGATGAAAATCTTCTGCCTGGACGAAGCCGGCTGCCTCTTCCTCTCCCCGCGCATCGAAGACTGGAGTACGTGGAGGGCACGGGATCACCGTCGTCATCGATCTCGAGGGGGAGATCGACCGCGACATCCCCACGATGCCGAACCACATCCTCTACGTCTACTTCCCCATCTACGACGAGGATCTGCCGGACCTCGCGAAGCTGCACGCCGTGGCGCGGATGGCGGCCTCGCTGGTCGCCGCCGGACGCCGGGTGCTCTCGCACTGCGGCATGGGGTTCAACCGCTCGGCCCTGCTTGCCGGGCTGATCCTCCGCTATCTCGGGATGAGCGGGCCGGAGGTGGTGGAACATCTCCGGCAACGGCGGCCGGGGGCCCTCTTCAACGAGGTCTTCGCGGCCTACCTGATGAGCCTCGAGGAGCTCCCGCCATCCCACCCGTGAACGGGGATCCCCAGAGCCCCTGGTTCGTCTTCCGGGGGAACGAATTGCTCGTCTTTCAGAAAGAAGGGACGGACACGCGGGTCCCCACCGGCGAGGAATGGGCGGCGCTCGGCCTGCCCGCGGAGGAGCCGCAGGCCGTCGGCACCTTGAACGGAAGAGACGCCTGGGCGGCCGGAGTGGCCGCCGATACCGAACCCCCCGAGGGGATGGCCTTCCAGGGGCTGCGCCGCCTCTGGGGGGCGCTCGACGAGGAGACCTGGAAGCTCGCCGGCCGCGCGGTCCAGATCGTGGAGTGGGACCGCGACCACCGTTTCTGCGGCCGCTGCGGCGCCGGAACCGAGCGCAAGGCAGGGGAGCTCGCGCGCGTCTGCCCCCGCTGCGGCCTGCAACAGTTCCCCCGCATCTCCCCCGCCGTCATCGTGCGCATCGAGCGCGGAGACCAGCTCCTGCTCGCCCGCTCCCCCCATTTCGCGCCCGGCGTCTACAGCACCCTCGCCGGGTTCGTCGAGCCCGGCGAATCGCTGGAGGAGACGGTCGCCCGCGAGGTGCGCGAGGAGGTGGGGGTCGAGGTGCGGAACATCCGCTACTTCGGCAGCCAGCCCTGGCCGTTCCCCCACTCGCTGATGATCGGCTTCGTGGCCGACTGGGAATCCGGGGAGATCCGCCCCCAGGAGGGGGAGATCGAGGACGCCGGCTGGTTCGAGCTGGACGGCCTGCCCGGCCTGCCGTCCCGCTTCTCGATCGCCCGCGCCCTGCTCGACGACTTCATCGCGAGGCGGCGGCCTTGAGGTTGCGGTCCAGGAAGTCCGCGACCGCCCGGTAGACCTTCTCCCGATCGGCCCGCAGGACGAGGCCGTGCGCGGCGTCCGGCAGCACCAGCTCCTCCACCACCCGCTTGTTCTTCCGCATCGCCGCCGCGATCTCCGCGGCCTCCGAGGGGATCGCCAGCGGATCCCGCCCCCCCTGGACGAGGAGCAGCGGGCGCACGATGTCGCCGGCGCGGTCGATGGGGCACCATCAGCTCGGCGGCCTTGAGATCGGCGACGTGGCCCATCTCGTCGGAGAGGATCGTGCGCGCGGTCGCGCCGTGGGGGAGGGCGTCCAGGACCCGCTGCCAGTTGGAGACGCCGAAGAGGTCGACTCCGGCGGCGAACTCCTGGGGTTGAAAGGCGAGGGCCACCAGGGTGAGGAAGCCGCCGAACCCCTCGCCGCCGACGGCGATCCGGCGGGGGTCCACCCAGCCGGTGGCGGCGAGCATGCCCTTGGCGGCGATGCAGTCCTTGAGGTCCTCGATCCCGTGCTGCCGGTCGTCGAGCTGCAGGAACTTCTTGCCGTACCCGAAGCTCCCCCGCTCGTTCACCTGGTAGACGGCGTAGCCGCGCTCGACGAGGGTCTGGACGAGGGGGTCGAAGCCCAGCCGCGCCTGCCCGCTGGGGCCGTCGTGAATCCAGACCACCGCCGGCACCTTCCGGTTCGGCGCCGCCTGCCGGGGCTTGTAGAGGATGCCCGCGATCTCGAGGCCGTCGAACGACTTGAAGCGCGTCACCTCTCCTTCGACCCAGTTGCCGGCGTCCGGCGATCCGGCGGCCGTGGTCAGCCGCCGCGGCGCGCTCGGCGTGGCGAGATCGTAGACCCAGACTCCGGGCGGCAGGGCGCTGCCGCTGGCGAGGACGGCGAGCTTCGAGCCGTCGCGGGAGAACGCCACCTCCGCCACGTCGCCCACGCCGGGAAGGGCCGGCAGGGCCACGGGCTGCAACGTCGCGGCGTCGTAGAGCTCCAGGCCGGAGCGGGTGTCCCCGCCGGCGATGACCGCGATCCGCTTGCCGTCCGGCGAGTAGACGGCGTCGAGAATGTCCCAGCTCTTGCGGACCAGGTCCCGGGTCGCGCCGGTGGCCGAGTCGACGCGCGTCAGGCCGCGGATCTCGCCGCTCTGGAACTGGCTGTCGATGTCGCTGAGGATCAGCAGGCCCGAGCCGTCCGGGCTGAAGCTCAGGGGGATGCGGGCGTTGAACCCCTCTCCCGCCTCCAGGGTCCGGTCCTGGCTGGTCTTCAGGTCGTGGATGCGGACGTTGCGGATCAGATCGCCGTAGTCCTCCGCGTAGGCCAGGTAGCGCCCGTCCGGGGAGGCGGCGACGAGGCGCGACACCAGGGAGCTGTTGCGGCTGACCAGCGTCCGCGCGTAGCCGCCGGTCGCGATCCGGTAGAGATCGAACGACTGCGTCCCCCGGTTCTCGATCTCGACCAGCATGGAGCCGCCGTCGGAGGTCCAGCCCAGGAAGCGGGCGTTCTTGCCGGGGGCGAGCTCGACGGCCTTGCCGTCCAGCTCCCGCACGAAGAGGTGGCTCTCGTCCCCGGCCGGGCCGCTGCGGTAGACGAACCGCTCGTCCTTGGGGAAATAGCCTTCCACCCGGACGGGATCTTTCAACGACTGGGTGAGCTGGACCGGCGGGCCGCCGGCCACCGGCAGGGCATAGGCGTTGGGAACGCCGTCGGAATCCATCGAGACCAGCACCTTGCCGCCATCGGGCGAGATCGACAGGCCCGAGATCGCCGGGGGCGGCGCGGCTGCAAGGGAAGGAGAGGCGAGGAGGAGCGAAAGGGCGAGAAACCTGCTCAGCATGGGCCGGATGGTACCAAACCTGCCCAGGGCGCCCCTACCCCCGCCCCACATACAAAACATGCGCGTGGGGGTACCCCGCCCCGATCTCGACCGCCTCGAACCCCGCGAAGCCGGCGCGCGCGAGGCGGTCGCGGATCTCGTCCCGCGTCTCGTAGCTGAAGGCCTCCCCCAGGGTCAGGCCGAGGAGGTCGGCGCCGCGCTCCTGGGCGCGGTTCCAGAACGCCTTGGCCCGGTGCCCGGGGTCGATCTCCTTGAGCAGAAAGACGCCGCCGGGCGCCAGCCGCTCGCGCGCCCAGCCGAGCAGCGGGTCCCAATCCTCTCGCGGCAGCCGGTAGAGCACGTCGAAGATCGACACCGCTTCGAACCGGCCGCGGACCGCCAGGTGATAGCCGTTGACCACCCGCAGCCGGGGCTCGCGAGGGACGTGGAAGACCTTGCGGCCGTCCGGCTCGACGGCGACCGCCTCGCGGACTCCCGCCGCGAGGGCGAGATGTGCGAAGATTCCATGCCCAGCCCCGAGATCCAACAGCCGGCCCCCTGTCGGGAGGTAGTCGAGCACCCGCAGGAAGGGGCACGAAAGGAAGCGCCCGAGCACGTGAAATCGGGCCGCCGCCGGTGCGGCGCGATAAGCGCGCCGCACCAGGCCGAGGGCCTGGGCATGACCGAGAGACGACATCCGAACTGAATATCTTTCCGCGATGACTCTGTCAACTAAAGCCCCTTCCCGGACCAGCCTCGCCGGGTTCGCCCTCGTGCTCCTGGTGCGGCTCCTCACGCTCCCCCGCAGCCTGTGGGAGATGGACGAGGTCCTCTTCGCGCGCGCCGTCGAGCGGTTCGACCCCTTGAGCCACCGGCCCCACCCGCCCGGCTACCCCGTCGTCGTGGGCCTGGGCAAGCTGCTCAACCTGGTCTTCCACGACCCGTTCACCAGCCTGGTCGCCCTCAGCCTGATCTCCTCGCTGGTCGGCTACTGGGCCCTGGTCGCCGCCTTCCGCCGGATCGCGGGCGGGGCGGACGCCGAGCGGGTGGCGGTCGCCGGAGCGCTCCTCTTCCAGCTCTCGCCGGCGATGCTCGTGCAGGGGCCGCTGCCGATGTCGGACCCGCCGGCGCTGATGTTCCTCGCCCTGGCCCTGGCCGCCGGAGCCATCCTGCGGGACGGCGGCGGGCTCTGGAGCGCCCTGGCCCTGGGGGCGTCCGCCTCGGCCGCGATCGGCTGCCGTCCGCAGCTCGCCCTGGCGGTCCTTCCGATGCTGGCGGTGGCGCTCTGGCAGACGCCGGGATGGCGCCGGCGCGGCGAGGTCGCGGCCGCCTTTACACTCGTCTCGCTCCTCTGGTTCGTCCCCCTCGTCCTGGCGACCCGGGGATTCACCGGCTTCCTCATCTACCAGTCCAAGCAGGCGGCCTACGTGGCCGGGCACGACGCGACGCTCTCCCGCGGGGGCAACCCGGTCTATGCCGTGGCCAAGCGGTTCATCACCCACCCCTGGGGGCGCAAGCAGATGGCGTTCCCGGTGCTGGCGCTGGCGGCGATCGGCAGCGTGGCGCTCTCCCGCCAGCGGCGGTCCGCGGCGATCCCCCTGGCGGTCCTGACCGTGTTTCAGCTCGCCGTCTGCCTGCTGATCATGGATCCCGCGGACGCCGTCCGCTACGCGCTCCCCTCGATGCTCGGCATCGCCTTCGCGGCCGCCGTGGGGACGCAGGCCCTGGCGCGGCTCGTCCGGGCTCCGGCGGCGGCCCGGCTCGTCCCCATCCTCGTCACCCTGCTGATCGTCGCGGCGTCGATCGCCTACGCCTGGCCCGTGCTCGCGGTCCGCTCGCGGACTCTCTCGCCCACGATCTCGGCGGTCCGCTGGGCGCGGCGGAACGTGCCGGCGAAGTCGGTGATCCTGGCGGGAGAGGACGTGGCCCCGCAGGCCGATCTCCTGCTCAAGGCGGGGTACGACCTCAAGCGGATCGAGGACGGGTTCCATCATGCCGCCTGCCGGCCCGAGGCGCAGGCCTGGATCTTCGCCGAGGGGGAGAGCCGCTGGCCGGGGGCGGTGACCTTCCGCTGGCCCGACAGCGACCCCTACCACAAGCTGACCCGCGACCATTACCGCGTGATCTCCCTGAGCCCGGTCTCGCTCGACCACCGCTTCAAGAGCGTGCGCGGGGTCTACGGCTGGGAGCCGACCCTCCTGGACGCCCGCTGGCGGTGGCTGGACGCCGACGCGGCGATCCGGATCTTTCCGCGCAAATGGGTCCGGGCGGCCGTCGTGAAACTGGGGCTCGATCCCTCGGCGCCGTTCCCCGCGAACACCGTCACGCTGTCGATCGACGGCGTCCCGGGCAAGACCGTGGAGATCGCGCGCGGCACCTGGCAGCGGGTCGAGCTGCCGCTGCCGGCCCACCGGATGGTCGAGATCGGCATCCGGTCGGCCCATTCGTTCGTGGTGACGAGAGACGGGGTGAAGCGCCGGACCGCCGTGCAACTGCTTGCCGTGGAACGGATCGCCCGTTAAGCTGAGGCCTATTCCGATGCCGATTTTTGATATGAGGAAACAGCCGTCCGTTTCGCTCGTCATTCCGATGTTCAACGAAGAGGAGAACATCGAGCACGCGCTCGCCTGCGCGGTGGATGCCCTCGCGCGCTACAGCGGCGAGGACTGGGAGATCGTGGTCGTCGACGACGCCTCGCGGGACCGCTCCGCCGAGCTCGTCGCCCGCGAATCGGCCGCCGAGCCGCGCATCCGCATGGTGCGGCACGAAGTGAACCGCAAGCTCGGGGCGTCGCTCAAGACGGGGTTCGCCGCCGCCCGCAAGGACGTCGTCCTCTACATGGACGCCGACCTGCCGTTCGATCCGGACGCGATCGGCCGGGCCCTCCAGGCGATGAAGGTGACGCGGGCGGACCTGGTCGCCGGCTACCGGCTGGACCGCACGGCCGAGGGGTTCCGCCGCACGGTCTACTCCTATTGCTACAACACCCTGATCGGGCTCCTGTTCGGCTGGCCGCACCGGGACATCAACTTCTCCTTCAAGCTGATCCGCCGCGAGGTGCTGGAGGCGATCGAGCTCAAGTCCGAGGGGTCGCTGATCGACGCCGAGCTGATCGTCAAGGCGAAAAACCTGGGGTTCGTGATCCAGCAGCTCGGCCTCGACTACTTCCCGCGCACCCGCGGCAGCTCGACGCTCTCCTCCCCCACCGTCATCCTCAAGATCTTCCGGGAGCTCATCACCCTCTATCCGGAGATGCGCCACCCCCGCCGCCGGGGCCAGCTCGCGCCCTCGGGAGAGTCCGCCACGCCCGAGCCGGTCGAGGCCCACGCTCCCACCCTGAACCGTTGAGAACGCTCGTCGTCACCGCCGACGACGTCGGCCTCCACCCCGGCATGACCCTGGGGGCCTTGAAGGCCCACGACGAGGGGATCGTCACCGCCTGCAGCGTGGTGGCGACCGGCCCGGCCCTGGACGACGCGGTCGAGCGGCTGCGCGAGCGGCCGGGGCTCGACGTCGGGGTCCACCTCACCTTCGTGGGCGAGCGTCCGCTCTCGCCGCCCGAGCGGGTGCGGTCCCTCCTCGGCCCGGACGGCGCCTTCCTGCCGGGATTCCGCGCCTTCGCCGCCCGCTACGCCCTGGGCCGGATCGACGACGCCGACCTCGAAGCCGAGCTGCGGCGGCAGATCGAGCGCCTCCTCGCCGCCGGCCTCCGGCTCGTCCACGCCAACAGCCACCAGCACCTGCACGTCCTGCCGCGGGTCTTCGAGATCGTCCTGAAGCTCGCCGAGGAATACCGCATCCCCTGGGTGCGGGTTCCCCGCGACCCGGCGACGACCCTCTCCCTGCGCGCGCTCGAGATCGGAATCCTCAACGGGATCGGCCGAGCGGCCCGCCGCCAGACGCGAGGGAGGAACGTCAGGATTCCCGACCGCACCGTCGGCATCCTCGACGCGGGACGGCTGACCCCGGAACGGCTCGTCTCCATCCTGAAGGACGTGGAGAACGTGACCGAGCTGGTCTGCCATCCGGGGATCGGAGACTGGGAGCCTGGAGAACCGCCTATGACTGGGGCTATGAATGGGAAGGGGAGACGGCGGCGCTGTGCGATCCGGGGGTGAGGACGGCGATTCGGGATGGGGGGATCGAGGTCAGCGGGTTTTCGGGGCTCACTTCAGCTTAGCCTCCAGCTCCGCCCACCGCGCATACAGCTTCTCCACCGCCTGCCGGGCCTTCTCCAGCTCATTGCACCGCTCCTGGAGCGCGGCGGGATCGGTGGCCACGGCCGGGTCCTCGACCCCGGCCTGGGCCGCGGCGAGACGGTTCTCGGCTTCCAGGATCGCCCCCTCCATCTTCTCCCACTCCTGCTTCTCCTTGTAGGAGAGACGCTTGGCCTCCTTGGCGGGCTTCGGCGCGGCCTTGGCGGCGGTGGCCTTCGACGGCGGCGGGGCGGACTGGCGGGCGGACTCCCATTGGGCGTAGTCGGCGAAGTACTCCGAATTGCCCTGGCCGTCGAGAGCGAGGATCAGGGTGGAGACGCTCTCCAGCAGGAAACGGTCGTGGGTGACCAGCACCAGCGCGCCCGGGAACTCCAGCAGGCTGTCCTCCAGCACCTCCAGCGTCGGGATGTCGAGGTCGTTCGTCGGCTCGTCGAGGATCAGCAGGTCCGCCGGCCGCAGCATCAGGCGGGCGATCAGGATGCGGGCCTGCTCGCCGCCGGAGAGCCGCGAGACGGGGGTGTCGAGCTGCTCGGTGCGGAAGAGGAACCGCTTGGCCCAGGCCGCGACGTGGATCGAGCGGTCCTGATACAGCACCGAATCCCCCTCCGGCGCCAGCGCCCGGCGCAGGCTCACCGTCTTGTCGAGCGTCTCGCGGCTCTGCTCGAAGCGGACGACGCGCAGCCACTCCGCCCGCTGGATCGTGCCGGCGTCCGGCTCGAGCGTGCCGTCGAGCATCGAGAGCAGGGTGGTCTTGCCGCTGCCGTTCGGCCCGAGCAGACCGAGGCGCATGCCGGGGGTGAGCTTGAGGTCGAGGTTCCTGACGATCCGCCGGCTGTCGAAGGACTTGGTCAGCCCCTCGGTGACCAGCAGCTTCTTGGTCTTGCGGTCGGAGGCGTTGAAGTCGATCCCGGCCCGGGCGTTGGCGGCGGC
Organism: uncultured Acidobacteriota bacterium; assembly: GCA_963761645.1. GTDB lineage: Bacteria > Acidobacteriota > Thermoanaerobaculia > Multivoradales > UBA5704 > DATARR01. The sequence goes on from CAVXIG010000070.1 coordinate 83,940, forward strand.
GCCGGTGCGCGCCTTCATCTCCTCCAGCTCGGCGATCATCCGGTTCGCCTCCTGGATGCGCCCCTTGGCCTTGGTCGTCCGCGCCTTGGCGCCGCGCTTCAGCCACTCCACCTCATTGCGGACCTTGTTGGCGAGCGAGGCCTGGTACTCGGCCTGATTGCGGAGCACCTCGTCGCGCTTCTGCAGGAAATCGCTGTAGCTCCCCTGGGCCTGGAAGATCCCCTCCGGGTAGCGGCGGTCGAGCTCCAGCACGCGCGAGGTGACGTTCTCCAGGAAGTAGCGGTCGTGGCTGACCACGAGATAGGCCAGCGGCTCGCTCTGCAGCAGGTCCTCCAGCCAGAGGATGCCCTCGACGTCCAGATGGTTCGTGGGCTCGTCCATCAGCAGGATGTCGGGCTGCTGGACCAGGGCGCGGGCGATCGCCAGGCGCTTGCGCCACCCTCCCGAGAGGATGTCCACCGCCTGCTGCGGATCGTTGAACCCGGCCCGCCCGAGGGCGATGGCGACCCGCAGGTCCTTCTCGTAGTCCTCGGCATGATCGTCCGCCAGGGCCTCGACGAGGGTCTCCTCGACCGTCTTCCCCGTCGGGAACTCGGGGTCCTGGGGGACATACCCCATCCGGGTCCCCCGCCGGAGCGAGCGGGTCCCGGAATCCGGCTCCTCGATGCCGGCGAGGATCTTGAGCAGGGTGGACTTCCCCGAGCCGTTGGGACCGATGAGGCCGACGCGGTCCCCCTCCGAGATCCCGAAGGAGAGATCCTCGAACAGGGGGCGGGCGCCGAAGCCCTTGCCGATGGAGTCGCAACTCAGGAGGAGAGTGGGGGGCATGAATCCTGGACTTCCTTCAAAAGCATTTCCTTTTCTGTCTTCCGCATCTTCTTGATCCGGCGCTCCTCGCGAAGGGCGAGACCCCAAGAGAGCACCTCGCGCCACCAGACGAGCGTCACCGGCAGATGGGACCGCGTATACCGCGACGCCCGGCCCGCCCGGTGCTGCGCGAGCCGCCGTTCGACGTCCTTGGCGATCCCGGTGTAGAGCGAGCCGTCGCCGCAGCGGAGGATGTAGATATAGGGCACGGGGGGATTATAGAGTGGAACCCTCGAACGCCAGCGACCGTACCAGTTGCCGCTTCGCCATGGAGGCCGGTGTCCAGGCGATGAGGCGGTCGCGGAGCGCACGGGCGAGGCCGTTCTCCCACTGGGCCAGACGTCCCAGGCGGAGCGAGCCGAGGACGAACCCGTTGGCCCTTTGGATGCGCCGGGCCTCGTAGCGGCGCAGGGCGGCGGGGAAGTCCGGCTCGCCGCGAAGGCATTCCGCGAGCACCACGGCGTCCTCGATGGCCTGGCCGGCTCCCTGGCCGAGATTCGGCGTCATCGGATGGGCGGCATCGCCGAGCAGGGCGATCCTCCCCTCTCCCCATTTCCGGACCGGCATCCGGTGGAGGATGTCGTTGCGCAGGATCGCCTCTTCGGGCGTCGCCTCCAGGAGGGCCTGGATCGGCGGGTGCCACCCCTTGAACAGTCGCAGGAGGGTGGCGCGGGATTGCCCGGGCTCGTCCCGGCCTCCCGGCGGGGTGTTGAGAGTGGTGAACCAGTAGATCCGCCCCTTCTCGATCGGCACGATGCCGAAGCGCCGGCCAGGACCCCAGCTCTCCGAAACCTCCTGAGGCGCCGGATGAAAATTCTCCGGAGTGACCCCACGCCAGCTCACGTAACCCGCGTAGAGGGGATCGCCGTCGTCCAGGAGCCGCGCCCGGACGGCGGAGTGAATGCCGTCCGCTCCGATCAGGGCCGCGCCGGCGATCCGGCGGCCGTCCCCGAGCCGGACCTCGACGCCGTCCGCTCCCGTCTCATAGCCGACGACCTCGCTGCCGGTGTGCAGAACGCCGGGGCCGAGCGCCTCTAGCAGGATCTTCTGCAGCGTCGCGCGATGGATCGCGACCGAAGGAGCCCCCAGCAGGGTCTCGATCTCGCGGAAGTCGGTGCCGCCGAGAAGAGCGCCGTCCCATCGCCGGATGCTGGCGATCTCGATCGGCCGGCCCGCCGCCATCACCGCCCGGTCGAGGCCGATGCGGCGCAACGCAAGAATGGCGTTCGCCTGGATCGTGATGCCGGCGCCGACCTCCCGGATTTCGGGAGCGCGCTCGTGAACCTGGACTGGGAATCCGGCCCGGTGCAGCGCGATCGCGGCGGCCAGCCCGCCGATGCCTCCGCCGGCGATAAGGATGCCCTCGTTCATCTGCCTCAGAGATCCGCCAGCACTTCGGCCGCGCTACCCTCGACTAGGGGAAGCAGACGGGAGTCCTCCAGCGCGGCAGTGCGATGGCCGATGCCCGCCATGTACTCCGGATTGGAGGCAAACTCCATGAACGCCCCAACGCTGCTCTGCCGGACGAGCATAGCCGCATCCCACCGCTCGTCGCTCGGTCCGATCAGGAAGGCGCCGCCCTTGCCGAGGAAGAGCAACTCGCCGCCTGACTCCTTGAGGTGCGGCAGGGTGTGCTCGATATAGAGCCGGTAAGCCGCCTCACCGCTGATCGGGGCGGCGGGCGCGAGGTGCGGCGTGGCTGAGTAGTCGGCGACGGCCCGAAAACGCAAGAGATTGAGCATGACGATCTCGCCGGAGATGTTGCGAGTGAAGAACTCTCGCCCGGCCTCTTGGGTTGGCTCGAGATACGTCGGGCGCGTGCTGTCGGACATGGGTCTCTCCTTCGACTTGTCGCTGGCAAGCGACTTCCCCTGAGTAAGCCTTGATCGCTTCGATCACCTTCGCCCCCATGCCATGAAGATCCAGGATTTGGCTTTCCGTGAGGCGAGTGGCCTGGTCTAAGCGAGAGATTCCCGCGGAGGCGAGCTTTTTCTGGCGGCGCATCACCCTTGTCACTCTTCAAAGTCCTGAGGCGGCAATAAGATTTTTCGCCACTGTAGCGGACCGACCTCTCCAGCAAGCCACTTTGTCTCGCAGTCAAGTAGAATCATGTTCCCTGGCAGATTCTCAACCGCCTCCGAGAGAAGGATTCGAGCTCGCTCGCTATCGCCAATCAGTCGATATGCTTCGGCAGGAAGATCTGATCGATCATATGGGATGGATGGGTGCTTACACCGATCGGTGGACGATTCGACTGGCTCAGCCGTGACACCAATGCAGGGTCGAGCGTACAAGTGACTCGTAGGCAGAACGCAAGCAAGGCAGCGAAATCTTGAGCAAGCGCTTCTGGGTGGACCGCAATGAGGACCTCTCTTGAGCCATCTGGTCGAATGGCCTCTAGCTGCTGCTCGACCAGGTACACAGCGCTGGTCAAGTCAGACGATGAGGCCGCCGGAGCGTACGATCCACCAGCGTATCGATAGAATTGTGCCCTCGGTAGTTCGAGTAGAGCACGGTCCGCTGTTGGGTTCGGTACAGCTCGTCGGTCTTAAAGAAGCGACCAGTGATAATTTGGAGCATCGGTGTTCAGTCATTGCATCAGGAAATCTCTGTCGTTCACGTAGGATGCGCGCTAACGACTCACGGCTCAACCGCCCGCCGCCGCTTTTGGCGAAGGGCCGGCTGCAGCTTGGCGTTAGCTAGTTCCCTCGGCTCACGTGGAAAGAGCGCACCCTGACCCGCCGGACTGCCACCGACGTGTGACTGTCGTGAAACCCCTGGTGAGGGCGACACTAGCCCAGCCAACTCGGCTTCGCGCCGAATTGTGTGGAACGTATGGTCGGCGGCAAGATAAACCACCACTGGCTTCCCTGCCACGAGAAGGCGCCGGATGTTGAAAAGAGTGCCCTTGCTCTTCCCGTCCCAAAGCATGAAGCCGCATTCGGCGTCACCAGCCATCGCGGCATCCTTAAGAGCGTAGTAATCGAAGCCACGCTGATTGGTAGCCGCAACCGACCGAACAGGCCACTGGCCAACGTTGTTCCGACAGTCAGCGTTTGTGCAGTAGACGGTTACGGAACGATAACCTTGCTCTGCGAGGTATGCCTGAACCGCACGATCACCGCCGTTGGCGTCACCGATGAGCACAGCATGATTGCGCCCGATAATTTTGTCCAACCGTCTACGGATCACAGCATTTAGCCGGGACAAACGTCGAGATCCTCCAATGAATACTACACTCATGACGAGCTCCGTGTTCGGGTCGGGCAGAAGGCGTAGACCTCGCGCACCGCCCCCTGGCTGGTGAGTGACGCGGTGACAGCATTCAGTGTTGCGCCAGACCTGTAGAGATCATCGATCAGGAGCACCGCTTTGCCTTGAAGATCGGTGGACGTGAGCTGTATGCGTCGGCGAGGAGCTTGAGTCGCTCGTGATAGTCGAACACGTCTTTGAGCTCTTTGGCAGTCGGCGCCTTCCGCACAGCGTCATAAACGGGAATCCCGAGATGTGTGCCAATCCCTTGCGCGATGCCCATTACAGGCTGCGACGAGCGGGACCGACTTGGCGGTACTGGAACAATCGCTTGGACGGGCGGTCCCCATCCACGAATGAATTCGGTCGCGGCCAAGACGAGATCAGCAAGCGCATCCCCTTGCCTTTTGTATTTCAAAAGGTAGAGGAGATCCCCGACAGGAGTTCTTACGGTGTTGAACAGGGGATGCCCGTACTCATCGTAGCCGACGAAGTCGCTGCTCTTGGTGTGATAGTCGAGAACGTACCCATCCTTCCAAGAGCCAGGTATCTTCATGGGGTTCGTCTGAACTGGAACTGGCATTCGCTGCTCCTCTTCCACTCAACTCATGGCATAGGAAGTATACCAATTTGCCGAGGGCGGCCGGGGAACGCAGGCCCGGGGACTATCCCCCGGATAGAGCCCTCCACCGGGAGGTCATCCTGGGCTCAGAATTTTTCCCGCCCGGAGGAACCAGAGCTCGAACCGCGGCGCCTCCTCCATCTCCAGGGCCTCCCGCATGGCCCTTCCGTAGACCGCCCCTTGCGGCGCGTAGACGGCCGCGCGGGTGCGGATCTCCTCGGCCGTCTCCACCTCGTCGGTCTTGTAGTCGGCGATCACGATCCGGCCGTCCTCCGGATCGCGGTAGAGGAGGTCGATCGCGCCGCTGACGATGCCGACGGGCGAATGCTCCCCCTCCCCCGGCGGCAGGAGGACGGGCAGCTCGCGGGCGAGGACGTGATCCTTCAGCTTCCGCATGCGCTTGAGCAGGGGGCCGGCGGCGAAGGTCTCCAGGAGGGTGGCGGCCAGCGGGAGCGCGCGGTCGAGCTCGTCCCCTTCGACGAGGGCGGCGAGGTAGGCGGGGAGCAGGGCGCGCTGGCGCTCCAGCTCCTTGGCCGGCGCGGCGCCGAGGTCCCACTCCTCCAGGGCGCGGTGGATGGCCCCGCCGGCGGCCATGGCGGCGGCGCGGTCCTTGGCGCGATGGGCGGAGCGGCGGCCTTTCCGCTCGACGATCTCGGTCTGTTTTTCGGCCTGCTGCTCGCGCAGGAGGGCGTGGGCCTCCTCGGAGGCGGCGCCGCCGAAGGAGCGCTCCATGCGCAGGGCGGCGCGCTCGCGCTCGGCGCGCAGGGTGGCGGAGACAAAGGCGATCTCCTCCGGCCCGGGCAGCGAGGGGCGCTCGGGCTCGGCGGCGAGGCCGAGGTCGGCCGGCGGGCGCAGGCCGGGGAACTTCCAGAGCGCGCCGGTCGGGTCCGGGAAGGACCAGGAAGGCGCCGCTGCTCGCCGAGCCGAGGGCCTCTTCCCAGAGATCGGGAAGGCTCGGCGGCAGGTCGCCGCGCGAGAGCAGGAGATCCAGCGGATTGTGGGCCTGCTCCCAGGTCAGCGGCTTCGTCGCCTCGGGCCAGCGGCCGGCGAGCACGAGGCGGTCCTTGGCGCGGGTCATCGCCACGTAGAGCAGGCGCACCCGCTCGGCGGCCTCGACCACGCGGCGGTCGGCCTCGATGCGATCGAAGCCGGGAGTCGGCGCGCCGAACAGGCGGTATTCGAAGCCGTCGCCCCAGCGGCCGGCCTCGGTGCGGGCGCCGCGGTCCCCCGGCGGCGGCTTGTGGAGCTGGAGCAGGTAGACGTGCTCGAAGTCGAGCCCCTTGGCGCCATGGATGGTGAGCACCTGGACCGCGTCCTCGGAGCTGTCCTTGGGGCGCCCCTCCTCGGCCTCGCGGGCCTCGGACACGCTGCGCCGCAGGGCGCGCAGGATGGCGGTGGCGTCGCCGCCGCTCTCCTCGACGGCGGCGAGCACCTGGCGGAAGAAGCGCTCCAGGTTGGCCAGCCGGTAGGGGCCGAGGTAGCGGGCCGCCTCGGTGGCCTCGATCAGGGTGAGCCGGCGCAGGCGCTCGACGAAGACGTCCGCCGGCTCGGTCTCGAAGGAGCGGCGGAGGACGGCCAGATGCTCGACGGCGGCCAGCAGGTTGCGGTCCCAGCCGCGCACGCGCTCGATCCCCGGCACGTCTTTCGGCACCACGCGGACCGCCCCCTCGATCGCCCGCCGCAGGGCCGCGAGGGCGTCGGGAGCGGGCGAGCGCAGCTCGGTCATCAGCCGCGGGAACTGCCGGTTCCAGAGCGGGATCAGGGCGGCGTCGGGCACCCCCACGGTCGAGGAGCGGAGCACGGTGAGCAGCGCCAGGTGGTCGCCCGGATCGAGCACCGAGCGCACCAGGGCGGCGGCCTCGATGACCTCGCGGCGGCGGTAGTACTGCTTGTCGCGGCCGACGGCGAAGGGGACGCGGGCGCGGCGGAAGGCCTCCAGATAGAGGTCGAGGTCGCCGATGCCGCGCAGCAGGACGGCGATCTCGCTCCAGGCGACCCCGTGCTCGGCGTGGAGGGCGCGGATGTCTTCGGCGAGGGCGGCGGCCTCGATCTCGGTGGCCTCGGCGAGCGCGGTCTTCCAGGGCTCGCGGCTGCCGCTTCCAGGAGACCCAGTGCTCGACGGGGGCCCAGCCGGCCGACGGCCACTCGCGGCGGAAGCCGGGGTCCTCCAGCCGCCGGTCGCAGGCGAAGAGGGGCTCGAAGGGGGGCTGGACCCCGTCCCGCGAGCGTCATCACCGGCTCGATCACCCGGGCGACTTCCTCCAGGATCACCGGCACGGAACGGAAGTTGAGGGCGAGCGACATCACCTCCCCCCCGGCCTCCCGCACCAGGTTCGACGAAGCCGTCGTAGGCCCGCAGGTCGGCGTTGCGCCAGCCGTAGATCGACTGCTTGGGGTCGCCGACCAGGAAGAGGCCGGGGCGCTCCTCCGACCGGGCCGTCGAGGGCGATCCAGCGCAGGAGGTCGCACTGGATGCGGTCGGTGTCCTGGAACTCGTCGACCAGGAGCTGATCGATCCGCCGCCGCACCTGCCGCCGCACCTCGGGCTGCTCGGCGAGGAGCGACTCGGCGCCGGCGAGCAGGAAGTCGAAGGTGGCGATGCCGCGGGAGCGCAGCTCGCGCTCGACCCGGCCGAGCAGGGGGATCAGCGCGCGGCGGCCGTGCTCCATCAGCTCGGGATCGAAGCGGGTGAGCTGCTCGAGGAGCTGGACGAGGCCGGCGGCGGCGGCGGCCAGCTCGACCGCCACCTCGCCGAAGAGGGCGGCTTCGGTCGCCTCCAGCTTCCGCGCGCCAGTTCTTCAGATGATCGACGAGGTTCTCGGGGAGCAGGTCCGTCGCGCCATTCCTTCAGGAGTCGGCGACCGCGCGCCGTCTTCCTCCAGCCGGCCGAGCAGAGCGCGCGAGGGCGTCGGCGATCTTCGTGGCGTTGGGCACCCGCACCCCCTTGCGGAGGCGGGGCGCGATCAGCCGTGGACCGCTCCGCAGGCGGCGGCGAGGCGGCGGCGGAACTCCGCCAGCGCCTCGGGGCGGAACGGGTCCTCGTTGAGGACGGCGGCGGGGAGCCCCGCCTGGAGGAGGGCGGTCAGCGCCTCGACGATCTCCGGCGGGCCGAAGCCGCGGATGGCGAGGGCCAGCAGGTGGGGATCGCCGGGATCGCCGTAGCCGTCGCGCAGGGCGTCCTCGACGGTCTCGCGGACGACCTCCTCGACGAGGTGGCCGTCGGCGTCGATCACGAGATCGGGGTGGATGCGCGCCTCCAGCGGATGATCGGCGAGCAGCCCGCGGCAGAAGGCGTGGATGGTGCGCACGGCCAGATGGTCGAGCGTGCCGAGGAGCGCCCGCGCCCGCCGGGAGCGCTCGGGGTCGGGCGGCAGGAGCGAGGCCTCGAGCCAGTCCGGCGCCGGGGTGGCCGGCGGCGAGCGAGGCCAGCTCGCGGGCGGCGCGGCCGGCCATCTCGGCCGCCGCCGCCTCGGTGAAGGTGATGGCCACCACCCGGCCCAGCACCTCGGCGGCGACGCGGTCGGGCCCGTCGTCGCGCGGCGGTCGCGCGGACTTCCGCTCGGCGAGGCGCAGGGCGGCGCGCTCCCAACCCTCCCCCAGGGTCCAGGCGAGCAGCCGGCCGATGAGGGTCGTGGTCTTGCCCGTCCCCGCTCCGGCCTGGAGCACCAGGGGGACGTCGAAGCGGGTCTGCGCGGCCCGGCGGGCCTCGCGGTCGGCGGCGCGGAGGAGGGTTTCGGTCATCCGCCTACTTCTCTTCCTGGCGTTCCATCGGCTTCGCCCCCAGCCGCCAGACCCGCAGCAGCGCCGCCTCCTCGGGGGGCAGCGCGGCGAGGGCCGCCTCGGTCCAGGCGAAGAGGCGCTGGCGGGAGCCGGAGTCGTGGCGCAGGCAGGCCTCGGCCACCGAGCAGTAGCCGCAGCGGCCCGGCTCCTTGCGGCCGTCGAGCTCGACCAGGCGGGGGAAGAAGCTGCCCGCCTCCCAGGCGGCGAGCACCGCCTCGGAGGCCGCCGCGAACGCCTCGATGAAGTCCTGGTCGGCGGTGGTGACCGCGAGCTCGCGTTCGCCGTCGTCGATGCCGGGCCGCAGGAAGAGGTAGCGCCCCTTGGACTCGCCGTCCGAGCCGAGCAGGTAGGCCACCGCCTGCAGGTGCGTCCCCTTCCTCACCCGGTCGAGGAAGTGGCGGCGGCGCATCGTCCGCCTTGCGCGCCGTGGAGATCGGCCGGCCGGTCTTGTAGTCGGTCCAGATGACGAGGCCGCCGGCGGCCTTGTCGACGCGGTCCGCCTTGAAGAGGACGTGGCGCAGGGAGCCGGGGACCTCCCCGACGTCGAGCTCCCCCTCGAACTCCGTCGCCATCACCGGCACGGCCCCCTTGGACCAGTCCATGTCGCGCGCGGTGTCGAGCAGCGGGCGGGCGCGGTCGGCCAGGGCGCGCGCGAGGCCGGGGAGGAAGATCCCCTCCTCCTCGAGCAGCCGCAGAGACTCCTTGTAGAGCATCTCCTCGACCTCGCGCCCCTCGGGCCAGACGGCGGCGACCGGATCGAGATCCCTGACGTTGCCGCGAACGTTCTCACGGCCGGGCGGACGGGCGATCTTGTCCAGCACGCCGTGGACGACGTTGCCGAGGAGCACCGGATCGATGCCAGGGAGCGCGGCGAGCGGATCGGGCGTCGGCTCGATCCGCAGCAGGCGGACGAGGAAGAGCTGCCAGGGGCAGGCGGCCAGGTTCTCGAGCTGGGTGACGTAGAGGTCGCGCAGGCGGGGCTCCCCCTCGCCGCCGCCCGGGATCTTGCCGATGAAGCCGAAATAGGGCCCCAGCCGGAAGCGCGCCGCCCGCCCCTCGTCGGTGCGGAGGTCCGGGTCCATCTCCTCCAGCACGGCGAGGCGGGCGGTGGCCAGCCGTTCCGGCGAGAGATCGAAGGCGGATTCCGCCGGCCAGCTCGGCGCGCGACTCCTTGATCGCCATCTTCAGCACCCGCCCCCACCAGCGCCGGGGGGCGTAGAGGCCGGCCATGACGGCGTGCTCGGCGGCGGTGCGGGGTCCCGGCAGCGGCCCGGCCTTGGGCAGGCTCCAGAGCGGCGGAGCCTTGGCGATCTCCAGCCGCTCGCGCAGGCGCTCGACCAGGGGGGAGGCGGGCAGCGGCTTGCCGTCGTCGTCCGTCGTCTGCCAGGAGAGGGTGACGGCCGGGGCCGCCGAGAGGAGCTGGGCGAAGAGGTAGCGCTCCTCGTCGAAGCCCGAGCGCTTGATCGGCACGTCGGGGAGCACCCGCTGGAGAATGCGGCGCAGGTCGTCCGGCAGCAGCGGGTCCTCGCGGATGCCGCGCGGGAAGACGTCGCGGTTCAGGCCGATCAGGAAGAGGTGATCGAAGGTGCGCGCGCGGGCCTCGGTGACCGAGAGCACCTGGACGCCGCCCCCCTGGCCGCCGATCGCCGGAGGCGCCGGCCGCCGCCAGGAGGTTCTCGATCAGCAGCCGCATCTCGTCGCGCTCCAGCCGGAAGCGCGCCGGCACCTCCCGCTCCAGCTCCTCCAGGGCGGCGCGCACCGGGGCGGCCTCCTCGCCGGCGAGATCCCAGCCGAGGTCGGCGGTGAGCAGCGACCGCAGGCGGGCGAGATGCTCGGCGGCGGGCGCCTCGTCGGGCCAGGCGGCGAGCCGCTCGCGGGTGCGCTTGGCGGCGCGCACGGCGGCGCGGATCAGCGAGCCCGGAATCCGGCGCCGCCGGGCGTGCGCCTCGTTGCTCCGCACCCCCTCCTCGCCGTCCTCCGGGGCGTCGTCCTCCTGGCCGACGGTCTGCAAACCCTGGCGGATCGGCAGGGCGTAGGAGCCCTTGCGCAGCACCTCCTCGAGGCGCAGCTCGGTGGCGTCGCGCAGCCGCCCGGCGCCGAGCGCGGCGAAGGCGAGGCGGAGATCGACCCAGCCGCCTCCCCGCGCCTGCGGGGCAGGGCCGGCGTGTGGGCCGCCTCGGGCAGGGTCGACCACCGCGTCGAGCCAGCGGTCGGACGGCACCGCCTCCCCCTCGCGCAGCAGCTCGAGCAGGGCGCGGGCGCGGCGGCCGGCCGGCGTGAGGCCGCCGCGCTCCCCCACTCCCGAGAAGGGGATGCCCAGGCGGTCGAAGTGGCGGCGCAGGGCGAAGCGGTAGGGGTCGAGATCGCGCGCCACCACGCCGATCCCCTCCGGCCGCGCGCCGCCGTCGAGCAGCGCGCGGATCTGGGCGGCGACCTCCCGCGACTCGGCCTCGGCCCCCACGGCCTCGCGGGCCGTCGAGGCGCGGGGCGGCTCCCGCCGCGGCGGCGGCGCCGTCTCGACTCCGGAGGAATGCCCGAGGCGCTCGGCGAAGCGGGCGGTGAACTCCGTTTCGGCGCCCTCTCCCTCGGGCTTGGGCGGATGGTCCAGGATCATCCAGGCGCCGCGGCGGCGCAGGAGGGCCTCGATCAGGTCGGTGGCGACCCCGGTGGCGTCGGCGAAGCCATGGACGAGGATCGGCCCGCGCCGGCAGGGCCTCGTCGTCGCGCGGTCTCCACCAGCTCGGCGGCGCGCCGGAGGAGGGTGGAGGCGCGGCCCAGGCCCAGGGTCCGCATCGCCGCCTCGGCGCGGGCGGCGGAGCGCACCAGGGCGCGGGCGCGCTCCACCTCGGCCCTGCTGGCCAGCGAGCGGGCCGTCGCTCGCCAGGGCCTCCTCGACGGCCTCGGCGTGGACCGGCTCGAATCCGGCGTCGAGCAGGTCGCGCACGGTGCCGGTGACCGCCGCGAAGCCGTCGGCCAGATCCTCCAGCCCCCGCCGGAGCGACGGCTCGGCGCGGGCGGCCCGCTGGGCGAAGACGTCGAGCAGGCTGCCGCCGCGGGGCGCGGCCTCCCCCGAGCGCTCCAGGATCTCCGAGGCCAGGCCGAACAGGGTCTGCACCGAGACGCCGGCCACCGACCGCCCCCGCCGCCGCACGATCGCCGCCGCCACGTGGAGGCGCAGGCTGCGCGAGGGGACGACGATCCGCACCGGCACCTTGAGCAGCGCGGGGTCCCGCCGCACCTCGGCGAGAAGCGCGTCGAGGCGCTCCATCAGCGCCGCCTCGGCGGCGCGGGCGCCGGCCGCGATCAGGATGCGGCCGGAGGGGCGGAGGGGGGCCTGGAGGACGTCGAAGAGGCTGAGCTGCTGCGGTGACACGGAGAAAGGATACCTCCTTACCCCGCCTCCTCGATCCGCGAAGGGATCCGCGCCCGCCGCAGAAGGTCCCCGAAATGGCTGGTCACCCCCACCGGCCCCTTCAGCACGATCCCTTCCCCGGTCCCCTCGACCTTGCCGATCAGCTCGCGGAGGGCGTCGATCCCCTGGCCGGTCTCCAGGGTGTGGAAGCGCTCGGCGTCCCCCGGGAAGACGATCCTGTCCGGTGGCGGGGCTGGATCCCCGGTGGAGCTGGACGATCCAGGGGCGGGCGCCGTCGTGGGCCCATTCGAAGCGGACGGCGCCCAGCCGGCCGGTGGCGCGGCGGTAGAGGTCGCGCAGCGAGCTCGCGATCTCCGGCGGCAGCTCCTCGGGCGCCCGGCGGCCGAGCATGAACTGGTCGCCGAAGCCGGCCACCCCCTCGATCAGCGGCTCGCCGTCCGCGCCGGTGACCAGGGCGCCGGAGAAGCGGGCGTCCACCCCCTCCTGGGCGAGGACGGAGGCGATCAGGTCCCCGCCGGGGTCCTCGTCCTGGAGCAGGCGGAAGGGGTCGGTCCAGCCGTGGCGGGTGGTGAAGCGGCCCGGGACCTGCTCGCGGGGGCAGGTGCGCAGCCAGGTCTCGGCGCTGCCGGTGGGGGTGCCGAAGGAGAACGCGGCGAGGCCGCGCGGGATCACCCGGGTGTGGGGGACCGGCAGGCCGAGGGCGTCCGCCATCAGCAGGCCGAAGGTCTTGTCCCCCAGGTGGCGGCTGAAGCGGTTGGGCCAGGAGATCCGCGGCGTGCCCGGCGGCGGCCCCGGCTCCTCGATCTCCCAGAGGATGGTGTGCTCCCGCCGGTACCCCCGCCGCACCGGATGGAGGCTGAACTCGACCCGCGTCTCCGTCTTGGCGGGCAGGGCGGGGCGGAACCCGTAGACCGTCTCCAGCACGCGCAGCCCGAGATCCCGGGGGAGGCCGGCCGCGTCCGGCTTCTCGACGCAGCGGGGGGTGTCCCCCGGGGCGAACTCCAGGGCGTCGCCGAAGGCCACGCCGGAGACGCCGCCGTCCTGGACGTCCACGGTCTCGTTGAGGATGGTGTAGAGCCCCTCGGAGGCGAGCCGGAACAGGCTGCCCAGGATCTCCGCGGGGTTGGTGCCGCCGTAGAGAAAGGAACGGCTCTTCGGGTTCTCCGGCTCCCAACTGCGGATGTTGACCGAGCCCTCCGGCGAGGCGGCGAGGAGCGCCTCGACCGCCTCTCCCGGGGTCTCGAAGCGATGCCCGGGCGGCAGCCCGCGGATCCAGGCGTGGCGCTGGACGAAGTCCGGCCCGAAGCTGACGAACTGGGCGACGTTCGCGCGGCGGGCGAGATGGTCGAGGACGTCGTCTTTGAAGTGGCCGGGCAGCGGCGGAAGGATATCGCGGGAGGGGAGCGAAGCTCCTACGCCCCGGCCGCCAGCGTCCGCTCGACGCCGCCGCCGAGCTCCTGATCCTTGTACTGGAGCAGGTAGAGGCGGTAGTAGATGCCGCGCATGGCGAGCAGCTCCTGGTGGGTGCCGTACTCGCGGACCTCCCCCTTGTGCAGGACCAGGATGTGGCTCGCCTTCTGGATCGTCGACAGCCGGTGGGCGATGACGATGCTGGTGCGGCCGACCAGCAGGCGGTCGAGGGCCTTCTGGATGAGCTGCTCGGTCTCGGTGTCGATCGACGAGGTGGCCTCGTCGAGGATCAGGATGCTGGGATCGAAGGCGAGGGCGCGGGCGAAGGCGATGAGCTGCTTCTGCCCCACCGAGAGGCCGGCGCCGCGCTCCTTGACCACCGCGTCGAAGCCGCCGGGCAGGCGCTCGATGAACTGCAGGGCGTGGACCTCGCCGGCCGCCCAGCGGATCCGCTCGTCGTCGATCGCCTCGTTGCCCAGCCGGATGTTGGCGCCGACCGAGCCGGAGAAGAGGAAGACGTCCTGGAGCACCATGGCGACGCTGCGCCGCAGGCGGGCGAGGTCCCACTCGCGGACGTCGACGCCGTCGACCCGCACCACGCCGGAGTCGATGTCGTAGAAGCGCAGCAGGAGGTTGGCGAGCGTGCTCTTGCCGGCGCCGGTGTGGCCGACCACGGCGAGCGTCTCGCCCGGCCGCACCCGGAAGGAGATCCCCTTGAGCACCGGCTCCCCTTCCTTATAGGAGAACCGGACGTCCTCGAACTCGAGGTCCCCCTGCACCACCTCGGGGGAGTAGGCCTGCTCGGGCGAGGCGATGGTGACCGGCGTGTCGATCAGCTTGAACACCCGCTCGGAGCTCGCCATCGCCGACTGCAGGATGTTGTACTTCTCCGACAGGTCCGAGAGCGGCTGGTAGAACCGCTGGGCGTACTGGAGGAAGGCGATCAGGGCGCCGACCGAGATGGCGCCGGAGATCGTCCGGCCGCCGCCGACCCAGATCAGCAGGCCGACGCCGATCGCCGAGACCAGCTCGACGCCGGGGAAGAAGACGGCGTAGTAGAAGATCGACCGCACGTTGACGTCGCGGTGGTCGGCGTTGATCCGGTCGAACTCCTGGAAGGCCCGCTCCTCGCCGTTGAACAGTTGCACCACCGGCATGCCGGTGACGTGCTCCTGGAGGAAGGAGTTGATGCGGGCGATCTTGACCCGCACCTCGCGGAAGCTCTGCCGCACCCGGATGCGGAACCAGGAGGTCAGCGTGAAGAGCAGCGGGATGATCGAGAAGGCGACCAGCGCCAGCCGCCAGTCGAGCCAGAAGAGCACCACCACGATGCCCGCCAGGAGCACCAGGTCGCCGAAGATCGAGACCAGGCCGGCGGTGAACATCTCGTTGAGAGAGTCGACGTCGGTGGTCACCCGGGTGACCAGGCGGCCGATCGGATTCTTGTCGTAGAAGTTCAGCGGCAGCCGCTGCAGGTGGCCGAAGATCTGCCCGCGCAGATCCTTCATGATGTACTGCCCCATCAGTTGCAGCACATACCCCTGGGCGTAGAGCGCCAGGAAGGTGAGGATCAGCACCGCGAGGTAGAGGACCGACACCGCGGTCAGGCCGGCCACGGCGATGTCGGCCGGGAAGATCCCCCGCGCCAGCAGGAAGTTGCGCACCACGGCGCCCGGCGCCGAGACCTGGCTCGGAGCCGTCCCCGGCGAGCGGATGAAGAGGTCGAGGGCCACCGCCGTCGCCAGCGGGCCGATGAGCTGCAGCAGGGAGGAGAGGATGATCAGCCCGAGCGATCCCAGCGCCATGTCGCCGTACGGGCGCACGTAGCTCACCAGCCGGCGCATGAGGCGGGAGTCGTAGACCTTCCCCAGGACCTCCTCTTCGTGATGACCGCCGACCGGCTCGCTCATGATCCCTCGCTCATGACCCTAAGATACCCCAACTCCGCGCCAACTCGTACCCACGCCGGACTTGCTTATGCCCTTTCATCTATTCCCTCAATGGTGTAGACTGCTGCCAGTTTTTGTCTGTCAATTCGTTCGCGTACAAACTCGTTTGCCGGTCCGAAGCGATCGCTGGAGTCTGCCGTCATGCCGCCGACGTTGAACCAGTTGTTGAAGTCGATGGTGGAACAGGGGGGTTCCGACCTCCACATCACCACCAACTCACCTCCTCAGGTGCGCGTCGACGGCCATTTGCGGCCGCTGAACCTGCCGCCGATGACGCCGTCGGAGACCAAGCAGCTCGCCTACTCGATCCTGACCGACAACCAGAAGCACCGGTTGGAGGAGAATCTGGAGATCGACCTCTCCTTCGGGATCAAGGGGCTGGCCCGTTTCCGCGCCAACATCTTCCACCAGCGGGGCGCGATCGCCGCCGTCCTGCGGCAGATCCCCTACGAGATCAAGGGCTTCCGCGAGCTCGGGCTGCCGACCATCATCGAGCGGCTGTGCGAGAAGCCGCGCGGCCTGATCCTGGTGACCGGACCGACCGGCTCCGGCAAGTCGACGACGCTGGCCGCGATGATCGACAAGATCAACCGCGAGCGCGCCGAGCACATCGTCACCATCGAGGACCCGGTCGAGTACCTGCACAGCCACAAGAAGTGCATCGTCAACCAGCGCGAGATCAACGCCGACACCCACAGCTTCACCGCCTCCCTGCGCTCGGCGCTGCGGCAGGACCCCGACGTGGTGCTGATCGGCGAGATGCGCGACCTGGAGACGGTGGAGTCGGCGCTGCGCATCGCGGAGACCGGCCACTTGACCTTCGCCACCCTGCACACCAACTCGGCGGCGCAGACGATCAACCGCATCATCGACGTCTTCCCGGCCCACCAGCAGGCGCAGATCCGCGCCCAGCTCTCGCTGGTCCTGGAGGGGATCGTCTGCCAGACGCTGCTCCCCAAGACCGGCGGCAAGGGGCGCGCGATGGCGATGGAGATCCTGATCCCGAGCCCCGCGATCCGCAACCTGATCCGCGAGGACAAGGTGCACCAGATCTACGGCATGATGCAGGCCGGCCAGGCCAAGCACGGAATGCAGACGTTCAACCAGTCGCTGGCGGCCCTGTTCTTCAAGCGCCTGATCACGCTGGAGGTGGCGCTCGCCCGCTCGTCCTATCCGGACGAGCTGCAGGAGATCATCAACCGCGGTCCCGCCAGCCTGAACCCCGCGCTGACCGCGTAGGCGGAGGAGTAGGAAGATGCCCAGCTTCGTGTGGAAAGGTAAGACCCGCGCCGGCCAGGTCCAGGAAGGGCAGCTCCTGGCCGACTCGCGCGACGCCGCGGCGGCGGTGCTGCGGCGCCAGCAGATCCAGATCACCAGCATCCGCGAGAAGGGGCGGGAGGTCAAGCTGATCCCCCGCATCCCGCGCGGCGTCGGCGCCAAGCGCATCGCCATCTTCACCCGGCAGTTCTCGGTGATGCTCGACGCCGGCCTGCCGCTCGTCCAGTGCCTGGAGATCCTCGGCAGCCAGGAGGAGAACCGCACCTTCCAGGCGATCATCAACACGGTGAGGACCGACGTCGAGTCCGGCTCCTCGCTCGCCGACGCCATGCGCAAGCACCCCAAGGCGTTCGACAACCTGTTCACCAACATGGTGGCGGCCGGCGAGTCGGGCGGTATCCTCGACATCATCCTGCAGCGCCTCTCGGTCTACATCGAGAAGGCCGTCAAGCTGAACAGCCAGGTCAAGGCGGCGCTGATCTACCCGGTGTCGATCATCGTCATCGCCGCCCTGGTGGTGTTCATCATCCTCTGGAAGGTGATCCCGGTGTTCGCCCAGCTCTTCGCCGGCCTGGGCAGCGAGATGCCGTTCCTGACCCGCATGGTGATCGGCGCCAGCAACTTCGTGGCCGACTACATCTTCTTCATGGTCCTGGTGGGGATCTTCGCCGGCGTCGCGATCAGCCGCTGGTACAAGACGCCGCACGGCCGGCGGTTCATCGACACCGCGATGCTCAAGATCCCGGTCGTCGGCATGCTGCTGCGCAAGATCGCCGTCGCCCGCTTCTGCCGCACGCTCGGCACCCTGACCGCCTCGGGCGTGCCGATCCTCGACGGCCTCGAGATCACCGCCAAGACCGCCGGCAACGCCGTCATCGAGGACGCCGTGATGTCGGTGCGCAAGAGCGTCGAGGAAGGCAAGACGATCAGCGAGCCGCTCGCCCAGACCAAGGTGTTCCCCAGCATGGTCGTGCAGATGATCAACGTCGGCGAGCAGACCGGCGCCCTCGATCAGATGCTGTCGAAGATCGCCGACTTCTACGAGGACGAGGTCGACACCGCGGTCGCCGGCCTGATGAAGCTGATCGAGCCGGTGATGATCACCGTGCTCGGCGCGGTCATCGGCACGATCGTGGCGGCGATGTACCTGCCGCTCTACTCGATCCTGAGCAAGATCGGTTAGAAAGACCCCGAGGCGGCGGCTCCGCGCCGCCGCCTCGATCACCTGCCTTATACCCGCTTCAATCAGCCGATGACTCCGCTGGCCCGTCAGCTCCGCTGGTACACCGCCATCCGCGTGGTGGCGATCGTCAGCGTGCTGCTGCCGTTCAGCCTGTTCCAGCTCTGGATGCTGCCGCAGCCGGCCGAGCCGGGCCTCGCCGGGCCGCCGGCACCGGGCGCTCCGCCCCCCAGGGTGGTGGCGGAGCCGGCGCCCGAGCTGCTGCCGCTCCGGGTGGTCTGGCTGCTCGGCGGCGCCACCTTCGGCGCCACCCTCCTCTACATCGCCCTGATGCGGCTGCTGCGGCGCCGCACCACCGCCCAGGCCTACATCCAGTTCTTCGGCGACCTGATCCTGATCACCTGCCTGGTCTACTTCCTGGGCGGCGCCACCAGTCCGTTCTCGCTGCTCTACCTGATCGTCATCGCCGTCGCCTCGACGATGCTGCGCCGCCGCGCCGGCGTCATCGTGGCGAGCGTCGCCTTCCTGCTCTACGGCGGCATGATCGTCGCCCTCTTCTTCCATGCCATCCCGCCGGCGAGCGCGGGCCAGGAGGCGATCTCGGGGTGGCGGCTGGGCTACAACCTCGCCGTCCACGGCTTCGGCTTCTACGTGGTGGCGCTGCTCACCTACTACCTGGCGCACAACGTCACCCGCGCCGAGCGGGCGCTGGAGGAGAAGAGCGAGCACCTCGCCGACCTCCAGGTGGTGCACCGCGACGTCATCCAGTCGATCACCAGCGGCCTGCTGACCACCGATCTCGAGGGCACCGTCACCAGCGCCAACCTCGCCGGGCTGGAGATCCTCGGCCGCGCGGAGGCCGAGCTCGTGGGGCTGCCGATCCACCAGTCGGGCCTGTTCACCGCCCAGCACTGGCGCGAGGCGACCGCCGCCAGCGAGCAGACCGGGCGCATGCGCTCCGAGGTCGAGACCACCCGCGGCGACGGCGCCACCCGCTACGTCGGCTTCACCATCTCGCGCCTCACCGACGCCTTCGGCGGCAAGCACCGGGGGTACATCGTCATCTTCCAGGACCTCACCCACTGGCGGCGCATCCAGGAAGAGCTGCGGATGAAGGACCGCATGGTCGCCGTCGGCGAGCTGGCGGCCGGGCTGGCCCACGAGATCGGCAATCCGCTGGCGGCGATCTCCGGCTCCGTCCAGATGCTCGCCGGCCGCGTCGACGGCGACCCCGCGCAGCGCAAGCTGATCGAGATCCTGCTCAAGGAGAGCCACCGGCTCGACCGCACGATCAAGGGGTTCCTGCGCTTCGCCCGCCCCCGCGAGCGGTCGAGCGTCTCCTTCGACATCGCGCGGCTGCTCACCGAGAACTTCGAGCTGCTCCGCAACAGCGAGGAGGTCTCCGAGCGCCACGTCCTGCGCCTGGAGCTCAATCCCTCGTCGGCCCGCCTGTTCGCCGACCCCGACCAGGTGAGCCAGATCTTCTGGAACCTGGCGCGCAACTCCCTGCGGGCGATGCCGGACGGCGGCTCCCTGCGCGTGGTCGGCCAGTTTTCCGGGGGTCAAGCTGCGGGCGAGTGGTACCGCCTGCAGGTGATCGACACCGGCCGCGGCATGACCGAGGAGCAGCGCACCAACCTGTTCCATCCGTTCCAGTCCTTCTTCGACGGCGGCACCGGCATCGGCATGGCGATCGTCTACCGGATCGTCCAGGATCACGGCGGACGCCTGCGCGTCGACAGCCGCCCGGGCGCCGGCACCACCATCACCGTCGAGCTGCCGACCGTCGCCGCCAGCGTCACCCTGGTCTCCGCGGAGGCAACCGCATGAGTCCGCGCAATCGCCTGCTGATCGTCGACGACGAATCGAGCCTCGCCGATTTCCTCTGTCTGCTCTTCCAGGGGGAGGGGTACGACGTCGACACCGCCGGCTCCGTCGAGGAGGCGCGCAAGAGCCTGGAGCGCGCGAGCTACGACCTCGTGCTCTGCGACATCCTGATGCCCGACGGCAACGGCCTCGAGCTGCTGCGCGAGATCAAGGCCGCCACCAACGGCGGCGGCCCGCAGGTGATCATGATGACCGCCTACACCTCGACCAAGTCGGCGATCGAGGCGATGAAGCTGGGCGCCGCCGACTACGTCTCCAAGCCGTTCGACGTCGAGGAGCTGAAGATCGTCGCCCAGAAGGCGCTCGAGCGGGCCGAGCTCGCCGACGAGAACGTCTACCTGCGCCGCGAGCTGGAGCAGAAGTACACGTTCAACAACATCATCGGCAAGAGCGGGCGGATGCAGGCGATCTTCTCGCTGATCGAGCGGATCGCGCGCACCACCTCGACCGTGCTGATCCACGGCGAGAGCGGCACCGGCAAGGAGCTGATCGCCCGCGCCATCCACTTCGCGAGCCCGCGCTCCACCCGGCGGTTCCTGTCGATCAACTGCGGCGCCATGCCCGAGAACCTGCTGGAGAGCGAGCTGTTCGGCCACGAGCGCGGGGCCTTCACCGGCGCCGTGCGCGACAAGAAAGGGCTCTTCCAGGAGGCCGACCGCGGCACCCTGTTCCTCGACGAGATCGGCGAGATGACGCCGACCATGCAGGTGAAGCTGCTGCGCGCCCTGCAGGAGAAAGTCGTCCGCAAGGTCGGCGGCACCGAGGAGGAGCAGGTCGACGTGCGGATCATCACCGCCACCAACCAGGACCTCGAGGCGCGCCTGCAGACCGGCGAGTTCCGCGAGGACCTCTACTACCGGATCAACGTGCTGCCGATCCACCTGCCGCCGCTGCGCCAGCGGCGGGAGGACATCTCGCTGATGGTCGAGTTCTTCCTGCAGAAGTACTGCAAGCAGATGGACCTGCCGCCGCGGCAGATCTCGATCGAGGCGATGCAGATCCTGGAGAGCTACGACTGGCCGGGCAACGTGCGCGAGCTGGAGCACCTGATCGAACGGGTGCTCGCCCTCTCCCACGCCGAGACGATCACCACCCGCGACCTCCCCGTCCACCTGCTGACCAACCGGCGGACCCACTCCGACCTCGTGCAGCTCCCCGAGGAGGGGCTGGACCTCGAGGCCTACCTGGAGTCGATCCGCACCCAGCTCATGATCGAGGCCCTGGAGCGCACCGACGGCGTGCAGACCCAGGCCGCCGAGCTGCTCGGCATGAGCTTCCGCTCGTTCCGCTACTACGCCAAGAAGGCCGGGATCAAGGGCGGGGACTGAGGCCCTACCCCATCTTCCGCAGGATCTCCTCCGGGCTCGCGAACACCTCCTCGGTTGCGAGGGCCCGGAGCGCCTCAGGGTTCGTGTAGCCCCAGGTCACCGCCCCGAACGCGATCCCTTCCGCGCGGGCGGCCTCGAGCAGCCCGCCAATCCACGCCCAGAACGGGAGCACGGACATCGAAGCGCCCTTCTTCATCGCGAGATATCCCAGTCCCCAGGCCCCGCCGCCCGCCCCGAGCGCGGCGAACGTGGGGAAGAACAGCATCCAGGGAGCAAGGAAGCGGAGCCGCTGAACGCAGAACAGCACCACGCCGCCGATCACGCCCGCGACCGCGACGACGCCGAGAATCACCGTCAGCGCACCCGCGAGAACGAAGAGCGGCAACATGTCGGATCAGCCTTTCTGGCCGGCATGATCCACTCCCGGCGGGCCGCTGCGTTTCAGGTGGACCCGGAAGCGTTCGGAGAGGGTGTCCTGAGCCTCCTGGGAGGGGGTGGCCACGAAGATGATGGAGTCGCCCGGCAGGACGCCGGCCACCTCGGGCCATTCTTCGTTGTCGATGGCGTCGGCCACCATCCGGGCGGCGTTCGGGCTGGTGGTGATCACCGTCAGGTAGGGACCGGAGCCGTGGACGCCCTGGATGAAGCCGAGCACCCCTTCGAAGTTCCCCGCTCCCACCTCCTTCCAGGGCTTCAGCACGTAGCGCCCCTTCACCCGCCGGATCCCCAGCTCCTGCAGGTCCCGGCTGATGCTCGACTGCGTCGCCTTGATCCCGAGCCCCGCCAGCAGCTCCACCAACTCCGCCTGGGACCCAATCGACGGGTACTCGGTGATGAGGTCTCCGATCGCCTCCAGGCGCCGCTTCTTCTGCTTGGTCATCGGCATGAGCTTACTCCTTGAATATACGAACCATATTCCATTTCCAGGGTCCAAAGCAAGTCGGGGGTATTGACATCCGAATTCAATCTATGCATCATTATCCCAGCAGTAAGCAATACCACGGCGCATCATCCCATATCGGGTCGAACAGCTTCTCAAGGTATGCGAGGAGATATGGGGAACGATGGCTGGACGGGATTTCCAGCGAGATTGGATTTCCGGCGTCATGAAGGCGCCGGATTGGGGCCCTACAAAGGGGGCCAAGGAGAAAGACCATGACGAAGCAGGACAAGACGTACTCGGGAAAGATGGGCGACCTGACGCGGTTGACCGCCTCTCTGGCCGCCAACGCCACCGATCTCACCCACCTGGACGGCATCCGCGTCCGGCTGGAGAAGATCCTGGCCGACGCGCAGGAAGCGGCCAAGCAGCAGGCCGCGCTCACCGCCAGCAAGCAGGAGACGACGAAGCGGCTCAAGGGGCTGATCACCGAGGGCACACGGATCGCCACCGGGGTCGACAAGCTCCTCAAGGAGCACTACGGCCTGCGGGCGGAGAAGCTCGCGGAGTTCGGCCTCAAGCCGTTCCGTGGCCGGAAAGTGAAGTCGACCGAGGGCACGGAAACGCCGACCCTCCCGCCGCCGGCCGTCCACCCCACCAACTCCAATCTGTAGGTCTTCCCCGGGAGCGCGCCGATCGGCGCGCTCCCCTTTTTTGTCTCCACCTTCAGCAAAGTCGCTCGACAATGCCACGAAGTCAGCAGCGGCGGGACGCCGCAAGCTTCTCCACGACAAAGTAAGCCGCTCCAGGGCAGCGCCGGCTTATCCACGGTGAAGTCAGTTTCTCCAGGGCAAAGTCTCCAGCGGCGGGACGGAGCCGGCTTCTCCAGCATGGAGTCGGCTTCTCCAGGACGAAGCCGGCTTCTACAAAGCGGAGTCAGCTTCTACAAGGCGGAGTCAGTTCATCCAGGGCAAAGTCAGCTTCTCCGGCATGGAGTCGCCTTCTCCAGAGCGCCGCGGGCTCCTCCAAGGCGAAGTCAGCTTCTCCAGAGCAAAGTCGGCGTCTTTACGGCGCCGTCGATCGCGGCGGGACGGAGTCAGCTTCTCCAGGACAGAGTCCGCTTCTCCAGCGCGGAATCAGCGTCTTCAGAACGCAGCCGGCTTCTCCAAGGCAACGTAAGCTTCTCCACGATGCAGCGACGAGCTCGACAGAGATCTTGTAGGGGCGGCCCTCAGTCCAGGAAGTGTTGGGTTCCGCCCCTTCAGGGCGGGTAGGGTTTGGGGACCGCCTACCTGGGGTTGAAACCCCAGGCTATTCAAATTTCGCCCTTTCAGGGCGGGGCGACGTGCTGCTACCGCCCCGCCTCCTGACCCTCCACCACCGGCGCCTCGGGCTCCAGGTCCCGGGCCAGCACGCCGTAGCCGGAGGTGCCGATCAGGAGCTGGTCGCCGAGGACCCTGGCGGCGGAGATGTCGCGGGCGGGGACGGGGACGTCCACGGCCTGGAACTTGCGGGTCTGGCGGTCGAAGAGGCGGACGGTGTCGCCGCTCACCATCAGGGCGGGACGGCGGTCGTCGCCGGTGGGGATCAGGCGGGTGGACTCGCCCGTCAACTGCTTCCACTCGGCGTCCGGGCTGGTCAGGGTGTAGGTGCCGCCGGTGCCCCAGAGCAGGAGCTGGTCCTGCAGGCGCAGCAGCCTGCCCCCCTCGAACGGGGTCGGCGATGGTGTGGTTGGCGTCCGCCGTCAGCCGGTAGAGCCCCTGGGCGTCGGTCACCCAGAGGGCGTTGCCGTAGAAGGCGGCGGAGCGCGGCGCGCCGTGCTTGTAGGGGCGCGGCGAGAACAGCTTCCCCTTCAGCTCGAAGAGGCCGGCCGGCGTGCGGGCGAGCAGCCGCGGGCCGTCCGCCACGAACTGCTCGACGGTGCCGTCGCCGAGGTCGCGCACCCAGTGCCACCCCTCGCCGCGGCGCTCGAAGAGACCCTTCTCGGTGGCGGCGAAGATCCGCCCCTGGTGGACGGCGATGTCGAGGACGAACGGCAGCGGGACGAAGCCGCCGAAGGTCTTGCCGCCGTCGCGCGACGAGTAGATGCCGGAGAACGGCCCGGCGTGGTTGACGGCGACCATCAGCTCCTTGCCGGCCACCGCGAAGGTGGAGACGCGGGTGTTGATCATCCCGGCGGTCGACGGCCGCAGCGTGGTGCCGCCGTCCTCGGAGATCCAGACCCCGGACCCCTCGGTGCCGAAGATCACCCGCTCCGGCCGCGACGGGTGGAAGGCGATCGACTGCACGGAGATCGCCGGATCGCCGACGCGGCGGAAGGTCTTGCCGCCGTCGTCGGAGACGTGGAGGCCGGCGACGGTGCCGGCGAGCAGGCGGCCGCTCGGCAGCGCGGCGAAGCTGGGGGTGCGGCGCTCCTCGAAGCCCTCTTTGGTGCGCTCCCACTTGTCGCCGCCGTTCAGGCTGTGGTAGACCCAGCCGCAGGTGGTCGCCCAGATCTCGCCGGGCTTGCCGGCCACCGGGGTCAGGCTGAACACCTCGGAGTCGAGGACCATGCCGTCGAACACGCCGGCCCAGGTCTTGCCGGCGTCGTTGCTCTTGTAGGCGCGCCGCCAGGTGCCGGCGATCACGCTGTCCGGGTGGTCGGGATCGACCATCAGGCTGGTGACCTTCTGCATGTCCGGCTGCTCGGCGGTCAGCCGCCGCCAGGTGGCGCCGCCATCCTCGGTGCCGTAGACCCCGGAGAGGGTGCCGGCGTAGACCCGCCCCTCGCGGCCGGGGGTGAGCGCCAGGGTGTAGACCGGCTCCTCCGCCGGCAGGCCCTCGCGGACGCGGGAGATCCAGGTCTTGCCGAGGTCGTCGGAGGAGGCGACGTGGCCGCCCCCCCAGACCCCGCGCAGCGCCGCCCAGACACGGGCGGGATTGTTGGGATCGAAGCGGAGGTTGTTGACCACCCAGCCGGGGAACGGCAGGTGGGGACCGGCGTTGGCCCAGGTGCGGCCGCCGTTGCGCGACAGGTAGACCTGGCCGGACGCGGTGCCGGCGAGCACCAGGTCGGGGTTCTCGGGCTGCACGGCGACCGTCCGCACGTCGCCCCCCCAGATCGGCAGGTAGCGCCAGTCCGCGACGTCGGCCCGCGCCGGGGCCGCCGAGACCGACGCCACGCAGAGCAAAAACGCCACGCAGAGCAAGAGAGTCAGGATCCGATCAACCATCAGCCTTCTCATACCGTGTACCAATGACCTCCGCCAGAATCGATATGGCGATCTCGCCCGGGCTGTCGCCGCCGATCGGCAGTCCGATCGGCGCGCGCAGCCGGATGTTTGAAAGATCGAAACCCCGCGCCGCGAGCTCTTCGCGGACCCGGGCCACCTTGCGCCGGCTCCCCATCAGCCCGAGGTAGCGCAGCCCCTCGGGAATGTCGCGGAGCACGGCCGCGAGCGCCGCCGTGTCCGTCTCCCAGCAGCGGGAGACCACGGCGACGTAGATCTCGCGGCGGCGCACCGGGGCGAGGACATCCTCGCCGGTACTCTCGAAGTAATCCGGGTCCGCCGCGGCGATCCGCGCGCCCACGGGGAACAGACCCGGATCGCGAAACTCCGCGCGGTCGTCCACCACCAGGATCTCGAAACCGGCCAGCGCCGCCGCCTTCGCCAGCGCCTGCCCCACCGGACCGCCGCCGCAGACGACGAGCACGGGAGCGGCGACCATCACCTCGAGGAAGACCTCGGCCATGCCGCCGCAGACCATGCCGGTGGGCTCCCCCTTGGTCGCCTCCTCGGTCAGGTAGTAGCGCTTGATCTCGGAGGCGTCGACGCCGGCGCCCGCTTTCAATTTGGCCAGGGCGTCGGTCTTGACCAGCGCCTCGAACGCGCCGCCGCCCAGGTTGCCGACGAACGTGCCGTCCGGCCGCGCGAGCAGCTTCCAGCCCATCTTGCCGGGCGTCGAGCCCTCGGCGCGCACGATCTGGCAGAGCACCACGCGCCCATGCATCTGCAAAGAGCGTTCCGTCTCGGCGAGAACCTCGGGCGGAGCGGCGGCGACCATGGGAAGAGGATAACACCCCCCCTCCGGCGGCGAGTTTGGATCCCCGGTGATCCGATCCCGCCGGCATCGCGTAAGGTGACCGCTGCTCCTACAAAACGCCAGATTGAACGAGAGAGAGACCGTATGAGACTTTGGATCCCCTGGGCGGTCCTGCTGCTGCTGAGCGCGCCGCCCATGACTGCCAGGGCCGCCGAGCCCCCCGCCACTCCGCCCTCGGACGAGAAACCGGCGGCGGCCGAGCCGAAGACGGATGAAGCGAAGGACAAGGACGAGAAGGACGAACGACTCCAGGTCTACGAGGAGATCCAGGTCATCGACCGCGCCTCGGACATGGTGGGCGTCGCCGACTCCGCCTCGGAGGGGGTGACGGGCCGCAAACAGCTCGAGCAGCGCCCCGTGCTGCGGCCGGGCGAGCTGCTGGAGACCGTTCCGGGGCGTGATCGTCACCCAGCACAGCGGCGAGCGGCAAGGCGAACCAGTACTTCCTGCGCGGCTTCAACCTCGACCACGGGACCGACTTCGCGGATCACCGTCGACGGCATCCCGGTCAACATGCCGCACCCACGCGCCACGGCCAGGGCTACAGCGACCTCAATTTCCTGATCCCCGAGCTGATCGACCGGCGTGCGCTACAAGAAGGGCGCCTACTACGCCGACGAGGGGGACTTCTCGGCCGCCGGCGCCGCGCGAGATGACCTATGTGACCAGCCGTGCCCAAGCGGCGATCGCCACCCTCGACGCTCGGGCACCGAGGGCTACCGCGCGGCCTGCTCGCCGCGGATTCGAGGACGATATGGCGGCGGCGACTTCCTGGGCGCTTTCGAGTACGGCAACAACGACGGCCCGTGGGTCCATCCGGACGACTACCGCAAGCTCAACGGCCTCCTGCGCTGGAACCGCGGGCGACGCCGGCAACGGCCTCACCGTGACCGCCATGGGCTACGACGGCCGCTGGAACTCGACCGACCAGATCCCGCGAGCGCGCCGTCGCCGAGGGGCTGATCGGCCGCTTCGGGACCATCGATCCCACCGACGGCGGCAGCACCTACCGCTACAGTCTCGCCGCCGACTGGCGGCGCGGCACCGACACCACGCTGACCCGCGCCAGCGTCTACGCCATGCGCTACGACGCTCGACCTGTTCTCGAACTTCACCTACTTCCTCGACGACCCGGTGAACGGCGACCAGTTCGAGCAGATCGACAACCGTACCGTCACCGGCTTCCAGCTCGAGCACCAGTGGCGGCCTTTCCCTGGGCAGCCGGACGGTCGAAGGCCTCCGCACCGGCGGCCTCCAGGTGCGCAACGACGACATCACGCAATGGGCCTCTTCCGCACCCGGGCGCAGGAGCGCCTCGGGGTCACCCGGCAAGACGCGCAGCGAGACCAGTTGGCGGCGTCTACATCCAGGGGCGGGTCCGCTGGACTCCCTGGCTGCGCACAGTCGCCGGCCTGCGGGCCGACGGCTACTACGCTCAAGGTCGACAGCAACCTCGCGGAGAACTCCGGCACCCGCCGCGACGCGCTCCTGAGCCCCAAGCTCGCCGTCACCCTCGGCCCCTGGAGCGGGACCGAGCTCTACCTGAACTACGGCTACGGCTTCCACAGCAACGACGCCCGCGGCGCCACCCTCCGCGTCGATCCCCGGACGGGCGAGCCGGCCGAGCGGGTCAACCCCTGGTGCGGGCGAAGGGCGCGGACGTCGGGGTCCGCACCACGGCGATCAAGGATCTCCAGACCTCGGTGACCGTCTTCCGGCTGGACCTCGACTCCGAGCTGATCTTCGTGGGAGACGCCGGGGTCACCGAGGCGAGCCGGCCCAGCCGGCGGCAGGGGATCGAGATGCAGAATTTCTACAGCCCGCGCCCCTGGCTCTCGATCGACTTCGACTACGCCTGGTCGCGCTCCCGCTTCAGCGACTTCGACCCGGCGGGGGACCGCATCCCCGGCTCCATCGAGAGCGCCCTCTCGGCGGGAGTTTCGGTCGAGGGGCGCGGCCCCTGGTTCGGCAGCCTGCGACTCCGCTACTTCGGTCCGCGGCCGCTGATCGAGGACGGCAGCATCCGCTCCGAGGCCTCGAACCTCCTCAACTTCCGTCTCGGCCGCCGCTTCCCCAACGGCCTCTCCCTGGCCGCCGAGGTCTTCAACCTGCTGAACGAACGGGTGAGCGACATCGACTACTTTTACGAGTCCCGGCTGCCGGGAGAGCCCGGGCCGGTGAACGACCTGCATTCCCACCCGGCGGAGAAGAGATCGGTGCGCCTGGCGCTGGAATGGCGCTATTGAGTAGCGCCGCCTAGAAGAGAAACGCGCTGCAGGCCACCAGCCCGCCGGCGAGCCGGAGCAGCGCCGGCCGTTCGAGCCGTTCCAGGGCGACCGCCAGCAGCAGGCCCACGCCATGGAGCGCCGCGGTGGTGACCGCGAGGCCGGCGATGAACCCCAGGCCGGAGCTCCCGGCCGCCATCTGGGCGGCATGGGCGTGGCCGTGGAAGACCGCGAAAACGCCCACCAGGGTGGCGCTCGCCAGGGGGCGCCAGTGGACCGCGGCGGCGACCAGCAGGCCGAGCACGAAGAGCGAGGCGGTGATCCCGCTCTCGACGAAGGGGAGCGGGACGCCGGCGAGCCCCAGGCCGCCGCCGGCGAGCATGAGGGCCACGAAGGCGCAGGGCACCTTCCAGCGGGCCTTCCCCCCCATCTGCCCCGCCCAGAGACCGACGGCGATCATGGCGACCAGATGGTCCAGCCCGTTCAGCGGGTGCCTGACCCCGGCGAGGAGATCGCCGCCGCCGAAGAGCGGGCGCGCGACCGCCGCCGAAGCGAGCCAGAGGGAGACCAGGGAGAGGAAGAACGCGAGCGCCGGAGCCTTATCGATCAGGCCGCCGAGCTTCTTCATGCCCAGGCGGACCCTCGACTTCACCGATCCGAGCGGCACCGCGAGCCGCCGGGCGATCTCGCGATGGGAGAGGTCCTCCTCGAAAGCGAGGGCGAGACAGGTCCGCTGCTCCGGGGACAGGCGGACCAGGGCTTCGCGGACCCTGCCGATCCGTTCGAGATGCTCCAGTCGCGCGATGCCGACCGGCTCGAGCGACGGCTCCCGCTCGCTGAACGCCGCTTCCCGGCGGCTGCGGGTGGCGTCGCGCCGCAGCGAGTCCAGCGCCCGCGACCGCGCCATGACCAGCAGCCAGACGCAGGGGGTGCCCGCCTCCGGCCGGTAGCGGCCGGCCTGAACCCAGGCGCGCAGGAACGTCTCCTGGAGGATCTCCTCCGACCGGCCCGGGTCGCGCAGGATCGGGATCGGATAAGCCAGGACGACCGGGGCCAGGCGGTTGAACAGCTCGGCGAAGGCTTCGTGATCCCCCTCGGCGACCCGGGAGAGCAGAAGCCGGTCCTGCCCGGCAGACACCTCGATCCTGCTCGCGGTGGACGCGTTCTCACTCACTGTGGATTTCCTCCGTTGGCGGCATTATACGCGCCTCCCCGGAGGAGCGCAGCCCTAGCCGGCCGGCGGCGGCTCCTGGGGGGCCTCGTCGTCGTCTTCCGCCGGTGCCGCCGGCGCCTCCGCCGGGGCGGCCGGCTCCGGGTTCCTGCCGATCGCCTGGCTGCCGGCGGGGATCACGCCGGACCCCTGCACCATCCCCACCGGTCCTTCCGGCACCAGCGAGGGGGGCGCTTTCGCGGGCTCCTGCCGGGTGGGCCGGGCGGTCGGGCGGATCAGGATCATGCCGTCGTCGTCCTCCGGTGCCCCGGCCGATCAGCCGCCGATCCCCCGGACGCCGGCACGGCCACCGGGTGCGGCGGGAAGGTGCGCGCGGGGGAGATCACGATCGGCCCGTCGCCGCCGGGATCGGTGATCTGCAGCCCGTCGTCGGTGATCGCGTAGCGCGGCTCCTCGGTGTCGGCGGGATCGATCGGCAGGCCGGTCTCGGGATCGATCAGCGGCTGGCCGAGCGTCAGGTCGGCGGTCTGGTCGTAGCCGCCCGGCGAGTGGCGCCGGCAGACCTCGTTCGGCACCGCCCAGTCGGGGAAGATCTCGGTGACGCGGTACGGGCAGTACTCGGTCGCCAACTGGCCGGTGGTCGGATCGACCGTCACCTGGGTGACGCCGGCCGGGCGCGGGAAGTCGCGGTAGCCGCCGGCCGGACGGACGGCGGCGGTGAAGCGGCTCCAGATCGGCAGCGCCGCCCGGGCGCCGGAGAGATTCGTCGGGGAGTTGTCGTCGTAGCCCACCCAGACGATCGTGACGCGGTCCGGCGAGTAGCCGGCGAACCAGTTGTCGCGGCGGTCGTTGGTGGTGCCGGTCTTGCCGGCGAGCGGCCCGTCCACCCCCTGGCCGCGGGCGGCGGCGGCGGTGCCGTGGGCGACCACCCCCTGGAGCATCGAGGTCACCAGATAGGCCGACGGCGCCGGCAGCGCCCGGCGCCGGGACGGCAGGTCGTCGCCCGAGCATCGGCTCCCCCTTGCGGTCGAGCACGGCGGCGAGGCCGTGGATCGACGGCCGCAGGCCGCCGGCGGCGAGCGTCGAGTAGACCTCGGCCAGCTCGAACGGGCTCGCCTCGAAGGCGCCGAGCGCCAGCGACGGCCGCGGCTCGAGCGTCTCGCCCTCGAGCCCCATCGCCTTGGCCAGCTCGATCACCCGCGGCATCCCCACCTGCAGGGCCACCCGCACGGTGGGGATGTTGAGGCTCTGCTCCAGCGCCGTGCGCGCCGTCACCCAGCCGCGGAAGCCGCGGTCGTAGTTCTGCGGCCGCCAGCTCGCGGTGCCGATGCGGACGTCGATCGGCGAATCCTTGAGCAGCGACGCCGGGGTGACCACCCCCTCGGTGAGCGCCGCCGCGTAGATCACCGGCTTGAAGGCGCTGCCGACCTGGCGCTTGGCCTGCACCACGCGGTTGAACTGGCTCTTCTCATAGTCGCGGCCGCCCACCCAGGCGAGCACCGAGCCGTCGCGCGGATCGACCGAGACCAGCGCCGACTGCAGCTTGCGCTTGCCCTTCCCCTTCTTGCCGCTGTCGCCGAGGCTGGCCAGCCCCTGCTCCACCGCCGCCTCGGCCCGCCGCTGATCGCTCCAGCGCAGGGTCGAGAAGAGCAGGTACCCCTTGCCTCCCAGCTCGTCGACGCTGAAGCGTTCCCGGCCTCGTTCTCGGCGGCGCTGGCGAAGTAGGGGGCGATCGGCCGCGGCTCGACGGTGTGCGGCGCGGTCGCCCAGGGGCTGGCCTTGAGCCTGCCGCATCCGCTCGGGGGTGATCCATTTGAGCTCGCCCATGCGCTGGAGCACCCGGTTGCGCCGCTCGAGCGCGCGGTCGGGGTGCTCCAGCGGCGAGTTGCCGGCCGGCGACTGGATCATCCCCGCCAGCGTCGCGGCCTGCTCCAGCGACAGCTCGGCGGCGTCGCGGCCGAAGAAGGCGCGGGCGGCGGCCCCGAAGCCGATCACGTTGGCCGGGCCGCTGCGGCCCAGGTAGATCTCGTTCAGGTAGGCCTCGAGGATCGCCCGCTTGCCATGGCGCAGCTCCAGCATCATGGCGATCATCGCCTCCTCGGCCTTGCGGCTGAGCGTGCGGTGGCTGTTCAGATAGACGTTCTTGACCAGTTGCTGGGTGATCGTGCTCCCCCCCTGCTGCACCTCGCCCCCCCGCAGGTTGACCCAGAGGGCGCGGACGATGCCGCTCGGCGACACGCCGGGATGGGTGAAGAACCCCGAATCCTCGGCCGCCAGCACGGTCTTCACCACCTCGTCCGGCAGCTCGTCGAGGGTGACCGGACGGCGCTCCTCCACCTCGTCGTCGTAGTACGAGGCGAGCAGCGCCGGCTCCAGCGCGGCGTCGTGGGCCGGCTTGCCCGACACCGAAACCGCCGCCACGCGATCGCCGCGGAAGGCGGCGATCACCAGCCCGCCGCCGGCCGTGCCGTCCGGAGTGGGATAACGGCGCACCCCCACCCCCACGCGGTCGCCGATGCGGCGGAAGGTCCCCCGGGTGACCGCCGTTCCCGGCGGCGCCTCGCGGTAGCCGGTGTCCGCGAGCTCCGCCACCAGCTCCGCGGGGGAGAGCGGCAGGCCCGGCGTCAGCACGGTGGCGGCGGCGTAGAGCCGGGAGGGCTGCTTGAAGGGCGCCTCCGGAAACTTGCGCGACAGGTTCCAGAGATAGCCCGCGAGAAGGAAGCCACAGAGGAACAGAGCCGCCGAGACGGACAGTCCGGCGATGACGAGCTTCCGGCGGCCGGGACTCATCTCGGGGAATTCCCGGCGGGGTCGTCGAAAGGCGTAACCTGCCTGCATCATCATCTGCTCCCGCGGGGCGTTATTGGTTCAACTCAGGATTGCCGCCGCTATATCCCGGGACTAGGGCAAGCTACGTGCCAGCCCTTCTGGGCACAGGGGTTGCAGCTCTGGTCCTGAGCGGGAAGGTTCGGGGATGAGGAGAAACGAATGAACGAACTGCTGGAGAAGACCTGCAAGCCCTCGGAAGGGGGCGCCGTGAAGGGGGACGAGCTGCGCAAGCTCTTCGGCCAGCTTCAGTATGGCTGGACGATGCCCAACGAGCATCACCTGGAGAAGGAGTACCGCTTCAAGGATTTCCGGGAGGCCCTCGATTTCGTCAACCGACTGGGCGAGATCGCCGAGCGGGAGGGGCACCACCCCGACATCTATCTGACCTGGGGGAAGGTGAAGGTGACCCTCTGGACCCACTCCGTGGGCGGGCTCACCGAGAACGACTTCATCCTGGCGGCGAAGGCGGATCAGGCGGGGTGAGGTCGGTGGCCTGCGAGCCCCCACCCCCCGCGCCAGGCTGGCCACCACCGTCGCCAATTCCTGGAGATCGACCGGCTTCGCCACGTGCATCTGGAAGCCGGCGCGCAGGGCGCGGCGGCGGTCCTCGCCGCGGGCGAAGGCGGTGAGGGCGGCCGCCGGCGTCCGGCCGCCGCGCTCGGCCGGCAGCTCGCGGACCCGCCGGATCAGATCGTAGCCATCCTCGCCCGGCATGCCGATGTCCGAGAGGAGGACGTCCGGCCGCCAGGACTCCAGGAGCTTCACCGCCTCCGCGGCCGAGCCGGCCGTCCGCACCTCGGCGTTGCAATGCTCCAGGATCTGCTGCAAGGTCTCGCGGGCGTCCGGCTCGTCGTCCACCACCAGGACGCGGATCCCCTTCAGGTTGAGGGCCGGATCGTCGCGGCAGGGGTCCGCCGGCGCGAGCTCCTCCGTCCGCGGATGGACCGCGCTCGCCTCGCCGGGCGTGAGATGGGCGACCGACAGCGGGAGCGCCACGATGAACGTGCTCCCCTCCCCCTCGCCGGGGCTCTTCACCCTCACCGTGCCGCCGTGCAGCTCCACCAGGTGGCGGACGATGGCGAGCCCGAGGCCCAGGCCGCCGTGGCGGCGGGTGGTCGAGGCGTCGGGCTGGCGGAAGCGGTCGAAGACGTGGGGGAGGAACTCCGGGGTGATGCCGGCGCCGGTGTCGGCCACCAGGATCTCGACGTGGGAGTTGACCCGCTCCAGCCGCACCTCGACCTTGCCCCCCTTGGCGTGAACTTGACGGCGTTCGAGAGCAGGTTCCAGACCACCTGCTGCAGGCGCGCCGGATCGCCCATCACCGGCCCGGCGAAGGGATCGAGGACCCGCAGCAACTGGATCTGCTTGGCCTCGGCCGCCGGCCGGATCGCCTCGACGGCGGCGTCGATCACCGCCGCGAGGTCGGTCGGCTGCACGTCGAGCCGCATCTTGCCGGAGATGATCCGCGAGACGTCGAGCAGGTCGTCGATGAGCTGCGCCTGCAGCTTGGCGTTGCGCACGATGGTCTCCAGCCCGCGCCGGCGGCGCTCGTCGTCGGCGGCGTTCGCGCCATTGGCGAGCAGGAGCTGGGTCCAGCCCATGATGGCGTTGAGCGGCGTGCGCAGCTCGTGGGAGACGGTGGCCAGGAACTCGTCCTTGCTCCGGTTGGCGGCATCGGCATCGCGGTAGGCGGCCTCGGCCTTGGCGAGGAGAGCGGCCCGCTCCTGCTCGGCCTGCTTGCGGTCGTGGATGTCGATGCAGGTGCCGACGTACCCCTCGAACTCGCCGTCCGGGGCATAGCGGGGGACGCCTTTGTCGAGCAGCCACCGGTACTCGCCGTCATGGCGCCGCAGGCGGTACTCCATCTCGAACGGCCGCCGCGCGTCGAAGGAGCTGGAGTAGATCTCGAGGCAGCGCTCGAGATCGTCCGGGTGGACCCCCTCGGCCCAGCCGTTGCCGATCTCCTGCTCCAGGGCGCGGCCGGTGAACTCGAGCCAGGGCTGATTGAACCAGTCGCAGAGCTGGTCCGTGCCCGCCATCCAGATCATCACCGAGGCGTTGTTGGCGGTGATCCGGAACCGCTCCTCGCTCTCGAGCGCCCCGCGCTGCGCGCGCCGCAGATCCTCCTCCCGCCGCAGGCTCTCCAGCGCCATGACCTCGGCCCCGCGCCGGGCCCGGTGCAGCCGCTCCATCAGCAGGGTGATGAAGAGCCCGATCCCGCCGAACATGCTGAACTGGACGGCGCCCGCGAGGCCGGAGACCCCGAACGCGAACCTCGGGGCCATGAAGAAGTAGTTGGCGGCGACCGCCGAGAGGCCGGTGGCCAGCAGCCCGGGCCCGAGCCCGCCATACCAGGCGGCGGCGAGGATCGCCGGAAAGAAGAAGAGGAACGGGGTCGTGTCCCCCAGCAGGGGCTGGAAGCGGCATGCGGACCAGCCACGGCGATCACCGCGGCGAGGATCGCCACGCCGTAGCGCAGAAGAGCCGGACGGTCGATGGGTAAAGGAGTTCCGGCTCAGAACTCGGCCTTCAGGCGGAATAGGGCCTGCTGAACTGCTGGATGGGATAATGATAGCTGACTCAGGAGCGAGTCACTGAATCAGGAAGCCGTACCTCGTGAAAGATCGCCAGGGCGGCCGGGGACTCCAGGTAGGCCAGGAAGCGGCGGGCCGCTTCCCGCCGCTTCGATCCGGCGATCACCGCGAACGGGTAGGAGATCCGCGGCCCCTCGGCGCGCGGCACCTCGAAAGCGACCCGGACCTTCCTCGAGATCCCCGCGTCCGTCCTGTAGACGATCCCGGCGTCGGCGTTGCCGGTCTCGACCGCCGCCAGCGCTCCCCGCACGTTCTCGGTCGGCACCACCCGGTCGATCACCTGGTCCCACAGCTTCAGCCCGCGCAGATACTCCTTGGCATAGATCCCCGCGGGAACGGATTGCGGCTCGGCGAGCGCCAGATGGCGGATTCCGGGGTTCACGAGGTCGGCCGGCGAGGCGATCCGGAGCGTGCTGTCCGCCGGCACGACCACGACCAGCGTGTTGGACAGGACGCTCCGGCGGGTCCCCGCGAGCACCCGTCCACGCTTCTCCAGCGCGTCCATCTTGGCCTCGTCCGCCGACAGGAAGAGGTCTACCGGAGCCCCCTCCTCGATCTGGCGGGCGAGAGCGCTCGACGCCCCGAGGTTGAGCACGATCGTGTCCCCGCCCGAGCTCTCGTAGGCGGTCTTGATCTCCTGAAGAGCGTCGGTGAGGCTCGCCGCCGCCGCGACGTTCAGCTCGGCGGCGCCGAGCCGGCCGGCGAGGGTGGCCAGGACCAGGACGAGAAAAAATCTCTTCATCTTCAATCCCCTTCTTCCTAGAAAATGATCTGCAACCGGGCCAGCACCTTGTCCTGGGATTCGAGCGTTCCGGCCTTGACGCGCAGGTAGTCGAGCATCAGCTTCAGGTCGTGCCCCTTGAGATACCAGTTGACCCCCAGGGTGCTGGTGTCGGTCTCGTCCTTCTCCACGTCGTCCCGGGGATCGAAGGGGCGCAAGAAACTTCTTCATGACCTGACCTCCTTGTCGTCATCGTGTCCAGGATTGAGCCGTCGATCCCAGGATAGGAAAGACATGCCTGTCAACGAGCCAATCGGTCAGGCCGGTTTGGGAACATGGAGGACGCCGCGCGGTTCCGGCGGCGGTCCGCCCTCTTCATCGACGAGAGGGGCGAGGAGAGCCTCCGCCAGGGTGATCCTCGGCAAGGGCGCGGCGGGAGGGGTCGAGACGGAGTGAAAGCAGCAGAGCGAGAAGCCGGTCGCCGGAATCCCGCAGGGATTCGAGCGGAGCGGCGACCCGTCATCCTTTCTTTATACCACCTTGCGATGAAAGGCGTTGGCGCTGCCCTCCCTGAGAAGCTCTGTCAAAGCCTCTTTCGTAGGGAGGGGCTTGTGGGCTTGTCCCCCCGACCCGATCGGCCACCCCTCCCCCGGTTGCGGCCACCGATAGCACGGCTGCGCCCACTGATCGCGCGGTAGCGCCCAAGAGAGGGAAGGCACCGCCCCCTGGAGGAACGAAAGCGCCCTCTCTTTTCCCCTTCGCGCCCTCTCTCACCCCGACAGCGCCCAGGCGAGGGATGCCCGCGCCCTCTCTTACCCCGGCAGCGCCCTCTGGAGGGACGGCTCCGCCCAAGTGAGGGACGACAGCGGGAAGCAGAGGGCGCACACCGCCCTCTCTTGGGATCGAGCACGGTATGAGAGGGCGCGGCCGGAAAACCGTTCGGCGCCATCACGGAAGCGAGGGGCAGAGACAGCGGCCGGGTGGGCGCACCCGCGGATGGAAGGGGCGCAGACGGAGAGCCCGCAAGCGCGGACGGAGAGCCAATGGGCGCAGACAGAGAGCCCGCAAGCGCAGACGGAGAGCCAATGGGCGCAGACAGAGAGCCCGCAAGCGCAGACAGAGAGCCCGTGGGCGAAGACGGAGAGCCTGTGGGCGAAGACGGAGAGCCCGTGGGCGAAGACGGAGAGCCCGTGGGGCGCGGAAAAAAGGCGGAGCCGGGCTCGCGCCCGGCTCCTTGCGATGGAAGGCGTTGGCGCTGCCCTCCTAAACGTCCGGCGAACGCTTGGTCCCATACCGGATCACGGCCTGAAGATCCCGGATCGCCGGCCCCAGGCTGTCGGTGAGGACGCATTCGATGACCGAGCGGATCTCCGTCGAGATGTCGTTCTCATCCTCATCGGCCTCGCTCCCGGCCGCCGCCCCGGTCAGCGCACCCTCCGGCGGGTCCAGGCTTTTGTGGATCTCCCTCATTTCCTTCTCGACGGCTTTCAGCTTCTCCATCATTTCCTTCAACTGCGCCTGGGCGGCGGCTTCCGTCTCGCTGGCCGCTCTGTTCTGTCGGGTCATTCGAAGCTCTCCTTGTGGGCTGATCGCGATCCCCCTCGGGTCGTTCCCCAGACTCCAGAGCCGGCGGGTCACCTGGAGACAGCCCGGGCAGCCCGTCAGCAGGTGGCGGACGACCTCCCGCGCCTCGTCCCTTGGCAGCTCGCCGCGAAAGAGGCCGGCCAGTTGTTCCGCGGAGGGCTCGGGCCGGGGGTGTCCTCCGTTCCGAATCGCCATGCCGGAGACGGTAAAGAGAGCCGAGCCGCTCACCAACGCGGAGTGGACGCTTTCGCGGCGCAGTGCTGGAGATTCGTTTCCCGCGGGGAGCATGATTTTCTGTCATTCGGTGTCACGAAAGAGCGGCCTCCGGCAACCTTGCTTATTGAGAAGGACGCCCAAGGAGACCGCATGCCACGAGAAGCCCTGCCGGACCTGAGCATCGCCCTGACCTTCCTCCGTTCCGGCCAGGGGTGGAGCCAGGCGGATCTGGGGAAAGCCGCGGGGATCTCTCTGAAGATCCTCAACGACTACGAGCGGGGGCGGAAGACGCTCACCCGCGAGCGGCTGGAGTACCTCGCCGCCTTCCTGGGAGTGCCG
The DNA here is from genome assembly GCA_963761645.1 of uncultured Acidobacteriota bacterium. Taxonomy (GTDB): domain Bacteria; phylum Acidobacteriota; class Thermoanaerobaculia; order Multivoradales; family UBA5704; genus DATARR01. The sequence continues at coordinate 121,508 of CAVXIG010000070.1, forward strand.
CCCGAGAGGATCGACGCCACCCTCGCCCTCCTGGCCGCCAACCGGGCGTCCAGCTTGGCGCGGGATTCGGAGACGCACCGCCGGATCGAGACCGTCGCCGCCCGGATCGGAAACCTGATGGCCGCCTCCGCCCGCTCGTCCCTCTCGCTGCTGACCCTGGAGGGGGAGGCGCTCCAGGCCCGGCAGAAGGCCGGGCTCCTCTGGGACCGCCTGCGGCGGCGCGCGCCCGCGGAACGGCGGAGCCTGGTGAGCCGCGGGCTCAGGTTCCGGACCTGGGCGCTCTGCGAGCGGGTGGCCGCCGAGAGCATCCGGAAAGCGCCGAACCACCCCCGGGAAGCGTTGGAGCTGGCCGAGCTGGCCCTCCTGATCGCCGAGCAACTCCCCGGAGAACGGACTTGGAGCCTGCGGCTCCAGGGCTATGCCTGGGCCCATGTGAGCAATGCCCGGCGCGTTTGCAACGACCTGAACGGGGCCGAGGACGCCATGGTCCGGGCTCGAAAGCTCTGGGAGGCCGGGGAGGGCGGAGACCCGGGATTCCTGAATGAGGCGTGGTTGCCGGGGCTTGAGGCGGCCCTTCGCAGAAGCCAGCGGCGGTTCCCAGAGGCTCTGAAGCGGATTGACGAGGCCCTTGCGCTTGACCCGGGAGAGCTGAGAGGGGAGATCCTCCTCAACAAGGCACGGATCCACGAAACTCTGGGCGATCCGGAATCCTCGACGGCGGCTCTTCTGGAAGCCGCCTCTTTGATTGATCCCCTCAAAGAGCCTCGGAGCGCATTGGTTCTGCGATTCAACCTAATCGTGGATCTGTGTCATTTGGACCGAGCTGCGGAAGCACAGTTGAGACTTCCCGAAGTGCGGGCACTGGCCGAGCGGCTGGGTGAGGAACTGGACCTGACGCGCGTCGTCTGGCTGGAGGGCAAGGTTACCGCCGGGCTCGGACAGCTCGCGGAGGCCCGAAGGGCCTTCGAGCAAGTGCGGCGGGTGTTCGGACGCCGCGAGCTGACCTTCGACTATGCGCTGGTGAGCCTGGAGCTGGCCGTGCTCCTCCTGGAACAGGGGCATACCACCGAGGTGGGGGCGCTGGCGGAGGAGATGCTGCGGATTTTCCGGACCCAGAAGATCGAGCGGGAGGCCCTGGTGGCGCTCCACCTCTTCTGCGACGCCGCCCACCGGGAGACCGCCACGGTGGGCCTGGCCCGGCAGCTCGTCCGCTTCCTCCACCGGGCCCAGTACGATCCCGGGCTGCGGTTCGCGGGAACGGTGAAGGACCTTATGGCAGCAGAAACGTAGAAGCGGGGCTTGTCCCAATACAGTTCATTGAAGGCGATTTCTTACGTAGGGGAGGGGCTTGTCCCCTCCCTCGCCCCGGAGGGGCGGAATTTGATTAGCCTGGCGCTTTAGCGCCAGGTAGGCCGCCCGAAAATCCCAACCCGCCCTGAAGGGGCGGAACCCAACGTTCCTGGTACTAATGGACCGTTGATGAAAGGCACCGCCCCCTCGGGGCGGATATGGGGGGGTGGGGAATGCTCACCTGGCGCTAAAGCGCCAGGCTAATCAAATTCCGCCCCTCTGGGGCGAGGGAGGGGACAAGCCCCTCCCCTACGAATACGAAAAAGTTCCGCGGGCCGGGGGTGAGGCTTCGGAGGATCTAATGGCTCGCCGAGCACCGGCCCCAAGGCTCGAGCCCGCAACCCGCCTCGGCGTCCTGGGTCGGAGCGCTCGCCCCACACCGTCCCAACGGATCGATCCCGCAGCCCTCCTTGGTCGGCATGGGTCGGAGCGCTCGCCCCACACTGGCCCCAGGGGTTGATCGTGCAGCCGGCCTTGGCCAAACCGTCCACGGCGAGACGCCACAGGGGGGCGAACACGCCGGCGGCGCTCCCGGCGGCGGGACGGGACGCCGCCTCCGGACGGGCTTTCGCGGCGAACGCGGAGGTTCCGAGGCTGAGCGCGAGGAGGATCAGGACGGCTGCTGTGCGGAGGATTCGCATGACCGGCTCCTTTCGGGAGGCGGCTCGCCCGCGGTCTTCATTGGCCGCGAAGCCGGCCTCTCCAGATGAATCGTGCGCGAAACAGGGTGGACGGACCCGCCGTCCGAGCGATGTGGCGGCACTGAACAGGAGGATACGTTGGAAAACGCCGACAAGAACGATCCCGACGCGCGGCTGGCCCTGGTCTTGTTCCGCAACTCCCTGCTTCTGGATCAGGCCCGGTTCGCCGCCGCCGCCCGCATCGCGCCGAGCCAGCTCTCGGTCTACGAGCGGGGGGAACGGGGTACGCCGAGGGAGGTCCTGGAAAAAGCCGCCGCGGCGGCGGGTTTCCCCGTCCACCTGCTCGACTCCCTGCTCTGGGGGTTCCGCTCCTACCGGGCCGCGGCGCGGGGGAGGTCCCGCGCCAATCGCGCCTTGGCGGACGGCGTCGCCGTCGAGCTGATCGCGCTGGTGCGGTCGGCGATCGACATCGCCCTCGAACCCCTCGCGGCGGCGCCCGGGGAGGGAACCGCCCCGCCGGACGCCGGGGACCGCGAGGCGGCGGCGGCGCTCTGGGCTTCCATGGCGGAGTGCACCCCGGCGGAACGCCGGATGCTGGTCGAGGAGCTGGACGAATACCAGAGTTGGGCCCTCTGCGAGCAGGTGGCCGCCGAGAGCGCCCGCAAGGCGCCGGACCATCCCGGAGAGGCGCTGGAGCTGGCCGCGCTGGCCCTGCTCATCGCGGAGCGGATGGCCGGGGAATCCGAGTGGAGCCTGCGGGTCCAGGGGTACGCCTGGGCCCACGTCGGCAACGCCCGCCGAGCCTGCGACGACCCGGCGGGCGCCGGGGAGGCGTTCCGCCGCGCCCGGCAGCTCTGGGAGGCCGGCGCCGCCGCGGATCCGGGGCTCCTGAGCGAGGCATGGCGCGCCTGGGCCTGAGGGCAGGGCCTGTTTATGCAGAAACCTTGATGGTTCAACCTTTGCAGAAAAAAATCCGGACTGGAGGTAAGTAATCTTGGACGCAAGCTGTACAGCACCGGGTTCCAATGCATCGATCGACCAGGAAGAGCTTCTGATGACGCGGGTAGCCAAAGGGGATCGCGAGGCATTCACAGAGCTTTTCGACCGTCTGGCCCCCTGCATCCTGGGGGTCCTGGTCCGCCTCTTGCGCCAGCGCGGCCTGGCCGAGGAGGCTCTCCAGGAGACTTTTTTACAAGCTGGTTGCAAGCTGGCAACTACCGGCCCGAGGCGGGGTCCCCCCGCGCGTGGCTCCTGAACATCGCGCGGTCGCGCGGGCTTGACGCCCTGCGGCGGGAGGGTTCGCGGCGGCGGCGGGAGGACGCGGTCTTTGTCCAGGAGCCGAAAGCCCAGGAAGCCGTGGGCGTCTCCCGTCTGGAGGCGCTCGAGCGGCAGGCCCGGGTCCGTGAGGAGCTCGGCCATCTGGCGCCGGCGCAGCAGGAATGCCTGACCCTCGCCTTCGTCGAGGAGCTCCCCCACACCGCCATCGCCCGGAGGCTGTCGATGCCGCTGGGATCGGTGAAGTCGCGGGTGCGGCTGGGGATGCGGAAGCTGGGGCGGATGCTGGAGGCGGCGCCGGCGCGGGCCTGAGAGGGTGTCTCGCGAGTGAGCCCCGCAGGGGCGCGGGCGTAAAGCCTGGGGTTTCAACCCCAGGTATGAGACACCACCTCCCTCCAGGAGCCCCGAAGGGGCGCAGGCAGCCAACTGGTCAGTCCCCGCTGCCGGTTGCCTGCGCCCCTTCGGGGCTCGATGGGGTTGGGGTGACTCGCTTCCTGGGGTTGAAACCCCAGGCTTTATGCCAACGCCCCTGCGGGGCTCACTCCCCTCCTACATCCGAGGCATCCGGCACGTATCCCCGCCCGCCGCGGGCAGGTAGCACTCCCTGACGTAGTCCATCACCATGCGGTCGGCGTTGTAGCGCCAGGCGAGGGTGCGCATGGCGCGCTTGACGCGGGCCATCCAGCCGCTCGGCACGCCCAGGTCGTTGCGCTCGTAGTAGAGCGGGCACGACCTCTTTTTCCAGCACCTCGAAGAGGAAGCGGGCGTCCTGCTCGTCCTGGATCTCGGGGTTGGCGTGGATCTCGCCGTTGCCGATCGCGAAGCCGTTGCCGCCGTCGTACCCCTCGGCCCACCAGCCGTCGAGGATCGAGCAGTTGAGCACGCCGTTCAGGATGCACTTCTCGCCGCTGGTGCCGCAGGCCTCCAGCGGGCGCCGGGGGGTGTTGAGCCAGACGTCCACCCCCTGCACGAGCTGCCGGCCGACGTGCATGGTGTAGTTCTCGATGAACACGACCTTGCGCGCGAAGCGGGGGTCCTTCGCCAGGTTCGCCACCCGCTGGGCCAGCGCCTTGCCGCCGGTGTCGCGCGGATGCGCCTTGCCGGCGTAGACGATCTGCACCGGCCGCTCGGGGTTGTTGAGCAGGCGGTCGAGGCGGTCGAGGTCCTGGAACAGCAGGTCGGCCCGCTTGTAGGTGGCGAAGCGGCGGGCGAAGCCGAGGGTGAGCGCCTCGGGGTCGAGCGGCTCGTGCTCCGGCGCGGCCATCCCCAGCCGCTCGCGGCGGTCGGCGAGGCGGCGGCGGGCGAAGGCGATCAGCCGCGCCTTGAGCACCTGATGGACCTCCCAGAGCTCGGCGTCGCGCACCTTGTCGATCTTCGTCCAGAGGTCGGCGTGGGAGATGCGGTCGAGCCAGCGCGGCCCCAGGTGCTCGAGCAGGAGCGAGTACATGTCGGTCGCCATCCAGGTGCGGGCGTGGATGCCGTTGGTGATGTGGCCGATCGGCACCTCCTCCTCGGTCTTGCCGGGGTAGAGCTCTTGCCACATCTCGCGCGACACCCGGCCGTGGAGGGCCGAGACGCCGTTGGAGCGGCGGGTGAGCTTGAGCGCCAGCACGGTCGGGCAGAACGGCGCGTTGGCGTCCCCGGGGTGCTCGGAGCCGAGGGCCATCACCTCGTGGAGCGGCATCCTGAGCCCGCGGGCGAGCGCTTCCAGGTGGGAGCTGGCAAGATCGGCCCGGAAGCGGTCGTGCCCGGCCTCGACCGGGGTATGGGTGGTGAAGCAGCTCGTCGCCGCCACCTCGCGCAGGGCCTCGGCGGGCTCGATCCCCTCGCTCTCGACGAGACCGCGGGCGCGCTCGAGCAGGGCGAAGGCGGAGTGCCCCTCGTTGAGGTGCAGCACCGAGGGCTTGACGCCCACCACCCCCAGCGCCCGGTAGCCGCCGACGCCGAGCAGGATCTCCTGCTGGATCCGCATCTCCTGGTCGCCGCCGTAGAGGCGGGCGGTCAGCGCCTGGTCCTCCGGCGTGTTGGCGTCGTCGCGGGCGTCGAGCAGCAGGAGCTTGCTGCGCCCGACGTTCACCCGCCAGATGCGCAGGAAGACGTCACGCCCGGGGAGCTCGACGCTGAAGCGCACCGGCTGGCCGCCGGCCCCGAGCACCGGCTCGGCGGGCAGCTCGGCGCCGGAGATCGGCTCGTAGAGGTCCTGCTGCCAGCCGTTCTCGTCGATCAACTGGTGGACGTAGCCCTCGTGGTAGAGCAGGCCGACGCCGACGACCGGCGCCCCCAGGTCGCTCATGCTCTTCAGGTGGTCCCCCGCCAGCACGCCGAGGCCGCCCGAGTAGATGGGCAGCGACTGGTGGATGCCGAACTCGGCCGAGAAGTAGGCGACCGGCCGGGCGAGGATCGGGCCGGCGTGGACCACCCCCCAGCTCTCGCCGCCGTGGAGATAGCTCTGCAGCCGGCGGTGGGCCTGGTTGATGCGGGTCTGCATCTCCAGGTCGTGCACCCGGCGGGCGATGTCCTCGGGGGGGACCCGCTGCAGGAGGGCGACGGGATTGTGGTAGACGAGGCTCCAGGTCTCCGGATCGAGCTCGCGGAAGATGGCGCGGATATCGGGCTGCCAGGACCACCAGAGGTTCTGGGCCAATTCATTGAGTTTCTGAAAAGTTCCGTCGATCGGTTCGTTCATTCGTCAGCTCCGTCGCAAGGGAAGGGGGAATATACCCCAAGGGGCGCAACGGGTGTCTCGACGGTTGCGGCGTCCTGCGCTCCTGCGACGCAGTCTCCACCCTTCTTTGTACCCAAACAGCGAAACAGGCTCATAATGGGCAGGGGCAAAAGCTTGAATTAGTTCCCGCGCTTAAGTAGGCTTTCGGGTTCGCGGGGACGCAGGCCCCCCCCCCCCGTTGAAATGACGTTGAAAGTACAACAGGGTTGTTGGTGGGGTGCCGTGTCCATGAACCGAGGGCAGGAGGACAAGCTGTCGAGTCTTCAGCCAGTAGGTAGCGCTCTCCTCGGAGCGGCCGGACGGCCCCGGCACGTCGTCGCCCTCGCCGCGTCCGCGGGGGGGCTGGCGGCGCTGAGCCAGATCCTCTCCACTCTTCAAGGCCGGTTTTCCGGCTCCCATCCTCGTCGTCCAGCACCAGGATCCGCACCACCGCAGTTGGCTGCCGGAGATCCTCACCCGGCGCACGGGGTTGCGGGTGCTCCAGGTCCGGAGGCGGCGAGCGGATCGCCGCCGGGACGGTGTTCCTCGCCCCGCCGGGGCACCACCTGCTGGTGGCGGCGGACGGCACGCTGTCGCTGTCGGACACCGCTCCGCGTCCGTTCTCGCGCGCCCGTCGGCCGACGTCCTCTTCTCCTCGCTCGCGGAGAGCTGGGACGGCGGCGCCATCGCGGTGGTGCTCACGGGGACGGGCAGGGACGGCGCCGACGGCGTGCGCGCCATCAAGAGCCGTGGCGGGACGGTGATCGTGCAGGACGAGGCGAGCTCCGAGTTCTTTGGCATGCCGAATGCAGCGGCTCAGACTGGAATCGCCGACCAGATCTTGCCGCTCGAGGCCATCGCGGCGGCGTTGATGGAGTTGACGGCTGGAGGGATCGCTTGAGCGTCGACGACAAACCGGTGGAGCGAGCGCAGGGAGAGGGGAGAGCATCAGGAGCCGGCGGCGGCGGACTTCGTCAAGCTGCTCGACTACCTGAAGTCCACCCGCGGCTTCGACTTCTCGGGCTACAAGCTCTCCAGCCTGATCCGGCGGGTGCGCAAGCGCATGCAGCAGATCGGCATCGACTCCTACCTGGACTACATCGACTTCCTCGAGGTCCATCCCGACGAGTTCGACCCGCTGTTCAACACGGTGCTGATCAACGTCACCTCCTTCTTCCGCGACCCGCAGGCCTGGCAGGCGTTGAGCGAGCAGATCCTGCCGCGGATCCTCGAGGCCAAGGCCGAGGACCAGCCGATGCGCTGCTGGAGCGCCGGCTGCGCCTCGGGCGAGGAGGCCTACACCCTGGCCATGCTGCTCGCCGAGGCGGTGGGCGAGCAGCAGTTCCGGCAGCGGGTGAAGATCTACGCCACCGACGTCGACGAGGAGGCCCTCGCCCAGGCGCGGCAGGGGAGCTACACCGCCGACGCGGTCGCGGCCCTCCCCGCGGGGATGCTGGCGAAGTACTTCGAGCCGGCGGCGGACCGCTTCGTCTTCCGGCCCGACCTGCGCCGCTCGCTGATCTTCGGCCGGCACGACCTGGTGCAGGACGCGGCGATCTCGCGGCTCGACCTGCTGGTCTGCCGCAACACGCTGATGTACTTCAACTCCGAGACCCAGGCGAAGATCCTCGCCCGCTTCCACTTCGCCCTCCGGCCCAGCGGCTATCTCCTGCTGGGCAAGGCCGAGACCCTGCTCAGCCACAACACCAGCTTCCGGCCGGAGGACCTGAAGAGCCGCATCTTCCAGCGCACGTCGAGCGCCACCATGCGCGACCGCCTGCTCGCCATGACTCCCGCGGCGGCCCCCATCGACAGCCAGCCGGGCGGCGACGGCGCGCCCGGTCCGCGTGCGCGAGGCCGCCTTCGACAGCGGCCCGGTGGCGCAGCTCGTCGTCGACCGCAAGGGGCATCTCCTGCTGGCCAACGAGAGGGCCCGCCAGCTCTTCAGCCTCGCCCCGACCGACCTCGGCCGCCTGCTGCAGGACCTCGAGATCTCCTACCGGCCGGTCGAGCTGCGCTCGCACATCGAGACGGCGCGCCTCTCGCGGACGGGCGTGACGCTCAGGGAGGTCGAGTGGCGCCCGGCCGGCGGCGAGCGGCGCGTGCTGGACATCCAGGTGCGTGCCGCTGATCGAGAGCGGCGGCGCGCTGCTCGGGGTCAGCGTCTCCTTTGCCGACGTGACGGTCCAGCACCAGCTCCGCAGGGAGCTCGAACGGGCCACCCAGGAGCTGGAGACCGCCTCCGAGGAGCTGCAATCGTCCAACGAGGAGCTGGAGACCACCAACGAGGAGCTCCAGTCCACCATCGAGGAGCTGGAGACCACCAACGAGGAGCTGCAGTCGGCCAACGAGGAGCTGGAGACGATGAACGAGGAGCTCCAGTCCACCAACGAGGAGCTGCGGTCGATGAACGACCAGCTCCAGCAGCGATCGGACGAGCTGCGCCACGTCAACGCCCATCTCCACTCGATCCTCGGCAGCCTGCGCGCGGCCGTGGTGGTGCTCAACGCCGAGCTGGCGGTGGAGATCTGGAGCGACAAGGCCCACGAGCTCTGGGGGCTGCGCGGCGACGAGGTGCAGGGGCAGCCGTTCCTGTCGCTCGACATCGGCCTGCCTATCCAGGGTCTGGCGCGGCCGATCCGCGACTGCCTGGACAGCGGCCCCAACGGCAACGAGATGCTCCTCGACGGCGTCAACCGCCGGGGGCGCCCGATCCGCTGCCAGGTGACCTGCACGCGGCTGGGGGACGGTCCCGGACCGGTGGACGGGGTCATTCTGCTGATGGAGGAGGCGCCGGCCACCAGGAGGCGCCGGCGCGGGATTGAAGGACTGAAGGAAGAGGGAGTTTCGTTTCATGCCGAAGAGATCGTCCATCCTCAAGCTCTCCTCGGCGCAACGCCAGCTGCGGACGCTGGAGAGCGAGGCCGCCCAGCTCGCCGATCCGGAGCCCTTCACCCATGCGATCGAGGGCCTGCGGCAGCAGCTCGGCGAGCTCGAGGTGGCCTACGAGGAGCTCGAGCAGCAGAACGAGGAGCTGAGCACCACCCGCGAGGAGCTGGAGCGCCAGCGCCACCGCTACCGCCATCTCTTCGAGGAGGCGCCGTTCGGCTACCTGGTCACCGACGTCCACGGCGTCGTGGAGGAGGCCAACCGCGCGGCCGCCGAGATGTTCGGCGTCCACCAGGACCTGCTGCCCGGCAAGCCGCTCCCCGTCTACCTCGAGATGGCGGACCGCCAGGCCTTCCGCGACCTGCTCCCCCGCCTCTGCGCCGGCGAGCCCGCCGGCGAGCTGGAGGTCAGGATCAAGCCGCGGGGCCGCGAGCCGTTCGCGGCGGTGCTGACCGCCGTCCGCGACCTCGACGCCCAGAACCGGACGAGCGCGGCTGCGCTGGACGATGCGCGACGTCTCCTCCACCAAGGCGGCCGAGGAGGCGCTGCGGGCGAGCGAGGAGCGGCTGCGCCACTCCCAGCGCCTGGAGGCGGTGGGCCGGCTGGCCGGCGGCATCGCCCACTCGTTCAACAACCTGCTGGCGGCCATCGCCTTCCAGTGCGAGCTGCTCTGCGACGGCATGCCGCCGGAGGACGAGCGGCGCGCCCACGTCGAGGAGATCCAGCACGCCGGCGAGCGCGCGGCCTCGCTGGCCCGCCAGCTCCTCGCCTACGGCCGCAAGCAGGTGCTGCAGCCGCGGGTGATGTCGCTCAACGGGGTGATCCGCGAGATGGCGCCGATGCTCCGCCGGCTGATCGGCGAGCACATCCGCCTCGAGATCGAGCTCGATCCGAAGGACTGCGCCATCCACGTCGACCTCGGGCAGCTCGAGCAGGTGCTGCTCAACCTGGCGGTCAACGCCCGCGACGCCATGCTCGCCGGCGGCAGCCTGCGGCTCGCCACCCGGTGCGTCGAGCTCGCCGCCGGGCGAGTCCGCCGAGCTGCCCGCCGGCTCCTACGTCCAGCTCACCGTGGGCGACACCGGCCCCGGCATGCCGCCCGAGGTGCTGGAGCACCTCTTCGAGCCGTTCTTCACCACCAAGGAGCGCGGCAAGGGGACCGGCCTGGGGCTGGCGACCGTGCACGGCATCGTCCACCAGAGCGGCGGCCAGATCCGCGTCGAGAGCGAGCCGGGGCAGGGCGCCCGCTTCGTCATCCTCTTCCCCCAGGCCGCCGAGGGTACCGAGGCAGCCGCCGCGCCCCACTCCTCCCCAGCCGCCGCTCGCGCCGGGGCTCCGAGGTCGTGCTGCTGGTGGAGGACGAGGACAACATCCGCGAGCCGGCGGTCGAGATCCTGGAGAGCAGGGGGTACAAGGTGCTCTCCGCTCCGGACGCCGTCCAGGCGCTCGCCGTGGCCGAGGATCATCACGGTCCCATCCACATCCTGGTCACCGACGTGGTGATGCCGGGCCTCAGCGGCAGCCAGCTCGCCCAGCGGCTCCTGCGCCGGCGGCCGGAGATCCAGGTGCTCTACATCTCGGGCTACCCCGAGGACTCGATCTCCCACCACGGGGTGCTCAACGCCGGCCAGCACTTCCTGCAGAAGCCCTTCCCGCCGGGGCAGTTCCTGGAGAAGGTCCGCGAGGTGCTCGACACCCGTGCGGCGGCAGGGGCGGAGCGAGGCACACACCCTGCATAAATTTTCGTCATGAAGCCGACATCAGACGTTGTCGGACGGGACATCATCGTGATCGGCGCCTCCGCGGGTGGCGTCGGCGCCCTCTGCGGAGTCATCGAGTACCTCCCGCCCGACTTTCCAGCCGCCGTTTTCGTCGTCCTCCACCTGGCTCCGCACGGCGGTAGCGCGCTGCCGTCCATCCTCGGCCGGTCGGGGTGCCTGCCGGCGTCCCATCCCTCGCCAGGGGAGGCCATCGAGCCGGGGCGGATCTACGTCGCCCCCCCCGACCACCATCTGGCGATCGACGGCGACCGGATCATCCTGTCGCGCAACGCCAGCGAGAACGGGCATCGCCCGGCGATCGACGTGCTCTTCCGCACGGCGGCCCGCGCCTTCGGCTCCCGCGTCGTGGGCGTGGTGCTGACCGGCAACCTCGACGACGGCACCGCCGGCCTGGCGGCCATCAAGCGCTGCGGCGGCGCCGCCGTGGTGCAGGACCCCAGCGAGGCCGACTATCCGAGCATGCCCGAGAGCGCCATCGCCAACGTCAACGTCGATCACGTCCTGCCGCTCGGCGACATCGGCCCCCTGCTCGACCGCCTCGCGCGCGAGCCCCGGCCGGCGGTCCCGGCGGATTGCGGGACCGTAGAGGAGGAGCCCTACGATATGGGTGCGAACGACAAAGATACCGGCGGCCCCGGTCCACCGGCGAGCCCTCGGGCTTGACCTGCCCGGACTGCGGCGGCTCCCTGTACGAGCGGCCCGGCGAGCAGCCCTTGCACTTCCGCTGCCGCACCGGGCACGCCTTCTCCCCCGAGAGCCTGCTCGCCAAGCAGTCCGACACGCTCGACGCGGCCCTCTGGGCGGCCCTGCGCTCCCTGGAGGAGAACGCCGCCATGGCGCGCCGCATGGAGAAAAGGGCGCGCGAGCACGACAACAGATGTCCCGCCGGCGCTACGAGCGGCGGGCCCAGGAGGCCGAGCCGCACGCCAGGCTGCTCCGCTCGATGCTCGAGGCGGGCGGGGTGGCGGATGAGCTGGTGTCGGGGACGGGGTAGGGCTGAAGGGGGAGGAAAGGGACTTCCCCCTCTCCCCTTCTCCACCCTCTGCCGCGCCCCCACCGGCGCCAGCAGATCCTGCAGCTCCTTGAGATCGACCGGCTTGACCAGGTGGCGGTCGATCCCGGCTTCCGCCGACCGGCGCCGGTCCTCCTCCTGGCCGTAGCCGGAGGCGGCGATCAGCGTCACGCCCTCCATGGCGGGGTCCGCGCGCAGGCGCTCGGCGACCTGGTAGCCGTCGAGCCCTGGCAGACCGATGTCCAGGAGGACCACGTCGGGCTGGAAGGTGGCCGCGGCTTCGAGCGCCGCCGGCCCGGAGTGGGCGATCTGGACGGCGTGACCGGCCATCTCGAGCAGCGTCCCCATGGTGTCGGCGGTGTCCTCGCTGTCGTCCACCACCAGGATGCGCAGGGCGTGGGAGGCCGAGCCGGCGACCCGCGCCGGCTCCGCGTCCGGCGGCGCGGTCTCGAGCAGGACGGGGAGCCGGACCACGAACTCGCTCCCCGTGCCCGCCCCCTCGCTGTGCGCCTCGATCGTGCCGCCGTGCAGCTCGACCAGCTTCTGGGAGAGCGTCAGGCCGATCCCCAGGCCGTCGCGGGAGCGGTCCAGGGTGCGGTCCCCCTGGATGAAGAGGTCGAAGATGCGGGGGAGGAGGTCGGGGGCGATGCCGACCCCGGTGTCCTTCACCCGCACGACGATCTCGCGCCCCTCCCGCTCGGCGGCGATCGAGATCGACTCCCTTGTCCTCGGTGAACTTGACGGCGTTGCTCAACAGGTTCGACAGCACCTGCTCCAGGCGGGTGGGGTCCGCCTTCAGCCAGACCGGCTCCGGGGGGAGCGCGACCGTCAGCTCGATCCCGCGGTCCTCGCAGAGGGGGCGGACGATCTCGACCGCGTGGCCGACGGCGCCGCTCAGCTCGACCCGCTCCTTGCGGAGCTCGACCTTGCCGGTGCGGATGCGGCTGATGTCCAGCAGGTCGTCGATCAGGCGCGCCAGCCGGCGCATCTGGCGGTCCACGATGCGCCGGAGGTACCAGCGCTGGGGGTCCTCCAGGGGCTTCTCGTCGAGCAGGCGCAGGGCGTAGAAGACGGGCGCCAGCGGGTTGCGCAGCTCGTGCGCCAGCACCGCCAGGAACTCGTCCTTCTCCCGGTCCGCCCGCGCCAGCGCCTCGGCCCGGTTGTGCAGCTCCTCCTCCAGCCGCTTGCGGTCGGTCCGGTCGCGCATGATCTTGATGAACCCCTGGAGGGCTCCCTGGGCGTCGCGCAGGGCGGTGGTGATGCCGCTGGCGAAGAAGTAGGTGCCGTCCTTGCGGACGTGCCAGCGGTCGTCGGAGGCCCGGCCCTTCTCGGCCGCCGTCTTGAGCTCCTGCTGCGGGACCCCGCGCTCCCGGTCCTCCGGCGTGAAGAAAATCGCGCCGTCGCGCCCGAAGATCTCCTCCTGGCCGTAGCCGAGGAGGTGCTCCGCCCCCGGATTCCAGCTCGCCACCTTCCCCTCGGGGTCGAGCGCGAAAATGGCGTAGTCGTGGATCGATTCGACAGCCATGCGGTACCCCGCGCCGCTCTCGAGCAGCGCGCGCAGGTCCGCGGTTCCCGCCAATATTTCCACCTCGTCGGTCTGTTTTGTCATTGGATACCTCTCCCCGGGGCGGGGAGAATAGCAAGGGGCGTGCCGGACAACGCCGGCCCGAGGCAATCCCCATGGCCCACCCCTCTGCTACGATTTTTCCTGGCCCGAGATGTACCCCTTCCAGGAGGACTCCTACCCATGAGCCGCTCTTCCGTCCTTTTCGTCGCCCTGCTGACCGCCGTCGGAGGCTACTGGGCAGGCGCTCATCGATCCGGCCGCCGGCCCCAGGTCCGCGGCCAGCCCGGCCGCCCAGACCGCGGCGGCCCCCGCCCCGGCCCAGAACGGCAACCGCGGGGCGATCCCGCCGCAGCCGCAGCCCCAGCTCCAGGATCAGGAGAAGGCGACCATCGCCCTCTTCGAGCACGCCTCCCCGGCGGTGGTGTTCATCACCTCGCTGGCGCGTGCAGCAGGACGTCTTCAGCCTCAACGAGACGCAGATCCCGCGCGGCTCCGGCTCCGGCTTCATCTGGGACCGCGAGGGGCACGTCGTCACCAATTTCCACGTCCTCGCCGGCGGCGACGCGTTCAAGGTGACGCTCGCCGACCAGTCCACCTGGGACGCCGCGGCCGATCGGCGTCGCCCCCGAGAAGGATCTGGCGGTGCTGAAGATCGACGCCCCGGCGGGCAAGCTGCCGCCGCTGCCGCTCGGCAGCTCCGAGACGCTGAAGGTGGGCCAGAGCGTCTTCGCCATCGGCAACCCCTTCGGCCTCGACCAGAGCCTGACGACCGGCGTGGTGAGCGCGCTCGGGCGGGAGATCCAGTCGGTCGGCGGGGCGCCGATCCGCGACGTCATCCAGACCGACGCGGCGATCAACCCGGGCAACTCGGGCGGGCCGCTGCTCGACAGCGCGGGCCGGCTGATCGGCGTTGAACACGGCGATCTACAGCCCCTCGGGAGCGAGCTCGGGGATCGGCTTCGCCATCCCCGGAGCACGACGTGGCCTGGGTGGTGCCGGACCTGATCCGCTACGGCCGGGTGCAGCGGCCGACGCTGGGCGTGGAGCTGGCGCCGGAGAACTGGGGGCAGCGGCTGGGGATCGAGGGGGCGGTGATCTACCGGGTCGACCGCGGCACCGGCGCCGAGAAGGCGGGCCTGCAGGGGATCCGCCGCGCCGCCTTCGGCCGCGTCGAGCTGGGGGACGTCATCCTCACCGTCGACGGCCAGCCCGTGACCTCCAGCGGCGGCCTCCTGGTCGCCCTCGAAGGGAAGAAAGCCGGCCAGACCGTGCGGGTGGGAGTCCTCCGCGGCAACCGCAAGGTGGAGGTGCCGGTAGCAGCTCGGGGGCCCCTCGGGCGGGCGGGCGGATGAGAGGGGCCTCATAACCTTACGGCGGCCTGTTGTAAGCTTATGACGCCTCGCACAGCCTTGAAACGCTCCGCAGAACCTTACGGCGGCACGGCCCGTATAACCTTATGACGCGGCGTTTTAAGCTTACGACGGCCCACGAATTACGGCGAGACCTTTTAAGCTCGGCGGCTCGTCATGTTATGACGAGCCGCCCCCCTCCGGCACGCCCCCTGCATTTCCCCCGGTCCGTGGCAACTACGAAGAAGACGGCGCCCGCCAAGTCCCCCGCGAAGAAGAAGACCGCCTCCAAGCCCCGCCCCCGCAAGGCTTCCGCTCCCGTCGCCCGCCGACTCCCCATCGGCGCCGAGCATGGCACGCCGGAGGCGTGCAGCTTCCGGGTCTGGGCGCCCGGACCCGGAAGCAGGTCGAGGTGGTCTTCGAAGAGGCCTCCGAGACTGGCCCGTCGGAAAGGGTGAGGTGGAGGCCCGAAGAGTGGCCGGTCGAGTTCGAGCTGACCTCCGAGAAGGACGGCTACTTCTCGGGCTCGTCCCGGGGCCGGCGCGGGCGCGCTCTACAAGCTGCGGCTCGACGGCGGCGACGCCTTCCCCGATCCGGCCTCGCGCTTCCAGCCCGAGGGGCCGCACGGCCCCTCGCAGGTGGTCGATCCCTCGGCCTTCCCCTGGACCGACGGCGACTGGCCCGGCATCGGCCGCGACGGCCAGGTGGTCTACGAGATGCACGTCGGCACGTTCACCCCGGAGGGGACCTGGGAGGCCGCCTCGCGGGAGCTGCCCGAGCTGGCGGATCTCGGGATCACCGTGATCGAGATGATGCCGGTCGCCGAGTTCCCCGGCCGCTTCGGCTGGGGGTACGACGGCGTCGACCTCTTCGCCCCCTATCACCTCTACGGCGAGCCGGACGACCTCCGCCGCTTCGTCGACCGCGCCCACGCGGCGGGGATCGGGGTGATCCTCGACGTGGTCTACAACCACCTCGGGCCGGACGGCAACTATCTCAAGCAGTTCTCCCCCGAGCTACTTCACCGACAAGTACAAGAACGACTGGGGGCAGGCGATCAACTTCGACGGCGAGGGCGCCGGGCCGGTGCGCGAGTTCTTCCTCGCCAACGCCGGCTACTGGATCGACGAGTTCCACCTCGACGGCCTGCGGCTCGACGCCACCCAGGACGTCAAGGACGCCTCGGACGGACCACATCCTCGCCGCCGTGGTCCGCCGGGCGCGCGAGGCCGCGGGCGGGCGCTCGATCTACACTGGTGGCCGAGAACGAGCCGCAGGCATACGCGATCTGGTCCGCCCGCCCGCGGAGGGGGGCTATGGCATCGACGCGCTGTGGAACGACGACTTCCACCACTCGGCGCAGGTGGCCCTGACCGGCCGCAACGAGGCCTACTACAAGGACTACAAGGGCTCGCCCGCAGGAGATGATCTCGCTCGTCAAGTACGGCTACCTCTACCAGGGGCAGCGCTACTCGTGGCAGGAGCAGCGCCGGGGGACCTCGGGGCTGGGGCTGCCGGCGGCGGCGTTCGTCAACTTCCTCCAGAACCACGATCAGGTGGCCAACTCCGCCCGCGGCGAGCGCTGCCACAAGCTCGCCAGCCCCGGCCGCTTCCGGGCGCTGACCGCCCTGCTGCTGCTCGCGCCGGGGACGCCGATGCTCTTCCAGGGGCAGGAGTTCTGCGCCTCCAGCCCGTTCCTCTACTTCGCGGACCACAACCCGGAGCTGGCGGCGGCGGTGCGCGACGGCCGGCTGGAGTTCCTGTCGCAGTTCCCCAGCCTGGCGCTGCCCGAGACGCAGGCGGGGGTGCCGCGATCCCGAGTCCCCCGAGAGCTTCGAGCGCTGCAAGCTCGACCTCGCGGAGCGGGAGCGGCACGCCACGTGCTACGCCCTGCACAAGGACCTGCTGCGGCTGCGCCGGGAGGACCCGGTGTTCCGCGGTCAGGGAGCAGGGGTGGCTCGACGGCGCGGTGCTCGGGCCGGAGGCGTTCGTCCTCCGCTTCTTCGGCGAGGAACGCCGAGGACCGCCTGCTGCTGGTCAACCTCGGGATCGATCTGGAGCTCGAGCCGGTGCCGGAGCCGCTGCTGGCGCCGCTGACCGGCCAGCGGTGGGAGGTGCTCTGGTCGAGCGAGGACCCGCGCTACGGCGGCAGCGGCGCGCCGCCGCCGGAGGATGAGGAAGGGTGCTGGCGCCTGCCCGGGCAGGCGGCGGTGGTGATGAGACTGGTCGCGAGGAGAAGGAGAACCGATGAATGGACTGGCCCGATCCATGCCGTGGCCCGAGCGCGACGCTCGACCCGAGCAGGAGAAGACATACCCCTGGAAACCTTGCCGGAATCGCTGCTGACGCGCGAGTGGCTGGTCACCAACGGCCTCGGGGGGTATGCCTCGGGGACGCTGGCCGGAGTGCCCACCCGGCGTTATCACGGCCTGCTGGTGGCGGCGATGCCCGCGCCGGTGGGGCGCGCGTTCATGCTCGGCCAGATCGAGGAGGTGCTCCGCCTGCCGGACGGCACCATCGTCAGCCTCGGGGGCGAGCAGAAGGTGGGGCAGCCCCCCTACGTGCCGGGCGCCGGGCACCTGCGGGAGTTCCGCCTGGAGTGGGGGCTGCCCGTCTGGACCTACGAGGTCGGGGGGTTCCGCCTCGAGAAGCGGGTCTTCCTCGGGCATCTGCAGAACACCGTCCACGTGATGTACCGGCTGGCGATGGGCGACGGGCGCGTGCGCCTGGAGCTCCACCCGACGGTCCACTTCCGCCCGCACGACGCGCCGGTCTCGACGCCGCTGGGCGGACCCTACACGCTGACCGTCGTCGAGCACCGCTACGAGCTCTGCTCCCCGTGGCCGAACATGCCCCCGCTGCGCCTGTCGCTGCGGGGGACGAACCCGTCCTTCACCGTGGCGCCGCGCGAGATCGAGGAGGTCTACTACAACGTCGAGGCCCGCCGCGGCTACGAGTCGGCGGGCGACCTCTGGTGCCCCGGCTTCTTCGGCATGGATCTCGAGTCCGGGGACGAGGCATCGCTGGTCGCCTCGACCGAGACCTGGGAGGTGGTGAAGGCCCTGCGGTCCCGCGAGGCCTTCTCGGCCGAGATGGAGCGGCGCCGGCGGCTGATCTACAACGCCGACCCGCGCGCCCACCAGGGGACCGCCGCCGAGATGGTGCTGGCCGCCGACAGCTTCGTGGTCACCCCCGGCCGCTCCGAGGACGCCGCCCGCGCCCACGCCTCCGGCGACGAGGCGCGCAGCGTCATCGCCGGCTACCACTGGTTCACCGACTGGGGACGGGACACCATGATCAGCCTGGAAGGGCTGACGCTCTCCACCGGCCGGCAGCTCGAGGCCGGCTACATCCTGCGCACCTTCGCCCGCTACGTGAAGGACGGGCTGATCCCCAACCTCTTCCCCGAGGGGGACCGCGAAGGGCTCTACCACACGGCGGACGCCACGCTCTGGTTCTTCCACGCCCTCCACCGCTACCTGCAGGCGACGGACGACCGCGAGACGCTGCGGCTCCTGCTGCCGAAGCTGCTCGACATCGTGGACCACCACCTGCACGGCACGCACTTCGGCATCGGCGTCGATCCCCAGGACGGGCTGCTGCGCCAGGGGGCGGAGGGGTACCAGCTCACCTGGATGGACGCCAAGGTGGACGACTGGGTGGTGACGCCGCGGCGGGGCAAGGCGGTGGAGATCAACGCCCTCTGGTACAACGCCCTGCGCCTGCTGGAGGGGTGGGTGCGCCAGGAGGCGGATGGCTCGAAACGGGAGGAGACCGCCAGCCATCTCGCCGGGCACGCGGAGCGCTGCCGGGAGTCGTTCAACCAGCGCTTCTGGTACGCCGAGGGGGGCTACCTCTACGACGTGGTGGACGGGGCGGTGGACGGCGAGCCGGGGGACGACCCCGCCTGCCGGCCGAACCAGGTGTTCGCGATCTCCCTGGACCATCCGGTGCTCGACCCGGCGCGCTGGGAGCCGGTGATGAAGGTGGTCACCGAGCGCCTGCTCACCCCCGTGGGCCTGCGCTCGCTGGCGCCGGGCCATCCGGACTACAAGCCGACCTACGACGGCGACCTGAGATCCCGCGACGCCGCCTACCATCAGGGCACGGTCTGGGGCTGGCTGATCGGCCCCTACGTGGACGCCTGGCTGCGGCTCCACCCGGGAGAGGCGAAAAACGCCAGGAGATTCCTCGAGGGCTTCGTGCCCCACCTGGGGGAATCCTGCCTGGGCTCGATCAGCGAGGTCTTCGACGCCGAGCCCCCCTACACCCCCCGCGGCTGCGTCGCCCAGGCCTGGAGCGTCGCCGAGGTGCTCCGCTGCTGGGTCAAGACGGCGGGGCCGGAGGAGGTGGAGGAGGATCTGATGGTGCGGGAGGAGGCGGTGGTGACGGGGTAGGGCTACCCCATCTCCATGATCTCCGCCAGCGTCGCCCGCCGGATCGGCAGATCCTTCGGCAGCCACGCCTCGAACCCCGGGCTCGCGAACAGCGCCTGATCCCCCGGGTAGGTGGGGACCAGGTAGGCCGGGAAACGCTCGAAGATCTCCAGGTCGCTCCGCTTCCTGCGCTTCTGGACGGCGGCGCGGGCGGCGGCGGCGGCGTCCAGGTGCCCGGTGATCCAGTTCAGGGCGCGGAACTGGGCGATCGTGCGCTCGTCGGTGAGGCGGGGCGCCTCGGGGGTGGCGGCGGGAGGCGGCGGCGGGCGAGATCCCCAGCTTGCCCAGGCCGCGCCGGAGGAACTCGCGGGGGCCGTAGCCCTGCCAGCGCACCTTGAAGCCCTCCCAGGTGTTCGCCGGCGGCAGCTCGACGGCGGACGGACGGAGCCTGCGCCGGTCCCCTGGGGGCCGTATTGGCGATGTGGCCGGCGTAGGGGTCGATCCGCAGGGTCTCCATCCCCGGATTGGCGAGGAGGAGCGCCTCGGTGCGCGAGAGGAGGGTCAGCATCACCGCCGGCAGGATCTTCTCCCAGAGGCCATCCTCGTAATTCTTGTAGGCCGTCAGATACGCGTTCCGCTCGAACAGGAAGCCGCGGTTGTAGAGCCCCAGCAGGTCGCTGGTGGCGCTGGAGCGGTGGTGGACGACCGCCCCCGGGGCGAAGACGATCCGCTCGCCGCCGGACCAGAGGCGCCAGCCGAGGTCCACGTCCTCCAGATAGGCGAAGTAGCTCTCGTCGAAGCCGCCGGCCGCCAGGAACGAGGCGCGGCGGATCAGCAGGTTGCCGCCGCAGGCGAAGGCGAGCTCCTCCCCCGCCGCCGGCACCCGCGCCGTCTTCAGCGGCCGGCGGAAATCGAGCTGGAAGGCGTGGCCGTCGAAGGTCATCAGGCCGCGGCCGAAATCGAGCCGCTCGCCGTTCCAGTCGACGATCTTGCCCGAGACGGCGGCCACGTCGGCGGGGGCCGAGGCCAGGGTCTCCACCAGCGAGCCGAGCCAGCCCGGCTCGGGGCGGGTGTCGTTGTTGAGCAGGGCGATGGCGTCGCCGTCCGCCTCGGCGGCCAGACGGTTGTTGCCGCCGCAGAAGCCGAGGTTGACCGCGCTCTCGACGAGGCGGACGCGGCGATCGCCCCCCCACCGCTCGCGCATCCAGGCGGCGGTGCCGTCCGTGGAGCCGTTGTCGAGGACGAGGATCTCCCAATCGACGCCCGGGTCCTGCTGGGCGGCCAGCGCGGTGAGGCAGGTCTCCAGGTGCTGGCGGCCGTTCCAGGAGAGGATGGCGACCGTGACTTTCCGGATCGGGGAGGAGATCAAGCCATCCTCCCCCGCCAGCCCCGCAGCTTGCGGCGCAGGCGGAAGGCGAGGCGGTCCGGCGGCGCCACGGTCGCGGGGCGCTGGCCGAAGCGCTCCTTGGTGGCGTCCAGCCACGGATCGCGGCAGAAGCGGACGAGCGGCGCCAGCACGCGGTCCCAGCGGAAGGCGGCGACGAGCTCGCGGGCGCCCGCCTGGCGGGAGCCGGGATCGTCGAGCGCCTCGGCGAGGGTCCGCGCCAGGGCGGGGGCGTCGCCGGCCGGCGCGATCCAGCCGGCGCGGTGCTCGGCGAGGAGGCGGCTCATCGCGCCCCCCTCGCTGGTCACCACCGGGCAGCCGGCGGCCAGGGCGTCGAGGAAACGGGTGCGCAACGAGAGGCGCGTCTCCAGGCTCGGCCGGTGGGGGGCGACGAGGAGGTCGACGTCGCGCAGCAGGTCGTAGCGCCGCTCGGCCGGCACCCAGTCGTGGACCTGGACGCGGCTCCCCCACCAGCCGAGCGAGCGGCAGCGCGCCTCGACGGCGGCGAACAGGCGCTGCGGCGTGCTCTCCGGGTTGGGGTTGCGGATGAGCAGCAGGGTCCACGGGCGGTCGAGGAGCGCCAGGGCGTCGAGCAGCGTCCAGGGGTCGTACCAGTCGTAGAGGCCGCCGAAGAGGAGCCGCCGCTCGCCGGCCGCGCGCGGCGGGCAGCACCGGACGGTGAGCGGGCAGCGCGTCCGGCACGCCGAAGGGGACGGGCGCGAGGAGCGTCGCGAGGTCCGGGTCCCCCTGAATCCGCTCGGGGTTCACCCGGCCGAGGGCGGCGAGGAACCCCAGGTAGAAGGTCCGCTGCTCCTCCGACGAGCAGAGGAAGAAGTCGCCGCGCGACATCTGGAGCGCCCAGGTGGCGTGGTCGTTGCGGTAGGGGTCGAGCCCCAGCGTCTCGAAGTAGGCGAAGTTCTCGATCAGCCAGGGATCGTAGAGGTCGATCGCCACCGGCAGGCCGGGCATTTCGAGGACGAGGTCGTTCGCGAGCTGCCCCTGGGCCACGGCGGCGTCGCAATCCCCGAGGATCGCCGCCAGCCGCCCCCGCTCGAAGCGGCGGACCTCGACCCCGCCGAGACCGCCGAGCGCCGCCGTCTCCGCCGGCTCCGCGGGCGAGACCAGGACCACCTCCACCCCCGCGGCCGGCAGCCGCCGCGCGAACTCCAGATAGCGGATGCCGATCCCCGCCATCAGGGGGCGGATCGGCTCGCTGGAGAGGAGGGCGACGCGGGTCACGAAGAACGCCGTCCCAGCCACTGATGAACCCGCCAGGCGCGGGTCGCCTCCATCTCCCGGAGGATTCCGTTCAGGCGCTCGATCTCGGCGTAGGTGCGGCCGAGGTGGGCGGTCTGGTCGTCCACGGCGGCGCGGAGCTTCCCTTCGTCGTCGTAGAGGCGCTGGATGTCGCCGGAGAGCCGCTCGATCTCGGCGTTGAGCCGCAGGATCTCGGCGCGCAGGGTCTCGCGCTCCTCGCGCAGGGCCGCCAGCTCGCCGTTGGCGGCGTGATACCGCTCCTCCCAGAGGAACCGCTCGCGGGCCAGCTCCTGGTGGTTGCGGCCGAGGGTGGCGAGGTCCTCCCGCGCGCCGGCGAGATCGTTGCGCAGGTTGGCGAGATCGAGGCGGGCGCCGGCCCACCCCTCGCGCTCGGCGACCAGATCGGCGCGCAGCGTATCCACCGCCCGCGCCAGCGTCTCGGGGCGGAGGCGGTCGGCGTGCTTGGCGAGCACCCGCGCCTTGACCTCCAGGAAGTCGGCGCGCTCGCGGGGTCGCTCGCCGAAGATGTGATGGCCGCCGCCGCGGAAATGCCGGTACTCGCAGGTGACCCGGGCGAAGTGGTGGAACCGGGTGAGCCCCGAGAGGCGGATCAGGAAGTCCCAGTCCTCGAAGAACGGCAGCGACGGATCGAACGGACCGGCCGCGGCGAACAGCGAGCGCTCGATCAGCAGGGTGTTGAACGGGATGTAGTTGTCGACCAGCAGGACTTCCGGTTCGAAGTCGCGGCTGTAGGGGAGGCGGCGCTCGCGGCAGACCCACCCCTCCTCGGGATCGAGCTCGTAGGCGGCCACCGCCGCGTCGGTGTAGGCGACGCGCACCCCGGCCGCCGAGACCAGGCCGGCCAGGGTCGACAGGTGGTCGGGAGCGGCGAGGTCGTCGTCGTCCAGGAAGGTCACGAAGTCGCCCGTCGAGGCGGCGATCCCCGCTTCGGCGGCGGCGGCCCGCCCCCGGTTCTCGGCGAGATCGACCCGCACGACCGGCAGCGGGAAGCCGGCGGGGACGGCCGGCGGCTCGCCGCCGTCGTTGACCAGCACCACCTCGGCGCGGCGGTATTCGCCCGTGGCGAGGCTGTCGAGGGCCTCGGCGAGCAGGCGCGGGCGGTCGCGGGTGCGGACGATCACCGAGACGCGCGGCCCCTCGCGGACCTCGTGGATCTCCGGCGAGCCGCCGAGATGGCGGATGAGCTGGGCCGGGCTACGGGTCGTGAAGTCCTCGACGCGGAGGCGGCGGTACCCCTCGGCCAGCTCGACGCCGGGCGGCAGGCTCAGGGTGCGGAACCGGCGCAGCCCCAGCGCCGCGTTCCAGTAGGGGTGCCGCTCCTCCTGGCTGGCGTAGGCCGCCATCGCCCTCTCCAGCCGCTCGCGCTCGGGGCCGACGTCCACCAGCAGATCGGGGTAGCCGGGGTGGTTGACCTCGTAGAGGAGGATCCGCAGCCCGCGGAACGGCTCCTGGTCCGGATAGCCGTCGCGCACGGGGGCGAGCAGCCGGTGGAGGGCGGCGAAGGCGGCGCGGTGGTCGCGCGAGATCTCGAGCGGCGAGGGGGCGAGAACCAGCTCGGGGCGCTGGGTCAGGATCGCCCGGCGGATCCCCTCCGCGGCCTCGTCGAGGTGGTGCTCCAGGGCGCCGTCGGGGAGGTCCAGGTGATCGCAGCCGGCGAAGCCCAGGATCTCGCAGACCCGGCCGGCCTCCTCCCGCCGCCGCTGGCGGTAGGCGTCGCGGTCGCTCCACCGCCTCCGCGCCGCCGCCGCCGTCGGTGAGGAAGAGGACGCGCACCGCCCCCCCCGCGGCGGCGAGCTGGGCGGCGAGCCCGCCGCAGCCGAGCACCTCGTCGTCTTGATGGGGGGCGAGCACGAGGGCGCTCGCCGCGCGCACGCGCTCGGTCCAGCCGGGAGGTTGGAACGTTCCGTTCATTGGATGTACCCCAGGGCGCGCAGCCGCCTCTCGGTCTCGGGATTCAGGGCCTTGCCGGCCGGCGCGCGCCGCCCGCCGGGAAGCCAGAGCAACAGCGCCGCGCCTTTGGCGGCGGGGAGATCCTCCGCCGTGAGGGCCGCGGGATTCAACCCGCCGCCCGGATACGGCGTGCCGCGCCCCACCAGCATCTGGCCGGCGGGGAGCGGCCGGCCGTCGACGCGGGCCTCGACGGCCTGGACGCCGCCGAGATCCCCCTCCAGGCGGAAGCCCTTCTCCACAGTCTCTCCCCCCAGATCGAAGCTCACCCGGTTGCCGGCCAGCTCGACGCGGTCCCCTGCCGCCAGGAAGTAGGAGTCCCAGCCGGAAGGGGGGCGGTCGAGCGCGATCGATCCTTGCACCCGGGAGCCGGCCGGGAAACCCGAGGCGAAGACGCGCAGGCCCGGCAGTTCGCGGTTGAGCTGGCGATGGATGATCGGCTGCAGCCGCGCGATCTCCCCCGGCGAGGAGGGCGCGAGATTGCTCCGCTCTCTGGCGTCACGGGTGAGATCGTACAGCTCGACACGCTGCAGGCGCTGGAGATCCTGCGTCCAGAGATACGCCTCGAGCTCGTTGGCGGGCGCGTAGGGGGTGCGCGGATTGAACAGGAAGAGCTTGCGGCCGTCGAGCACGGCGGCGGCGCGCAGGGGGCCGATCATCATGTGCTGGGCGAAGGCGGCGAGGCGCGGCAGCGGCGCCTTGCCGGCGAGCGCGGGGGCGAGGTCCACCCCCTCCCAGGAGGGGGGCACCTTGCCCCCGACCGCCCGGACGAGGGTCGGCGCGAGGTCGAGGAGCCGCACGGTGCCGCGCAGGCGCGAGCCGGCGGGGACGTGGCCGTCCCAGCGGACGAGCAGCGGCACGTGGATCTGCTCCTCGTAGAGGGTGAAGCCGTGCTTCCACCCGCCGTGGTCCTGGAACTCCTCGCCGTGGTCGGCGGTCAGCACGATCAGCGTGTTGCGCAGCACGTCCGGCGGCAGCGCGTCGATCAGCCGGCCGATGAAGCGGTCGGCGTAGTGGATCTCGCTGTCGTAGAGGGCCTTCAGGTGCTCGGTGTCCCGCGCCGGGTCCGCGAGCGGAAGCTTGCCGGCGTAGACCCCCTGGATGTGGCGGCCGGAGACGCAGCCGGGGCAGGGGGGCTCGAAGGGGGAGCGGTTGTCCACGATCTCCGGATTGTCGTACGGATCGTGGGGATCGATGTAATGGACGTAGAGGAAGAAGGGCTGGTTGCGGTGCGCCTCGACCCACGGCAGGACGCGGCCGGTCAGCTCCGCCGCGTCCGGCTGATCGTCCCCGCGCGCCGCCTGCGCCGCCGGATCGTCGGGCGGGCTGAAGAAGGTGCCGAAGCCGCGGGCGAAGCCGTTCCCGGAGTGCAGGATCTTGTTGGCGAAGAAGCCGCCGGTCTCGTACCCCCGCTCCGCCATCGCCTCGGCCAGGGTCGGCACCCCGGGCGGGATGCCGTAGGCCGCGGCGTCGCCGCCGAGGACCTCCCCCGGCTGGCGGCTGGTCATGAAGGAGGTCACCGAGGGGAGGGTCCACGGCGCCTGCGAGTACGCGGATTCCACCACCGCCCCCGGCTTCGCCAGCGTGCGGGCGAGGTTGGACGGAGGTGTCGCGCGGATAGCCGTAGGGGGTCAGGTGGTCGAAGCGCAGGGTGTCGACCAGGATGAAGAGGACGTTCGGGCCGGTCTTGCGCGTACCGTCCAGGCCGACAGCCGGACCGGCCCCCAGGCGACCAGGTTGGTGTGCCGGTGCTCCGCGGGGAGGCCGTCGAGAGCGGCGTGGAACTCCAGGGTGACCTCGCGGCCGGCCCAGCGGGAGAGGTCGGCCGTGAAGTCGAGCCAGCGGGGGCGCTGCCGCTCGGCCGTCCGCACGACGTCGATCACCTCGCGCTCGTCGCCGCTCCTCGCCACCACCCAGGCGCTCAAGCCCCGGATCACCTTCCAGGCGTCGGGGTGGATCTGGACCCCGGCGTGGAGCTCCCCCCGGCGCGGCACCACCCCGGTCCAGCGCCAGGGATCGACGGAGGTGAGCACGGCGGTGCGGCGCTCGCCGTCGAAGGTGAAGGGGAGGATCTCCGGCGGCCGCTGGAACCAGAGCCCGGCGCCGCCCGCGCGGCTCCCCATCTGATAGCGCTTGGCGGCGACCGCCTCGCCCAGCGCGAGATCCCGCGGCAGGGACCGGTGGCAGCCGGCCGCCGCCAGCAGGCCGAGGGCGATCAGAAGGGAGCGTGAGAGCCGTGGAAGATCGATCAAACCGGTCTGCTTTCCGAACGGCCCGCCGCGGTAAGCCAGGCGCCTGCGACGAGGACGCACAAACCCAGCGCGCTCAACACCATCCCCAGGGCGAAGCCGTCGGGATGGTACCGCAACTCGACACGGCCGGAGCCCGGCCCCACCGGCACCGTCATCAGCACCCCCTGCCGCGG
The DNA here is from genome assembly GCA_963761645.1 of uncultured Acidobacteriota bacterium. Classification (GTDB taxonomy): domain Bacteria; phylum Acidobacteriota; class Thermoanaerobaculia; order Multivoradales; family UBA5704; genus DATARR01. The sequence goes on from CAVXIG010000070.1 coordinate 147,486, forward strand.
CTCGATCGCGACCGGCCGGCCGTCGATCCAGGCCCGCCAGCCGGGGTCCCAGGTCTCCGCGACGATCAGCCGGCCGCGGGCGGGGGTCTGCCAGGAGATCCGCCACTCGCCCGGCACCCGCGTCTCGACCCGCACCTTCCCGCGACCCTCCAGACGCGCCAAGGGGAGCGCTCCGGGGCGCTCGTAGACCCGGGCGTCGGACCCTCGGTAGGCGAGCCGCCAGCGTACGCCCGGCGGCGGCTCCTCGCGCGGTCCCGCCACCACCCAGCGCACCCCCAGCCGATCGAGCCAGGGGCTCGACCAGTCGCGGATCGGATAGAAGTAGACCGGATGGGCGGTGCCCATGCCGGCGTAGACCTCCTCGTAGCGCTGGAGCTTGACCGGGCTGTCGCCGCGCACGTCGTAGAGGCCGTAGACCATCGCGGCGTCGGGGTGCAGGGCATCCCCGATCCCCGCCACCCGCTCCGGCCACCCCCGGAGGAACAGGATGGCGCCGGTGACCGGGTAGAGCCTGGCGTTGGAGAGCCCCGGGTTGGTGCGGGCGTGAGCGGCCACGAGGTCGATCGCGAGCAGCGCGGGCAGGAGAGGCCAGAGGGTCCAGCGCCGCTCCGCGGGCAGGCGGAGCGAGAGCGCCAGGAGCCCCACCAGGAGGGCGATCCACGCCGTCCAGGCCGCCTCGGTGCCGGCGAGCCCGTGGGCGCGGAAGCCGTCGCCGAGCCAGACCCAGGCCACGGCCAGCAGGCCGAGCACCAGGCCGGCTCCCGCCAGCAGCCCGCGCCCGCGGCCGGCCAGCCAGCGGTCGCAGCCGGCGGCGGCGAGCAGCGCGAGACCCAGCTCCAGGCCGAACTTCAGGTAGTGGTGCAGGCCCCGCTGGATCAGCGGCAGGAGGGTCAGCACGTGCCGCATGCCGAAGAGGTAGTAGGCGGAGATCAGCGAGAAGAGGGTCATCACGGCCACCGCCCGCCAGCGCCGGTCGCCGCGCGCGGCGGCGAGGCCGGCGGCGGCGAGCGGGAGCGTCAGCGCGCCGGCATAGATCGCGGTGGCGGCGGCGTTGAACGGCCCCCACCAGGTCCCCGCGGACGGGGTGGCCGAAGAGGTCGGGGAGGATCAGACGCAGCAGGACGGCGGCGACGGTGCCGGCGGGGATGGGCGTGGGCGCCTCCGAATGCAGCCACTTCCCCGTCTCCGTCAGGGTCAGGAAGAGCGGCAGGAGCTGGATGGCGGAGATCGCCGCCGCCACTCCCCAGCCGGCCACGAACCGCCCCCAGGCCGCCAGCGGGCGGGCGCTCCCCCGCGCCAGCAGGTAGACCGCCGCGAGCAGCGCCGTGAACACCGGGGTCTCCGGATGGCCGCCGAGCATCTGGAGCCCGCCCGCGGCGGCGAGCGCCGGCCAGCTCCCCCGCCCGCTCGCCAGGCGCTCGACGGCGAGCAGCACCCAGGGCACCAGGCAGTGGGTGTTGCCCATCGGGAAGAGCAGAAAGCTGGTGATCATCCCCGAGAGGGGGAAGACGAGCGCCGCCAGCAGCGCCGCCGGACGGCTGGCGCCCAGCTCCCGGGCCAGATACCAGGCGCCGCAGCCGCCGATCACGATGCGCAGCCACGGCAGGAGGATCCAGCCGAGTTGGAGCGGCAGGGCGGCGAAGAGGAGATGGAGCGGGAAGAGCGGCGCTCCCGAGCCGTTGCTCCAGTAGGGGCTCCCCGAGAACTGGTGGGGGTCCCAGAACGGCAGCCGGCCGGCGCGCATCTCGTGGCGAAGGAAGAAGAGCCAGGGCTGGACCTGCAAGGTGATGTCCCGCAGGTTGGGATTGCCCGCCGCCGGATCGGCGATCCCCTGCCAGGGGGCCTGCGCGGCGAGCGTCGCGGCCGGGCTGGGGATGCCGTCGGGAAGGCGCAGCGCCGGCCAGAGCAGGGCGATGCCGGCGAGGCCGCAGGCGGCCCAGGGGATGCCGATCTCCCGCCGGCGCAGGAGAAGGCCGGCGAGCGAGAGCAGGGCGAGGAGCGGGAGGGCGGGGTTCACGGGCTGGTTTCCGGGTATTAGACTTGCATTTGCCCGGCGGGGAAAGGACGCCGGCTTTCTAAGAACCCCTATGCTTCCACTTCAAGCTCCCTCATTCCAGGTCGACACCGACGCCATCGAACGCCCCGCCTGTCCGCTCTGCGGCGGCGAAGAGCGTAGCGAGAGCGTCTACGCGTTTCCACCGTTCGCCGTCGCACGCTGCCGGGGCTGCCGTCTCTGGTACCTGTCCCCCCGCCTCACCGAGTCCCGGATGCTCGAGAGCTACGAGGACGACACCTACTTCGAGGGGGGCGAGGCCGGCTACTCCAGCTACCAGGCCCAGGAGGCGACCCTGCGGCCGACCTTCCGGCGCTTCCTCGACGAGCTCTCCCGGCGCGGCATGACCGGCGGCCGGCTGCTCGAGGTGGGCTGCGCCTACGGCTTCTTCCTCGAGGAGGCGAAGGGGTTCTTCGACCACCGCACCGGCACCGACTACTCCCCCGCGAGCCCTGGCAAGGGCGAAGGGGCGGGCGGACCGCCTCCTGCTGGGCGGCACCGAGCAGATCGCCCCGGGGGAGCTGTTCGACTGCATCGCCTGCATCCACGTCATCGAGCACATCTACGATCCGGTCGGCTTCCTGCGCACGCTGGCCGGCCACCTGCGGCCGGGGGGCTCGATCGTGCTCGCCACCCCCGATATGGGGGGCTTCTGGCGCCCGCTGCTGCGCTCCCGCTGGCCCTTTTTCAAAACCCCGGAGCACGTCACCTACTTCGACCGCCGGACGCTCGCGGCGCTGCTCGAGCGGGCCGGCCTCGAGAGCGTGCAGCCCCTGCCCTACGGCAGCGCCTTCTCCCTCGCGCTGATCGGCGAGAAGCTCGGCGTCCGCATCCCGGATGGCTGGAAAGACCGCCAGCTCTGGCTCCCCGCGACCACGATCGCCGCCGCCGGCCGCAAGCCATCTCAAGCCAAGTCGTAGTCCCCCATCGCGTAAAAGAAGCCGCGCGCAGCCTCGACCGGGTCGTCCGTGCCGCCGGCGCGCCCACGGCAGCCGACGAACCGGCGCTCCCCCGCGGGCCGCACCCCCAGGCCGGCAAGGGTGGCGTCCAGCCGGAGACCCGAAGGGGGCGGCCAGAACCGCCAGCGCCGGAGCCCCGCGGCGCGCAGATCGGCGGCCACGGCGAGCAGGGAAGGGTACCACTCCCCTCCCGGCGGCAGCCACAGCTCCGCGGCCCAGGCCTCCTCGCCGACGAAGGCGAAGACGGCGAAGCCCTCGACGGGGGCGGCCAGCCGGTAGAAGCGGTAATAGCGGTGGGGGCGCGCGTAATACCGCCAATTGAGGAAGGCGGCGGAGCGGCGGACCCCGTCGACCCCGCAGGCTTCCCAGGCCGCCTCGGCCCAGTCGCCGCAGGAGTCCCCGGTTTCGATCACGACGCCCGCCGGCGCCGGGGTCTCGGGCAGCGGACCGGCGAGCTCTTCGAAGACCTCCAGCGGCCGGTAGCCGAAGACGCGCTCGCCCAGCCGGAAGTGGCGCTCGCTCGGGAAGCCGAAGATCCAGGGGGCGTCGCCCTCGCGGGGGAGATCCGCCAGGAGGAGCCGGCCGAGCTCCACCAGGGGAGGCCGCAACCCCCGCCGGGTCGTGCCGGCCCAGTCCACGAGCTGCCAGATCCCCGAGCTCGCCCCCGCGCCGGCGGGCCGGCAGGCGGAGAGCTCCGGCGTGGGCCAGGATGGTGCCATCAACATTGACGGCAAGGAGGCTCCGCGCCTCACCGGGGAGGGAGCGGTACTTCCAGATCCATTCCTCGGGGGTCGAGGGGTGGCCGAAACGGTCGGCAAAAAAGTCCGCGAGCGCGGGGAGGTCCTCGGGGGAAGTGGGACGGAAGACGGGCGACGCCGTCAACTCTTCTCCCCCCGGTGGCGGAGGCGCATGGTGAGGACGTCGCGGAGCATCGAGAACGAGGAGCGTATCGGGTCGACCCGGGAATCCGGGGAGTTGACCCAGATCACCCCCACCTCCGCGACCTTGTACCCCCGCCGCCGCGCCAGCCAGATCAGCTCGACGTCATAGGCGAAGCCGTCGATCTTCAGCTCCGCGGCGATCTGGCGCCCTTCCTCTCCGCGCACGAGCTTGAAGCCGCACTGGGTATCGCGGATGCCGCGGACGCCGCCGAACAGCCGGATCAGCCGGTTGAAGGTCTTCCCCATCATCTCGCGGTAGAACGGCTGCCGCTGGCGGATCTGCGAGTCGGCCAGCCCCCGGCTGCCGATCGCCACCGGCGTGTCGCCGGTGAGAAAGCGCTCGAGCTTCTCCACCTCCTCGATCGGCGTGGAGAAGTCGGCGTCGGTGATCAGGACCTTGCGCCCGCGGCTGGCGAGCAGGCCGGCGCGGACGGCGGCGCCCTTGCCGCGGTTGGGATCGTGGCGCAACACCCGCACCCCCTGGCCGGCGAACTCCCCGGCCACCCGCGACGTGCCGTCCCGGCTGCCGTCGTCGACCACCAGCAGCTCATAGGTCTCGCCGCGGCGGGCGAGATACTCCAGGGCCTGGCGGAGGCTCGGCGCGAGGCGCTGCTCCTCATTGTAGGCGGGGACGACGACGGACAGTTCGATGCTGTTCTCGTTCATACGATCGCAAGGGCCCCCAGAGGTGGTCCTGATGCTGAAACCGGTCAATACAACGGCGTCGTCGTGCTTTGCAAGGCTCGTTCCCGCGCCCAGTCCACGGCCGCGAAAAGCCGCGGCGCCATGGCCGCCGGCAGGAACCGGCGGGAGGCCTGGAAGCCCAGCTCGCGCGCCCGCCGCCAGGCCTGGGGGCTGGCGAGCAGGTCGAGCGCTCGTCGAGCGAACGCCTCGGCATCCCCCGGCGGCACGAGGGCCGCCGCCCCCTCGGCCATCTCCACCGTCGACGGGATGCGCGAGGCGACCGCCGGCACCTTGGCGGCGAGCGCCTCGAGGAGCGGCAGGCCGAACCCCTCCTCGGCGCGCGACGGGAGAAAGAGGAGATCGCAGCGCCGGAGCGCCCGGGCGATCTCCCGGGGCGGAGCCCCCTGGGCGTAGCGGTCCGGCTCCAGCAGGGCCCGCTCACCGGGAGACAGCGGCAGGATCGAATAGCGGAAGACCCGGCAGGGGACCCCGGCCTCCCGCAGCCGCCGCGCCGCCCGGAGAGCCGTCGGCACGTCCTTCACCTCGGCCTCGAAGATGCCCGGGATGGCGATCCACGGCCGCCGCCGCGGACGCCGCCGCCATGCTGGCCGGAACAGTGGGTCGAGCGGCGGCGGCGCCACCCGGCTCTCCCGCCCGAAGCGCTCGCGCAGGAAATCGCCCAGGTGCGGCGAGACCACGAGGGCCGGGAGCGGCCAGGAATAGGCCTCCTCGATCCGCGGCAGGAGCGGGCGGAGATGGGCGAGCCCCCCCTCATAGCCCTGGCAGAAATGGGCGAGCGGCCCGAGCGCCAGATCGCGGGCGGCGGCGAGCGTCGTCCAATAGGTGGCGATCACCAGATCCTGGGCGGGGAGGCGGGGCGGACCGGCGGTCAGGTCCCGATACTCCACCTCGACGCGGATCCAGTCGGGCCTCGGGCCCTCGGCGAGGACCGTCACCTCATCCCCCCGCTCGCGCAGCAGCCCGGCGTGCTGGAAGACCACCTTGGAGCCCCCTCCCAGCTCGGGATAGCCAAGGACGTAGGTGATCCTCACCCCTCCCCCCCGCCCGGAAGGGAGCCGCGGAAGACCTCCCGGCCGTCCGTGTCGGTGACCCGCAGGTTGAGGAGCGTCCCCGCCGGCAGTCCCGCCGCGATCCCGGCCGGCAGACGCCAGGCTTCACCCAAGGGCTCGCGGACGAGCTCGGCGGCGGCGGGGAAACCCTCGGGGTTGGGGGACACCTCGACCCAGAGCGGCAACGGCGTCGCCAGCCCGGCAAGGTCGATCCCGCCGGCGGGCACGGGCGGCAGCGGCGCCGCGGCCGGCCGCGGCAGCCGGCGGTCCAGGGCGGCGAGCGCGCCGGTGAACCAGGCTCCGTAGTGACGGCGGCGGAAGCGGCGGGCTGACTCCTCGAACCAGGTCTTCGCCCGCGGCTCCCGGGCGGCGCTCTGGTTATAGAGGTGGACCGCCTCGGCGGCGGGGACGTACCAGGAGGGGACCCCCAGGCGTGCCGCGCGCAGCAGCCAGTCGGTCTCCTCGAAGAAGAGCTGGAACCCCTCGTCGAACGGCCCCACCTCCTCCCAGGCGGGGCGCGACAGCGCGAGCAGGCTGCCGCTCAGGGCGTGGCTCGCGAGCGGCGCGGCGGCCTGCCAGTGGCGGCGGGCATGGCGGCGCCAGCGGCGGCGGGCGGCCGTGGCCCAGGGCTCGCCGCGGCCGGCGAGGAGCGCGAGAGCCTCCTGCCGCCGGCCACGGCGCTCGGCCGGCGGCAGGAGCAGGCGGCGGCCGCGGTCCCAGAAGAACGACGGCCCGGCGATCGCGGCCCCCCCTCGCAGCCGCTCGATCAGCGCCGGCACGCACCCCGGCAGCACCAGCACGTCGGGGTTCATCAGCAGGATCAGCTCCGCATCGGTCTCCGCGACCCCGCGGTTCACCCCGCCGGCATAGCCGAGATTGCGGCCAGGATCGATCCGCCGGACCGGCAGGGTGTCGAGCCGGGCCCGTTCCGCCGCGTCGCTGCCGTTGTCGACCAGGAGCCAGTCGATCTCGAGACCGCTGCCGGCGAGATCCGCCCGCAGGGCCTCGACGGCCGCGGCGGCGAGATCGGGGGTGTGATAGTGGACCAGGATGACCGCGAGGCGCATCGGCGCTCCGGCCGCGTCAGGACGGCCGGGTGAGAGCGAAGGTGCAGCCGCGGCAGAGGAAGTCCCGCGGGGCCTCCTCGATCCCGTAGGCCCAGCGCCGCATCCGCGCCAGCCCGGGGCCGGTCAGCACGTCGTCGACGCTCTCCCGCGCCAGGTCGCCCACGACGTACTTGGCGTCGTAGTCCTCGCAGCAGAGGACGCAGGTCCCCCGGGGCGTGATGTGGAGATGCTGCAGCGGCCGCGAGCCGACGTTCTCGCAGCCGCAGAGCCGCTGATTGGGGCTCGCCGGCTTGTGGCCGATCTGCAGATAGCCGGCGCGGTCCATCACCTCGAAGTACTTGACGTCGAAACGGCTGCCGGCGAAGAGCTGGGAGATCTCCTCGAAGTCGCGCTTGTGGTTCGCGTCGCCGGTGCCGAGGACGGCCATGTCCATCGTCTCGGCCACGGGCTTGTCGCGGGCGTGCGCCAGGTTGCGCAGCACCAGCGGGAGATGGTCGCCGCCCCGGTCCCGCCGGTAGCGCTCGCGGTCGAGGGTCGAGAGGTTGATCGAGAGGAACCTGAGCCCGCCCATCTCGACGAGGGCGTCGACGCGGTCCGGAGTCAGCCCCGAGCCGTTGGTGAGGACGGCCGGCGGCAGGCCCGCCGCCTTGATCGCCCGCACCTGGTCGACGAACCGCTTGTCGGCCGTGGGCTCGTTGTAGTTGATCATGAAGACGGCTTCGATCGTGTCCCGGTACGCCGCGAGCTCGCCCACGATCCGCTCGTAGAGCTCGGTGGGCATGAAGTAGTCCTCCCGGGGCGCGATCGACACCGGGCAGAAATAGCAGGACTGGTTGCAGACCGTGTGCGCCTCGAGCGAGACGTACTTCAGCCGGAACGCGCGCTCCGGCTCGGCATCCCCCGGCATCAGCAGCCCCTCGGTGGCGAGGCCGGTCAGGTCGCCGGGGGTCAGCCGGTCGAGCGCCAGCGCGCCGCTGAGCAGTCCCCGCAGGGGCTCGTACCCCGGCTCTCCACGCAGCAGCGTGCGGTCGGTCAGCGGGTTGTAGATCCGGTCTTCGCCGACGTGGAGGAAGGGGTTGACCTGGAAAGCAGGGGCCGGACGGGCCGCGGGCTCGGCGAGGATGGGGAGGCTGGCGGTTTTCATTCTGGGATCGTCGTCTTTCGTAGATGGGCCCGGTAGCTCAGCGTCCGGCCACGCTCCGTGGTTGTACGGAGGAGCCGCTCCCCGCGTCCAGGTCCCAGGCGTGCTCGACCCGGACCAGGCCGAAGGTGTAGGCAGGGCTCCGGACGTTGAAGGCGCCCGGCATCATCCGCTGGTCGTAGATGTGGAGCCCCTCCTCATCCAGGAGGAAAATATACAGGGTGAACTCCCCCTTCACCAAAGGCAGGCTGGGAATCGCCAGCCGCGCGCTGTAGGCGCGCTCCCCGGTCATCGCCGCCAGGCCGTCGAGATGGGTGGCGAACGAGCAGACCTCGATGCCGTCGGCGCGGTTGATGCCGACCCCGAGATGGAAGGCCAGCCGGGGGTCCGCCGTCTCCCATTCCACCTCCAGCTCCCAGGGGTCCCCCTGGGTATACAGGAAGTCCTGCCGGAGGAGATCCTGCCCGAGGAGCCGCGCGGCGGAGATGCGCGCCGGCAGGGCCGCGCTCGCGGCCACGGGGGCGGCCGGCGACGTCTCGGCGGCGTGAACGCTCTTCGCCACCAGGAAGTTCTCGTACTCCCGCACCACCTCGGAGACCGGGCCCAGCGCCTCGACCCGCCCCTGGCGCAGCCAGAGCGCGCGCTGGCAGAAGGCCGAGACGTAGTACATGGCGTGCGAGCAGAAGAGGAGCGTGCCGCCGGAATCGACGAAGACGCGGAGGCGGTCCATGCACTTCTTCTGGAAGTAGCCGTCCCCCACCGACAGCGCCTCGTCGACGATCAGCACGTCCGGCTCCACCTGGGTGGCGATCGAGAAGCCGAGCCGCATCGCCATGCCGGTCGAGTAGGTCTTGACCGGCTGGTCGATGAAGTCGCCGAGCTCGCTGAAGGCGACGATGTCGGGCATCTTGCGCCGCAGCTCCTCCTGGGAGAGCCCGAGCATGGCGGCGTTGAGCACGATGTTCTGGCGGCCGGTGAACTCGGGGTGGAAGCCCGAGCCCAGCTCGAGGATCGAGGCGATCTTGCCGTTCACCCGAAATCCACCCGAGGTGGGCGACGTGATGCCGGCCAGGATCTTCAGCAGCGTGCTCTTGCCGGCGCCGTTCTCGCCGATCAGCGCCAGCCCCTCCCCCCGCGGCAGCGCGAAGCTGACGTCCGCCAGGGCGTGGAACTCGCGGTGCCGGCGGCGGCGCGTGATCCCCTCCAGCAGGCGGTCCCAGGGTGTCGCGTAGGACCTGTAGGTCTTGGTGAGACCCTCGGCGTGAACGGTAAGCTCGAGCATCATCTGGATTCTAGTAGTCCACGGAACGGAAAATCCGCGGGGAGGCGCAGCATTTCGAACAGCACGGCCACCAGCTCGCCGCGCTCGCCGGCCCGGTGAGGGTTGTAGAACTCCCAGACCACCCGGTGGTCGCGGGTCACCTCGAGCGCGCGGCCGTTCTCCGATTCGGTGATCAGGGTGTTGCCGTTGGGGAGCCGCTGGCAGGAGCCGAGGGTTTTCGAGAAGAGGTCCGCGTCCGGCGTGCCGCCGTACTGCCAGACCACCTTGCCGGTCCGCGGATCGAGCTCCTCGACCCGCGACCGCCCCGGCCCCGCTCCCGTGTTGTCGAAGAGGAGCAGATGACCGTTGTCGAGAAAGGTCGGCTGGTGCTGGCGCCGCCACCCCCCCGTCCGCGCCCAGACCACCGTCCGGCGCTCCGGGTCGACGACCGCCAGGGTGTCGAGCTTGAGCACGGAGACCAGCAGATTCCCCTTGCGGAAGGCCGGATCGCGGTCCGCGAAGCGGCCGTCGAGCACCTCCAGCGTATTGGTGTGGAAGATGTCGCCCGAGGGGGGCATCCGCCGCAGCAGAGGGGCATAGGGGGAGCGCTCGAAGCACTCCAGCAGGGAGATCCGCCGCCGCACCCGGCCGTCGGGATCGAGCACGGTGACGAAGTCCTCGAGCACGCCCTCCGCCGGATTGATCCGGGGGATGATCTTCCCCTCCCGGTCGAGCGTGTAGATCGTGCCGTCGGCGAGGACGGAGAGGTCGTGGTGGATGCCGCCGCGATGGGCCCAGAGCACGCGCGAACGGGCGTCCAGCTTGACCAGCCCGAGCCCCTCGTAGATCCCGAGCAGATCGCCGTTCGGGTAGAGGTAAGCGCGGCGCCAGTACTCGAGCTTCTCCATCGCCGGGTCTTTCGCCAGCTCCGGCCAGAGCCGGCGCAGAGGGTAGCGCCAGCGGTGGAGAGTTCGCCCGTGCATGTCCATCAGCACGGCCTCGGCCGCGTGGCCGGAGACGTAGAGATTGAGCCCGTCCTGGACGGCCTTCGGGATCGCGCTCGATCACCACCGGACGGTCCTGCGCCGGCCGGTAGCCCTGGAGATAGGGGAGCGCCTTGACGTCGGCGGGCGCTTCGACCGGATTACTGGCTGGATTACTGGCTGGAGGAACACCCCGGGCGGGCCGCCACTTTCCCTGGGCGGGCTTCTCCTCGGCGGCGGCCACCTGGACGGGAACGGCGGGGGCCGGACTCGCCGCCAGTTCCTCCCGGGCCGGGGCCCGGCAGGCGGCGAGCACCGCGAAAGCTGTGGGGAGGAGGATCTTCCGAATGGAAAGGGCCGCCGGTCCAAAGACCAGCGGCCCCGTCTGAATCCGGGAAGAGCGCTCCGTACGGCTAGCGGACCTCACCCTGGATGTAGGACGGATCGTTGGTGCCGTTGTTGACCACCTGCGCCGCGCTCAGCACCTTGCCGCCCTTGACCACGATCTGAACGGTGAACCCGTTCTGGACCCCGGCCGCGGGCAGGGCATGCTGGTTCGGGCTGAACTGGCGGAGCTTGCCGCCGCCGAGCAGAACGCCCGGGATGGTGCCGATCACGGTTCCATCGAGGCCGCGGTAGACGATGTCGTACTGGGCGGTCGTGGTGCCCGGGTTGAACAGCCAGAAGGTGGTGCGGTGGGTGGCGTCCTGGCGCAGGCCCACCATGTAGTGCGACTGGCCGGTTCCCGCCGCGCTGGCGTCGGTGAGCGGGGCCATCGCCTGGCCGAAGCGCTTCGTCGGGATGGAGTTGTCGTAGCTCTCCCCCTGGACGATCGGGAAGATGCCGTCGGTCGAGCCGCCGCTGACGGTCAGCACACCGATCCCGTTCGCGACCGCGAGCTGGCCGCCGACCACGTTCTCCAGCCGCCGGGTCTCGCCCGGCTGCAGGGTCACGTGGAATGGAGCGGTGGTCGCGGCGGTGGCGCCGAGGCCGGTGAACGTCACGTCGGCCGTCGATACCTTGCTGCCGATGTTCGACAGCAGGAGGTCGCTCCGCCAGACGCTGTTGTTGGGACCCGGCGCGCTCAGCACGCCGAGCAGATAGGCCTTCTGGTTCTTCGACGAGCCGGCCTCCATGAACGACGGGTCGTTCGAAGCCAGGCGGAGGTTCGAGGCGTAGGGGAAGAGCGTGCCCCCTGCCTTGGTCTGGACCTCGACCCGGTAGTCGACCTCGTTCGAAATGCCGAAGGAGCTCTGGATCTCCGCCGACTGGAACTGCCGCTGGCCGAAGGGGGAGACCGTGAAGTCCTGGCCCGACTCGCCGATCAGCCTGCCGGTCTTGTCATAGAACCGCAGGTGGAAGGTGGTGGCCGCCTCGCCCGGGTTGCTGACGCCGAAGTAGGCCAGCCGGTCGGAGTTGCTGATCAGACCGACGAGGTTCTGGAACGGGCTCACCGGCTCCGAGCCCACGGCGCTGCCGGTGCTGCTCATCGAGATGCCGGAGATCGTCTGGCCGAACTGCTTGCCGTCCTGGACCGTGGTGTTGTACGAGGTGATGATCGGCTCGGCATTGCCCTGGTCCACCACCAGCGAGACGAAGCCCGCCACGTTCTCGCGGTTGAACAGCTCGCGCAGCACGTCGGCCACGTAGAGCGTCGCTCCCGGCGCGATCGTCTTGGTGACGCGCGGCGGATTCGACTCCGGCAGGCCGCGCTTGCGGAACTCGAGCTTGACGTTCATCGCGCCGGCGCCCGGGTTGTGGACGTAGAGGTCGCTCGACTGCACCAATGCGCCGCGGGTCTGCGCGATCCACGGCAGCACCACCGACTTGGCGACCGGCGGCGGTGGCGGCGGCGTGCCCGAGACGACGAAGGTGCGGGTCTTGGTCGACGGCGAAGCCGACGGAGCCTTGGTCGTCGTCAGGGTCACGGAGTAGGAGTTTGGCGCGGCCCAGGTATGGGTCACCGTCCGGCCGGTGCCGGTGCTCCCGTCGCCGAAGTCCCACTGGTAGGTGGTGGCGTCCGTGGCCGTCGCGGTCAGGGTCACCGCCTTGGCGGTCTCGGCCTGGCACTGATCGAAGCCGCCGACGTTGATGCAGTTGACGCTGGCGGTGTACTCCGCCGAGACCGGCGGCGGCGGCGGCGGCGGAGGCGTGCCCACCACCACCGTCTTGGTCACCTTCGACTCCGCCACGCAGGGCGCGAAGGGGCAGCCGGTCGCGGCCTTCGAGACCGAGAGCTGAACTACGTAAGAGCCCGCGGCCGCGTAGCTGTGGGTCGCGGTCTTCCCCGTCACCGTGGCCGAGCCGTCGCCGAAGCTCCACGAGTAATCCGTCGGGCTGCCGGTGGACGGGCTGGCGTCGAAGCTCGCCGATTCACCCGGCTGGGGCGAGGCCGGCGTGATGTTGAACTGCGCCTGGAGCGTTCCGCCACCGGTCCCGCCACCGCCACCACCGCCGCCGTTCGAGTCGGTGATGGTGACACCGCGGGAGCCCTGGGCTCCGCTGCAGCCGCTGTTGGTGACCGAGACCGTCTTCTGGCCGGTCGTCGCCCAGGTGACGGAGATCCCGCTGCCCGTCGCGGAGCCCGAGATCGTGCCGTCGCCGACGCTCCAGTTCCAGGTGCTGGACGGCGTGCAGTTGGAGGCCGAGGCGGCGAAGGGGATGGGCTGGTTGATCTGCCCCGCGCCGACCCCGCTCACCGAGATCGAGGGGGTGTTGCCACCGCCGCCGCCGCCGCCGCCACCGCCGGGCGAGCCGACGTTGATCGCGCCGTGGACGGTCACCGACTGCTCGGCGCCACCGCCGCGGGTCACCTTCAGGCAGGGGTAGACGTTGCCAACGGCCGTGTAGGTGTGGGAGGCCACCGCCGAGCTACTGCCGGGGTCAGCGTTGAAATTGCACGTCGCCGCATCCGCGCTGTTGTGGTTCCAGTCGTAATACCACTTCTCGGCGCCTTGCGAGGTGTCGGCGAAGACGATCGGCACTCCACTGGTCGCGAAGCACTGGCTGAACTGGCAGAAGAGAGTCGCCTGGAAGCTCGCGACGAGCGGCGTCGTCTGGGTGATGTTGACGGTCAGCGCCGCGCTGGTGATCCCCTCCCCGCCCTGGACGCAGTTCCGGATCTTCACCTTGACGGCCTTCGAACCGGTCGCGGTGTACGAGACCGTCGGATTGGGACCGGTCACCGGGTCGGAGGTCCAGCCGCGGAAGCCCTGGCCGTCCCCGAAGTCCCAGTTCCATTCCGTGGCGCCCTGGCCACCGGCGTGAAACTTGACCGTTCCCGCGGTGAACGCGTCGTTGGTCGGAGCGCCGTTCGCGCCGGTGAAGGCCAGCGGCTGCAGCGCGCCGAGGTTGACCGATACGTTCTTCGTGGCCGTCCCCGCGCCGTTGGTCACCGTGACGGCCGCCGTGTAGAGGCCGCTCTGGAGCCCGGTTGTCGTCCAGTTGAAGGTCGGCGTCGTGACGCCGGCCACCGGCGAGCCGTTGAGCGTCCAGCTATAGACCCAGGGTCGGCTGGCCGGTCACGCCGGTCGCCGTCAGGGTGACCGGCTGGCAGACGAGCGGGTTCGCCGGGCTCACGGTGATCGACCCGATCTGCGGCACGGGGCTCAGCACGACGATGCTCTTGGTGACGGCGCTCGGCCCCTGGGAATTGGAAGCCGTCAGCGACACCGACTTCGAGCCCTCGGTGGCGAACGTCGCCACCGGGCTCTGCAGGGTGGAGCTGGCGGGCGTGCCGCCCCCGAACGTCCACTGCCAGTTCGTCGGCGAGCCCGTCGAGGTGTCGTTGAACGTCACCGCCGTGCCGGGATAGATCTCGGCGGGCGAGGACGGTGAAGTTCGCCGACGGCGGCACGTCGCGCGTCAGCTTGTGGATGTCGAAGATCGAGCGGGCGGCGCGATAGAAATAGTTGCCGTTGAACTTGCCGGCGCGCGGCGCGACGAGGTTGAAGCCCGTCGGGTTCGGCCGGTAGTAGTAGGCCCAGTAGTCGACCGTGCGGGTGACGTTCACGCCGTTGTAGGGCGCGGTCACCTGCGTCGTCTGCACCGGCGTGACGTCGGTCGGGTTGCTCGGATTGCTGACGTCGAACAGCCACTCGTGCTGAAGGCCGTCGGCGCCGATGCAGTAGGCGTCGCCACCCACGTACAGGAAGGGGGTCGAGCCGGCTCGCGAGAAGGTGAGGTACTCGCCGCCGCTCTGGGTGTCGGTGTTCGTGTTCGACAGCGGCGATCCCAGCCCGGTGCAGCCGTTGGCGCCGGTGATGCAGCTCACGTCATAGATCGCCGTCGTCGGCTGCCGGTTGGTGAGCGTCGCGCCCTGGCGGGCGCCGAGATAGTACGACGAGCCCTGGTTCCACAGCGCGACGCCCTGCACCGGCTGGCTGCGCAGGCCGATGAGCTTGGAGACCGGGTGCACCGGATCGCTCATGTCGAAGATCTGGAAACCGCCCGTGCCGCCAAAGCTCACGACGACGTAGTTGCCGGCGCCGTGCACGAAGCTGGCCGCCGCGGTCGTGGTCTGGACCTTGGAAACGAGAACCCCGGGGCAGTTGCCGGCGGTCGCATTGTCCTCCAGGCAGCCATTGAAGGTGAGCGCCTTGTCGAGGTTGTAGACGTACAGCCCGCCGGGGGTCGGGGCGGCCATGAAGGCGTACCGGGTGCCGTTGATCTTCGCCGTATAGACCGACTCGGAGGTCTTGTCGCTGTTCTGATAGACCGGCCGCGGCTTGGTCTTGTCGGACAGATCGAAAACCAGGATCCCGGTGCCGCTGTAGCCGACGATCGCCGCCACGCTGTCGTCCGGAGCGGAGATCCCGCCGAACACGATCTTCGACTGCTCACCCGAGGGGAGGTAGGGGAAGCCGGCGTCCGACGGGTAGCGCTTCGCCGCCACCAGGGCCGGGTTGGCGGGATCGGTGCGGGCATCCCAGATCCCGATGCCGTGGGAGAGCCCCATCAGGATGTAGCCGTTCTGGATGTCGACCCCGTAGAACCAGTTCCGGGCGCCGTAGTTGGTCGTCACCTCGTTGAAATCCGTGGTGTCGCGTTCCCGCGGCAGCGCCCCGGTATCCGCCGGCTGCAGTTGCCCCTGGCTCCACAGGGTGCTGGGGGCCGGAGTGGCCGGGGTGAAGCAGACCACGGTCTGACCCTGGCGGATCGTCCCGCACCCGGCGCGATCGCAGACCGTCACCGCCATCACCGGACGAGTTAGAAAGAAAATCGCCGGCAGCACGAGCAGCGCCAGCATCCGGTGGACAGAGAGGTAAGTGCGCGGGCCAGAGGGACGGGGGTTCGCCATGAAAAAACTCCTCCTACCACTATGGGTGAACGACAACTCCAGAACGAATGCGGCTCAGCGACCGAGAGGTCACCCTCTCGAGAACCGACTTCGCACGGAAGCCATAGGGCTAGATCGAACTTTGAGCATAAGTCTAGACCCAGATCTCACGTACCGCAAGGGGGTACCGGACACAAAAGACGATCTGGACTGCGACTCAGCTCTTCCAAGCTGTCTCCCCAGGCGGAGAAGCAGCTTGCAGGAGCCGAAAGGTGGGACCGCGGAGAAGGAAAGGGGGTGGGCCCGGCGAAAACCAGACCCACCCCCATTCGAGTTGACTATTAGCTGGCCCGGAGCGAAGTGCAGGGCGGTGCAGGCGCTGTCGAGCTGAACGGCGTTGAAGCCGACGCTGAAGCGGCCCTGAGCCGTCATGCGAGCCGTCACCCAAGCCTGAGCCGCCGCCGGGTCTTCCGGCGGAACGTTGCCGGCAGCCGGGACGGTGGTGTTCAGGTTGAGGTACAGCCAGCCGAAGTCGAACGGAACCGGCAGCGCGGTGCCACCGACGTGAGTCGACTGCGCCTCAGCCGGGAACGGCACGAGGCCGGGGTTCTGCGGCTGCGGCGAGACAGGGAAGCTCTGCGGAACCTGCGGCTGCTCCTGCTCGTCGAAGATCACGATCGCTTCCTGACCCAGCGGGAACCAGGCCGGACGGCCGGTCTGCGCGGGGCAGGTGAACGGCGCCTGGTTAACCTTGGAGTCGCGCCAGACGATGATGTCCGTACCACCGCTGAACGTGCCACCGTTGATGTAACGGACGGCGAAGTTCGTCGCCAGCGGCTCGCGGTTGTCAGCGGCGCTGAAGGCGGGGTTGTCATAACGGCCGTAGAAGGTGTACTGGCCGGAAACCGAAGTCTCGGGGTTGGTCGCCGAAGCCTCGATGTGGACCAGCGTGTTGCCGTCGGCGAAGTTCTGGCCGGAGTTGACGTAGAAGAAGTCACCCCACAGAACGTTCTGGTTGGTGGCGTCGCCCGTGCCGCCCGGACCGAAGTAGCCCGGATCGCCAGGGAAGCGCAGGGTGCAGTTGTTGACCGTGTCGATGGTCACGTAGCCACGGGCGATGTTGTCGCCGAAGGCACGGCCGGCGCAACGGTTGCCGAGGACCGACGAGGACAGACCGGTCAGCGACTGCTGGAGGTGCTGGACGAAGCTCGCCGGCAGGACCGGCGGCGGCAGCAGGCCGGTGCAGCTCGCGAAGTTGATGTCCTGCGAGAAGTCACCCTGCGGGCTGATGGTGTCGGTCGGGTCCTGACCAGCGGACGCCGTCCGCGGCAGCACGCCGCTGACCAGGATGTCGCGCAGGTTGATCGTCTGCACGTCATAGCCGGTCAGGTAGATGTTGAAGTCGAGGACGGGGACCGAGAGGTCCGACCAGACCACGATGTGGGCCAGGACAGCGGTGGCCGAGGCGTTGTTGACGGAGAACAGGGTGGTTTGCCCGTTCTGGTTGCCGAGATCCACTTCGAAGTAGGGCAGCAGCAACGTGGCCGCCGGCACCTCATCGATCGTGCAGATCACAGCAAGCGCCTGGCCGCCCAGGCCCAGAAGGCCCAAGAGAGCGAGACACAGTGCGGTCTTCTTCATGACAGACAATCTCCTAGAGTTAGTTTTGCTGAAGCTGAAACCAAAGTTGAAACGATCGGGATACAACCGTTTCTCCACTCTCCTCGAAAAAAAATCACCTCCTGTTCAAAGTATAGAGTGCGGCGAACTTTATAACATCCCAGGGCCGCTTGTCAGCTCTTTTTTCACTGACCCTCGACCCTGGAGGTCGTTGCTGCCGTGACTTCCAAACATGACCGGAGGGCCTGAAGGCTCTAGCCCCCCGCCCTCTCCGATGTTTTATGCTTCTGCACTATAGGGATCTCTCCCAGGGCTGTCAAGAGGTGTTTTGCTTCTTTGCGCGCCTTTATTCCCGGCTGCCCCGGCTACCGTCCAGCGGCCGGCGCTCCAGCCGGCGCCAGGTGCCAGGCCTGCAATCCCCCCCCGGACGGGCAGCGGTCGGGATCGAACATCGCCGAGCTCTCGCCGGCGAAGTCAGCCACGATCTCGTCCTTGCCGTCGCCGTCGAGGTCGGCGAGCCGGACGTAATAGCCCGTGCAGCCGCCCACGAACGGCGGGATGCCGGTCGCCGTCTCGCGGGTGAAGAACCCCTTGCCGTCGCCGTGGAAGACCCAGGTGCCGCCGTTCCCGGTCAGCGCCACCAGGTCGAGCTTGCCGTCGCCGTCCAGGTCGCCGTGGGCCAGCGCGCTGACCTCGACCCGCTGCTCGGCCGCGGCGAGCACCCGGCGCGTCCAGGTGCCGTCCTTGTGCGCGTAGAGGATGTCGATGCCGTTCCTCCAGGCCTCCCCCTCATAGCTCATGTAGCCGACGAGCAGGTCGTCCAGGCCGTCGCCGTCGAGGTCGGCGGCGTCGACCGAGCGCACGTAGGCGCTGGGGTGCACGTCGACGTCCCTGGCGTTCCAGCCGCCATCCTCGCGGCCGTAGTTGACCAGGCTCTTGCGCCCCTGGATGCTCGAGCCCGTCGCGAAGTCCAGGCGGCGGTCGCCGTTGAAGTCGCCGGTCACGATCGAGTCGGAGAAGATCTCGCGGCTCGAGGTCCCCTGGTCCTTGCGCAGCCAGGTGCCGTTGCCCTGGTTGAGGTAGACGACGACGCCGTACGACTCCGTGTTGGTGGTCGGCCGGGCCTGGTCGCGGCCCGTCACGTTGAGGCGCGGCCCCTCGCCCACCGCCAGGATGTCGGGGCGGCCGTCATGGTTCCAGTCGGCGACCGTGATCGTCCGCGACGAGTAGCCGGGCTGCCGGCCCTGGCCGGGGAGCACGAAGTCGAGCCCCTTGCCCGCGTCGGTGAACCCCCCCTTGCCGTCGCCCAGCAGCGCCATCAGCCCGCGCAGGTGGGCGCCGAGCGCGATGTCCGGGTGGCCGTCGCCATTGAAGTCCCCCACCGCGGCATCGCCATAGTCGTAGGGCAGGCGGGGAAACCGGGCCTCGCTCCAGCGCCGCCAGTTCCCCTTGCCGTCGCTGAGGAAGATGACCGGCGGACCGGGCTCCTTGCGCGCCGCCGAGTGCACGATGTCGGGGTGCCCGTCGCCGTTCATGTCCGCGATGTCGAAGCCGTTGCGCCACTGCCCCCGGTCGGGCAGCCCGGTGCTGAACGGGACGAACTTCAGGAGCTGGCTCTCGAGGGTATCCACCTGATACGTCGCGGCGATCTTCTGGATCTCCTCCGGCTTGAGGCCCGCCTGCGGCCCGGCCACCGGGCCGGCCCCGCCCATCTGGCGATAGACCTTGTAGTAGAAGAACTTGTCGTCCTCTTTCACGAGGTCGACGTTGATCCCCCAGGCGGTGCGCAGCGTCTTGTCGTCGACGCGGAGGAAGCGCGCCCCTGCCTTCTGGAGCTTGTCGACGAAGTACTGCCGCCCCTCCTTGTCGGTCAGCCATTTGCCGTTGGGGGGCTGCGGACCGTCGGCGGCGGCGGCGCCCGCGGCCGGCGCCGTCTTGGCATCCGCGGCCGGTGCCGCTGTCGCGGCGGGCGCCGGAGTGGCGGCCTTCGGCGTCCTGGCCGACGGCTTCTTCGGGGCGGCGGCCGCGGCCAGCCCGGGCGAGGCCCAGGACAGCGCCGCGGCGACGAGAAGCAGCGCCGGGATCAGGCGCGGCGCGAATCTTGAGGTCGACTGCATATTTGGAAAGCTCCTTTCAGGATGTCGGAGACCGCGCCCAGCAAGAACCGCACCAATCCTCAGATTTCGTCTACGAAAGCGGCCTTGAGGCGTCTGAAGAGCAGGAAGCCGGCGGATAATAGCACAGCCGCCACCAGCGCCAGGCCGGCGGTCCCGGGCGCCAGGGCCACCCGCCCGCCGAGGAAGGCCTGGCGGTAGAGCTCGACCAGCGCGGCCAGCGGGTTGAGCTCGATCCAGCCTTGGAAGCGCGCCGGCACCTGCGCCGCCGGATAGACGATCGGCGTCAGGTAGAACCAGCCGGTGAACACCATGCCGAGCACCTGCGCGATGTCGCGGAAGAACACGTTCACCGCGCTGAGCAGGAGCCCCAGCCCGAGGGTGAGGGCGATCTGCAGCGGCAGCGCCAGCAGCAGCAGCGGCAGCCCGCCCAGCCTTGAGCTCCCCCAGGAAGGCCAGCACGCCGAGGAAGATGGCAGGCCGCGATCGCCTCGTGCAGCAGGGCCGCGAGCACCACCGCCAGCACCAGGATCTCGGCCGGGAAGCGCAGCTTCTTGACCAGGCTCGAGTTGTCGGTGATCGCCGTCGACGACCGCATCACCCCCTCCTGCAGCGCCAGCCAGGGGAGCAGGCCGGAGAAGAGGAAGATCGCGAAGTGGCCGGTGCGCGCCCCCGCCAGCGAGATCTTCATCACCGTCGAGAAGACGAAGGTGAACAGCAGCAGCATCCAGAGCGGCTGCAGGAACGACCAGACCAGGCCCAGCGCCGAGCCGGCGTAGCGCCCCTGGAAGTCCCGTTTGACGAGCTCCTTCAGAAGGAAGAGGTGGTGTCGCAAGCGTATCTGTCTCCCAGAGCGGGACCGGGCGGGGATTATGCCCCATTCCTCTATTCACGAAGGGCGCTCCATTGACAGCCCCCCGGGGCGGGGATACTATCCTTCTTAGACCATCCTGCTATGCCATTCTGACATAGACAGCGCTTTCAGACATGTCATCATGGCCGCTGAGAAGATTCGTCAAGTCCAGTTGGTAGGACGCAAGATCCGCGAGCTCCGCAAGGAGCACAAGCTGACCCAGGTCGAGCTCTCGTCGAGACTCGGCATCCAGCAGTCCGACCTCTCCCGCATGGAGAAGGGGGAGTACCGGGTCAGCCTGGACACCCTCTTCCGCATCCTCGCCGAATTCAAGGTCAGCATCGGCGAGTTCTTCGAGGGGGTCGCCAAGGAATCCATCACGCCGCGCGACGTCCAGCTCGTCCAGAGCTTCAACGCCCTTTCCGAGGACGTGCAGCGCGAGGTCGAGGAGTTCATCGCTTTCAAACGCAGCAAGGAGGGCCGCCACGAGGCCGGCCCCGACACGATGCGCGCATGGGAGGCTGACGAATGAATGGTGCCGTGACGTTCGAGGAACTGAAGAGCCGTGGCGAGAAGGCCGTCCGCGCCGGCCGGTTGGAGGAGGCGCAGGACCTTTTCGATCAGGCCCTCACCTGGGCCCGCGAGCAGGGGGAGCAGCCGCAGGTCGATCTCGGGATCTGCAACCGGGCGGCCGTCGTCATCGAGATGGGGCGCGGCGACGGCGAGGTCCCCCACCTGCGCGAGATCCTGGTCCGCAACGTCGACCCCTTCATCTGCCAGCTCGCGGCGTACAACATCTCGCGCCACTACGAGCTCACCAAGAACTACAAGAAGTCGCTGTTCTACGCCCGTATCGCGCTCGAACGCGCCGGGGTGCTGGGGCGGCGCGACTGGCTCGCCTCGAGCCACAACCTGATCGGCAACACGCTGCTCGCCGAGAGCTTCATCGTCGAGGCCTGCCGCGAGTACGAGAAGGCTCTCGAGTACGCGCCGCAGGAGCCGACCGCCGCGCGCGGCCAGATCCTCGACAACCTCGGTTACTGCCGCGTCCTGCAGGGGCGCCACCGCGAGGGGTACCGCCTGCTCTACGAGAGCCTGCGCATCCTCAAGCGGTGCGGCGCCCAGCGCTACGAGATCTCGGTCCGTCTCGACCTCTGCTTCGCCCATCTGGAGACCAGCCGCCTTCGCCTCTCCCACCGTCACGGTATCGCCGCGCTCGCGCTGGCGGAGGCGATGGAAGACCAGGCCTCGATCAAGAACGCGCTCTATCTGCTCGGCGAGGTCGCCCACCTGAGCGACGACGTCGAGGCCGCCCGCGGCTACTTCGGCCGGCTCCACCGGGACTTCTTCCCCGACGCCGGCTATTTACCCGAATTCCTGCTCGCGGTGGACATCCGCAAGCTGGTCAATCTGCACGCTTGAGGTCGCGACCATGAGCAAGAACCACTGGTTCCTCGTTCTCGGGATGATCGGACTGGGGCTCGCCGCCCCGGCTCCGGGCCTCGCCGCGAGCCACGACTCCGCCCTCGGCTCGAGCGGCGAGGTCTATCAGGTGAAGTCCGGCAAATACGGCGACCTCTTCCCCGGCGTCCCGGGGACCGCTCCCGGCACACCGGTCCTGGCGATCGACGTCACGCGGCCCGGCGCCGCCCCGCAGCGGGTGCTGATCCCCGACACCCTGGACTCCGCGGCGGAGAGCTCGGCCTCGCTGCTCTACGAGGACGATTCCAGGACCATCTACGTGGTCTGGGAGAGCCAGGAGGGGATCCACCCCGTCCTGAGGCTCGCCGGCTTCGACGGCACCACCTGGTCGACGCCGATCTCGGTGGTCGGCAACCCCTTCGCGCCGAAGACCTCGCCCCAGTTCGCGATCACCCGCGAGAGCTTCGAGGACGAAGGCGATGACGACACCCCGGTCGTCAAGCACCGCAACACCCTCCACCTGATCTGGCAGGAGGAGGGCGCCACCACGGGCGCGCTCGAGACCTTCTATACGCCGGTCGTCTTCGTCGACGGCATCTACGCCGGCACCAATCCGGTCTACAGCCTCAGCGACTTCCTGCCCGACGGCGCCGCCGGCGACGTCCAGCCGTCGCTGCTGCGCTCCCCCACGATCCAGGCCGGGCAGGACCAGCGGACCGTCGTGGTGGCCTTCGCCTCGCTGGCGAAGGGGCGGCTGGCGACGGTGGAGATCGACGTCCTGCCGGAGGAGCTGAGCCGGCTCTCGGAGAAGGCCCGCTCCCACATCATCGAGATCGGGCGCAACCTCTATCCGGCGGACCTCCCGGGGCTCGCCGAGAAGGCCCGCTCCCACATCATCGAGATCGGCCACGCCTTCCATCCGGAGCTGGCTTCGACCCTCGCCGACCAGGTCCGTGCCACGATCCTGGCCAACGACGCGAGCGATCTCGCCCAGCTCGCCGAGAAGGCCCGTTCCCACATCATCGAGATCGGCGCGAAGCTCTCCGGGCGCGGCCTCCGCAACCCGAAAGAGCAGGCGAACACCCAGATCGTGCAGGTCGACGATCCCGTCGACGTCTCGCGGGCGGTGGCGCCGCCGACCCCCAAGCCGACGACGGCGGCGGCCTACCTGGTCCAGGTGCGCGTTGCCTCCAGCCGGCCGGTCCCCCGGGTCGGTCCAGGCAGCGTGGAGCTGTTCGTGTCGGAAGCCGGGGATGACGTCCTGGTCTCCTGGGCGCAGGTCGACAAGGTGCTCTACCGCCTCAGCACCGACTCCTCCTGGACCGAGACGCGGGAGCTCCGTTTCACCCCGTCGCTCAACATCGACAAGGCCTACGACATCCTCGGTCAGCGGGTCCGCAACCGCTGACCCGCGGGCCATCGATCCTGCTGAAAGGGCGCCCCTGTGTGGGCGCCCTTTCTATTTGTCTCGCGAGATTTGCAGCGCCTGCCCGGTCGGGCGCGCCTCGAGGATCTTGCCGCCTGCGCCTGCCAGCGCCGCCTCGATCGCGCTCCGGCGCTCCGGCGGACCCAGGATGGCGAGGCAGCCCCCGCCGCCCGCGCCGCAGGCCTTGCCGCCCCAGGCTCCGGCCGCGGCGGCCGCTTGCAGCAGCTCCTCCAGAACGGGCGTCGAGATCCCGGCCGCCAGGCGGCGGCGGTCGCTCCACTCCCGGCTCATCAGCTCCCCCACCCGCGGCAGGTTCCCCGCCTCGAGGGCCGGCACCAGCTCGGCCGCGGTGGCGGCGATCCCCTCGAACAGGCGGGTGACCTCGGGCTCCGCCTCCAGGCGGCGGCGCACGACCTGCCAGTTGTTGCCGGCCGAGAAGTGGCTCTGCCCCGAGTAGACCACCACCAGGCTGGCCCCCAGCGCCTCGAGATCGACGTCCAGCCGCCGGACCCGCTCGCCGCCCGGCACCGGCCGGATCTCGAGCGCTCCGCCGAGGAGCGCCGGGTAGTGGTCCTGCAGGCCGGTGGGGAGGCCCATCAGCCGCGCCTCGAGGTCCCGCGCCACCGCCGCCAGCTCGCGCGGCTGCGAGCGCGGGCGGTCGAACGCCTCTTCCGCCGCCGCCAGGAAGGCCACGGTCATCGCGGAGCTCGCGCCGAGGCCGCCCCCCCGGGGGGAGGCGCTCGCCAGCAGCGCTTCGAAGGGAGGGAGATCCAGGGCCTCGGCGGCGACCCCGATCAGGGCCGCCTCCGGATGGCGGGCGAGCTCTCCGGCCGAGCCGGCCTCCACCACGCTCCCCCCCTGGCGCACCCGGTACCCTTCCGCCTGCGGGCGGAGCCCGACGGTGACGGCGAGGTCGATCGCCACGTTGATCGTGCGGGCCTGGGGGTGGAAGAGGCCGAGAGGCCAGATGTCGAGGGTGCCGCCGGCCAGATCGACCCGGCACCAGGCTGTGATGGTGACCAGCATCCGATACGGCCGGTACGGCGGATCAGCGGGCGAGCGAGCCCCGCGACGGCGTGGAGGCGGAGCCGGCGTCGCCGAGGGCGAGCTGGGTCCCCGGATCGAGCCCCGGAACCTGGATCCCGCGCGGCAGGACGCCGTCGCGCAGGCCGGTCCGCAGATTGTCCCGCCAGGCGCGGAAGGAGGCCATGCGGGAGCCGGGGATGGGCTCGTCGCGGACCCCCTTGAGCGTCAGCGGATCGATCCACTGGTCGCGGCACTTCACCCGGTAGTCCAGGTGAGGGCCGCTCGCGAGGCCGGTGGCCCCGGTGAAGGCGATGATGTCCCCCTGCCGGACCCGCGCGCCCGGGCGGACACCCGGCGCGAAGCGGGAGAGGTGGAGGTAGGCGGTCACGTAGCCCCCGGGGTGCTGGACCTTGACGACGTTGCCGCCCCCCTTGTCCCAGCCGGCGGAGAGCACCGTGCCGTTGGCCGTCACCTGGACCGGCGTCCCCACCGGGGCGCCGTAGTCCACGCCGTAGTGCGGCCGGAACTCCTTGAGCACGGGGTGGAAGCGGTGCAGGCTGAACGACGAGGTGATGCGGGAGTAGCGCAGCGGCGAGCGGAGGAACATCTTCCGCATCGGCGAGCCGTCGCCGTCGTAGTAGACGCTGGCATCGCCGTACCGGTAGGCCTCGTGGAGGCGCCCGCGGTTGTCGTAGATCGCGGCCAGGATCGTCCCCACGTCGTGGAACTTGCCGTCGAGCTGGACCTCCTGGTAGAGGACCTCGAAACGGTCCCCCTTCTGCAGGTCCTTGGTGAAGTCGAGGTCCCACTGGAAGACGTCGGCCAGGCGGTAGGCGAGGGACGGCGGCCCGCCGGCCTCGCGGATCGACTCCTCCAGCGAGCCCGCGAGCGTGCCCTGGAGGGAGCGGACCTCGACGCGGCGCTGGAACGGCTGCCAGTCGCTCTGCCAGCCGTCGCCCCGGCGGGTCATCTCGACCCGGCCGCTGCCGTCGAGGGTCATCTCGAAGGAGGCCAGGGAGGCGTCCGGATTGAAGAAGGCGGAGTAGTGGTTGCCGGCCTTGAGGCTCCGCAGGTCCACCTTGCCGGCCAGGGCGTCGGTCGCCTCGCGGAGCTGGATCCCCTGCAGGCCGAGCTTCTCGAAGACGTCCGCCGCGGTCTCGCCGCGCAGGAGCCGCGACTCGACCGGCACACGGGCGTGATGGATCCAGGGAGTGGTCTCGTCCGGAAGCGTGACCCGGGCGCTGAAACGGGAGGTCGGGGGGAGGGGGTAGGCGGACCGGTTGTATGCCTCGAGGTTTCGCGTACTGAAGCTGAGTCCCGCGCCGAGAGCGATCAGCCCGAGCGGCAGAAGACAGCGGAGAACGGTCATGCCTGGATATACCCTCTTCGACTGCATCCGTGCAGACCTCCCAGGAGGGGGTGTTTGGAAAAACGCTGCGGTTGTGACCCTACGCGGGTCGGATACTACACAGGATTCCTCGTACCGCGCAACCCCGAGATCGTAAAAAAAGGGAGAAAGTAGGGCGGTACGAAACCGCTCAGTGGAGGAGGTCCGTCAGGACCTGGTCGGCGTCGTCGGGGAGCTTGCCGCGATAGGCGACCGGGCCGTCCTTGAAGACCACCAGGCCCGGGAGCGTGGCGACGTTGTACTTCCGCGAGAAGGCGCCGTCGGGGTCCATGCAGACCGGGGCGCCGAGGTTCCTGCCGGCCAGGAAGCGCTCGACCGCCGGCCGGTCCTCCTGAAAGTCGACGGTCACGACGCGGGCGCGCCCGCCCCAGCGGCTCGCCAGCGCGCTGACGCGCTCGACGATGTCGCGCGAGCGCGGCGACCAGGAGGCCCAGACCACGACGATGGTGGTGCCCCGCGCCAGATCCGCGTCGCCCAGGCGCCCGCCGCCCAGACAGGAGAGATTGACGTCCTCGGCCCGGGAGGGGGCCGGCGACAGGGCCAGCAACGCCAAGGACGCGACGAGGACAGCCGTCGCCATGCGCCGTGACGCGGAAGAGGTCGTTGTCATGGGAGTCTCAGTGAGGGCCGGGAGCGCTGCGGCGATGCGGAAGGTGGGTGAGGATGCGGTGCCGGAGGCTTTCAGGAGCTGGACAGCGGACCGTCCTCTCGCGGACGATCAACAGCAGCTTGCGGGTGTAGTCGACCTGCTTCGCGCAATCGCCACACCGTCCGACGTGGTCTTTGAAAGGGGTCAGCGTCTCCTCTTCCATCTCGTTGTCGAAAAACAGGAACAACACCAGGCTGACCTCTTTGCAATCCATCGTCCTTCCTCCGGAACCCATACTCTAGAACAGTCTTGTGTGACGGCTCCAGGTGTTCACCCCGCACTGTTCAACTGGGGCGTGAGGTTGGATATTTCACCGGAACGGTGCGCGCCTGGACGATCCCGCTTCCCGGCGCTCCTGAATGCGTCCCGCTCACTTCGGACTCGCGGTGCGGCTGCGCATCTTGACCGGCTCGCCTTCCCGCAGATAACCGTGGTCGCGGGCGAACTCGAGCATCGCGGCCTCGAGCAGCCGGCGGCCGCGGTAGAGGCGGCTCATCACGGTGCCGACCGGGACGTCCAGGATCTCGGCGATCTCCTTGTAGGAGAACCCTTCGAGGTCGGCCAGCAGCACCACCATGCGGTAGTCCGGCGGCAGCTTGTCGAGCGCCTGCTGCACGTCCTCGTCGAGCACGTTCTCGAGCAGCTCCTCCTCGGGGTTCTTGAGCTGCTGGCGAGAAGAGTCCTCGCTGACCTGATTCTCGAACGACTCCTCGATCTCGGCGAAGTCGCTGAGGGTCGGGGACTGCTGCTTCTTGCGGTAGTTGTTGATGAAGGTGTTCTTCATGATCTTGAACAACCACGCCTTGAAGTTGGTCCCTTCCTCGAACTTGTCATAGTAGCGATAGGCCTTCAGATAGGTCTCCTGCACGAGGTCCTGGGCGTCCTCGGCATTGCGGGTCATCCGATAGGCCGTATTGTAGAGAGCGTCGACGAACGGCATCGCTGCCGCTTCGAAGTTCCACCCTTTCTGGTGGTCCACGCTTGTCTTTGCCATGCTTACCCCCTTCAACGGGAACCTCTCCCCGCATCCATGCATACGCACAGACGGTGCCAACGGTTTGAAGTGAGAAAAAGGCCCATTTCGGCCTTTCAATCTGTTGAAAATCTGAACAGGGTGTCCCTCCAGGATGACACTCCGGAGGAGGCGCGAACCGGGGCACCGTCCTCTCCCGGAGACCCGCCGGGGGTGCCGCCTTGGCCCGAATTCACTAGAGGTCGCCGATTCGGCACACGGGGTGCCAAATTGCGGTCTCTACGGGTCCACTGTATTCGAACTCCAACCAGAAAAGTAGAGCGTTTCTTCCCGCGCCTCTTGTCATGGCTTCCGCTAGCGATCCGCCTCTTCCAGCGCGACATCCAGCGTGCCGATCAGCGCCACCAGATCGCCGACCAGCTCCCCGCGGCAGAGCTCGGGCAGCGCCTGGAGATGGGCGAACGACGGCGCCCGGAGATGGCAGCGGTAGGGGTTGGCCGTGCCGTCGCCCACCAGATAGAAACCGATCTCCCCCCGCGGCCCCTCGATGCCGTGATAGGTCTCGTCCTCGACCTTGGCCTCGAGCGCCGACGGCTCGGCGAGGACCGGCCCGTCCGGGAGCCGGTCCAGGCACTGGGCGACGATCCGGTTCGCCTGCCGCATCTCCTCCACCCGCACCAGGTAGCGGTCGTAGGTGTCGCCATTGCGGCCCACCGGCACGTCGAAGTCCACCTCGCCATAGGCCTCGTAGGGGAGGGCCTTGCGCAGGTCCCAGGCGACGCCGCTGGCGCGCAGCGCGGGCCCGGTCACGCCGAGGTCCACGGCCGCCTCCGGCGACAGCACGCCGAGCCCCACAGTCCGCTTCTTCCAGAGGCGGTTCTCGGTGAGCGGACCCGCGCAGCCGTCGAGCCTCGCGGGGAACGACTCCACGAACTCCCGGCACCTCTCCACCCAGCCGGCCGGCGGATCGTGGGAGAGCCCGCCGGGACGGATGCCGTCGAGCCGCAGGCGCGCCCCGGTATCCTGCCCGGCCTCTGATTCGACGTCTGATTCAAAGTAATCCTCCAGATACCGTTCGCACAGTTCGAGCACCCCGTCGCGCTCGCCGAGGGCGGCGTAGAAGGGGGGCATGGCGCCGAGATCCGCGGCATGGGTGCCGAGCCAGAGCAGGTGCGAGGCGATCCGCTGCAACTCGGCCAGGATCGTGCGCAGATAGCGCGCCCGCGGCGGCACCACGATCCCCAGGAGCTTCTCCACCGCTCCCGCGTAGGCGAGGTTGGCCGCCGCCGCCGAACCGAAGTCCAGACGGTCCGTATGCGCGAGGTTGTCGGCATGGGGCTGAAGCTCGAAGAGCTTCTCGACGCCGCGGTGAACGTGGCCGATCACCGGGCGGCAGTCGACGATCCGGTCGCCATCCACCCGCAGGCTCAGGCGCAGCACGCCGCGGATCGCCGGATGGCGCGGCCCGAAGCCGAGCTCGATCTCCTCGCCGCGCTGCAGGAGGGGATCGCTCACGCCTCCTCCACTCCCCGTCTCTCGCGGCTCCCGTATCGATCCCCTCGACGGGGAAGTCCTTGCGCAGCGGATGGCCGTTGAATCCCTCCCACAAGAGGATGCGGGTGAGGTCCGGATGACCGTCGAAGCGGACGCCGTAGAGGTCCCACACCTCGCGCTCGGGCCAGTTGGCGGCGCGCCAGACGCCGGCGACGGAAGGGACCGCCGCCGCTTCGCCTTCGCCGGCCGCGACCTTGAGGCGCAGCCGGCGGTTCGCCGCCGGGTTGCACACGTGGTAGACCACCTCGAAGCGCGGCTCCCGGCCGGGGAAATCGACGCCGCAGAGGTCGACGAGATAGGTGAAGCCGTGCCTCTCCTTGAGCGCGGCGCAGACCTCGACGATCGCCTCGCGCCGAACCTGGAGCGTCAGGTCGCCTCCGAGGGTCCGCGCGGACTCGATCGCCTCGCCGAGCTCCTCGCGGAGCGCGGTGGCGAGAGGATCTTCCGCGGCACCCTCCATGGCCTGGGGCTTCGGCCCGCTCACGCGCCGCCCTCCGGACGGGGGATCTTCTTCTCCAACTCCAGGAGGCCGGCGAGGAGCGCCTCGGGACCGGGCGGACACCCGGGCACGTAGACGTCGATCGGGATCACGCGGTCCACCCCTTGCGTGACCGCGTAGGTGCGGTACGGACCGCCGCAGGCGGCGCAGGAGCCGAGGGCGATCGCCCACTTGGGATCGGGCATCTCGTCCCACAGGCGGCGGATCAGGGGCGCCATCTTCTCGCTGACCGTGCCGGCGACGATCAGCAGATCGCTCCGCCCCGGCGCGGCGCGGAAGGCCTCGCCCCCGAAGCGCGCCAGATCATGCCGCGGGTCGAGCGCCGGCGTCATCTCGACGGCGCAGCAGGAGAGCCCGAGCAGCAACGGCCGGACACCCAGACGCCGGGCCCAGTCGAAGATCCTGTCGTAGGTGGTGGTGAGGACGTTCGCCTCGGCCGGTGCG
>CAVXIG010000071.1:0-28618 GCA_963761645.1 uncultured Acidobacteriota bacterium
TACGCCGTCTGCCGCTCCTCGGGCTGGACCTCTTCCAGCTCGACCGACACCAGCTTCGAGACCCCCTTCTCTTCCATGGTGACGCCGTAGAGGCGCGAGGCGATCTCCATGGAGAGCTTGTTGTGGGTGATGACGATGAACTGGGTGTTCTGCGCCATCTCCTGCAGCAGGTCGATGAAACGGGTGGTGTTGACGTCGTCGAGCGGCGCGTCCACCTCGTCGAGGATGCAGAGCGGCGAGGGCTTGGTGCGGAACAGCGCGAAGAGCAGCGCGATGGCGGTCAGCGCCTTCTCGCCGCCCGACATCAGCATCAGGTTCTGCAGCCGCTTGCCCGGCGGACGGGCGAGGATCTCGATGCCGCTCTCCAGTGGATCGTCCTCGTCGAGCAGCCGCATCTCGGCCTCGCCGCCGCGGAAGAGGCGGGCGAAGATCTCGCCGAAGTTCTTGTTGACCTCCACGAAGGTGGCGTTGAACCGCTCGCCGGAGGCCTCGTTGATCTCCTTGATCGTCTTCTTCAGGCTGTCGACCGAGTTGGCGACGTCGGCGCGCTGGGTGGTGAGGAACTCGAAGCGCTCCTCCTGCTCATCGTGCTCCTGGACGGCCAGGATGTTGACCGGCCCCAGCCGCTCCAGCGCCGCCTTGGTGCGTGCCAGCTCGGCCTCCAGCTCCGCGAGATCGGCCCGCGGCTCGCCCGGGGTCTCGGGCAGCTCGGCCGGCTGATCCTCGCGGCTGAACTCGTCGCGGAAGGTCAGCGCCAGGTGCTCGGCGTCCTGCTTGACGCTCGCCTGGGCGACCCGCAGCTCCTCGACCTCGGAGCGCACGGCGTCGCGCCGCTCGCGGAACCCCGCGATGCGCTCCTCGAGCAGGCGGATCTCCTGGCGGTGGACGTCGAGCTTCTCCTGCTCCTCGAGCACCCCCTCCTCGGCGGCGGCGCGCTGCTCGAGGGCCGTCTGGAGGTCGGTCTGCGCCTTCTCGATCGCCCCCTCCAGATCGGTGCGCCGGGCGGCGAGCTTGTCGGCATCCTGCCGCCAGGCCGCGATCTGGCTCGACCCCCGCTCGAGCTCGCCGCGCAGGCGGTTCATCTCGCGGTCGTGCGATTCGAGCCGCTCGTCGAGCAGCTCGAGGCGGCCGCGGCGGCCGGCGCTGGCGGTGCGCAGCCCCTCGCGGTTCCCCTTGGCGGCCTCGAGCTCGGCCTGCGCGCGCTCGAAATCCTCCTGCAGCCCGGCGCTGCGCGCCTCGGCGGCGGCGAGCTCCTCCTGCAGCCGCTGGCGCTTCTCGCCGGCGCGCTCGATCTCGCGGGCGATCTCCAGTTGCTCGGCGGTGAGCTGCTCG
This sequence comes from uncultured Acidobacteriota bacterium, assembly GCA_963761645.1. Lineage (GTDB taxonomy): Bacteria > Acidobacteriota > Thermoanaerobaculia > Multivoradales > UBA5704 > DATARR01. Next base: position 1,333 of record CAVXIG010000071.1, read on the forward strand.
GCCTCGGTGGAGAGGCGGCGATGGCGGGCCGCGGCATCCTCCATGCGCGCCTTGCCGACCGCCAGCTCCTGGCGGAGCTGCGCCACTTCGCCCTGGAGCCGGTTGGACTCCTTGGCGAGCCGCGCGCGCTCGGCGATGAGCTGGTCGAGCAGGGTGCCGGCGTCGCGGAGCTGGGCCTCGAGATCCGGGATCTGCTTGCCGAGCGCGGCGAGCTCGCTGCCGCGCTCCAGCACGCCGGGGTTGGCGATCTCCCCCTCGACGTGGAAGGTGCCGGCCTCCACCCAGAGCCCCTCGCGGCTGAGGAACGCCAGGCCGGGGTGCTGGCGGGCGAGCCGCTCGGCGTCCGCCGCGGTGCGCACCAGGAAGGCGGGGGGGAGCGCGCTCGCCAGATCGTCAGAGAGCCCCAGGGCCTCGGCGAGCGAGAGCACGACGGCGGAATCGGCGACCGCCGGCCAAGCCTCGGGGGCGCCGGCCTGGCGCTCGATCAGCACGGCGGCCGAGCGGCCGGCCAGGGCCTGCGCGAGACCGCGGGCACTCTCACCGGGGTCGAGCACGACGGCGTCGGCGAGAGTGCCGAGATAGATGTCGAGGCTGCGCTCCCACCCCTCGACGGCCTTGGCCTGACTGGCGAGGTAGACGGGGACGTCGATGCCGGCGGAGGCGAGCGCCTTTTCCAGGGCGGCCCGGCGCTGGGCGTGGGCGCGCGACAGCTCGGCGAGGATCTTCTGGCGCTGGCGGGCGCCGGAGAGCTGGTTCTCCAGCGACCGCTTCTTCTCGGAGGCCTCGGCCTCGCGGCGCATCGTCGCCTCCAGCAGGTCGGCCACCTTCTCCTGCTCCTCGCTGCGGGTGTCGAGCGCCGACTCGGTCGACGCCACCTTGGAGCGCGACATCTCCAGCACCTCGGCGGCCTGCTTGACCTCGAAGGCGTGCTGGGAGATCTCCTGGTCGATCCGGTGGCGGCGGAAGTTCCCCTTCTCCTGCTCGATCTGCGCCTGCTGGACTCGGTTCCTGGCGGCGTTGATCTCGGCGCCGGCGGCGAGCATCTGCGAGCGGAAGCCGTCGACGCGGGCGGAGACCTGCTTCAGGTCACGCTCGGCGGCGGCGATCTGCCGCTCGTCCTCGTCGACGGCGGCCGCGGCCTGTTCGCGCTCGCCGGCGAGCTCGCGGCGCTTCTCCTCGAGGTCTTCGAGAACCTCGCCGTGGGCCGCGATCTCGGCCTCGCGCCGCTCGGCGAGGGCCCGCCCCTGGGCCGCCCGCTCGCCGAGCTCCTGCACGGTCAGCCGGTTGGCCTTCAGGAACTCCTGCCGCCCCTCGATCAGGGCGCCGAACTCGGCCACCTTCTGGTGGCGCTCGGCCATGCGCCGCGCCAGCTCGTCCAGCCGCTCGCGCCCGGCGGCGAGGGCGGCCTCGTCGCGGTGGAGGTCGGCGGCGAGCCCGGCCTCCCGCGAGGTGGTCTCCTCGAGGCGCGTCTTCAGCTCGTCCAGCCGCGCCGCCAGCGCCGCCCAGCGGCCGAGGAGCACGGCCTCCAGCAGCTCGCGATACTCCTTCTCCTTCTCCTGGTAGCGCCGCGCCGCGCCGGCCTGGCGCTTGAGCGAGCGCAGGGCCCGCTCGACCTCGGAGATCACGTCGTCGAGCCGCAGCAGGTTCGACATCGCCTCCTGGAGCTTGACCTCGGCGATGCTCTTGCGCGCCTTGTAGCGCGTGATGCCGGCCGCCTCCTCGATCAGCTTGCGCCGCTCCTGGGGCTTGCCGGAGAGGATCATGCCGATCTTCCCCTGCTCGATGACGGAGTAGGCCCGGATGCCGAGGCCGGTGTCCATCAGCAGGTCCTTGACCTCCTTCAGGCGCGTCACCTTGCCGTTGAGCCGGTACTGCCCCTCGCCGCCGCGGAAGACCCGCCGGCCGATGGTGATCCGGCCGTCCTCGGCGCCGGGGAAGGAGAGGTCGGTGCGCAGGGTCAGCACGCACTCGGCCATCCCCAGCGGCTTGCGGCTGTCGGAGCCGTTGAAGATGACGTCCTCCATGGTGCCGCCGCGGAGGGTCTTGGCGCTCTGCTCGCCGAGCACCCAGGTGATCGCTTCCGAGAGGTTGCTCTTGCCGCAGCCGTTGGGGCCGACGATGGCGGTGATGCCGCCGGCGAAGCGGACTTCCACAGGATCGACAAAGGACTTGAAGCCGGAGATCTCGAGGCGCTCGACTCTTAGCATTGGATTCCTTCTGGCTAGGCGGTGAGCTTAGCAGAGACAGGATAACGCCCACAAGGTGATGGGGCAGGGGAGGGACCGGCCACTAGATGTGGCCTTTTTCAGGCGGCCGTGCTATGGGGAAGAAAATTCCTCTTGCGGTTCGCTTCCAGGTGGTGATATGTTGGAAGGCGCATAAACGATCCTCTTTCTCCCCAAGGAGGCGACCATGGATCGGCTGTTCGACTCGTTCGCGCAGTGGAGGTCGGCCTCCACCCTTTTTCTCGCCGCTCTTCTCCTGCTGACCGTGACCGCGCCGGCGGTCCGGGCCGCCGATCCCTGCTCGATCGATCAGAGGCCCGCGGCGACCCTCCTGCTGCCCTACTTCGAGGTCGATCCCGCGAACCCCTCGGGATTGACGACGCTGTTCTCGATCAACAACGCCTCCGCGGCGGCGGTCCTCGCCAACGTCGTCGTCTGGACGGACCTCGGAGTCCCGACCCTCGGGTTCCAGGTCTATCTGACGGGTTACGACGTCCAGACGATCAACCTGCGCGACATCTTCCACGGCAATCTGCCCGGGAACCGCGACGGATGGCCAGGACCCGCAGGACGTGATCAGCCCTCATGGGGAGTACTCGCAGGACCTCAACTTCGCGAGCTGTTCAGGCACCTTGCCCTATCAGCCCCTGCCGGCTCCCTTCGTGGTCCACCTGGAGGATGCCCACACTGGCCGCTTCTCGAGCATGCTCGGCGGCTGCGCGGGCCAGGACCTCAGGGACGGCCGGATCCGCGGCTACGTCACGGTGGACACGGTCAACGCCTGCACTTTGAAGGTTCCGAGCGATTCCGGGTACTTCGGCCCGGGGGGCGTCGCCACGAATCAGAACGTCCTCTGGGGTGACTACCTCTACATCGATCCGGCCAACAAGTACTCCGACGGCGAGAACCTGGTCCGCATCAAGGCCTTCCCAGGCGCCTTCCAGCCGGGAGATCTCACCTTCTACGGCCGCTACGTCGGGATGTCGGGCGCGGACGCCAGGCAGCCGCTGGCCACCACCTGGGCCTCCCGCTACGTCAACGGCGGCTCGTTCTCGGGCGGCACGGACGTGGTGGCCTGGCGCGACAGCGGCCGGATCGTCAGACCCTTCCCCTGCGGCACGCAGCCGGCCGGCTTCCCGCTGCAATGGACCCGGCAGGTCACCTTCGACGAAGAGGAGACCCCGCAGACGATCCCGGCCTACCCGGTCATACCCGGGCAGCCGCCGACCATGCCCGGCGCAGGCGCTTTTCCGGCGGAGGCCAACAAGGTCCATATCGGCGGCCCGGCCTTTCCGGTGCCGTTCAACTTCGGCTGGCTCTACTTCGATCTCAACGCGCCGATCCCGACGAACCCGAGGTTCCGCGGCGAGATCCGCCAGTCCTGGATGGCCACGATCATGAAGGCGCAGGGGCAGTACAGCGCCGGTTTCAGCGCCACGCCGTTCGACAGCGCCTGCGCGCCGGCCCCCGAGCCGTTCCCCTAAGAAGGGTGCCGGCCGCTGGCTCTGCTATCGTCCCGGCAATGGATTTTCTGGGCTACCGGGACGGCGTCCTGTGCATGGACGGGGTGCCGCTGCCCGATCTCGCCGAGCGGCTCGGCACCCCATTCTTCCTGATCGGCGAATCGCGGCTGCGGGCCAACTACCGGGCCCTGGAGCAGGGGCTCGCCGGAGCCGTCCTTCGCTACTGCGCGAAGACCAACCACGAGGCGGCGGTGCTGGAAACGCTGGCCCGCTGCGGCAGCCACCTGCTGGCCAGCCATGGGGCCGAGGTCGAGCTGGCGCTGCGCTGCGGCTTTCCGCCGGAGCGGATCGCCTATGCGCGTCCGGTGCTGATTCCGGCGGAGCTGGAGGCGGTGCTGGCGGCCGGCGTGCCCCTGGTGCACGTCGCACCGCCCGGACGATCTCGATATCCTGGAAAGGCCGCGAGCGCGGGCCGGCCGGCGCGTCCGGGTGTCGCTGCGGCTGCGCCAGGAGGGGATCGCGATATCGCCCCTCGCTCGTCTCAACCGGCGGCTGGGCTTGAGCGCCGGAGAGGTCCTGGACGCCTGCCGGCGGTTCGCGCGCTCCCCCTGGATCGAGATTTCGTCGGTCAATTTCTACCTGGGCACCCAGCAGTCGTCGCTCGCCGGCTTCACCCGGGTCTTCCGCGGCGTGCTGGCGCTGCTCGAGCGGGTCGCCGCCGAGACCGGCGTCGTGATCCGTGAGGTCAATCTGGGGGGCGGGATCCCCTCGCTCTCGCTGCGGAAGGTCGGGCCGCGCCGGCTGCTCGCGCGCTGGCGGGACCGTCCGGGCGCCGCCGGCGGACCCGAGCGGCAGGAGGAGTTCGCCGCCGCGCTGGGCCGCCGGTTCCGCGAGCTGGCGGACGGCGCGCGGCTGCCGGAGCGCCCCACGCTCGCCGCCGAGCCGGGGCGCTCGATCGCCGGCGACGCGGCGGTGCTGGTCTCCCGCGTCCGTGGGGTTACGGGCAAGTGGGCGTTCCTGGACGCCAGCCGCAACTTCCTCCCCGAGTCGCCGCTGCTGTTCTCCCGGCGCATCCTGCCGCTGGCGCGTCCCGCGGAGGGAGAGGGGCGATCGCTTCTACCATCTCTCCGGCAGCACCCTGAACACGCTCGACGTGCTCGACCTCCGGCGCCGGCTGCCGCGCCTGGAGCCCGGGGACGCTCTCGCCTTCTGCGACGCCGGCGCCTACTCGATCTCGCGCGCCAGCCCCTACGCCGGCCTGCCGCCGGCGGTCTACATGCTCCAGGAGGACGGCGGAGTTCGCCGCGTCCGCGAGGCGGGCGGCATCGATCACCTCCTGCATCCCATGATCCCGCGGGATGAGATGGCGGAGGTGGAGCGCTGAAGGGTACGGCCCTGGTCACCGGGGCCTCGGGCTTTCTCGGCCGCCCGCTGGTGGCGGCCCTGCTGGCCCAGGGGCGTCCGGTGGTGGCCCTCTGCCGGAATCCGGAGAGCCTGGCCGATCTGCGCCACCCCGCGCTGCGGATCGCCGCCGGCGATCTCCGCGATCCCGCCGCCTGGGCGCCGCTGCTGACTCCGGGCGGCTCGGTCTTCCATCTGGCCGCCGTGCGCAACTCTCCGCGGTCGCCGCGTCCGCGAGATGCGGGAGGTCAACGTCGCGGCCACCCTCGCCCTGGCCCGGCGAGGCCGGCGAGCGGGGTAGTCGCGCGGTTCGTCCACGTCTCCACGGCGCTGATCTACGGACCCGCGGAGGCGGGAAGGGCGCGCACCGAGGCGGATGATCTCGACCGCTCCTCGGCTTACGTCCGCTCCAAGGCGGAGGCGGTCGAGGGCATCCGCGCCCTCGTCCGCGCGGGCCTGCCGGCCGTCACCGTCTGCCCGTCGATCGTCTTCGGTCCCGATCACCCATCGCGCCCCAACCGGGTCACCTCCGAGATCCGCCGGCTGCTGCGCGGCGGGCCGCGGATCTGGCTGGCGGGTGGGCGGCAGGTCCGCGACCTGGTCTTCGTGGACGACGTGGTCGGCGGGTTGCTGGCCGCCGAGGAGCGCGGCGGGGTGGGGGAGGAGTACATCCTCGGCGGGGAGGAGGTCTCGCCGCGGGAGCTCAGCCGGCGGGTGGGCGGCGGCATCGCCCTGTCCCTGCCGGCCGGCGCGGCGCTGGGGATCGCCGGAATCGTCGACCGGCTGCGCCGCAACGACGCTGGAGCGGGCTATGCTACCGCCGTCCGGAATCTGCTGCAGGGAGTGGCGTTTCGACTCGGCAAAGCAAGGCGGGAGTTGGGTTATCGGCCCATGCCGCTGATGGAAGGTCTGGCTCCGTACTCTCGATTGGCTTCAACCCATGAAGGGAGAGGGGAGAAGATGATCGAGATCGAAACCGCGAAACCGGCGTTCCGGCTGGAGGAGGCGGCGGAGCCCTCCCTGCGCGAGCGGCAGCGCCGCTCGTGGGACCGGGTGGCCGCCTCGGTCCGCGACTTCGCCGCCGCGCCGAGCACTCAGTACTACCGCCGCTGCGAGATCGCGCTGATCGAGCACGCGGTGGGGGACCTGCGGGGCAAGCGGATCCTCAAGCTGGATCTCTGGAACGAGGCGTTCAACACCCGCATCCTGGACTGGATGCGCTCGCGCGGGGCGGAGGTCGTCGGCCTCGACCTCTCGCGGGTGGTGGCCGAGCGGGCGCGCCGCAACGCTCTGGCCGAAGGGGGCCCGCTGGCGCTGCTGCGGGCCGACATCCGCGAGTTGCCGTTCCCCGCCGGCTCGTTCGACGTCGTCTATACCATGGGGACCATCGAGCACATCGACGAGTACCCGCAGTCGCTGCGGGAGATCCACCGCGTGCTGCGGCCGGGCGGCCGGGCGATCGTCGGCGTGCCGCACAAGTGGAACGTCTTCCTGCGGCCGCTGATGGTCTGGATCCTCGACGCCTTCGGCCAGTACCTCTACGCGCCGGAGAAGTCCTTCAGCTCCGGCGAGCTGCGGCGGGACCTCGAGAGCGCCGGCCTGCGGCCCATCGAGCGGACGGGGATCCTCACCCTGCCCGGCTATCTGCGGATGGCGGACCTCTTCTTCTACACCCGGGGCATCCCCCTGTACCGGCTGAGCCCCCTGTTTCTCGCCCCCTTCCAGTACCTGGAGACCCGCTGGCGCTGGCCCGGCCGTTTCGGCTATCTCCTGACCTGGATCGCCGGCAAGCCCTGACCCGATGCTGGCCGTCTCCGTTCTCGCCGTCCTGGTCCTGGCGGTCACCGCCTTCATCCTCGGCCGGCTCCTGGCCGGAGAGCTGGACCGGCCGGTGGAGCGGTGGGCCACCCCCACGGCCTGCGGGCTGGCGGTGCTCGCCCACCTGGGGGTGCTGCTGGGCCTCGCCGGGCTCCTGCGCCCGGCGCCGGTGCTGGCGGTCCTCGGCGACCATCCATCTGGCGGGCTTTCGCGTCTGGCGCGGGCTCCTGGAGCACGGAGCGGCGGTTGCGCTGGCGCTGGTGGGGACGGCCCTGGGAGCGGCGGCCCTGCTCCCGTCCGCCCTGCTGGCCCTCTATCCGCCCACGGCGTTCGACGCGACGATGTACCACCTCCCCTTCGCGCGCGGGTTCGTCGAGTCCGGCGGGGTGCCCTTCCTGGTCGACCTGCGCTTCCCGGTCTTCCCGCAGGCGAACGAGATGCTGTTCGCCCTCGTCATGCTGTTCGCCCCGGACCTCGCCGCCCATGGCGTGCAATGGCTGACGACGGTGCTCGCCGCGGCCCTGGTCTGGGCCTGGGGGCGGGACGCGTTCGGCACGGCGGCCGGCTGGCTGGCGGCGGCGGTCTTCCTGGGCGCTCCCATCGTGGCCCATCTCGCCAGCAGCGGCTACATCGAGGCCGGGCTCACCCTGTTCGCCACCGCCGCGCTCTACGCGGTGAGGCGCTGGCGGGGGTCGGGGGAGCGGCGGTGGCTGGTGCTCTCGGCCCTGTTCGCGGCTACCGCGGCGGACGTGAAGTACCTCGGCCTGTTCTTTCTCGGAGTGACCGGGCTGACCGTCCTCCTCGGGCGCCTTCCGGAGGGAAGCGGGCCCGCTGGACCGCCGCCCTGCTGTTCGGTGCCGTCGCCGTCGCGGCGCTGGCGCCCTGGTATGGCCGCATCTACGCCTGGACCGGCAATCCGGTCTTCCCGTTCTTTCCGCGGGTTTTCGGCGCCGGCCCCTGGGCGCCGGCCCGCTTCGAGGGTTTCCTCACGCCGCCCGCGGATGCCGCCACCGCTCCTTCCGCCAGCCTGGGAGGGCTCCTCGGGCAGCGGCTGGCCGGGCTGGTACGGCTGCCCTGGGACGTGGTGTTCGAGCGGAGCCGGTACGGCGGCCAGCCGCCGCACTCACCCGTCTACCTGGCCGTGCTGCCGCCCGCCCTGTTGGCGGCGGCGCGGGACCCGCGGCAGAGGCGGCTGCTGGCGCTCGCGGCGGCCTATGCCCTCGCCTGCACCGCGCTCCCCGCAGACAGCCGCTACCTGGTCCCGATCACGCCGCTGCTCAGCCTGTCCGCGGCGGGTGCCCTCCTGCCCTGGCTCGACCGGTTGCCAAGCCAGGCCGCCGGCCGCCGCCGGCTCCTGATCGTGGGGCTCTGCGCCGGCTGCTTCCTGCCCGGATGGCTCTACGCGTTCTACCGGTTCCAACGGCAGGGTCCGTTGCCGCTCACGCCGGCGGGGCGGGAGGCCTATCTGGTCCGGAAGCAGCCCGTCTATCCGGCCATCGCTTATCTGAACCGGACCCTGGGGAGCGGCTACACGGTCTGGGCGCTCCACGCCGAGAACATGCCCTACTACGCGCGCGGTCGTTTCATCGGCGACTGGATCGGTCCGGCGAGCTTCCGGCGCGTGCTCCTCGATCTGGCGAGCCCGGAAGAGCTCCACCAGCGGCTGCGCCGGCTGGGGGCAGATCGTCTCCTGACCACGCACCAGGGGATCAATCTGCCGTTTTCAGAGGACACCGCCGCTTTCCAGCGCTGGTTCCAGCCCCTCTACGCGGACCCCTACGCCCACGTCTATCGATTGAGGTGAAGGATGGAAGGCTATCGCCACGTTCCCGGCTTCATGACCGCAGAGGAGCTGTCGCGGCTGCGCCGGCTCGTCGTCGACCGCCAGGACCTCTTCACGGAGGTCCACGGCCGCGGTGGGCTCGGTCCCCGTTACCGGGTCATCGACGGCGACCAGATCCATGAGCTCCTGACGGACATCGAGGAGTTCGGGGAGATGCGGGTGCGGCCGCTCGCCGAGGACTTCGCCCGCAGGCCCCTGGCCCCCCTGGGCAGCTCGCGGCGCGCGATGCGTGTCCAGGCCTACGAGCGGCGGGACCACGGGTTCCGCTGGCACTTCGACGGCCACCCCTACGTGGCGCTGGTGACGCTCGAGAACACCAACGACGGCCAGACTCAGTTCATCTCCCCGGGCCTTTCGTGGTGGCTGCGGTTCCTGCTCTATCCGTTCTACGCCTTCCCCCAGATCTTCTCGCTGTTCCCGCGGAGCTCCGTCGCCACCCGACCCGGCGACCTGCTGGTGATGCGCGGCGGCCGCGTGCTCCATCGCGGCGTCACCCTGCTGGAAGAGGGGGAGAGGATCCTCCTTGCCTACACCTACAGCGAGCCCGGCAGCAAGCCGAACCCGTTTCGGGACTGGATCGCCCGGCGGCTCAATTATTGACTCCCATGATTGACCTCCGCCCGCCACTATGAAATGCTGAAGTGACATAAGACAGTTGCGCCCGACCCGCGAGGAACCCATGGCGAGGAAGTTATGAGACGACTTGCGTTGGCATGGCTCCTGATGTTCCCGGTCCTGGCGGCGGTCCCCCGGCCGGCCGTGGCGAAGACCTGCGCGGTGGACGTCGTGCCGGCCGCGACGCTCCTGCTGCCGTACTTCGAGGTCGACCTGAAGAGCCCCGCGGGACGGACGACCTTGATGTCGATCAACAACGTGAGCGACAAGGCGGCGCTGGCCCACGTGGTGTTGTGGACCGACCTCGGCGTGCCGACGCTGGCCTTCGACGTCTATCTGACCGGCTACGACATCCAGACGCTCAATCTCCGCGATGTCCTCGCGGGCCGCCTGCCGGTGACCGCGGACAACATCCGCGATCCCGCGGACACCCTGAGCCCCCAGGGCGATTTTTCGCAGGACACCTCCTTCCCGGGCTGCGCCGGGCTGTTGCCGCCGGTACCGCTCTCCGCCGCCATGGTGGAGCATCTGACGCGCTCCCATCAGGGGCTCTCCTCGCCGCTGCTGGAGGGGAAGTGCGCGGCGCAGGCCCTCGGCGACCAGATCGCCCGCGGCTACGTGACGGTGGACGTGGCGCGGCAATGCTCCACGCTGACGCCGGCCGATCCCGGCTACTTCGGCCTGGACGGCGTGGCGGGCAACGACAACGTGCTGTGGGGGGACTTCTTCCTGATCGATCCGGCGGGCGACGTCGCGCAGGGGGAGAACCTGGTGCGGATCGAGTCGGACCCGGCGCGGTTCGCGGGCCGGCCGACCTTCTACGAGCGCTATGTGGGCGGCTCCGGAGCCGACGGCCGCGAGCCTCTGCCGACCGTCTGGGACAGCCGCTACCTCGACGGCGGCGCCTTTACCGGCGGCACCGATCTGATCTACTGGCGCGACAGCCGCGTGCGGAATCAGCCCTTCACCTGTAGCCAGCGGCCGTCCTGGTACCCCTTCCCCTGGGAGCTCGAGCGGACGGTGATCTTCGACGAGGAGGAGCAGCCGGTCGTTCCCTCCTGCCAGGTTCTATGTCCGATCCTGTCCTCGCCATTCCCGGCCGAGGCGGGGCGCGTCGCCGTGGGCAGCTCGAGCCTGCCGGTGCCGTTCCAGTTCGGCTGGCTCTATCTCGACATGAAGACCTCGGCGCCGGCGGTGGCCCGGCCGGCGACCCAATCCTGGCTGGGGTCGATCCATACGGCTCAGGGGGCCTTCAGCGTCGGCTATGAGGCCGACCCGCTCGACAGCGGCTGCAGCCCCCAGGCGGCCAGCCCCTTTTTCAGGCAGTGAGGACCAGCGAAATGAAACGGACCGCCGCTCTCGCCCTGCTCTCCGCCGTCCTGATCACCGCCGCGCCGGCCCGGGCCGACCTCTGCGCGATCGACCACGCGCCCGCGGCCACCCTGCTGCTGCCGTATTTCGAGGTGGACCTCGCCAACCCGGGCGGCCGCACCACGCTGTTCTCGGTCAACAACGCGGGCGACAAGGCGGTGCTCGCGCACGTGGTGCTGTGGACCGACCTCGCCGTGCCCACCCTGGCCTTCGACGTCTATCTGACCGGCTACGACGTGCAGACGATCAACCTGCGGGACATCTTCGCCACCGGCGTGCTGCCGCGGACGGCGGACAATGAACGGGATCCGTCCGATACCTACAGCCCGCAGGGGCAGTTCTCCTTCTCCGACGTCTCGTTCCCCGGCTGCGAGGGCCTGCCGCCGCAGCCCCTGCCGGCCAGTCTGGTCGATCCGCTCCAGCAGGCCCATTCAGGCCGGCCGTCTTCCCTCTTCCAGAACCAGTGCGCCGGCGTCGACCGTGGCCAGCCCCAGGTGGTCCGGGGCTACGTCACCGTCGACGTGGTGAAACGCTGCACGCCGCTGCGGCCGGGCGACCCCGGCTACTTCGGTGCGGACGGCGTCGCCGGCTTCGACAACGTCCTGTGGGGGGACTTCTTCTACGTCGATCCGGCCGGCCGCTTCGCCCAGGGGGACAGCCTGGTGCGGATCGAGGCCAGCCCCGGCCGTTTCGGTCCGGGGAGCCGCACCTTCTACGGCCGCTACGTCCAGGGCTCGGGAGCCGACGGCCGCGAGCCCCTGGCCACCGCCTGGGCCTCGCGCTACCTCAAGGGCGGACTCTTCGACGGCGGCACCGACCTCATCGCCTGGAGGAGCGTGCCCTGGGCCGGCAGCCCCTTCCCGTGCGGCACCCGGCCCGCCGGGTTTCCACAGACTCAGCAGGAGCTGATCGCCTTCGACGAGCAGGAGAATCCCGCGTTCGTGCCTCAGTCGTACCCCGGGCCCCCGCCGCCGCCCCTGGTCCTCATTCCGTTCCCGGGCGCGGCGAACCGGGTCCGCGTTGGCGGGCCGGAGCTGCCCCTGCCTTTCGACTTCGGCTGGATCCTGTTCGATCTCGCGCCGTTCGTGAACGCGCCGCCCGATCCCTACGCTCAGGCCTGGGTGGGGCAGGTGTCGAGCGCCCAGGGGCGGTTCAGCGTCGGCTTCCAGTCCACGCACCTCGGCGGCCTCTGCGCCGCCGACCGCTGCCCGTCCGGGCAACCAGCGGCGGTGGGGGAGCTCTGCGTCGGACCGACGGCGGTCGGGCAGCCGGCCCACTTCACAGTGACTCCCAAGGGGTGCTTCTCGTCGAGCTGCACCCAGATCGTCCACGCCGGCTGCGCCGTGCAGCACGATGGCCCGGACTTCCGGCTGGACGCCCTGGTCTGCCTCCAGACCAGCAACTCGGGAGTCTGCACGCCCGACTGCAGCGGCGGCGGCATGGCCCGCTGTGACACCGGCGCGCTGGCTCCCGGCACCTACACCGCGCGCCTGGGCGCGCTGGCCCTGACCTTCCAGGTGCCCAGCGCCACCGGCTCCTGCGTGACGGCTCCCTAGACGCGGGTCCGGATCCCGGCGCTCAGGTCCCGGTAGTAGAAGCCGATCCAGAGCAGGAAGGGGAGGGACAGCTTGAACGGCAGGTCGAGCAGGTGCTTGGCAAGGCCGTAGAAGTTGCGCGCGAAGGCGCCGTAGTGGGCGAGGCTCCAGGCGCCGAGCTGCACGGCGTAGGTGGACTTCACGTAGAAGAAGATCAGGAAGATGTCGAAGAAGATCGTGATCAGCGCGGCCCAGCCGAGATTCTCCAGCCGTTTCCGCCAGGGGACGCGAGGGATCGCCAGGAACAGCACACCCACCATGATCAGGTGAAAGTGCACGTCGGTCACCCGGAAGGAGTGGACGAGGGCCCTGGCCGGCGGGAAGTCGCGCCGGCCGATATAGGCGAAGTGGGTGTCCTTGCGCAGCAGCTCCGTCACCGAGGGGTACTCGGTGAGGCGGACCAGTTTCTGGGCGCTCTCCAGCAGGACGCGGTTGTAGAGGGGCGTCAGCAGCATCCAGAGCAGAGCCACCGGCACCACCGCAAGCAGGGCGTTGCGGACGAGCAGGAAGACCCAGCTCCGCGGCGGGGGCTTTTCAGCGGCCACCACTCGGGTGGCACGGGTGGCCATCAGGTCGCCGGCTCGATCGGCGCGGGGGTGGCGAAGCGGTTCGCCCAGAAGATCCAGAGCAGCACGCCGAACAGGATGACGATGGTCTGCCAGATCACCGTGTGCGAGGTGTCGAAGATCCGCGGGAAGTAGATCCCGGTGAGGAACAGGGCGACCACCCGGATCAGGTTCACGGCCTGGATGGCGACGATCCCCAGCGTCAGGCCGGTCAGGCGCGACTTCCACGAGGCGGGGAAGGCGAGGACGGCGGCGAGGAAGATCAGCATCGCCTCGACCCCGTTACAGCCGTTGCGGATGTTCACCGCGAACCGGGCGTTGCGCAGGACCGTGCCGGTCTGGGTGACGTTCTGCCCCAGGAGGTTGAGCGTCGCGCCGCTGGCATGGGCGATGCCGCCGGTGAAGGGCTCGATCACATGATCGTTGACCCAGTTGAGCGAGATCAGCGAGAACCCCCCGCCGAGCAGCACCACGAAGAGGATGAGGAACTGGAGCTCCCGCCGGTTGCGATGCCAGAAGGAGCCCTCAGGGACGGGCGCTTGCGCAGGGACAGAAGGGACAGAGGTCTTGCGAGCCATACTTGTGGCGTTCCCCAGGTTGCAGGTGGAGAAGAGATCTTAGGGGGAGTTGGCGAGGGTGTCCAGCGCCCGGGCCTCGGACTACTCGCGCTCCTCGGCCTGCGCCGCCCCCCAGAGCTCCTGGTACTTCTCGCGGACGTAGGGATCGAGCTCCTCCGCGAGCCCGGCGGGAAGCCGCAGGATGCGGATGATCTCGATCACGTCCGCCAGGTCCTTGAGCCGGTGCGGAGCGGTCATGCCCGAGGCGAGCTTCAGCTCGATCGTGCGCGGGAGCGGCAGCAGCGCGATGCGCTCGCCTCGTACGGCGGCCAGGGCGGGGTCCGGGAAGGCGACCGGCTTGGGGAGGCCGTCTCCGGGGTACTCGCCGGCGAGGACGACGTCGATCGGCACGCCGTTCTCGGTATCGCGGATCCCCTTGCTTCCGGGGAACTTCTGGACATAGCCGAGCCCCAGGTGCTTCGCCTTGAACGCCGCGAGCCCTTCCGGCGTCAGGAGAAGGTCGACGTCTACCGTGACGCGGCGGTAGCCATAGGCGTTGAGGGCCATCGCGCCGATGATGGCGTAAGGGATGCCGTCTTCCTCGAGAAGCCGGGCTACTTTCTCCAGCGCCCGCTGCACGTCCGATTCGCCCATGAAGAACCTTGTCGCCTCCCGTGCGCCCGCGAAGAAGCGCTCCTCGTCTTCCCACGCCTGCTGCGACTTCATTCCAGGAGGGTACCAGAAACTTCATTGACATCCCCCCGCCCCCGGCCATACGATGCCGCGGATCTGGAGATCCCCCCGCTCATGGCCAAGAATCTGACGCCGAAGACGACGATCCTCGACGCCAAGCAGATGGCTCGGATCATTCGCCGGATGGCGGGGGAGATCGCCGAGCGCCACCACGGCGACCTCTCCTCCCTCCTGCTGGTCGGCATCCGCACCCGCGGCGTCCCCCTCGCCGAGAAGGTCGCCGCCGAGATCGAGCGGATGGAAGGGGCCAAGATCCCCGTCGGCACCCTCGACATCACCCTCTACCGCGACGATCTCTCGACCGTCGGCGCGCAGCCGCTGGTCAAGGGGACCCATCTGCCGCGGCCGATCGACGACTGCGGGGTCGTCCTCTGCGACGACGTCCTCTACACCGGCCGCACCGTGCGCGCGGCGCTCGACGAGCTGATCGACTTCGGCCGGCCGCGCATCGTGCAGCTCGCCGTGCTGATCGACCGCGGCCACCGCGAGCTGCCGATCCAGGCCGATTTCGTGGGCAAGAAGGTCCCGACCTCGCAGAGCGAGATCATCGAGGTCTCGTTCCTCTCCACCGACGAGACCGAGCAGGTGCGCATCCTGGAGCGCCCGGATCTCGCCGGACCGGCTGGACCTGATGACAATGCCGCCGAAAACCCCCATCCGCTGGCGCCGCAAGGACCTGCTGGGCATCGCCGAGCTCTCCCCGGAAGAGATCGGGCTGATCCTCGACACCGCCGAATCGTTCAGCGAGATCGGCGAGCGGGCGATCAAGAAGGTGCCGACCCTGCGCGGCAAGACGGTGCTCAACCTCTTCTTCGAGGCCTCGACGCGCACCCGCTCGAGCTTCGAGATCGCCGAGAAGCGGCTGTCGGCCGACAACATCAACTTCTCGACCTCGGGCTCCGCCCTGGAGAAGGGGGAGACGCTGATCGACACGGCGCTCAACCTTCAGGCCATGGCGCCGGACCTGGTGGTCATCCGCCATGCCCACCCCGGCGTCCCCCACATGCTGGCCAAGCGCATCGACGCGGGGGTGATCAACGCCGGCGACGGCGCCCACGAGCACCCGACCCAGGCGCTGCTCGACGCCTTCACGATCCGCCGCCGCAAGGGGAAGCTCGAAGGGCTCAAGGTCGCCATCGTCGGCGACATCGAGCACAGCCGGGTGGTGCGCTCGAACATCCACCTGCTGCGCAAGATGGGCGCCCAGGTCACCATCGGCGGGCCGCGCACGCTGATGCCGGTCGGGATGGAGAAGATGGACGTCGAGGTGGCCTACTCGCTGGAGGGTGCGATCCGCGACGCCGACGTGATCATGATGCTGCGCGTCCAGCTCGAGCGGCAGGGGCGGATGGCCTTCCCGTCGGTCCGCGAGTACTTCCAGCTCTTCGGCCTGACCACCGCGCGGCTGGCGGCGGCGAAGGACGACGTCATCATCATGCACCCCGGGCCGATGAACCGCGGCGTCGAGATCGCGAGCGAGGTGGCGGACAACCTCGACTCCTCAGTCATCCTGGAGCAGGTCAAACACGGCGTCTCGGTGCGCATGGCGATCCTCTACCTGCTCTCGGGCGTCCACGAGGAGACCGCCTGACATGGCAAAACTGCTGATCCACGGCGGCCGGGTGATCGACCCCAGCCAGGACCTCGACGAAGCGCTCGACCTGCTGATCGAGGACGGCCGCGTCGCCCGGCTCGACGGCCGTATCAAGCCGCCGAAGGGCGCCGAGACGTTCGACGCCTCCGGGCTGGTGGTGGCGCCCGGGCTGATCGACATCCACGTCCACCTGCGCGAGCCGGGGCAGGAATACAAGGAGACGGTGCGCACCGGCACGATGGCCGCCGCGGCCGGCGGCTTCACCGCCGTGGCCTGCATGGCCAACACCGATCCGGTCAACGACAGCCGGTCGGTGACCGAGCACATCCTGCTGGAGGCGCGGCGGCACGGTTTCGCCCGCGTCTACCCGATCGGCGCCGTCAGCAAGGGGCTGCTGGGCGAGGAGCTGGCGGAGATCGGCGAGATGGTGCGCGCCGGCGTGCGGGCGATCTCGGACGACGGCAAGCCGGTGATGAACGCCGAGCTGATGCGCCGAGCCCTGCTCTACGCCCAGCACTTCGGCATCCCGGTGATCCAGCACGCCGAGGACCTGACCCTCACCGGCAGCGGCGTCATGCACGAGGGGGAATGGTCGACCCGGCTGGGCCTCCCCGGCATCCCCGGCGCCTCCGAGGACGTGATGGTGGCGCGCGACATCATCCTCTCCGAGGACACCGCCGGCCGCTACCACGTCGCCCACCTGTCGACGGCGCGCAGCCTCGACATGGTGCGGCGCGCCAAGGCTCAGGGGCTCAACGTCACCTGCGAGGTAGCCCCCCACCACCTGATCCTCACCGACGAGGAGGTGGCCAAGAGCGGCTTCTCGACCAACACCAAGATGAAGCCCCCCCTGCGCTCGGCCAAGGACCGCGACGCCCTGCTCAACGGCCTCGCCGACGGCGCGGTCGACTGCATCGCGAGCGATCACGCGCCGCATCACGCCGACGAGAAGGACGTGCAGTTCAGCATGGCCCCGTTCGGCATCGTGGGCCTGGAGACGACGCTCAGCCTCTGCCTGGACCGCCTGGTGCGGCCGGGGATCTTGAGCCTGCCGCGGCTCGTCCATCTCCTCTCGACCGGCCCGGCGCGGGTCCTCGGGGTCGAGGGGGGGAGCCTGAAGGGGGGGAGCCCCGCGGACGTCACCGTCTTCCACCCCGACGCGGCGGTCACCCTGAGCAAGGCCGGATTCCGCAGCAAGGGGAAGAACACGCCTTTCGACGGCTGGACCCTGCACGGGCACCCGGTCGCTACGTTCCTCGACGGCCGGCGGACGCTCGCCTGACCGTCCGGAACAGGAGGACCCCGATGAATTCAAAAGCTTTCTGGCTGGCCGCGGCGCTGCTGGCCTCGCAAGTAGCCTTTTCCCAGACCAGTCCCCAGGCCACCCCTCCGGCGGCTGCCGCCCAGAAGCCCGCCGCGCCGGCGATCGATCGCCAGGCGGCGCTCGACGGCGTCGTGGCGGCGGAGAAGGCTTTCGCCCAGATGGCGGCGGAGAAGGGGACGCGCGAGGCCTTCCTCGCCTTCCTCGCCGACGACTCCGTGGTGTTCAATCCCGATCCGATGAACGGCAAGGAGGTCTGGCGAGCCCGTCCGGCGGGGCCGGGGCTCCTCTCCTGGTACCCGGTCCACTCGGAGGTCTCGCTCGCCGGTGACCTGGGCTTCAATACCGGCCCCTTCGACTTCCGCCCGAAGCCCGGCGAAAAACCGGTCGCCTTCGGCCAGTTCGCGACGATCTGGAAACGGCAGCCCGACGGCTCCTGGAAGGCGTTGCTCGACCTCGGCACGAGCACTCCCGAGCCGACCTCGGCCGCGACCCCCGCCATCTCCCTGACCGGTCCGGCCCGGGTGGAGGAGAGCGCGCTCCCCAAGGTGGACCCCGAGGCGGCCCGGACCGCCCTGCTCGACGCCGACCGGGCCCTCGCCGCCGCCGTCCAGGAGAAGGGGGCCGCCGCGGCCTACGAGATGGTCCTGACCGACGACGCCCTCCTGCTGCGGGTGAGCCGGCAGCCGGTCCTCGGCAAGGGGGCGATCCGGACGGCCCTGGCGGAGAATACGGCGCCGGTCACCTGGGAGCCGCTCGGCGGCGGCGTCGCCCGCTCGGGGGACCTCGGCTATTCCTACGGCTTC
Source organism: uncultured Acidobacteriota bacterium (assembly GCA_963761645.1). Lineage (GTDB taxonomy): Bacteria > Acidobacteriota > Thermoanaerobaculia > Multivoradales > UBA5704 > DATARR01. Next base: position 19,261 of record CAVXIG010000071.1, read on the forward strand.
GTGAAGCGGCACGAGGACGGGCCGGAGAGCCCCTGGATCAACACCTCCAACTACCTCCGCCTCTGGCGCAAGGGGGCGGACGGCACCTGGAAGATCGCGTTCGACGAGCTCAGCCCGCGGCCGCAGAAGCCGAAGCCCTGATAGTGGCTGCTCCCGCCCGCGCTCTGCTCTCTTTCCTCCTCCTGGTCACCCTCGCCTGCTCGCCGGGAGGAGGAGCCACCGCTCAGGACCCCGCCGCTCCGGCTCCCAGGAGAGCTACTCTTGCCATCCGCGCCGCCGGCGACCTCGCCGCGGGGATCAGGGAGGGCTCCTTCTTCCGCTGGGGCATCCCCCGGTTCCCCGGCCTCCAGGTCGAGGTGGGGCCGGAGGCGTCGGGGGACGCGGTGGTCTGGGTGGAGGCGCTGCCGGCCTCGCCCGCGGTGGCCGGTCTCGTCAAGGGGCTGCCCGTCGGGCTCGGCGGCGGCGCGATCGTTCTCGGCGGCACCCGGTATCCGGAGCCGGGGCAGGCTCTGGCGCTGCGCATCCCGGGGGCGGAGAAGCCGACCTGGATCGTGGCCGGCCGGCCGGGAGAGGGGCTGACGCGGATGGCCGACGAGGTGCTCTTCCGCGTCGCCTCCGCGATCACCGGCCAGCGCCGGGGCCGGCGCGGCGCTCCGCTCGACGTCGACTACCTGCTGCGCGAGACCCCCTGGATGGAGCGGAGCGGCCGCTGGGCGCGCGCGGCGGACGGCGCCTGGACGCTCGACCGCGCGGCCGAGCGGGACGACCTCGCGGAGTGGGACCGCGCCTTCGGGGGGATGGCGACGCTCGGGTCCAAGCAGGTCCGCCTGCTGGTTCCCGCCGCGGAGAAGGAGCGCCCCGAGCTCATCCGCCTGGCCACTCAACTGGATCTGGCGGTGGGCGAGATGGCCCCGCGGGTGCCGGTCGAGCTCTCCTGTATCCCCCATCACCGTGGTGGTCGAGCCGGACTACGTCGCGCAGGGGCGCCACACGGGGGAGATCGGCGAGGCGGTCCGCGGCCGGCGGGCCGATCTCCATCTCGTCTACAGCCCGGACGATCTGCCGGCCTACCGCCACGCTCTGGCCGGCGTGCTGCTCGACCGCGCCGGGCAAGCCGGCAAGCTGCCGCCGGCGCTCGCCCGCGGCGCCGCCCTCTGGCTCTCGCGCGACTGGTACGGTAGGCCCTACCCCGAATGGCTCCCCCTCCTCGCCGCCGCCCGCGCCCTTCCGGACGCGGCGGAGATCCTCGCCCGCGAGGAGCCGGAGGATGCCTCGCCCCTCCTCTCGGCCCCGGCGGCGGCGGCCGTCATCGATCGCCTCCCCGGGGGCACGCTGACCGCGAAACTGGCGCACCCGCCGGCGGCCGCGAAGGTGGCGGAAGTGCTGTCTTCGTCTTTTTCCTCCACCCGGAACGGGGGGAGGCCAGGAGGGGGCTTTCCGGAGTCCGGGACCGCTCCTTGCTGGCCCCCCCCGCGCCGCCCGGCGAATTCCTCAAGGGGATCTCGCTCGCCATGCTCAACAGCCTGGAGGGGGGCTACCAAGCGCCGGCGGTGGAGCGGCAGCTCGACGCCCTGGCGCGGCTGGGCGCCAATGCCGTGTCTCTGATGCCCTTCGCCTTTCAGCCCGGGTCCGACCGGCCGGAGCTGCGCTTCCTCAACCGCGGACCGTCGAGCGAGACCGACATCGGCCTGATCCATGCCGCGCGCGCCGCCCGGGCGCGGAAGATCCACGTGCTCTGGAAGCCCCACGTCTGGGTCTCCGGCGCCTCCTGGCCGGGGGAGATCGCGATGAAGAGCGAGGCGGACTGGGCCGCCTGGTGGAAGAGCTACCGGCGCTACGTCCTCCACCACGCCCTGCTCGCCCGCTGGGCCGGGGCCGATCTGTTCTGCGCCGGCGTCGAGCTGTCGAAGACGACCGGCCGCGAGGCGGAGTGGCGGGACCTGATCGCCGCCGTGCGCCTGCTCTTCCCCGGCCGGGTGACCTACGCCGCCAACTGGTACGGCGACCTCGAGACCGTGCGCTTCTGGGATCGTCTGGACTTCATCGGCGTCGACACCTACTTTCCGCTGGCCGCCGCGCCCGGGGCGGGCCGGCCCGAGATCGCCCAGGGGGCGCGGCAGGTGGTGGAGCGGCTGGCGAGGGCCTCGCGCCGCTTCGGCAAGCCCGTCGTGCTGACCGAGGTGGGGTTCGCGGCCAAGCGGGAGGCCTGGATGGCGCCCCACGTCGAGGGGGGCGAGTATTCGGAAGCGGACCAGGCGGCAGCCTATGAGGCGCTGTTCGGCGCGCTGGGCCGCCAGCCCTGGCTCGCCGGGACCTTCCTCTGGAAGGCGTTCAGCGCTCCGGGCTCGGACAGCGGCGGGGAGGCGGACTTCCGCTTTCTCGGGCGCCAGGCCGAGGGGGCGGTGCGGAAGTACTATCAGTCGCAGTAATCGCCGCTAGAAATAGGTCTCGAGGCCGCCCCGCCGCCTGACGTCGAGAGTCGCGCAATGGAAGGAGCCGCCGAGCAGGTTGAAGCTCCGGAACTCGCAGGGGAGAACCTCGAACCCCCAGCGCTCGAGCTCCCGGATCGTCGCCTCCTCGTGGCGCTCGACCACCACCCGCCTCTCGTCGAGCGAGAGCACGTTCATGCTCACCCAGGCGCTGCACAGCATGTGGTCCTCGCGCGAGTAGGGCTCCGGCGCCGCGCGCACCTCCCAGGACTTGAAGAGGGGGTGAACCTCGGGGACGCGCTCGGGGTTGATCAGCAGCTTGCCGGGGGCGAGCGGCATCATGGTGGCATCGATGTGCATCGGGTGGCTGTCGCGGGTGTGGACCCGGTGGATGCGGTACTCGGGGCCCAGATGGCGCGCCAGCCAACGGATGCCGAAGTCGTTGGTGACGTGGCTCCGCTGCACGAAGAGGTCGGCGCCGCAGCGCACGAAGTCGGCGGCGTCGAAGGTGGGCTCGGACTCGCCGATCACGTAGCCGATCTCCCCATCCGTCCCGGACTCCTCGTAGTCCTGGCGGTAGAAATCGTCCTTGAGCCGCGGCTTGGGGGCCGCGGTCCAGCGCGCGCCCTGGTCGAAGTACTCGCGCAGCAGGGGGCGGTAGGCGTTGGCCTCGTGATGGCGCGAGCGCCAGGCCATGGGCGCCTCGATGATCTCGTCGCCGACCACCAGCAGGGTGTCGCGCGGCATGGCGGAATAGACGCCGCTCGGGGACTGCCAGTCCGGGGTTGCGAAGGGCCGGGCGTAGTCGACCACCTCCGGCCGGCGCACGGTCACCCCCTCGGCCTCCAGCAGCGCCACGAAGCCGTCGAGGTCGCGTCTGGCGCGGTCGATCATCTCCTGGGGGAAGGGTTTGCCGCCTTGCCCGGCGAAGAAATCCCAGTGGCGCTCGGGCATCGTCGCCTGGATCGCCGCGTGCCAGCCGGGGATGCACGCCCCGTCCGCCACCCCGACGATGACCTCTTCGAGGGGGTCCCACTCGTTATAGGAATTCACTACCGGTAGGGTCTGCTCGATCGGTTGGATCAATACTCTCTCCTGCTGGTCTTCTCTACAGTGCGGCGGAAGGGCGAAACCGTGTCCGCGAGCCCCTGCCGGCCATCCGCTTCATAAAATTGCTTCATGATTTTGCTTCATAATGGGCCCCGCCATGCACGACGACCTCCTCGGCGATCTCCTCGATACCGCCCTCGCCGCCGCCCAGGCCGGCTCCCGGATCATCTCCCGCTATTTCCGCGACGCCGGGCTCGAGGTGCGGAGCAAGGGGGAGAACGATTTCGTCACCCAGGCGGACAAGGAGAGCGAGGCCGCCATCCTGGCCGAGATCCGCAAGCGCTTCCCCGACCACCGCATCCTCGCCGAGGAGGGGAGCGGCGCGGGCCAGGGGCACGGCGAGTACGAGTGGCTGATCGATCCGCTGGACGGCACCACCAACTTCCTCCACGGCCTGCCCATGTACTGCGTCTCCATCGCCTGCCGGCGCGGCGACGAGCTGCTCGTGGGGGTGATCGCGGACCCCGAGGGGGAGAACCTCTTCACCGCCGTCCGCGGCGGGGGAGCGACCTGGAACGGCCGGCCCATGCGGGTCTCCGGGCAGGACGGCATGAAGGGCTCTTTCCTGGCCACCGGCTATCCCTGGCGCGCCCTGCCGACCCTCGACTTCTATCTCGGCATCTTCCGCGACGTCTTCCCGCTGTCGAAGGCCATCCGCCGCTGCGGCTCGGCCGCCCTCGACCTCGCCTATACGGCGGCCGGGGTCTACGACGGCTTCTTCGAGTTCCGCCTCTCGCCGTGGGATATCGGCGCCGGCATCCTGATGGTGCGGGAGGCGGGCGGGATCGTCAGCGACCTCGACGGCGGGGACGGATCTTTCGCCAGCGGCAACGTCGTGGCGGGGGGGCCGGCGGTGCACCGCGAGCTGCTCGCGATCGTCCGGCGCCATGCCAGCGAGCAGGCGATCGAGCGGGTCAATCCTCTAAAGGCGGCCTCCCCGGAGCCGGTCAGCCCGTGAGGCCGGACGCGGCATGAGGTTCGGCTTGCCGGCGGACGCCCCGGCGGTCACCCCTTCCGGCGGTCGTTGGAGCCTGGAGGTCCAGATCCACCCCGGCGACATCCGCAAGCGGGTGCGCTACCTCTTCCTGTCGCGCCGCCAGCTCACCGCCGCTTCCGTCCTCGCCCTGCTCTATATCGCGGGGGTCGCGCTCGCCGCCGCCCTGGCGCCGGGGGTCGTCGCCAGCCTGGCGAACCCGCTGGAGGTTCGAGGGCTGCTGGCCGAGCGGCGGCTCCAGGGGGAACGGCTGCAGGCGTTGACCGGCCGCGTGGACGAGCTCGACCGGCACGCCCAGGAGCTCGACCGCCGCATGGCCAAGGTCTCCCTCGCCTATGGCCTGCCGCTGCCGGCGCACCCCGGGAAGGCGGGCGCGCCGGCGGCGGAGCCCGATCGGCGGTCGATCTACGCCGAGGCGCTCGCGGAGGCTCGCCGGTCGCAGCTCCGCCTGCGGCAGCGCCTTCAGGAGCTCGACGGCTCGCTCGGCGCGGTCCGCGCTTTCGAGGGGGCGCACCCGGAACAGGTGCGGGTCACCCCGTCCGCCTGCCCTCTCGAGGGGGAGTTCGTGCTCGTCGGTTCCTTCGGCAAGCGCCGCAGCCCCTTCACCCGCGAGCTCGAGCTCCATCCCGGCGTCGATCTCTCGGCGCCGGTCGGCACCCCCATCCATGCCACGGCGGACGGCGTCGTCGTCTTCGCCGGCCAAGTCCCGATCCAGCGCAGCAGGGAGTGGTGGCGCTACGGCAACGTGGTGATCGTCGAGAACGGCGACGGCTTCTTTACCGTCTTCGGGCACGACGACCGCGTCGAGGTGCGGCCGGGGCAGCGGGTGAGGCGGGGGGACCCGATCGCCACCGTGGGCAACACCGGCTGGGGAGTCACCAGCCCCCACGTCCACTACGAGGTCCGCCGCAGGGACGCCGGCGGCACCTACCGTCCGGTCGACCCCTTGATCTACATCCTCGACCACCGCTGGCCCAACGAGGACCGGCTGCTGCTCGCGGCCCGCACCGCTCCGCCGGTGCGCGACTTCGAGCCGCTGCCGGTCGGTCCGACAAAAGCAAGCAGGAGAGCAGGAGCTTCATGAGCCGCAGCACCGCCGAAGACGTCGCGCCCACCCTCATCATCCCCCGCGGCCTCCGGATCGAGATCGACCCGGAAGGGCAGCTCTCGATCCACGCGCCCGGCAACCTGGTGGTCCAGAACTCCGGGAAGTACGGCGTTCTCGAATCGCTCGGCGGCTCGATCCGCATCGACCGCGGGGTCGAGGTCGAGGCGGTCACGGTGCGCTGCGCCGAGACCTGCTACGTGCAGGGGTTCCTGACCGCCTGGAAGGTGAGCGCCCGCGCGCTCCACCTGGAGGAGTCGGCGCGGGTGCACGTGGTGCTCCAGGAGACCGAGCGCCTGGAGATCGGGCGCGACGCGCGCCTGGTGGGGAACTTTTCCTCCGAACGCGAGCTGGTCGGGCTGTTCTCGCGCTTCACCCATCAGGTCCGTTCGCTCCCTTTCCTCTTCGATCGCCGGCCGGCCCCGGCGGAGCTGCCCGAGGCGCCTCTCCCCGAGGAGAAGGTGGTCAACGGCGTCCAATTCCCGGCGCCGCCGCCGGAGCCCTCGCCGGCCGAGCTCCCCGAGCCGCTGCTCTTCGCGCTCCTCCTGCTGGAGCGCGAGTCCGAGCGGCGAATCCACCCCGCCGCTTCCCAGCGCGCGATCGACGAGATGGTCAAGCTCCTCCAGGAGCAGGATCTGGAGACCCTGGAGCTCACCTACAAGACCCTCTTCAAGCGCGTCGCCGAGCCGCGCGAGGACGCGCAGCGAGCCCATGAGCTGGTGCGGCAGCACTACACGGGCGAGGTGACGGTGGGATGAAAAAAGGGACCTGAGGGACTGCAGAGACTCCAGGGAGATCCTGCTGTCCCTGAATTCCCTTTTAAATCTCGCTCACGCCCCGGGCGCGTAGAATAGATCCGTGATTGCCTCACTCGTTCTTTTCGCCGCCCTCGCCCTCCCAGTTCAAACCCCGGCCGCGGACACGCCGCCGCCGGTTGTCCCTATGGCCTCCGTCGTCCTTCCGGTCCAGATCCTCGATCCCAAGGGGGAGATCCCCAGAGCTCTCAAGCCCGGGGACTTCACCGTCGTGGACGGCGGCCAGATCCGGCCGGCGCTCTCCCTGGCGCCGCTCTCCCGCCCCTGGCGGATCGTGGTCTACGTCGACCGGGTCCTCACCGGCTCCCGCACCCTGCGCGCCGCGGCGGGCACCCTCGCCGAACAGTCGGCGGCGCTCACCGCCCTGGGTACCGTGGAGGTGGTGGTGGCCGAGCCGAGCCCGCGCGTCGCCGCGGGGCCGACCCGCGACGTCCAGGCCATCGACGAGGCCCTCTCCAAGCTCTGGCTGGAGAGCGAGGGGAGGGACGACGTCCGCGTCCTCCGCCAGCGCTTCCGGGACGAGAAGGACAGCGGCGCCGACCCCGCGGAGCGGGCGGCGCAGGGGATCGAGGACGAGGCGCGCCTCGTCCGCCATCAGCAGGACGCCTTCGCCGAGTGGCTGCTGGCCCAGGAGGGGGATGCTCCCCGCGCCGTCTTCCTGGTGAGCGATGGTTTCGACGTCAATCCGGCGAAGTTCTACCGCGGCTCTCTCGCCGAGGGGGACGGAGCGCTGGAGAGGACGGCCCTGGAGACCGCCCGCACCGCCGCCGCCCTGGGCTGGATCGTCTTCCCGCTGCCGGTGGGGGATTCGACCCTGCCGGACCTGCGGCGGGTCCGCCCCCGCTCGACCCCCCAGGTGCCCATCGGCGGCACGATCACCCTCGGCGGCAAGAAGCCGGCGCCGAAGGACCAGCCGCCCCCGCCGCCGGCCTTGCTGGCGCCCCAGGAGCCGCTGAGCTGGATGGCGGAGGCGACCGGCGGCGAGGTCCTCGCCCAGCCCTCGGCGCTGGCCGCCGCCCTCACCCGCCTGCGCTCCCGCTTCGAGCTGCGCTACGAGGCGCCCCGCGCGGTGAACGGCCAGCCGCTCCCGGTGGAGGTGCGCACCTCCCGCTCCGACGTCCGGATCCGGTCCCGGCGATGGGACGTCGCCGGCACTCCTGAGTTCGTGGCCGCCGAGCGCGCCCTCCGTCTGCTGGAAGGGGAGGACGAGGGGATCGGCCTGGAGATCTCCTCGCGCGTTCAGGCGGCCGGGACTCTCGATCTGCGCCTCGAATCGGCGGAGATCCCCGCCGGCCCCCTGCGCGTCACCGTCGCCGCTCTGACCGAGGGAGGAAGACAGCAGCCCGCCTTCCACCACATCCTGAGCGCCGCCGATCGCTCCGGTTCGGAGCCCAACGTCTACCATCTGCCGGTGACGCTGCCGGCCGGGGCCGAGACCGTGGCCGTGCTGGTGGAGCCCCTGGCCGGAGGCGGTTGGGGAGGGCAGGTGGTGACCCTGGGCGGCGGAGCGCCGGCCGAGCCCGCCGCGATCTCCGTGGCCCGCCCCGGCATCCGGCTGGTGGCGCCGTCCGGGGCCTCGCTCGCCGGCAAGATCCGGCTGCGGGTGAACGGGGACGGCAAGGGGATCGCCCGCGTCGACGTCAAGCTCGGCGACCGCACGGCCGCGAGCTGCGCCCAGGTCCCCTGCGAGGCCGAGGTGGACCTCGGCCGCCGCGTCCGCCCCCAGATCGTCCAGGGGGTCGCCTACGACGCCGCCGGCAAGGAGCTGGCCCGCGACTGGGTGCGCCTGAACGATCCCGACGAGAGCTTCGGGGTGCGCATCGTCGAGCCCGCCGGGCGCCAGGCCGTGGGCCCGGTCGACGTCGAGGCCGACGTGCGGGCGCCGTCCGGCCGGCGGATCGAAAAGGTCGAGATCTACTGGAACGACGAGCTGGCGGCCACCCTCTACGCGCCGCCGTTCCGGCATCGCATCACCGTGCCGCGGAACCGCCCGCTGGGCTACCTGCGGGTCGCCGCCCGGCTCGACGACGGCTCCACGGCCGAGGACGCCATGCCCCTCAACACCTCCGATCTGGGCTCGCGGATCGACGTCCGCCTGGTCCAGCTCGCCGTGGTGGTGACCGACGCCAACGGCCGGCCGGTCCCGGGGCTGCCGAAGGAATCCTTCCGCGTCCGCCAGGACGGCCAGCCGCAGGAGATCTCGGCCTTCGAGAACGCCGGCGAGCTGCCGCTGACCCTGGCGCTCGCCATCGACAGCTCGGCCAGCATGTTCCTGAAGCTGCCGGACGTGCGCAAGGCGGTCGCCTCCCTCCTCGCGACCGGCCTCACCGACCGCGACCGGGCAATGCTGATCGACTTCGACTCCAAGCCCCGGCTGATCCGGCCGGTGACCCGCGACCTCGGCGCGGTCACCGCGGCCCTGGAGCAGCTCCAGCCCGACGGCGGCACGTCGCTCTGGGAGGCGATCTTCTTCTCGCTCGGGCAGTTGCGGGGGATCTCGGGGCGCAAGGCGCTGGTGGTCTACTCGGACGGCATCGACGAGGCGGAGCGCGCCACCTTCTCGATCTGCCTGAAGGCGGCCCGCGAGAGCGGCGTCCCGATCTACCTGATCGTCTCCAACCCCCGCGCCGAGCGCGGGGAGGACGGCGGCTTCCTCGCCGAGCCCGCCGCGGTGAAGTTCCAGAAGCTGGCCGACGCCGGGGGAGGGCAGGTCTACTTCATCCACCCCAACGAGGACCTCGCCGGCGTCTACGGCCAGATCCTCTCCGAGCTGCGCAGCCAGTACACCGTCGCCTTCTACCCGAAGGACACCGCGCCCCCCGCCGCCTGGACCAAGATCGAGGTCGAGGTGACGGGAAGGAAGGGTCTGACCGCGCGGACGGTGAGCGGCGTGCCGTCGCGGCCG
>CAVXIG010000072.1:0-48946 GCA_963761645.1 uncultured Acidobacteriota bacterium
TGAGGTCCTCCATGTGGAAGACCTCGCCGATCCGGTGGATCGTCGCGCGTCCGTAGGCGTTCGGCCAGAGCTCCTTGGGGATGGGATTGAGCCAGGCGGCGTGGCGGAAGCGGTCGCGCAGGCGCTCGAGCCAGCGCAGGCTCGACTCGCGGTCGTCCACGCCATAATCCTCGCCAAAATAGATCGATCCGCTCGGGTAGACGAGCTCCTCGGGCGCCATCGAGGCGTCGCCGACGATGATCAGGCGGGTGTCCTGCGAGCGCTTCAGCAGCTCCGCGGTGGCGAGAGGCTGCCGGCGCTGCGCGTCCTTGTAGACCGCGCCGTAGATCGTGTTGTGGAAGAAATAGGTGTGGCAGCGCTTGATGCGGTCGCGCACCTTGGCGAAGAGCAGCCGGGTCAGATCGACGTGGGGGAGCATCGAGGTGCCGCCGTTGTCGATCAGCAGCACCACCTCGATGCGGTCGAGCAGATCGCGGCGGAAGACGAGATCGATCTCGCCGCCGTTCCTGGCGCTCTGATAGATCGTGGCGTCGAGGTCGAGCTGATCGCGCGGTCCCGCGGGCGCCAGCTTCTTCAGCGATGTCAGGGCCTGGGCGAGGTTGCCGCCGCTCAGCGTGTTGGTATCCGAATAATCGACGTAGCGCCGCTCACCGATCACTTTCGTCGCGGAGAGCTTGCCGCCTTCGCCAAAAACCCGAACTCCTCCCTTCGAGTTTCCCGAGTGCCCGAACGGGGAGTTGCCGCCGGTGCCCACCCAGCGGCTGCCGCCGTGGTGCTCCTCCATCTGCTTGCGCACGGTCTCCCAGAAACGTTTCATCAGCTCGCCGGCCGGGAAGGTCCAGAGCGCCTGCGGCGGCAGCTCCCCCTTGCGGACCGCCTCCTTCAGCCACCGCCGGAACTGCGGCGTGTTGAGCAGCTCCGGATCCCCCTCGGCCACGCGCGGCAGATCGATGCCGTAGAAGTGGAAGGCGAAGGCCCGCTCGTAGGCGTCCATGTGCTCGACCCGGCGGACGAAGCAGAGGCGGGCGAACACGAAGAGCGAATCGAGCTCCGGCGCGAGCCCCCGCTCCATGCCTTTATAGAAGTCGATCGTGTCGGTCAGGCTGACCGGCACGCCGTAGTCGCGCAGCAGGAGGATGAAGCCGTCGAGGAACATTCCGGATCAGTTTTGGATCAATTGATCCGGGCCCGCTTGCCCCCGCTGCGGAACGCGAGGATGTCCTCGGTCCGCTTGAGCAGCGTGCCGACGAAGGGGACGTTCAGGCGGTCGGGCGTGATCCGCGCGTGGTTGAGGGCGCCCAGCCAGTTGAGCAGCTCGCTGGTGGCCGGCGGCTTCTCGTAACCCCGCTGGCGCAGCTCGTAGAAGATGCCGAGCGCGGAGTCGAGCAGCCCCTGGTCGAGATCGGGGAAGTGGAGCTTGACGATCTCCCGCATCTGCTCCGGATTGGGGAAGGCGATGTAGTGGCAGAAGCAGCGCCGCAGGAACGGATCGGACAGCTCCCGCTTGGCGTTCGAGGTGAGGATGATCACCGGCCGGATTTTCGCCCCCACGATCTGGTTGACCTCGCGGATGGTGAACTCGCAGTCCTCGAGCACGTCGAGGAGGTTGTCCTGGATGTCGGACTCGGTCTTGTCGATCTCGTCGAGCAGGAGGACGACGCGCTGCTGGCTGCGGAAGGCGCGGCCGATCGGCCCCCAGATCACGTAATCGAAGAAGTTGTTGACCTCGCGGCCGGTGCCGGAGGTGCCGAAGCGGGCGTCGTTGAGGCGCAGGACGGTGTCCTGGACATAGCAGGCCTCCTCGCCCTTGATGGTCGACTTGCAGCGCAGCGTCTCGATCGGCATCCCCAGCGAGCGGCTGATCTCGAAGGCGAGCTGCGTCTTGCCGGTGCCGGCCTCGCCGGTCAGCAGCAGCGGCTTCTCCATCGCGATCGCCATGTTGACGATGGCGCCCAGCTCGGGGTCGAGGTAATAGCGTTCGGTGCCCTGGAATTCCATGGCGGGAGCATAGCAAAGGAGGGGAGGGAGGAAGGCGGCGGCCCTGAGCGGACCGCCGCCATGGAGGGATCAGTTGTCGGGCGAGATGGGCTGGTCCGGCTCGGCGACGGCCACGCAGTCGGTGGCGACCTCTCCTGGTCCAAATCCAGCGGCAGCTCCGGCCGGGGCGCAGGTCCAGATGCAGTGGAGGTGGTCCTGGGCGCATCCGGTGGCCGACTGGTTCCACTGGGGATTGGTATCCAGCGCGGCGCAGTGGCAGGACCGGTAGGGGCACTGGCCCGCGGGGCAGGAGATGCCCGACGCCGTTCTCGTACCTGAGACCTTCGAGGCCAGGCGAGGCAGCGGGGGTGCCGACTTCAGCACCGTCGGGGAGACGCCGGCCAGGAAGTTCGAGGAGGCGGGCAGCGCCGTGTCCGGCCGTCCGTCGCCATTGGTGTCGACCCGGACGCCCTGCTTGTATCGCGGCAGGTTGACGTAGGCCCAGACCGAGTTGCTGCCCGGCCCGAGGTCGATGCGGCGGGTCACCTCGCGCCGGCCCTTCGGGTCGCCGCTGACCGGCGTGAAGACCGCCTTGACGTTGAGCGCCAGCGGCGCCGTGTAGGTGCCGCCGAAGGCATCGCTCTGGAAGATGCGCATCGTGGTCGTCGGCTGCTTGCCCTCCAGCTGGACCGCGACGTCATACTTTCCGCAGCTGGTTTCGATCGGCTTCGAGCTCACCAGCGAAAGGGCCATGAGCTGGATGCGGGTCGTCGCCTCCCCCTTGCCGTTGAACGCCGCGTCGTCGAGGCGGCGCACGACGGTGTCGATGGAGCCGAGGCTGCCGGCGGGCTCAACCCCCAGGGGCGCGCCCTGGAACGTCACCTTGCCGGTGAAAGGCTGCGAATTCTCGCAGAAGAAACCGGCCGGAATCGGCTGGTCCGCGAAGCTGGTCTGGGCGAAGCCCGCGACCGTCATCCAGAGATCGACCCCCTTGTGGACGACCTCCCCCGCGAAAGCCGGAGAACCGGCGATCAGGGCCAGGACTACGGCGGCTCCTGCGGCAGAACGAATCAACGCCTTGGACAATGTCATCGTCCGCTCCTTTTCAGTGACGTGGTTGCAGGTCTGCAATCCACTCCCTCTGAAAAAGGAGGTGCTTCAGGTCGCTCCGGAGGAGACGGGGTGCGTCTCCCTCCGCCATCTGTCACATCAGGCCGGGCCGGGGAGGGTCGGCGCGCGGAGCGGCGTCCGGTACCGGGATCTTGCCGCGGGTGAACCAGCCGACGCAGCTCTTCTCGATCCGGCCGAGGATCACCAGCACGCCCAGGGTGAGGGCGAACGCCGTCAGGGCGGTCAGCCACTGGCCGGCGCCGCAGGCGATCCCGAGACCGGCGACCATCCAGATCGAGGCGGCGGTCGTCAGGCCGTGGACGCTCTGGTGGGAGTCGTCGCGCAGGATGACACCGCCGCCGAGAAAGCCGATCCCGGCCATCACTCCCTGAATCACGCGGAGCACGGAGGAGCCATCCATCCGCGCCCCCGAGGTGGCGAGCTCGACGGCGACGAGGGTGATCAGGGAGGCGCCGAGGGCGACGAGCGCATGGGTCCGCATCCCCGCGGGCTTGCCGTGGATCTCGCGGTTGAGGCCGAGCGCGGTGCCGATGAGGGTAGCGACGACGAGGCGGAGGAAGATCTCTCCCGGACCGATCAGGACTTCGCCGCTCGTCATCGGCATGATGGGCATCCGCTCATTTCACCTTCATCGCGCGCGTGAACGCGTCCGGCTGGCGATCCCGCGGGTCGAGGCGCGAGGCGCTGAAGGTGGCGATCCAGAACGGGTAGAAGGTCTTCGCGGACGCGGTCAGCCCCTGATAATCGCCGAGGAAGAAGCCCTCCGACGTGGCCGCATAGCGCAGGTCCCAGGAGGTCGCGGTCACGCGCAGGCTCTTGGCGAACTGCTGGCCGCCGTTCTTCGACACCGCGAGGTACTCGTCCACCAGGATGCGCGAGGGATTGTTGCGCAGCGAGTAGTAGGAGACCCCCACCCAGCCCTCGGGGCTCACCGCCACGGCGGGCGTGAAGCTGGCGGCGTCGGCCGGGCCGTCCGAGACGCGCTGGGGCGCGCTCCAGGTCTGGCCGCCGTCCGTCGAGCGGGAGAGCACGATCTGCGACGTGCCCGGGGTGAAGCGGTTGTCCTGCCAGGCGACGTAGAGCGCCCCGGTCTTGCTGTCGATCGCCGCCTCCGGGAGGCCCCCGCCCGTGCGCGACCCCGCGACGCCGACCGCCCGGACATCGGAGATCTCGACCGGCGCGCTCCAGGTGCGGCCGCCGTCCGTGGAGCGGGCCGCCCGCAGAGTGACCCGGCTTCCATAGTTGAGCCAGACGGCATGGACGACCCCTCCCGGCCCGACGAGCGGCAGGATGCCGATGCTCTCCCCCTGGATGTCGAGGATGGCGCCGTTGGCGAACGAGTGGCCGCCGTCGTCGGAGTAGGTGAGGAGCACCGGCTGCTGCCGCGACGGCGAGATCGAGTCCCAGCCGACGTAGAGCCGCCCCTTGTAGGGACTGTCGTTCCGGTTGTCGACGATGATCGCCTCTTTGTCGTCGAAGTTCTGGGTGCCGCTGTGGACGGCCACCGGATCGCCCCAGGTCAGCCCGCCGTCCTCGGAGGTCGAGATGTAGACGCCGTTGCGCGGGCTCGTCTCGTCGAAGCCCAGGGAGGCGAAGTACGCGCGGCCGCCCGGGCCGAAGGCCACCCAGGGGTCCGACGTGCGCTGGTACGGCCCGCCGGAGGCGAGGGTCAAGTTGGGGATGATGGTCTCCCGCCAGGTGCTCCCCCCGTTGAAGGAGACGGCGGCGGTGAGCACGCGGCCTCCGCCATCCTCGAAACGGTCTTCCTGATAGCCGGCCAGGAGGTGCTTGGGGTTCTCGGGATCGATGGCGAAGAACGGCTCCGTCTCGGTCTCCGGCTGGGCGGGGCCGGCGATGGGAGCGAGGATGTCGGCGCTCACCCGGACCACTCCCTTCGGGATGCCGCCGCGGGGCGGGCGGGCGGCGGCGAGCTTGTCGAGGAACTCCCGGAGCTGCCGCGGGTCCCGCGGCACCAGGTTCTCCGGCACGCGGGCCCCCCACTCCATCTGCTCTTCGAGCCAGCGGCTGCGGGAGAAGGCGGGCTCCTCCGAGGCGGAGCTCCAGCCGGTCAGCGAGAGGAGGAGGGGGATCAGGGCGAGGAGGGGTGCTGTTTTTTTCATTTTATTGACCCAGGAAGCCAGATTCCATCCTCGATTCTAAACGATTGTCGGTCCTACGGGCACGTGGCGAAGGCGTCGACGTCGGTGATCGCCGGCGACCGCCGGCCGAGCGGGTTCTCGTAGCGCGCGGTCCGGCCTGTCCGGGTGTCGGTCACGGTCAGCGTATAGCCGACGTTCGTGGTGCCGGCCGCGAAGACCCAGTAACGGCCGTTGACCGCGCAGCCGTCGAGCACCTTGACCAGCAGCTCCCAGTTGTCCGGGCTGAAGAACCAGAAGAGCCCGGAGCCGTCCGCGGCGGGGGCGGCGGCCTTGCCGGGTCCGGTGGCGCCGTCGAAGCTCCGCCAGCTCGCCTCGACCTTGAAACGTCCCTGATCGAGCGGGAGGCTGGTGACGCCGAGGGGGTGATGACAGCCGCCGCTCCCGCTGTCCGCGAAGCTGCCGCCGGGGACCGGGAGGAAGTCCCAGTCGTAGCCGTCGGCGCGGAGCCGGAGCTTCAGCACGCCGAGATCCTGGTCATTGCGCGCTTCGCTGTTCGGGCGGACGGTGGCGAACGGGCGGGTTTCCCGGCCGCCGGTGCCGACCACGAACTGCCGGATGCCGTGCTCCGGATCCGCCTGGCCGGACGGGTTCTGCGGCGCGAAACGCTCGTAGTCGTGATCATGTCCCACCAGCACCACGTCCGCTCCGGCGGCGTAGAGGGTCCGCCAGAACGTGTCGATAGGTGGCGTCGTCGCCGTGCTGCCCCGAGGAGAAGCGGGGGTGGTGCCAGTAGGCGAGCGTGCAGGCCCGGGGGTGGGCGGCGAGATCGTCGGCCAGCCAGCGGAGCTGCGTCGAGCCGGGGCCGCAGCCGCCGACGTCGGCGCAGTTGGAATTGAGGACGACGACGTGCCAAGTGCCGAGGTCGTAGCTGTACCACCCCTGCGAGCGCGCGCCCGCCGCCGCTCCGAAATAGTCGAAATAGCCGGTGGCGCTGGGGGTCTGATACTCGTGATTGCCCGCCGCCGGCCGCAGGATCGGCTTCAGCCTCCCCCAGGTCGGAGCGAAAGACGTCTGGTAGGCGGCGAGCGTGCCGTTGAGATACTGGTTGTCCCCCAGCAGGAGCACGGCGTCGTAGCCGGCTCCCACCAGCAGGTTCGAGGTATCCCGCATCCGGCAGGCGGCGGCGGTGCCGTTCCCCCCGTTGTAGCCCGGTTCGGCGGGATCGCAGGCGATGTCCCCCGCCGCCGCGATCACGGGATCGGCGGCCCGTGCGGCCGGAGCCAGGGCGGCCAGCAGCAGGAAGATGGCTCGAAGACGGCAAGGCATGCGTGGCCCTAGGGCACCGTGACCGTCACGACCTCCGAGTAGGTGCTGGCGTCCTTCTTGAACTTCGCCCGGATCCTGAAAGTGTTGGGGCCGGGCTTCAGCTTCGTGATCGTGACGCTGGTCGAGTTGGCGGGCAGCGACTTCACCTGCTTGAACTTGCCGGTCGGCAGGCGTTGCTCCACGAGCCAGTTCTTCTCCGTCGAGAAGGGGTCGGTCCAGGAGAGGGTCGCGCTGGCGGTGTCCGCCTGGCCGGTCAGGTGGTAGGCATCGCCGGTGATCGCGAGGCAGCTCGGGCCGACCGTGTCGACGAAGCCGCGGATGACCTGCACCACGCGCTGGCTGTCGAGCCCGAAACGTCCGGGCTCCCCCATCGAGAGAGTGGCTTGGCCGCAGTAGCTCATCACCGAGCCGCCATCCTCGGGCGTCGACTCCGGGCCCTGGTAGCACCGTGCTCGCCCGAATGGCACATGTCGATCGGAGGGTTGTAACAGTGGGTGTGTGTCGATCCGAAAATGTGACCCAGCTCATGGGCGGTGATCAGGGTGTCGCGCGTCCGCTTCGCCACCACGACGATGCCGTAGGGGCCATAGGAGCAGGCGGAGGGGCGTTCCGAGTGATCGCAGAGGCTGGAGAGCCAGGCCTGGCCGCCGATTTCGTTGGAGGCCTTGCCGGTGAAGAAGACCGCCGCGTTGCGCGGGTAATCCTTGACCGGCCGTGACCTTTGCCAGTAGTTGGCGAACTCGCAGAGCACGTCCGCGTTCTCGCCGCTGTGGGGGTTCGGCGCGTTCCAGGGATCGTCGGGCGTCGTGTAGAGGGAGAGGCTCGTGATGGCCAGCGAGACGCCGAGCTGCCGGAAGTAGAGCTCCGAAGTACCGCCGATCATCGAGGCGATATAGGCCGTGGCGTCGTTCACGTTGCCGAACTTGTTGAACAGCTCATAGTCGGAGTCGATGGCGAGGGTCGCCAGATACTCGGTGCCCGGGGGGACCACGACCTTCTTCTTTTCCGGACTGGCCGCTCTGGCCGAGCCGGCGGGGGGCTCCAGGACATCCGACAGGGTGCCCTTCGCCAGAGACTCGAGCTCCGCCGGTCGCACCACGGCCGAGCGGGCGACCGAGCTCTTGGTCAGGCCCGCCGGCAGGACGATCTCGTAGAACCGGGTGCCGTCGGCGATATAGCCGCTCCAGGCCCCGGTCGAGCTGTTGACGATCAGTGCCACCGAGGAGCGCGGCCACTCCTCGACGGTGCCACGGAGCAGCGTCAGTCGGGCCGCGGCCTCGTTCCCGCGGTCGCGGCCGTCGACATAGAGATGGAAATCGGCGGCGAACAGCGGTGCCGTCTCGAGGGCGAGGGTCAGGGTCTCGCCCTCGGCGCCCCGCAGCCCCGCGATACGGAACAGTGCGCCCGGAGCGCTCACCTTCGCCGCCTGTGCCACCTCGGCGGGCTTGGCGCTCACGGCATCGAAAGAGCGCAGAGGGACTGGTCACCGCGGACGACGGAGCGGAGAACGAAAGGACAGACGGCAATAGACGCAAGCGAAAGGACGATGCGTTGTGGCACGGTGAGCTCCTTCTGAAGTATGTCTATTCTAACATCGCTCAAGGCGCGCGCCTGCCGCCGGGTGCCTCGTTGTACGATGGCGCCTGCCATGGCAGCGAAGAAGAACGACCTCGACGTCGAGCTCCAGCGCCTCTACAGCGGGCCGCTGGACACGTTCACGGCGGCCCGCAACGACCTCGCCAAGCAGCTCCGCAAGCTCGGGCACGGCCCGGACGCGAACCAGGTGAAGACGCTGGGGAAGCCCACCCCCTCGGCCTGGGCGGTCAACCTCCTGTTCGATCGCGAGCGGGAGCGGATGGACGAGCTGCTCGCGGCGGGGAAGCGGGCGCGCGCCGGGCAGCGGGAGGCGGTCTCCGGACGCGGTCCCGAGGCCCTGCGCGAGAGCCTGGGCGCGGTGCGCCGCCTGATCGACGAGCTGCGGCGCCGCGCGGCCGCCTTTCTCGCCGAGTCCGGCCGCACGGTCAGCCGGACCATGATCGAGCGCATCGGCACCGATCTCCAGGCCCTCGCCCTGAGCCCGGCGGTGGCGGAAGAGGCGTCCCGCCGCTGGCTCGACCGCGATCTCGATCCCCCCGGTTTCGAGGTGCTCGCCGGGCTGCAACTCGCCGGCGCTCCGGTGGTGGACATGGCGGCCCGCCGCGCCGAGCGCGAGGCCAAGGCCCCGGAGAAGCGCGAGGCCCCCCGGCCGCGGCCCACGCCGGTGGCCCCGCTGCCCAAGCCGAAAGGGTGAGACCGAGCGGGAGAAGAAGGAGCGCGAGCGCCGCGAGGCCGCCGAGCAGGCCCGCCAGGAGCGCGAGGCGGAACGGATCCGCCGCCGGGTGGAGGTCGCCGAGGAGAAGGTCGAGCGCGCCCGCAACGAGGCGGATTCCCTGCGCGAGGAGGTCGAGGCCGCCGAGAAGGCCGCCTCCGAGGCGCGGCGCCGGGCGGAGGCCGCCGAACTGGCGGTCAACCGGGTGCGCGACAAGGCCGGCCGCGCCGCCGAGCGGCTCGCGCGCGCCGAGGACGAATTGAAGGAGGCGAAGGAGGGCAAATGACATTCCCGATCGAAGAGGTCCTCGCCGGGCCCCCCTTTCCGCCGCCGGGGCGGATCCTCGGCCACTCGCGCAAGGGGCAGGAGATCGACGGCTACCGCTTCGGCCGCGGGGATCTCCACGTCAGCCTGATCGGCGGCTGCCACGCCGACGAGCCGGTCGGTCCCGCCATGCTGCGCCGGCTGGTCTCCTTCCTCGCCGCGCGGCCGGCGGATGATCCCCTTCTTGCCACGGCGACCTGGTTCGTCGTCCCCCACGTCAATCCGGACGGCGAGGAGCGCAACGCCCCCTGGAGCGCGGCGACGGTGCCGGCGGTCGATCCTCGCGGCGGGGAGCGACCGCGTCTACGATCTGTCGCTTTATATGAATCATGTCCGGCGCGAGCTGCCGGGGGACGACATGGAGTTCGGCTTCCCCCGCGATCCGGAGGATGAGCGAAGCGCGGCCGGAGAACCGGGCCGTGGCCGCTTTCCTCGCCGAGGGCGCGCCGTTCCATCTCCACGCGAGCTTTCACGGGATGGGCTTCGCCACCGGCCCGTGGTTCCTGATCGAAGAGGCCTGGATCGATCGCACGGCGGCCCTCCGCGATTCGATGCGAAATCAGGTGCGGGCGATGGGATATCAGCCCTTCGACGTCGACCGCGGCGGAGAGAAAGGTTTTCATCGCATCGACGAGGGGTTCACCACCCGCCCCGATTCCCGTTCGATGGTCCGCTGGTTCGAGGAGCGCAACGATCCCGCAAATGGCCGCGAAATTCCGTCCCAGCTCGATGGAGTACGTCCGCTCGCTGGGCGGCGATCCTTTCACCATGGTCTCCGAGATGCCGCTCTTCCTGCGGCCGCTGGAAGCAGGAGAGAGCGGCAGGCCCGACGATCCCCGTTTCCGCGCCTTCCTCGACCGGATCGCCGGCAAAGCTCCCGAGGAAGTGCGGACCGAGATGGAGAAGAGCGGCGTGCGGGGGATGCCGATCCGCGATCAGATGCGGCTTCAGCTCGCGTTTCTCAACGCGGCGCTGGTGGCGGTGGGGATCGTGAGCGATCCCTTGCCCAGCGACTAATCGATCTCCTTGACCGCCTTCTCGCCGAAGGTGACCTGGGGGAAGTTGGCCTTCAGGTAGCTGTAGACCTCGGTAATCTTTTCATTGTGCCCGGCGGCCCAGTTGGTGTCGCGGAAGGCGTAGTCGAGGCCCGTGACGGTGCCGAGCCGGAGCTCGAGGCAGATGTTCTGCCCGGGGCGGGAGGCGCACTGGAGGGTGGCGGTCTTGAGCACGTCCCCCTGGATGCTGAAGTCGCGCTTGCGGCGCTCGCTGCGCCACTCGATGTTGCGGGCTCCCACCTTCAGTTGACCGCTCCCCTGGGAGCGATAACGGTGCGGGATCGAATAGCCATATTCCACCAGGCTGTCGACGGTGAGCCCCTGGGCGTTTTCATTGATCTGCGAGCTCGCGAAGGTGGTCGCCGCCGCCGGCTGGTCGGAGCCCCGGGACGAGCCGCAGCCAGCCATCGCGATCAGAGCGATCGTGCAAACCAGCGAAGTCAGAATAGTCGTATAAATTGGACGAGAGAGAAAACTCTTTCGGGACATTGAATCTCCTTTTCCAATTTATACTTGCAATTTCCGAGCCGCTTCGCGATCTACCGCCCTCGCAACGCCTCCAGCGGATCGAGCTGCGCGGCGCGGTGGGCCGGCAGGTAGCAGGCGACGAGGGTCACGATCACCAGGCCGGCGGCCACGCCGAGGAAGGTCAGGGGGTCGTCCGCGGCCACGCCGTAGAGCAGGCTCTCGAGCAGGCGGGCGAGCCCGAGGGCGCCGAGCAGGCCGAGCGCGAGGCCGGCGGCGACCAGGGCCATCCCCTGGCGCAGCACCAGGAATTCGACGCTGCCGGGCTCGGCGCCGATCGCCATCCGGATGCCGAACTCGCGCACCCGCAGGCTCACCGTGTAGCTCAGCAGCCCGAAGAGGCCCACCACCGACACCGCGAGTCCCATCAGGCCGAAGAAGCCCGCGATCTCGGCGTGCATCCGCTGCTGGGCGAGGCTGCTCCGCATCTGCTCGTCGCAGGTCGTCAGGGTGACGATCGAGAGGTCCGGATGCGCCGCGCGGACCGCCTGCCGCAAGGTGGGCGCGAGGCTCGCGGGGGCCGCCGCCGCCGTGCGAACGATCAGGGTCAGCCGCGCGTGGGAGCGCTGTTCGACCGGGAGATACAGGAACGGCTCGGCCGGCTGGACGACCGAGGCCGCGTGGACGTCGCGGACGACGCCGACCACTTCGAAGAGCAGGCCGGCGGGCTCGCCGGCCCGGGGGGCCGGGTCGGGGACCGACAGGAGCCGCCCCACGGCGTTGGCCTTTCCCCACAGCTTCCGGGCCAGCGACTCGCTGATCACCGCGGCGGGCGGGGTGTCCCGGCGGTCCCGGCGATCGAGGGGCCTGCCTGCCAGGATCGGGATCTTCAGGGTTTCGAAGTAGCCGGGTGCGACGAGGTCGTAGGCGATCTGGATCTTCTCGTCCGGCCGGTCCGCGCTCGCCACCCGGGCAATTCGGGTCGTTCCCGCCAGCGGCACGGTCAACGAGAGGGTGGCCGATTCCACGCCGGGCAGGGCCGCGGTTTCCTCCAGCACCCGGCGGTAGACGGCGGCGGCCGCTTCTCCCGGCGCCGATGTTCCGCGGCACATAGAGGGAGACCAGCAGCAGCCGTTTGGAATCGAACCCGGGATCGGTCTGCTCCGCGTTGCGCAGGGTGCGCACCAGCAGGCTGCCGCCGAGCAGCAGGAGCACGGAGAGCCCCACCTGGGCGACGACCAGGAGCTTGCGCGGACCGAGAGCGCCCGCGGGACCGGTGGCGCCGGCGGCGTCGGTCTTCATCGTGGTGAGGAGATCGCCGCGCAGGACGCGGAGCGCCGGCGCGAGCCCGCAGAGCAGGCCGCAGCAGCAGGGCGACGCCGAGCGCGAAGGCGAAGACCCGGAGATCGAGCCGCAGCAGGCTGTTGCCGTCCGAAAAGCCGGCGAAGCCGCCGGGATCGGTCAGGACGTAGGACTCGATGCGGTGCATCATCCAGACCGCGAAGGCGATCCCCAGGGCGCCGCCCGCCAGGCAGATCACCAGGCTCTCGGAGAGCACGGCGCCGATCAGCCGGCGCCGGCTGGCGCCGAGCGAGGCGCGGATGCCCATCTCACGCTGCCGCGCGGTGGCGCGGGCCAGCAGCAAGTTGGCCACGTTGGCGCAGGCGAGGAGGAGGAAGAGCAGCGCGGCCGCCATCAGCACCCGGGCGGCGGAGAGATAGGAAAAATCGGAGCCCGCCTCCGGGTCGAACAGGGTGGCGGAGGTAAAGGAGAAGCGGCGCTTGCCATCCGTCGAGCGGGGCCGCCGCGTCCAGGGCGCGCGCGGTCCGATCCAGGGCCTCGCGCGCCTGCCGCGGGGTGACTCCTGGGGCGAGGCGGCCCAGCAGGCTCATCATCCGCGTCTCGCGCTTCTCCAGCCGCGACGCCCCCGTCAGCCGGTCGCTGTTCGCCAATGGGATATAGAGCGGCGAAACGTGGCCGTAACCCTCGAACCCCGGGCGGGTGATGCCGACCAGGGTGAAGGTCTGCGCATTGATCCGTAGCGGCCGGCCGACCACGCCGGGGTCCCCTCCCAGGCTCCCCAGCCAGAAGCCGTGACTGACCACCACGACGGGCTCGGCGCCCGGCCGGTCGTCGTCCGCCACCAGCAGCCGGCCGAGCTCCGGCGGCGCGCCGAAGAA
The DNA here is from genome assembly GCA_963761645.1 of uncultured Acidobacteriota bacterium. Classification (GTDB taxonomy): domain Bacteria; phylum Acidobacteriota; class Thermoanaerobaculia; order Multivoradales; family UBA5704; genus DATARR01. The sequence continues at coordinate 12,866 of CAVXIG010000072.1, forward strand.
CGAGAAGTAGGTGCCGCTCACCAGCGCTCCCCAGGCGAACGTCGATCCCGTGCCATGCCCTACCGAGGCCCCGAAGACGGTGAAGCCGATGATGTCGCGCACGGCGGTCTGCTGCCGCTGGAGGTCGAGATACTCGAGATAGGAGCTGCCGGCGCGGGGCTCCTCGGCGGTCCCGGTGTGGATCCAGACCACGCGCTCGGGGCTCGGCGCGTCCATCTGCGGCCAGAGGATCGCGGCGAGGTAGGCGAAGAGCGCGGTGCTGGCGCCGATCCCCAGCGCCAGGGTCAGCACCACGATCAGCGCCATGCCCGGCTGGCGGGCGAACGAGCGCAGTGTGACTTCCAGGTGCTTCGCGAATTCCCTCATGACCTTGCCTCCTCGTTCCTCGGAGGGTACGGGGGAGGGAAGGTCAGAGCTGCGGGCGGCTCTCGTACCAGTCGAGCGGCCGGCGCAGCTTGAGATTCCGCTTGCCGTCGCGCAGCTCGATCCCCGCCGCCAGACGGCCGTAGCGAACGTACAGGTCCCCCAACCTCTGAGTCTTGGAGAAGATCATACGGGATCTCACCTCCAGCGAGCCCCCCGTGGCCTGCAGGGACTCGACCTGGACCTTGCCTTCCCCGACCTTCACCACCCCGCGCGCCGTGACGTTCTCGACGTTCAGCACGTCGTCGAACCAGCGCAGGACGCGGCTCTTCTCGGCGAACAGCGTGAGCAGGGGGCCCGAGCTCTTCATGTCGATCTTCCCCTCCCCGCGCAGGGAGAGCGGGGCGCCCCAGGTGATCGATCCGCCGCTGAGCGCGGCGCGCGCCCACCAGCCGGGGATCGCCTTGCCGTCCGGATCCTCCACGTTCCGGTACGACACGCCGTCCAGCGTCAGTTGCGTGCCCCGGAGATCGAACCGGCGGCCGGCGAAGTCGGGGCTGACCAGCGGCGCGTCGAGGGCGAGCCGGCCGCTGAGCTCGAGGTTCTGGAAACGGACCCGCGCGGCGTCGGAGGTGAGCACGGCGGTGCCCCGTGTCCGGTTCGTCGCGGTCGAGGCCTCGAGGTGCAGGCGCGCCCGCCCGCGGCCGGAGACGATCCAGAGCCCGGCCTCGCGCGGCAGCAGGGCGTCATAGACGGTGAGGTCCGGCACCTCGGCGTCCGGCAGGTCGAGCGTGGCGTCGAACTCCGGCATCGGCGCCGTGAGATCGAGAGCGGAGGGGGTCACGGCGCCGAGCTGAAGGCCGCGGCCGCGGATGTAGTCGGGCCGCCCCGGCTGCTTCAGGTCCTCGAGGACGAAGCGGTCGAAGCGGACCCGCAGCGCCGTGCGGGCCGGATCCACGGCGACGCTCACCGTGCCTTGCCCGGTGGCCAGGCTGTCGAAGATCGTGGCCCGGATGGGGGAGGCCCCCACCGCGATCCGGGTGCCGGGAGTGAGCCGGCCATGATCGAGCCGCACGTCGGCGTTGAGGCTCCCCTGCCCCTTGAGATCCAGCCAGGGGGTCTTCGCGAGATAGGAGCGGAGGAATCCCAGCGAGGAGATGCGGGCCTTCAGGGCCGCCGTGCCGCTGACATGGCGCAGGAAGGCGAGCCCGGAGGTCCTGGCCGAGGATGGCAGGGCTCGATCCGCACGTCGGCCTTGACCGAGAGGGACTGGGCGACCGTCGCGCCGGCGGCCTGGAAGCGGCCGGCGGGCAGGGTCAACGCGGCTCGCTGGACGTCGAGGGTCCCGTCCGGCTCATAGGAGAAGGTGAAATCGGCCTGGGAGTCGCCGGCGAGAAGGGAATCGCCGAGGGCGATTTCATGGATCCGGTCGAGATGGATGTCCGCCATCCGCACCGACCAGGGCGGGCGCGCCTCCTGGCCGGTGGAGGGGGGCTTGGCGAAGCTCAGACGGGCGGAGACGCCGTCCCCCCGCAGCCCCTCGACGTCGATCTGCCGCGCGAGGAGCCCGGCGAGATCGATCCGGCCGCTGGCGTGGTCGAGCGTCGCCCTGAGGGTGGCGCGGGTGCCCGGGGCCTCGATCCAGACCCCGGACGCCCGCACGTCGCTGGTCAAGGGGAGGGTGACGGGGGGCTTCCGCGGGTCCCGGAGGTCGCGGGCGGTGGCGAAGATCCGGCTGAGGCGCGTCTCGGGGCTGGTCGACGCCACCGTGAGCTCGGCGGCCCGGAAGAGCGGGGGGAGCCCCTGCCGGCGCCCTGCCGTGAAACCCTTGGCGTCCATCCCGATCCGGAAGAGCGTTCCGCCCGGACCGTTGGTGACCGCCGTGGTGAACGCGAAAGGGGACGTGGAGCCGGCCGCGGGCGCGGTGACGTCGAACCGGCTCCCCGGCATCAGCCGCCCCTGCTCGAAGCGCAGATCGGCGATCAGCGCTCCCGGCGTCCCGTGGCCGGTCTTCACGACCCCCGAGCTCTCCAGGAAGGGGAGGTCCGGCACCTCTCCGCGCGCCATCAGCGAGCCGGAGAGGAAATCGAACCCCTCCATCCCCGGGTGCTCGCGGGGCGCGTAGGGGCCCAGGCTCGCCGAGCCCTCGAGATCGACGCCGCTGGCGACCGTGTCCTTGCCGAGGGCGAGCCGGGCGGCGGGCATGCGGACGTGGGAGGGCTCCAGCCGGAAGCTCCTGCCGATGACCACCGAGAAGGCCCCCTCGACGCGGCCGTCGCCGGCCAGATGGACGTCGTTGAAGTCGAACCCGCGGACGTGGTCGAGAAAAACCCGCTCGAAGCGCAGGGTCCAGGGGCGATAGCTCCTTGTCGGCGCGGCCGTCGTCCTTCTTCTTCTCCGCCGCGCGGTCGGCCGCCGTCTTCTGACCGGGGCCGCGCAGCACCCGCGACCGCACCTCCTCGCCGTGGAATTCCGTCAGCAGGAAGGTGCGGTGGAGCAGCCGCGGGAGATCGATCCAGCCGCGCGCCCGCTCCGCGGTCACGAACCAGGTGACCTCGTTGACGTGGCCGCGGAGCCGCAGGCCGCGCACCCGCACGTAGCCGGGCCAGACGGTCCACGCCGAGGACCAGCCGATCTGGAACCGCTCCGGCCGGCGGTTGAAGGCCCGGGGCGCCAGCGGCGAGTTGAGGAACAGGTTCACCGCCAGCAGGTAGAGGCCCGCCAGCAGGAGCACTACGAGAAGGAGCCGCTTCAGCCAGATTCGCACGCGGTGGGGGGCTTAAGCGGAAAGCGTGCCAACTCCCGCGCTTCGTTTTTTTGCCTATGTTAAAGTTTGATCTCTCTTCAGGAAGGAGAATTACATGTCAATTCGACGAATCACCCTGCTGGTCCTGGCCGCCGCGCTGGCGGCCCAGGCCGCGCTGGCCGCCGGCCCCTACCAGATCACGGGCACCTCCGAGACGCGGGACCACGGCATCGTCCGCACCGAGTACACCGTCAAGGCGGGGGCCCATCCGCTCGACCGTTTCAAGATGATCCGCGTGGCCAGGGACATTCCGGCCAGCCAGTTCAACGGCACCATCGTCTTCCTGCCGCCGCTCGGCACCACCTTCAGCTTCTACGAGCAGCGCGATCCCAACGGCGCCTTCGGTTCCTCGATCGCCGAGTACTTCGCCCAGCGGAACTTCGACGTCTACGGCTACTCCCCCCGCTACGAGGGGATCCCGGCCGGGACCTGCGAGGCGGGCGTCCTCGACTGCTCGATCATGGGCACCTGGGACATGGCCTCGCAGGTGGACGACATCACCTTCATCCGCGCGCAGATCGAGATTCTCCACCCGGGCACCAAGATCGTCGCCGGCGGCGCCTCGCTCGGCGGCATCCTCGCCCTCGCCGTGGCCAACGCCCATCCGAACGATTGGGACGGCATCATCCCCTGGGAGGGGATGCTCTACAGCAAGAACCCGCAGGTGCGGGCGATCAACCAGGGCTACTGCACCACGCTCCAGGCCCAGCTCGCCGCCGGGCTGGTCTATGACGGCGTCGGCACCAATGTCTTCAAGATGGCCAACGAGCTCTCCCGGACGACCCCCGGCGGGCTGACCCCGATCCCCCTCTTTCCGCCCAACCTGACCAATCATCAGACGCTGGTGGCGATCGTCAGCGTGCCCACCCCGGGCCCGGCGACCATGCCGGCCCCCAACTACGTGCTGATGACCGGCAGCGTGGCCGAGGACCGGCTGTTCAACGCCTCCGAGGCGAGGATCTACGACGACGTGGCGCGTTTCAACGCCTACGTGCCGCTGCCGCTGGTGCGGGACATCAGTTGCTCGCTGGCCGGGGTGGAGAGCCAGTTCACGGCCAACCTCGGCAATTTTCATGGCGCGGTGCTGGCGATCGGCGGCGGGCACGGCTTCGGGCCCTACATGGCGGACCAGCTCGCCCAGATCGGCTCGACCGACAAGATCTTCCGCCTCGAGCCCACCTTCGGCCACATCGACCACTTCATGACTCCCCAGCACCGGAAGTTCGTGGAGGAGCCGATCTTCCGGTGGATGAAGCGGCTGTTCGGCGGCCGGTACGCGAAGCGAGGAAGGCCGAGGAAGTTTACCCCGGCACCCGGCGCCAGTTGCGCACGTAGACCTCGCCGGCGGCAGCGGAAGACCTGGGCGTCGACCACGCGCTTGCGGCCGTCGTAGACCGCGGTGGCCACCACGTCGTACAGCCCGGGGCCCAGGGGCTCGACCTTGCTCTCGATCGTCCCCTTGCCGAAGTCGTGCTTTTTCGCCCCCGTGGAGGAGGCGTCCAGCGCGAGCCGGCGACCGCCTCGTCCACGGCGGCGTCGGAGAGGGCCGAGAGGATGACCGACTCGGCGTCCTCGCGCGCCAGCCGCATGCGGATCTGGAGCGAGAAGGCGAGCAGGGTCAGCGAGACCGAGACCAGGAAGAGGACCAGCAGCGCCATCACCATCGCGGTCCCCGACTCGCCGCGCCGATTCGAAATCACCAGCCGTTCCCCCGCGGGAGCAGGTAGAACTTCTCGACCCGCGCCTCCGAGAGCGGGCCGCGGTAGAACGGCAGCACCGGCAGCGGCGTATGGGGAGTCGTGCGCCGCAGGTAGCTGACGGAAAACGAGACCGGAGAGGACTTGCCCCCGTCCGTGCACGTCCAGTCCGTCACCCCGTGCCAGAGCACCTCCGGGTCCTTGGGGGGGCCGTAGTCCGGAATCACCAGACGATAGAGAGAGTCGCCGAGCTTCTGGTAGAGGATCTCCTCGCCCAGGGCCCGGATGTGCACCTTGTCGAGCCGGGTGCCGTCCAGGTTGAGCTCGGGGGTGACCGTGGTCGACCCCTGGATGTCGGCGCGGATGCGGGCGATCACCAGCGGGATGGGGGTCTCGATCGCCTCGCCCGAGGTCTCGGCGAAGAGGCGCGAGGTCTCCATCAGCAGATCGGCGGCGATCAGCAGCCCGACCAGCATCAGGACGAGGACGATCGTCATCTCGATCAGCGTGAAGCCGGCTTGGCGGCGGTCATGGCGCCTCAACGCGACCCCCAGACCAGCGTCTCGAGCTGCTTCTTGTTGGTGGTACTTTGAGGACCGAGTAGTGCGCCGTGAGGGTCACGTGAGAGAGGCCAGGCAGATGCGCGGGCTCCACCTCAGACCGATGAGGCCTCAGGGTGGGTCATAGGGGTCGGGAGGCCGGGGTGCCGGCGGCGGTGGAAGCACTTAAGCGTCTGGTCCACGAGACTGACGCTGCCCCCCCGCACACCCTCCAAAGTCGCCTCCAGCGCCCGGAACGCCTGCCGCTCGGCGTCGATGCGGCGGATGATCCGGGGGGTCTGGATCAGCAACTGCATACCGAGCAGCAGGGCCACTCCGAGGATGGTCAGAGCGACCAGCGCCTCGATGAGAGTGAACCCGTTCGGACGGCCAGGCCCTGGAGGGACGCGAGAAAAGCTCATGAATTTTGTGAAACCCGGAGAGAAGAATAGCACCACCGCCCGGCCCGAGGAGACGCCGAAGAAGAGCGGGATGCGGCGGGTCCTCGCCTGGTTGCCGGGCCTGATGCTGCTCGCCGGGCTGGTGGCGGTCGTCTCCCATTTCGGCGAGGGGCGCAAGTTCGCCCACCTCCTGCAGCAGGCCCGGCCCGCCTGGGTCCTGGTCGCCGCCCTCTGCCAGGCCGCCACCTACGTCTGCGCGGCGGCCGTCTGGCAGCGGGTGCTCCACAGGGCGCGGGGGCGCTGCACGGTGCGCTCGCTCGTCCCCGTCGCCGTCGCCCGCCTGTTCGTGGATCAGGTGCTGCCGACCGCCGGCTTCGGCGGGCGGCTCCTGGTGGTGAAAGCCCTGCAAAGGAGGAAGGTCCACACCCGGCTGGCCGTGGCGGCCATCCTGGTCGACCTGCTGACGCTCTACGGGGCCTTCGCCGTCTGCGTCGTGGCGAGCCTCGGCATCGTGGCCGCGCTGCGGGACCTGAACCGCCTCGTCCTCATGCTCGCCGGCCTGTTCCCGATCTTCGCGCTGTCGATCCCGGCGACCGTGCTCTGGTTCAGCCGCCGCCGCACCCCGGGCCGGGAGCCCGAGCTGCCGCGCTGGATCCGCTGGGTGCCGCGCGCCGCGCGATCTCCTGGGCCAGGTCTCCCGCGCCCCCCGCCGCCTGGTGCGCAACCGCGCGGTGCTGCTGGAGGACGGCGTCCTCCAGCTCCTCATCTTCCTCCTCGACGGCGCCACCCTCTGGGCGACCCTCCGCGCCGTGGGCTACGACCTCAATCCCGCGGCGGCCTTCGCGAGCTTCGTCTTCGCGCAGGTGGCGGCGACGGTCCTCCTGGTGCCCGGCGGCCTCGGCACCTTCGAGGCGAGCAGGTCGCCATGCTCGCCCTCTTCCGCGTGCCGGTCGAGGCGGCCCTCACCGCGACGCTGCTCTTCCGCGGACTCTCAGCTACTGGCTGCCGATGGCGCCGGGGTTTTTGCTGTCGCGGCGGGAGCTCAAGGACAAGAAGAGCGAAGGCACCTGAGCGCTCGGCAGCGCCACCACCTGCCGGCAGCACCTCATCTCTCGTTCAAGGCAGGCCGGAAAGGCCATTGCAACTTTCGGGTACGGGGCTCGTACTCATCGCATCATTCGCCTTGAAGGGGGGAGCGGAGTGAAACACTGGAGTCGGTTGCTCTGGCTGCTGGCGCTGGGAGTCTTTGGGGTTTGCGGCACTTCCGGACGCGGTGAGGAAGCTGATTTCAGGAGGGGGGGCTCGGCATGGATCGCGACGACGAGCGGCCTTGCCGTTTTCACTCCGGGGGAGAAAGCAGGACGAGTCATGCTGCCACAGGCTCGGGACGTCGACCATGTGGTCGTGGACGACCGGAGTGGTCACGTCTGGCTCCTGTCTGGGGATGCTCTCCTCAAGTCGACTTTTGACGGTCAAGTCCTGGCAAGGATTCCTTTGCCGGGTTCAGAGCCTGGAGCTCCGCAAGCCGTTCTGCGCCCCGCCGACCTCTCCCTGTGGGTTGCTCGCGGCAGAAAGCTCCTCGCCATTGGAGCGGCCGGGCAATCCCTTCAAGAGTTGAGTCTTCCCCGGCCCGCTGAGGGTCTCGCCCTGGATGAGGCGCGGGACTTTTTGTGGGTGGCGAGCGGGGGCGAGCTCATGGTCCTGGATGCGGTCACCGGTCAGAGGGTTTCGTCTTTCTCGCTGCCGGCCTCGGGCCCTGTCGTCGGCTTGGGTGTCGACCCGCGATCCGGTTCGTTGTGGATAAGCTGGCAGGACGGGGTGAGACTTTATCGGGCGGAGGGCGTGCTCGCCGCCACCGCTCCCCTGGCCGGGGTTCGCTTCCTGGCTCCCGACGGCCATGGCGGGGTCTGGCTGGCAACGGCGACGCAACTGCTGCACCTGGGAGAGACCGGCCGGTTGATTGTGACCGCGAGGCCGTTTCCTCCCGGCGACCGGATCGTCGCGCTGGCAGCCGATCCAGGCGATGTCACCGCCTGGGTCGCCAGCCGTGGCGCAGTGGCTCACGTGAAAGCCTCGGGGCGCACCCTCGAACGCGTGGCCTTCGGCAAGAGCCTTATCCGCGGTCTCGGCATTGCCCCCGGGGCACCGGACGTAACCCCGCCGCGGCTGGAGCTTCCCGATTTCCAGGACGGCTCTGTGCTTACGACGGCAACCCCGCGGCTACGCTTCCGGTACAGCGATGCCGGTTCCGGAGTCCGGCGCGGGAGCCTGATCGCGACCGCCGACGGAGCGACGCTCGCGCTCGGCTGCCAAGCGACCGACCAGGAGGCAGACTGCACGCCGGCAACTCCGTTGCGAGCGGGCACGACGACTCTCACCGCGGCGGTCGAGGATTTCGCGGGGAACCGCTCTGCTCTCATCACCGTACATCTCACGGTTCAGCGGGCTGCGGCGGCGGCTTCGGAGTCTGGGCCGCCAACGGCCGCCACCAGGACGAAGTCCTTGCGCACTGTCACTCTCCACGCCTCCGCCGATTCCTACCTCCGCCAGGGCGCTCGGAGCCAGAACGTGGGCCAGCAGAACTTCCTGCGGGTCCGCTCCGCGGGACCGAATCGCGCTCTCGTCCGCTTCGATCCCGCGGAAATCGCGGCGGCCCTCGCCGGGGGGACACTCGTCTCAGCCAACCTTGAGCTGCGGATCCAGACCAACGGCGCCAACTGGAGCAATGGCCGGACGGTGGACGCCCACCGGCTGACGGCGGACTGGACGGAGAGCGGAGTGACCTGGGACTGCCCCGCGGATACCGTGCCGTCGAACTCCCACCCGGACTGCGCGGTCGCCTGGAATGGCGGGAGCTTCAACGCGGCGCCGACGGCGACCGTGCTCCATACGAACAACCTCACGGGTTGGATCTCCTTTGATCTCACCTCCGACATCGCTGCCTTCGCTACCGGCACTCCCAATTACGGTTGGCTGCTCAAGAAGACCGACGAAGAGCAGAACGGCCTCGTGGAGTACTCCTCCCGGGAGGTGTGCCGTGACGAGCCGCGCCTGGTCCTGGTGGTGGAGGCCGCCGCTCCCGATAGCACGCCGCCGCGGCTCGATATCGTCTCGCCCTCCGAGCGGTTCTTGATCAACCGGCCCGCACAGCCGATCCAGGTGCATTTCTTCGACGCCGGGTCGGCGCTGGATCTCGACTCGCTGCGGGTGTCCCTCGACGGCGCGGACCTGACCGCGACCTGCGCGGTCTGCTCGACGGGCGCGGTCTGCCCCTGGCCCATCCTCGCGGAGGGCAGCCACACGATCCTGGCGGAGATCAAGGACGGCGGAGGGCATCTGGCCACGGCAAGCTCCAGCTTCGACCTCCTCCTCGGGGACGGCGAGCACCGGATCACCCTGCCGGAGGTTGCCGATACCTATCTCCGCAGCGGAGCGGCCGACCGGAATCAGGGCTCGGAAACCCTGCTGCGGATCCGCGCGAGCGGAAACAACCGGGCGCTGGCGCGGTTCGACCTCAGCGGGCTTCACGGCGTCCTCCAACAGCTCCATTCCGCCACTCTGGAGATGTTCGTCGAGACCAACGGCGGCAACTGGGGGAGTGCCGGCCGCACGCTGGACGCCCACCGGCTCACCGCTGACTGGTCGGAGGCGGGCGCGACCTGGAACTGCGCCGCCGACGCGGTCCCTGGAAATCAGAACGCCGATTGCCCGGCCAGCTGGGGCGGCGGGACCTTCGCCACCGCACCCACGGCCTCCGTCCTCCAGACCAACAGCCTCACCGGATGGGTGCGGTACGACGTAACCGCGGACGTTCAGAGCCAGGTCGCCGGCGCGCCGCATTACGGCTGGCTGATCAAGAAGCGGGACGAGACACAGAACGGCCTGGTGGAGTACGGCTCGCGCGAGGGGACCGCGGGCCACGCTCCCCGGCTGGTGCTGGTCTTCGACGGCGGCGAGCCGGTTGACGCCGTGCCGCCGAGCCTCACCATCACCGCTCCGGCCGAGGGTGCGACGGTCCGTGACGCCACGCCCGCGATCACCTTCGCCTATTCCGACAGCGGCTCCGGGGTCAACTCCGCGACGCTCGCCGCGCGGGTGGCTGGTGCCCCCGTGCCGCTGGCGTGCACCTTCGGCGGCAGCACCGCCGAGTGCGAGCCTTTCGACACCCTTCCCGACGGGCCGGTGAGCCTCACGGCGACGATCGTCGACAACGCGGGCAATGTCTCGTCTCCGGCCGCGGTCCATTTCACCATCGACACCGGGCCGCAGGAGCCTCCTTTGCCTCCCGATCCCGCGACGGTGGCGCCGCCTCTCGACCTCACCGTGGCGACCGACCTGGCCGCGGCCACGGAGTTCCTGTACACAGGCGCGAACCCGATCCAGGCCGGAGTGGCCGCGGGGACGATCGACCCGCGGCGGGCCGCCGTGCTCCGGGGCCGGATCCTGAACCGCGCGGGCGGCGCGCTGCCGGGCGTGGAGATCGCCATCCATGATCACCCGGAGCTCGGCCACACGAGAAGCCGGGCCGACGGGGCTTTCGACCTCGTCGTCAACGGCGGCGGTCCGCTGGTCGTGGATTACCGGAAGACCGGGTATCTGCCGGCACAGCGGTCGCTCGCCGCGCCGGCGCGCGATTACGGCTTCGTGGACGACGTCGTCCTGGTGCCGCTCGACGCCGTGGTGACCACGATCCTCACCGGCCAGCCGGATCTCCAGGTAGCTCGTGGCGGCACGGTGACCGACGACGATGGCACCCGCCGCGCGACCTTGCTGTTCCCGCCGGGCACTACCGCCTCGATGGTGCTCGCGGACGGCTCCGTCCAGCCCCTCTCCGCGCTCTCCATCCGCGCTACCGAGTACAGCGTCGGGGCCGACGGTGTGAAAGCCATGCCGGCGCCGCTGCCTTCCAACACCGGCTACACCTACGCCGTGGAGCTTTCGGCGGACGAGGCCGTGGCCGCCGGGGCCACGCGAGTCGAGCTCTCCCAGCCGGCGATCCAGTACCTCGAGAACTTCCTCGGCTTCCCCGTGGGAGGCATCGTGCCGGTGGGCTTCTACGACCGCGGGCTTGCGGCCTGGGTACCGTCGGAGAACGGCCGTATCGTCAGGGTATTGTCCATCGCTGGAGGCATGGCGGCGCTCGATGTCGACGGCAGCGGCCAGCCGGCCGGCGCGTCCGTACTGGAGGCGCTCGGAGTGACCGCCGCCGAACGCCAGGTCCTGGCACAGCTCTATGTGCCCGGACAGAGCCTCTGGCGGGTGCCGATCCCCCATCTGACCCCCTGGGACTGCAACTGGCCTTACGGACCGCCCCCCGACGCCGAGCCCCCCCGGACCCGGATCAACCTGACGTCGACGAGGACGACGACCCCGGCCACGATCAGCCGGACGACGACTCGGATAACGAGGACGACAACGACTGCGACCAGGGCTCGATCATCGAGTGCCAGAGCCAGATCCTGAGAGAGGAGATCCCCCTCGACGGGACGACTCTCCGCCTGCACTACGACAGCGACCGGATGCCGGGGTACGGCGCCCTGCAGTTCCGCAAGATGCGAGTCAGCGGTGGCAGCGTGCCGGCCTCTCTGAAGGGCATCGAATTCGAGGTCGCGGTCGCCGGCCGGCGGGTCTTTTCGGCAAGCTATCCCGCGTCGCCGAACCTGGTCGCCAAGGTCTCCTGGGACGGCAAGGACGCTTACGGCCGGATCGTCCAAGGCTCCAGCCCGGTCACGGTGACGACGACCTATCGATATGGCGCGGTCTATTACACCCCGGCGGACCTCCAGCAGAGCTTCTCGCGCTTCCCCTCCGGGGGGCCGCTGGAAGTCGGGCGTAGCGGCTCGGACATCGCGGTCCGCCGCAGCTTCGCCAGCAGCGGGCGCGTCCTCAGCCGCAACGTCTCCCATCTCGACTGGCGAGAGATGGGCCTCGGCGGCTGGACCTTGTCGGTCCACCACCTCTATGAGCCGGCGCGGAGGGCGCTCTACCCCGGCTATGGCGGCCGGCACAGCGCCGATCCCCTCGGCCATTTCCTGGTCAACGTGGCCGGCACCGGCAACTTCGGTGGCGGCGGCGACGGCGGTCCGGCGCGGCGGGGCGAGCTGGCGTTCCCGTGGGGGATCTCGCGGGCGTCTGACGGCAGTCTCTATATAGCCGATACCGGCAATCACCGCATCCGCCGCGTCGCGCCGGACGGCACGCTCTCGACAGTGGCGGGCACGGGGGAGCGCTGTGAACGGGCGCCGGACAGCGGTGGCGGAGAAGAGGACCCTCCGGCCGACAGCTCCGACCACTGTGGCGCCGGCGGACCGGCGCTCCTCGCCCGGCTGACCAACCCGAGTGGCGTCGCGGTGGCGCCGGATGGGCGGGTCTATATCGCGGATACCGGCGACGGCTGTGTGCGGAGGCTCGAGAGCGACGGCACGCTGACGACGGTCGCCGGCTCCTGCGAGGGGGAGTTCGCGGGGGGCGGACAGTTGACCACGAATCCGCGGCCGTCCGCCAAGGCCCTGCGTGGCAAATCCCTCTCCTTATGCGCCGGCGACCTGTGCCGGGCCACGGAGTCATCGCTGGAGAAGCCGACCAGCCTGGCGTTCGACCGCGACGGCGGGCTCTACGTCACCGATGAAAGAGCGGGCGCGGTGCTGTTCATCGGACTCGACGGCTGGCTCAGCGTCGTGGCCGGAGGCGGCGAGCCCGCCGACGGCGTCGGCGACGGGCTGCCGGCTCGCGAGGCGTTCCTGCTGTCTCCCGCCGGCCTTGCCGTCACTCCCGGGGGAATGCTGCTCATCGCGGACTATGGTCACGGCCGCGTGCGCCAGGTCGGGCTGGACGGGATCATCCGGACTGTCGCCGGCATGGGCACGAGCGGCCTCGCTGGAGATGGCGGACCGGCCAGCGCGGCGCAACTCGACGGGCCGGCCGGACTCGCCGTGGCCGCGGACGGTAGTTATTTCATCGCCGAGGCCAACAACGACCGCATCCGTCTGGTCAGCCCGGCGGGGAGGATCTCCACCTTCGCCGGCTCCGGCGAGTCCAGCTTCAGCGCCGTCAGTCCCGACGGCACGCCCGCTCTGGGCCTCGCCCTCGGCCGGCCGCTCGCCCTCGCCCTGGCGCCCGATGGGACCCTCCTCTTCTCCGACTACTACAATATGAATGTCGGCTCCATCGCCACCGATCTGCCCGGCTTCACCAACGAGGAGATCCTTCTGCCGAGCGAAGACGGCAATGAGATCCACGTCTTTGATCCCAGGGGCAGGCACCTCCGCACTGTCAACGCCGCGAGCGGCGCCGCGATTTATCGTTTCCGCTATACCCCCGGCGGGCTGCTCTCCGAAATCGAGGACGCCTACGGCAACGTGACGCGCATCGAGCGGGACGCGGCCGGCCGGCCTCTCGCCGTCGTCGCGCCGTTCGGCCAGCGCACCCGGCTCGTGATCGGCGGCGACGGCTACCTGGCCTCGCTCTCGGATCCGGCCGGGCTCCGGACGTACGGCTTCACCTACGACCGGGGCCTGATGAAAACCCGCGTCGATCCGCGTCAGAACACCTACGCTTATACCTACAACATCCTGGGCCGTCTGATCCGCGACGACGACCCCGCCGGAGGATTCAAGACGCTGAACCGCGGCGGGGGAACGAACCCCCAGAACTATACGGTCGCCGTGGAAACGGCCCTCGGCCGGCACACCGAATACCGGGTGAGCACAAGCCCTGCTCTCCAGACTCGCCGGACCAGCGGGAGGTTGAGCCCGGAAGGAGAGACAGAGGAGACCGTCGAGTCGATCCTCGGCTCCGGCACCCGGGTGATCACGCAGCCGAGCGGTACCGTAGTGACCACTCGCGAAGGGCCTGACGGGGCCTGGGGAGCGAGGGACCGGCGAGCCGAGGTGCGCGAAGTGCGCACCCCGTCGGGGTTGACCTCGACGACGCTGGTCGAGCAGGGGGCGGAGCTCGCCGATCCGGAAGACCCGTTCTCAGTCGTCAACCGCTTCCAGAACGTCACCGAGAACGGTCAGACCTTCAGCGCCAATTACGACGGGCCCACCCGGACCTCGACCTGGCAGACCCCGGAAGGCAGGATTTTCACCTCCCAGGCGGACGAGTTCGGCCGCCTCGTCACCAGTCAGGTGAGCGGTCTGGCCCCGCTCTCCTGGCAGTACGACACGGCCGGAAGACTGAGCCGGCTCAGCCAGGGATCGGGAGACCGCGAGCGCACGACCTCGTACCACTATGGACCCGATGGCCGCCTGGCGAGCGTCACCGATCCTCTCGGCAGAACGGTGAGCTTGAGCTATGACGCGCTCGGCCGGCTGGAAGTCCAGCGCCATCCGGGCGGCAGAGAGATCCGGTTCGGCTACGACGCGGCGGACAACCTCGTCAGCTTGACGCCGCCGGGCCGGCCGGCGCACTCGTTCCAGTACACCAAGGTGGACCAGCAGAGCCAGTACACCCCGCCTGACCTCGGTACGGGCAACGTCCGCACCACCTTTGTTCACGATGTCGACCGCCAGGTCACGCAGATTCTGCGGCCGGACGGCCGCGGCGTCGGCATCGCCTACGACGTAGGCGGCCGACCGACCGGCGTGACCACGCACCGTGGCACCACCGCGATCACCTATCGCACCGGCACCCGCGACCCGCTGACCGTCACCACGCCGGAGGGCAACCGCCTCTCCTACGCCTACGACGGCCACTTGCTGACCTCGGCGGCGTGGAGCGGCGAGGTGAACGGTTCGGTGCAGTGGCTCTACGACACCGGCTTCCGCACCCGCGAGGAGCGGGTCAACGGCGGCCAGGCGATGACCTTCTCCTACGATCGCGACGGTCTGCTCGTCGGGGCGGGAGGTCTCGCCGTGAGCCGTGACGCCACCAGCGGCCTGCTGCGGGCGACCAGCCTCGGATCGGTGACGACGGCCCTGGATTACAACGAGTTCGGCGAGCCGGCCGCGGCCAGCGCCGCCTTCGGGGCCTCGTCTCTCTGGCGGGTCCAGTACCTCCGCGACAAGCTCGGACGCATCGTCCAAAAGCTGGAAACCCTCGGGGGCGTGACGAACACCTACGAGTACTCCTACGACCTCGCCGGCCATCTGACCCGGGTGGAGAAGAACGGCGCCTTGCTGGCGGAGTACACCTACGACCCCAACGGCAACCGCCTTTCCTACGACGGGACTTTCGGCCCGGCGGCGGCGTCCTACGACGACCAGGACCGGCTCCTTGCCGATGGTGATACGTCCTTCGCCTACACGGCCAACGGCGAGTTGCTCTCGAAAACCCAGAACGGCGCGACCGTGGTCTATGGGTATGACGAGTTGGGAAACCTGCTGTCCGTGGGCCTGCCCAGCGGCATCGCCATCAACTATGTCGTGGACGGGCGAAACCGCAGGATCGGCAAGAAGATCAACGGCACCCTGGTGCAGGGCTTCCTCTATCGCGATCTGCTGAAGCCGGTCGCCGAGCTCGACGGCGCCGGCAACGTGGTGTCCCGTTTCGTCTACGGCTCGCGGAGCAACGTGCCCGACTTCATGATTCGGGCGGGAATCGTCTATCGCATTCTCTCGGACCACCTCGGCAGTCCACGGCTGGTCATCAACGCGGCGACCGGCGAGATCGCCCAGCAGCTCGACTATGACGAATTCGGGCGGGTGATCCTCGACACCAACCCCGGGTTTCAGCCCTTTGGCTTTGCCGCCGGGCTCTACGACCGGCAGACCGGCCTCGTGCGCTTCGGAGCCAGGGATTACGATCCGGCCACGGGCCGCTGGACCGCCAAGGACCCCATCCGCTTCGCCGGGGGCGGCACGAATCTCTTCGGCTATGCCATCAGCGATCCGATCAACCTGGTGGATCCTTCCGGGCTGGTGGAGTGCACGGACCAGCAGAACGCCTTCTTCAGCGACCTCCTGGGTCCGGTGAAGAAGCTCGCCGAGAAATACAACTTCGACCCCAACTTCCTGCTCGGCCTCTCCGCCCACGAGAGCGGCTGGATGGGCCAGCACGCCCGGGACCTGAACAACGCGTTCGGGCTGACTCGCGCGGGTGGCAACAATCTCTCCTATGATTCCGTCCAGCAGGCGGTGGACTACTGGGGTCAACACTTCGGGGAAAAGGTGAGAGGAGTCAAGTCGATCGACGACTTCATCAACCGGTTGCAGACCGATGAGCGGGACAAGGGCGGAACAGGAAAGTACAACACTGTCGATCCTGATTGGGATAAGAAGGTGCGCGGCGGTTACGATGCGGTCAAGCGCCGTCGGGGAAAGTGCTTCTGCGAGCTTCCCGGCGGGGGAGGTGGTTCGTGATGATCGTTTCGAGTGCGGCGGGCAGTGATGGGAAAGATGATGTGGAGATGGTTGCCACCTCTGATGACGGCTGGAGTCGCGCTTGGCGGGCCGTTCTGCGGCCTGGGCACCCTGAGCGAGGGCGCAGGAGGACGTCTGCCGGCGGGGCTCGTTCTCGAGCGAGAGCTACCAGTACTCGATCGCTTTGCCGGCAGGCTTGTCGTGCTGTCACGATCCGGCGCCGAACCCGGTCCATGGGTGCGCGATGACCCTGCCCGGCAAGCGAGAGTCCCGGCTGTGGGTGGATGGCAGCTACAACGCCCTGGACTTCAACTCCGCCGAGGACGCGCTGCGCTCGCTCGTGGGTGGCGAGCTGGCGGCGGGCACGACCCTGACGGTCCTGCGGCATGCGCCGGCGAAGCTCGGCGGCCTCGAGGCGGTGCGGATGACCCTGCGGATCCAGAAGCAGGGTGGCGGTAAGGCAAAGATCGAGGATCGGGTCGTCGCCCTGGCGATCCGCGAGGGGCGGGAAGACCTCCTTTATACCGTTGGATTCACCGGGCCCGAGGCTGAGTACTCCCGGTACGAGAAGACCTTCTCGCGGATCGTCGCCTCCTGGAAGGCGGGAGACGCCACCGGAGGGCCGGAAAACCATCCCCGATAGCGCTGCTTCCCGCTCATTTTGCTCAGTACCGCAGCAGCGCCGCCACCTGCCCAGCCTCGGAAAGCCCCTCGATGGGATCGACGAAGTCGGTCTCCGCGCTGGTCAGGGCCGCCAGCTCGGCGAGCTCGTTGACGAGGTCGACCGGGAAGACGTCCGCCGAGCCGCAGACCTTGCACTTCTCGAGGTCGCCGGACGACAGGTTCTCGCAGTCGCGGCAGCGGGTGCCGGGGAGCTTGGCGTCGCGGATGACGGCGATCTTCTCGACCCGTCCCACGGCGGCGGCCTTGAGCACCTCTTCCGGCCCGGCCACGGCGAGCCCCCCCTTGCAGATCTCGTCCTTGATCTTGTCCCAGAGCTTCGCCTCGGTATCGCGCTCGGCGGTGAAGAAAAGATCGAAGACGGAGTCGAAGATCTGATCGTCGCCGGCGCTGAAGTCCACGTTCTTCTTGCCGGCGAGCTTGGCGGTGAGCGGCGGAGTGAGGGCGTTCTCGATCTGCACCATCGTCTCCTGCGAGCCGACGATGAACAGGCGGTTGAACTTCTCCTTCTGGTCCATCTCGGTCAGGATGTCCACGATCTCCTTGGAGTAGTGCACCAGATCGTTGACGCGCCGCCGCTCGTAGCGCTTCTGCGACCATCCGCCCTTCTTGACGTTGTTCTTGATGTCCCCCTTGACGCGGGCGTCCTGGTCCGCCCGCGCCGAGGTGACGAAGAAGATGCGCGAGGCGGTGTTGTCCGCCGCCACCACGACGAAGTTCTCGTATTCGTCCTGGAGCTCGGCGAGCGGGCGGATGTAGGGGGAGGAGTCCACCCAGAGCAGATCGGGCACGGCGACGGTGAGCGGAAACGCCTGCTGATAGTCGAGCGCCCAGCAGACGAACAGGCAGACCCCCTCGGTCTCCCAGATGTGCTCGGAGAGCCACTTCTCGACGATCTTCAGGTTCTCCTCGAAATGCTCGGTCTCGACCGCGTCGTCCTTGAGCAGGGCGCGGAGAGTGTCGATGCGCCCCTTGAGGCCGCCGTACGATTCCTTGTTGGTGAGATAGAGGCTGAGGAAG
The DNA here is from genome assembly GCA_963761645.1 of uncultured Acidobacteriota bacterium. Taxonomy (GTDB): domain Bacteria; phylum Acidobacteriota; class Thermoanaerobaculia; order Multivoradales; family UBA5704; genus DATARR01. The sequence goes on from CAVXIG010000072.1 coordinate 30,674, forward strand.
GCCCGCTCGGGGCCTGACACCTGCGCCAGGTCGCGCAGCTCAATGTTGTTGAACATGGTCGGTAAGCTCCTTGGCGCCCGAGGCGGGCGGGTCGGCGGGGGGACTCTGCAAGAAGCGGACCCCCCCGCCGGCCGAAGCCGCCTACTTCTCCGCCAGCAGGAACCGCCGCACGAACTCGAACAGCACCGCCCGCTGGTAATCCGTGTTGGTCTTCTTGCCGAAGCCGTGCCCCTCGTCCTTGGCGACGAGGTACCAGACCGGCACGCCGTTGCTCTTCACGGCGGCGACGATCTGATCCGACTCCGTGAGCGGCACCCGCGGATCGTTCGCCCCCTGGCTGACGAGCAGCGGCCTGGTGATCTTCTTGGCGCGGTTGGCCGGGGCGATCCCCTCCAGGAAGGCGCGCATCTGCGGGTCGCGCTCGTCGCCGTACTCGGCGCGGCGGAGATCCTGGCGGTACCCCTGCGTGTTCTGCAGGAAGGTCACGAAGTTGCTGATCCCCACCGTGTCCCAGCCGCAGCAGAGGCGGTCGCTGTAGAAGGTCATCACGGCGAGCGACATGTAGCCGCCGTAGGAGCCGCCGGCGACCATCACCCGCGCCGGATCGAGGTCCGGCTGGGTGGCGATCCAGTCGAGCAGGGCGCCGATGTCCTTCACCGAGTCCTCGCGCAGCCGGCCGTTGTCCAGCTTGAGGTAGGACTTGCCATAGCCGCTCGAGCCGCGGACGTTGGGATAGATCACCGCCACCCCCATCTCGGCCGGCAGATAGTTCATGCTCCCCAGGAACAACGGCCGCGCCTGACCCTCCGGCCCGCCGTGGATGCTGATGTAGACCGGGCGCCGCCCCTTGTAGCGGTCCGCCGCCGGCCGGAAGACGAACGCCGGGATCGTCCGCTTGTCGAAGGTGGGGTAGTGGACGAGCTCCGGCAGCGGGAAGCTCTCCGGGTTGAGGCCGCCGGCCTCGCTCGCCGTCCAGCGCTCGAGGCGGCGCTGGTCCGGCTCGTAGCTGTAGACGTCCGCGGGGGAGCGGGCCCAGTTCACCTCGAACGCCAGCTCGTGCGAGCCGGGGCGGAAGAGAAGGCCGGAGGCGACGCCGGCCGGCAGATCGGGGGCGGGGAGACCGGCGCCGGTGGTGGCGTCGATCAGATGGAGCTTGCTGATGCCGTCCTCGTTGGTGAAGAAGGCGAGGAGCCGGCCGTCGTCCGAGAGCTTGAAATCCTCGACATCCCAGGGGACGGCGCCCGAGAGCACGGTCGGAGCGTTGGTCGCGGCGTCGAGCCGGACCAGCCGCAGGAACTCGCTGCCGCGGTCCGAGAGCGCATAGACCGACTTGCCGTCCGTCGACCACTGCCCCCCCTGATAGGCGATGGTCGGGTCGGCCTTGCGCGCGTTGCGCGGCGTGATCGCGTGCACCTCGCCGCCCGCGACGTCCACGGCATTTACATCGACCCAGTGGATGATAAGACTCATTGGCCGAAATGAACTCGGAGAGCAGGAGGCGGCGGTTGTCCGGGCTCCAGTCGAGCGGCGACCAGGAGCCCTGGACCTGGGCGATCCGCCGCTCGCTGCCGGGCGTCGCGGGGTCCGCCACGTAGACGTCCATGTCGCGGCCGTTGCGGGCGTTGCTCGCGTAGGCGAGGAGCTTGCCGTCATGCGACCAGACGGGCGAGACGTAGCGATGCGTGCCGTCGGTGAACCGGCGGGCGCGGCCGGTCCGGCGATCGAGCAGGAAAAACTGGAAGTTCTCGGCGCCCCCCTCGTTCAGCGCGTAGAGGATCTGATCGGGATCGCCCGGCCGGTAGGAGGCGTCGCTGATCGGATCGCGGTAGAAGGTGAGCTGCGTGCGGGAGCCCATCGGCATCGCGACCTCGTGGAGCTGCGGGCTCTCCGCGAAGCGGGTCCGGATCAGCAGGCGGCGCTCCTTCGGATGCCAGTCGGCGAGGCTGGCGGTACGGATGTTCTCGTAAGGGAGGAGATCCTCGACCGCGCGGGCGGGGATGGCCGGAACGCCCTGGGCCGAGATGCTCTCCGGCACCGGCAGGACCTCCGGCGCCGGCTCGGCGGACCATGCGGCGGCGGCGAGCAGGAGCGTTGCGGCGAGAAGAGACGCGACCTTGCCGTTCATTGAAGCCTCCAGAGTAGACATTTCTTTCGAAACGGTTAGACTCGATCGGGGGACATTACGCCATGGCAAATTTCTACTGTTGCGACCGCTGCCCCTCCTACTGCTGTTCCTACCCGCGGATCCCGATTCAGGACTCGGACGTGCAGCGCCTGGCGCTCTACCTGAACCTGCCCCCCGAGATCGTCGCGCGGAAGTTTACCAAGAAGAGCGAGGAGCCCGGCGAGACCGTGCTCCGGCATCAGCCGGACAAGATCTACGGCACCATCTGCAAGTTCATGAATCGCGAGACGCGCCGCTGCACCGTCTACGAGGCGCGGCCGGCGATCTGCCGCGACTATCCCGGCAACAGCCGCTGCGGCTACTACGATTTCCTCGCCTTCGAGCGCCGGGCGCAGGAAGACCCCGAGTTCATCCCCTCCACCTTCAACGGCCCGAAGGACTAGCGCGGCGGCTCCTGAGGGGCCGCCGCCCGCGGCTCAGTCGGCCTACGCCTCCTGGCCCAGCGAGGCCATATCGATCACGAAGCGGTACTTCACATCCCCCTTCAGCATCCGTTCGTAGGCCTCGTTGATCTTCTGGATCGGGATGATCTCGATCTCGGACGCGATCCCGTGCTCGGCGCAGAAGTCGAGCATCTCCTGGGTCTCCGCGATGCCGCCGATCAGCGAGCCGGCCAGGCTGCGCCGGCCCATGATCAGGTTCATGATGCCGGGGGAGGGGTGCGGCTCGCCCGGCGCGCCGACCAGGACCATCGCGCCGTCCCGCTTCAGGAGCGTCAGGAAGGTATCCAGGTTGTGCGGTGCGGCGACGGTGTCGATGATGAAGTCGAAGCTGTTCGCGTGCTTCGCCACCTCCTCGGCGTTCTTGGAGATCACGACCTCGTCGGCGCCGAGGCGGCGGGCGTCGGCCTCCTTGCCGGGCGAGGTGGTGAACAGCACCACGTGGGCGCCCATGGCGTGGGCGAGCTTGACCGCCATGTGGCCCAGCCCGCCGAGGCCCACCACGCCGACCTTGTGCCCCTCGCCGACCTTCCAGTGGCGCAGCGGCGACCAGGTGGTGATGCCGGCGCAGAGCAGGGGAGCGGCGGCCGCCGGGTCCAGCTTGTCCGAGATGTGGAGGACGAACTTCTCGTCGACCACGATCCGCTCCGAGTAGCCGCCGCGGGTCGGCTGGCCGGTCTCCTTCTCGACGCCGCCATAGGTGCCGGTCATGCCGTTCTCACAGTACTGCTCGAGCCCCTCGGCGCAGCTCGCGCAATGCTGGCAGGAGTCCACCATGCAGCCGACGGCCGCGATGTCCCCCTCCTTGAACGCCGAGACCTCGCCGCCGACCTTGACCACCCGGCCGACGATCTCATGCCCGGGAACGAGCGGGTAGACGGTCCCCTCCCACTCGCTGCGCGCGGCATGCAGGTCCGAGTGGCAGACGCCGCAGAACAGGATCTCGATCTGCACGTCGCGAGGGCCGGGATCGCGGCGGTCGAAGCTGTAGGGGGCGAGGGGGGTGGTGGCGGAGTGGGCGGCGTAGGCGTTGGTCTTGATCATGAGGAACTTCCTTTCCGGAGGCTGGAGCCGTCTGAGGATGCCGTTTCTACGGCGATGTCGACCTGTGGATGTCCAACGGCAGGGTTCAGACCTCGAAGCTCTCCCCCCGCGCCAGGGGACCGGCTTAGGAGAGCTCCGCCGGTCCCTGAGTACCGTACTGCAATCGGCCCGATCCGTCACCCCTTTGCGCCTGCAAGCTCAAAAATAGTCACACTCTCTGCCCGGATTGCGCAGCGGCCACAACCGGCTTGCCGAGGCTGTCCGGTATGATTCGCGTCGAGGTCGACCTTCCGGCGGTAGTCCCGCCTCGCTTTTTCGTCGTCTCGCCTGACTTTTTGGTCCTCGCGGCGCGCGCTTGTGGAACGGGCGCTGGAGGCTCAGCCCAGAGCTGCAGCGGCATAAAAAACTTGCAATGGATCGCTGGACCAGCGGTCATCGATGTGGACGTTACTCGAAAGCTTTCCAGCGCACTTCGCGTGGGGCTCAAGCCGAGCGGGCAGAGCGAATTGGAATTCCCACTGCTCTGTCACGGCGTGCAGACAGGCAGCCACCACGTCGAAGTCTCTTGGGCTGTAATAGCGTGAGCAGGGATCGCTTTTCGCTGCCCGGGTCCGTTGGAAGTCGAGCCGGGCGCGTCCATCCCGATCAGGCTTCCTGAGGACGTTTTTGCACTCAACTGTAAGCTCCCTGTTATCGAGCAGGAGCACACGGAGATCGGGGCCATCGCCCGCCAGCCGGGAGCAAGATTTGATTTCGGGAAGAGTCTTGATCTGGCGATAAAGGTGCTCCTCTGCTACCCAACCGCGGACGGCCACCTTCAACCGGTGGGCGCTCTCGATGAGATCGAGCACTTCCCTCTCCGTCAGCTTGAACTCAGTAACCAAAGAATGGACAGTTGAAGGATTTAGAAGGGCTCTTTCCGCCAAGAGCTGACGGTGCCCCTGATCCTCTCCGACAGCCTCGCGTTCCAGTCGGATGTATGACAAAAAAGCTCCCTGAGTGCCTCCAACAAGAACCTCGACCGGTTCTTCAGGAGCAGTCTTGCGATCACGTTCCCAGACGTGCCAGCCCTGTTGAAGGATCACATCTACGTGGCGCTGCTTGAATTCGATCGAGATGAATAGCCGAGTCGGATTGTGGAGGACCGGATCGGCACCCACGAAGAAGCCGAGCTGCAGGGTTGATTCCGACAAGAAGGGTCGTATATAGCCCAAAGGGATCCTGCCAGATCTGGTGAAGCTGCGCGTCCTTGGATCCATACTTGAGCTGGAATCGATGCTCGTCCACGGGACGATTGCGGGTCAATCGAGAGTTGGCGAGGAAAGCGTAAGCCACAATTCCCATACGCTCCCCTTGCGGGGTCTCGAAAGTAATACGGAACGGTGCTTCCGACGGCGGCGAGTTGTAGAGGATTTGACAGCCGTCTCCGCGTAAAGATTGAAGCATGAAATCGAGGAGAGGCTTCCGGTCTTTACGGCTGACCCTATAAGACCGATACCCAGACGGAAAAGAAACCAAGGCTTTCATCATAATGGCCAGCGCTGTGAGGAAATCTAGGCGAAGGCGCGCTTCTCCTCTTGCGCGGTGGGTTCCAGGTCGTGCTTCTTCCTCCGAGCAGCCGCGTACCCTTCTCCCGTCCCAGGATGCGCTTCATGGTTGCCGATCAGGTGCCGGTACTTGAACGGCACAGCACGGACCGGCTCCGGCGCAGGAACAGGCCGCTTCGGAGCTGGAATAAGTTGCGAGTCAAGGCTGACATGATCGTCGAGGAGTTGGCAGCGCATTGCCCGGGCGAGTACCTCCGCCAGCGCGGAGGGCACGGCGTTACCGAGTTGACGCTGTACTGACGCAAGATTGCCGAGCACGGTATAACCATCAGGGACGGTCTGAAGTCGGCAGAGCTCGCGGGCCGAGAGGCGCCGGCTCTTCCAATGGAACGGTCCGATCGCCGGTCCCGGTTGGGCCTGTACAGTCCAGGAAGGGAGTGCTTTGGAGAGCTTTAGGAGGAAGCTCCAGTAACGTCGACGCCAGCCGAACAAGGGTTGGCCACCGCCACGTTCTGTGTGCCAGAGGTAGTTTTCCCCCTCGGGAATGGAGGGCAGAAGGTCCGCCCATTTGCCTCGGGCTCGAAGTGTTGGATCGTCATCGTCCTCGAGATCACCAATGGCATCCCAGGCGCTTGTATAGGGTTTCTGACCGAAAGGAAGTCGGCCATCGACCGGCCGGAAGTGCGTAGGAGACGGAAATGAAAAGCTCTGACCGTCACGTGCGCCAATCACGAAGACCCGTTCGCGAATTTGCGGAGCTCCGAAATCTGCAGCGTTAACCTTGCCAACTGTCAGTGCGTAGCTCGTGCCACAATCCCGATTGATGCTTTGGATCATCTTCTCGATGAGATCGAGCCCTTCACTTTTTGAGCGATAGGCCAAGCCAGGAACATTTTCCAAGAGGAAGGTTTTCGGCAGTGTATCGCGAAGCACGCGTAGATAGGCGCCCAGTGTGCCGGCACGAGGATCGTCGAGGCGGAGAGTATCTCCAGAGGCCCAATAGCCAGATTTCGAGAAGGGTTGGCATGGGGGGCCGCCAATCAGCGCGTCAACCTCACCGGCATGGAGGCCTGCCGTTTTGAGAATCTTCTTGGAAGAGACCGTATGGATATCGCGATCCAGGACGGGCCAGTCCCGGTTTTGTCGCAAGGTAGCCACTGCCTCCGGGTCGATCTCGACAGCAGCGCAGGTTTCGAATCCTGCGGCTTCGAAGCCAAGGTCGAGGCCACCCGCACCTGTGTAGAGGCTGATTACTCTGCGCATTCTTGTCGTAGCTCCAGCACGTCGTCCCATTTCATTACGCCCTTTTTACGCCATGACGATACTCGGTGTCAAGAGCAGGGGACGAACGAGCTTTCTTCTTGCGAAGAGCACCCTGTACGATCTGGGCGACCACTGTAGGATCAGACCGAATTTGGGATTCCCAAAAACGTAGGACTGTCCAACCTAACTCTTGCAAGCGCTGCGTATTCTGCCGGTCCCGCTCGATGTTCCGCTCAATCTTGGCAAGCCAGTAACCAGAGTTGGTGCCGCTACTCAACTTCTGGCGGCGGGTTTCCCAGTCCCGGCCATGCCAAAAGTCGCCATCGCAGAAGACGGCAACTCTTGTGCCGTAGAAGACGATATCGGGCCGTCCTGGCAACTCCTGGACATTCTTCCTGTATCTGCAACCGGCAGCCCAGAGGGTTCGACGGAGAGCCAACTCACAGCTAGTGTCTGTCTTCTTGCTGCTCCCCCGAGCCGCCGCGGTAGCCTGGGCGGAGGCTGGCCGAAGGCCTTTGTAGCTCGGGCGAGGTGTTGCAGGGGGCTTCGGCATGGGAGGCACATCGGACGGCACGCCGCTCATGAGGAGATCCTACCCGAAAATATGGCTTCGAGGAGGAGCTTTCCCACAATCTCTCGTATCTAGTCAGGTGAAGGACCACAGCCTATGGTAATGGCGGGCTCGGCGTCGTTCTTCTGCAGGCCGGCGTGTTCAGCCTTACGAGTCCCCGATTGGCGAGCCGGTCGGCCATTCGGCGCTCTTCGACGAGCGGCTGATCGAGGCCCTGCACGTCGTGGAGCGGCTGGTGCGATCCCCCGAGGCGCTGGCCCACGTGATGGAGGCCGCCGGGCCGCTGGCGCTCGAACGGGCCGGGGCGGTTCTCGACGAGCGGGTTCCAGGGGCGGCGGGCTGAGTTGGTTCGGCCGTGGGGGCTCGCGCCTCCACGGCCGCGCGCCGATCTGGCGTTCCGGAGGCTGGAGCGGTGGCCCCCTCCTAACCTCCCCCTGAAGGGGGAGGAACCCACCTCCCTTTCTAGAGTTCTCTTTCCTTCCTACCTACGCGGGCCCTCTCCACGGAGTGGAGAGGGCCGAGAGTGAGGATTCGAAGGGGCAGGACGCACCAACCGGCAAGGGAGATCTGTAGACTGTCCCCTTTCCTTCCCGGGACCGCACTAGAGCAGAGAAGCAAGTCGCAAAGAATGGTTTGGCTGTAATCGTCTCGAGGGGAGAGATGGATGATCAGGACTCGCCCGCTTGCCCGGATGTTCATCCGGCTGGCACCGCCCGCCGCTCTCCCCGATATTAATGAGTTGTACGTGAGCCCACTCGCAGGGGGGTTGATCCTGGGCCGGATCGCTGATACGCTATCCGCAGACTTCTAGCAGTAAAACAAAGTTGCAGGCGTTGCTCTCCATGCTGGGCGCGGAGTGGCGGGGTTTTATTTGTCGATGGGATGTTTTGTCATCCACGGGGAATAAGAAGTTTCCCCCTTTTATAGGAGAGGCACCATGAAGAAAAAGACGATGTTCTCGATCCTCCTCGCCGCAGTGGTCGTTCTCGGAGCCGCGGCGGCGTTCGCCGACAGCGCGGGCAAGGTCGACGTCTGCCACATCCCGCCGGGCAATCCGGACAACGCCCACGTCATCAACGTGAGCGTGCACGCCGTTCCCGCGCATCTGGCGCACGGCGATACGCTGGGCGAGTGCGGCGGCGGCCCGGTCGGAACCTAGACCTCCGCGTCTTGCGCCGTGGGGGGCCGCAAGCTCCCCACGGTTCGCCTCCAATCTTTCATTCGGGTCGGATCGCCGAGGGTAGCGCCCGCGCGCCAGTGCTATCGTCGCTCGAATCATGGACCTGAGACCCCTCCGGCGCCACCGCGACTTCCGGGCGCTGTACGCCGCCCAATTCGTCTCCTTTCTGGGCACGATGGTCACGTACGTGGCCCTTCCCTATCAGATGTTCCAGCTCACCCATTCCTCGCTGAAGGTGGGGTTGCTGGGTCTCGCCGAGCTGGTGCCGCTGCTGCTGACCGCCTTCGTCGGCGGCGCTCTCGCGGACACCGTGGACCGCCGACGGATGGTGCTCGCGACGGAGATCGGCCTCGGCCTGGGCAGCGGTGCGCTCGCCCTCGCCGCGCTCCATGGGGAGCCGCCCCTCTGGGCGCTGTATGCGGTCGCCGCGGTGATGTCCGCGCTCAACGGCCTGCAGCGCCCCTCGCTGGAGGCTCTCGCGCCACGGCTCGTGGATCTCGACGAGATGCCGGCCGTCGCGTCTCTCACCATGTTCCGCGGCAGCATCGGGATGATCGCCGGGCCGGCCCTGGGCGGAGCGCTGATCGCCTCGGCCGGCCTCGCCACGACCTATCTTTTCGACCTGCTGACCTTCGTCTTTTCGTTTCTGGCGATCCGGACGATCCGCGCGGTGCTCCCCCCGGAGCCGGGGGAGGGGCCGAGCCTGCGCAGCGTGCTCGACGGCTTCCGCTATGCCCGCAGCCGCCAGGAGCTGATCGGCACCTACGTGGTGGATTTCGTGGCCATGGTGTTCGGCATGCCGCTGGCCCTCTTTCCGGCGATCGCCGCGGCGCGGGGCGGGCCGAAGGCGCTCGGGCTCCTCTACGCGGCGCCGGCCTGCGGGGCGCTGGTCGCCAGTCTGACCAGCCGCTGGGCCTCCCGCGTCCATCGCCACGGCCTGGCGGTGATGCTGGCGGCCACCGTCTGGGGTCTGGCGATCGTGGGCTTCGGCCTCAGCGACGGGCTGGTGCCCGCCCTCCTCTTCCTGACCTTCGCGGGGGGAGCGGACGCCGTGAGCGGCATGTTCCGCATGACGCTCTGGAACCAGACGATCCCCGACAGCTTGCGGGGACGGCTGGCGGGGATCGAAATGGTGAGCTATATGAGCGGTCCGCTGCTCGGCCACGCCGAGGCGGGAATGATCGCGGCCGCCTTCAGTGTAAAGGTTTCTATTATCTCCGGCGGCGTCCTCTGCGTGATCGGCGTCCTGCTCTGCGCCCTTTTCCTGCCGCGTTTCGTCGCGTACGACGCGCGAGCCTGGAAAAGCCAGGAGCCGGACCTCGCGGCGACGGCTCCTGCCGGCGATTAAAGCCGCCTATCTGTAACAGATGTTGACGCAGTCGAACCGCGGATCGGGATCGCAGCACCGGGTGACCGGGTCCCACGTGTACTTGCAGGCGGAGATCGGACAGGGGTTCGTGCTCGTCGCCTGAGCCTGGCGAAGGGCCGGAATCAGGAACAGCGCCGAGAGCAGGGCCAGCTTCCAGAGCTTCGGGGTGAGGGTCGTCTTGGTGTTCATGCGGAATCTCCTTTCAAAGAGGAGGGGTGCGCGCGGAAGGGGAGAGGGGACAAGGGGCGAGGTCGCAAGCCGCGAACGGTCACGACAGCAACATCTCCAGGTCCTCCCGGCTGAGCCCCGAGAGCAGGCTCCGGTCGGCCTGGATCACCGCGTCGGCGAGGTCGCGCTTGGTCTTCTGGAGATCGAGGATCTTCTCCTCGACCGTGTCGCGGGCGACGATCCGGCTGGCGAAGACGGGGCGGGATCTGCCCGATCCGGTGGGCGCGGTCGATGGCCTGCGCTTCGACGGCGGGATTCCACCAGGGATCGAGCAGGAACACGTAGTCGGCGGCGGTGAGGTTGAGCCCCAGCCCGCCCGCCTTCAGGCTGATCAGGAATAGCGTGCTTTCGGGGTCGGACTGGAACGTCTCCACCTTCTCCTGGCGGTCGCGGGTGCGGCCGTCGAGATAGAGATAGGAGATCCCCTCGGCGTCGAGCTGCTGGCGCAGGAGGGCGAGAAAGCTCGTGAACTGCGAGAACACCAGCGCCTTGTGCCCCTCGGCGAGCACCTCGCGGAGCTGCGGCAGGAGGAGGTCGAGCTTGGCGCAGGGCTCGGCCGCGCGGTCGGGGTCGAGCAGGCCGGGGTGGCACGCCGCCTGGCGCAGGCGGAGCAGCGCTTCGAGCACCAGGATCTTGGCGTTCCCCAGCCCCTGCTCGCCGATGCGGGCGCCGAGCGCGTTGCGGTAGTGATCGCGCAGCTCGTCGTAGAGCCGGCGCTGCTTGGGCGGCAGCTCGCAGTAGAGCGTCTGCTCGATCTTGGCGGGCAGCTCCGGGGCGACCTGCTCCTTGGTGCGGCGCAGGAGAAAGGGGCGCAGGGCGCGGGCGAGCATGCCGCGGGTCTCGGGAGCGGGATCGCGCAGCTCCCCGGAATGCGTGCGCAGGAACGGGGCGGCGCCGAGCAGGCCGGGGTTGAGGAACTCGAGCAGGCTCCAGAGCTCGCCGAGGTGGTTCTCGACCGGCGTGCCGGAGAGCGCCAGCCGGTGCCGGCCGCGCAGCAGGCGGGCGGCCTTGGCGGTCTGGCTGTCGGCGTTCTTGATCGCCTGCGCCTCGTCGAGAATCACGTAGTCGAACTCCACCTTGCGCAGCTCTCCGACGTCCTGGCGGAGGGTGCCGTAGGTGGTGAGCACCAGATCGTACTGGGCGAGGGCGGCGAAGCCTCGCCGTCCCGGGAGCGGCCGATGCCGGTGTGATCGAGCACGCGCAGCCGCGGCGCGAACTGGGCCGCCTCGGCCATCCAGTTGAAGACCAGCGAGCGCGGCACCACGACCAGGGACGGCGGCAGCCCTTCCGCTCGCGCGCGCGGCGCGGCGGGATTCGAGCAGGGCGAGCACCTGGACCGTCTTGCCGAGCCCCATGTCGTCGGCCAGGCAGCCGCCGAAGCCGAACTCGCGCAGGAAGTGGAGCCAGCCCAGGCCGGCGCGCTGATAGCCGCGCAGCTCGCCGCGGAACTCCGGCGGCGCCGCGGCCGGAGCGACGCCCGCGAAGCCGCGCAGGCGCTCGCGGGCGCGTTCGAAAGCCTCGTCGCAGGTGACTTCCTCCTCCGCCAGCCAGGCGTCGAGGAGCACCGCCTGGCTGGGGCGGAACCGCACGTGGTCCCCTTCCGCCTCGCCCAGGCCGGCCATCGGCGCGAACTTCTTCACCCACTCCTCGGGGAGGAGCCCGAGGCTGCCGTCGCTCAACGGCACGAACTTCTCGCCGCGGCGCAGCGCCGCCAGCAGCGCCGGCAGGCGGACCGTCTCGCCGTCGAAGTCCGCCTCGCCGTGGAGCTCGAACCAGTCGACGCCCGAGGCGACGGCCATCTTGAAGACGCCGGCGGAGCGGTAGAGCTTCCCCTCGGCCTCGACCGACCACCCTTCGGCGAGGAGCGCGGGCACCGCCTTCGGGACCCGGCTGGCGGGGACCCGCAGCGGCGGCTTCCCTGGCGGGGGATACGCGTCGGGCTTGAAGCCCAGCTCCAGCAGGCGGCCGGCGCTCCGCCGCTCGGTTTCGAGATCGCGCACGAGGAGCCGCCGCTCCTCCCGCTGATAGAGGCCGCGCCCCTGGGCGCCGGCCGGCACCTCGCGGCCGTCGTAGACGAAGGAGAGCTCGGCGCGCGGCCAGGCGTTCGGAGCCTCCGGAGGCCGCAGGCGCAACCGCGGCCGGGGGACCGGGCGCACCTCCTCGATCCGCATCGACGCCGGCAGCTCGAGCCGGGGGAGGTCGGGCGCGGCGAGGAGATGCTCGAGGAGATCGTCCCGCTCCGCGGCGGGAACGCGCACGGCGTTCTCCGAGTGCAGCAACGGCGTCCAGCGAAAAACCCCGGTATCCTCGGGGTTCGCGAGAGGTGAGACCTGACCGCCGGAGATCACGAATCCTGGTGGGAGCAGGAGCGCCGGCTTCGTCTGGCGCTTCTCGCCACAGCGCAGCGAGCCGGTCAGCAGGCAGCCCCCGCCTTTCTCCTCGAGCATCTCCAGGCAGATCTCCCAGGCCTCCTCGCCATTCCAGGCGAGAGGCTCGCCGAGGGTAGGCTCCGGCCCGGAGCGCAGATAGAACCGCCCGGTGGCGCAGAGCAGAGGGACCAGGAGGTCCGCCGTCGTTGGCGGGATCTCGCAGGGCACCGGCACCGGCGAGGAGGCGCTGGGCATGTTCCAGGTTCCCCAGAGGCCGTTGTAGATCCCTCCGGCGATCAGGGAGAGGATCTTGCGGTCGTCGGGATCGGGAAGACCCTGGATGTGATCGCGGCTCAGGTACGGCCGGGAGAGCTGCGTCCCCCAGGAGCCATCGCGCTTCCTGCGGCCGGCCAGCACGTCCAGGATGAACTGCCGGCTGTTGAGATCTTCGGCACGTCCAGCAGGTACAGGAGCTCGCGGGTGGAGGATCCCGCCAGCACGGAGAGGGGAGGGGCGGCCGCCGCGAGCTTCAGCAGGCTTTCGCGCCATGCCGGAGGCCGGGAGACCGGCCGCACCTGAGGAATCGGGCTCGGCGGCGGCATTTGCGGCATTGGCGGCGGCATGGGCCGGGCGGGCCGAGCCGGTTTCTGGGGAGTGCGGTCGGCCTCCTCTTTCCTGGCCTTGGCGCGGTCTTCACTCCCCTCTTCCGGAGCGCTCGCGATGAGCTTTTGCGGCAGGAAGCCCTGCGAGCCCCGCAGGCCGCTCTTCGCATCCACGGCAAGAATCGCCGCCCAGACGTGCTTGCAGATCTCGCCGCGGTCGGAGAACGGACAGGAACAGGAGGCCCGCAGAACCTGGGCGTCGCGCCAGAGGAAGACGTCGTACTCCGTAGAGCCGGTGACGATCGCCTCGGCCCGCTCGGGGCTACAGGCCGTGAGGCGCACGGTCTTCCCCCGGAAGTAGTGAACGCCCCGCTTGCGGACCTTGGAGTTGACGAAAGGGTAGAGAATTGAAGCGAGATTCATCGGAAGGGGATGCTAACAATTCCGTCTTCCGGCGACAAATGGCGGGACGGCATCACTTGAGGGTACAGGAGTGGTGGCGGCAAGGGTGGCCCTCATCACCCCGGCCCTCTTCTCCCGGCCTCCCCCCCATCCCCCGGGAGAAGAGGGAGTGGTTAGTCTTGAGAGTGTTTTTTCCCCAGCCCCCTCTCTCCCGGCGGTCGGGGGGGAGGCCGGGAGAGAGGGGGTTGGGGGAGTGAGGGTTCGCCCCAAGGGGCGCCTACCTCACGACAACAACATCTCCAGATCCTCCCGGCTGAGCCCCGAGAGCAGACTCCGGTCGGCCTGGATCACCGCGTCGGCGAGGTCGCGCTTGGTCTTCTGGAGATCGAGGATCTTCTCCTCGACCGTGTCGCGGGCGACGATCCGGCTGGCGAAGACGGGGCGGACCTGCCCGATCCGGTGGGCGCGGTCGATCGCCTGCGATTCGACGGCGGGGTTCCACCAGGGATCGAGCAGGTAGACGTAGTCGGCGGCGGTGAGGTTCAGCCCCAGTCCGCCCGCCTTCAGGCTGATCAGGAACAGCCTGCATTCGGGGTTGGACTGGAACGCCTCCACCTTCTCCTGGCGGTCGCGGGTGCGGCCGTCGAGATAGAGATAGGGGATCTTCTCGGCGTCGAGCTGCCGGCGGAGGATGGCCGAGGAAGCTGGTGAACTGCGAGAAGACCAGCGCCTTGTGCCCCTCGTCGAGCACCTCGCGGAGCTGGGGGAGGAGGAGGTCGAGCTTGGCGGAGGGCTCGCCCGAGCGGCGGGAGTCCACCAGGCCGGGGTGGCACGCCGCCTGGCGCAGGCGCAGCAACGCCTCGAGGACCAGGATCTTCGAGCGCCCGAAGCCCTGCTCGCCGATGCGCGCGCCGAGCGATGCCGCGGTAGTGGTCCCGCAGCTCGTCGTAGAGCCGGCGCTGGCGGGGGGAGCTCGCAGTAGAGCGTCTGCTCGAGCTTGGCGGGGAGCTCCGGGGCGACCGCCTCCTTGGTGCGGCGCAGGATCAGGGGGCGCAGGGCGCGGGCGAGCAGGCCGCGGTTCTCGGCCAGGGGAGCGCGCGCCTGGCCGGCGTGCTGGCGGAAGGTGGGGGAGGCGCCCAGAAAGCCGGGGTTCAGGAACTCCAGCAGGCTCCAGAGCTCGCCGAGATGATTCTCGACCGGCGTGCCGGTGAGCGCCAGCCGGTGCCGGCCGCGCAGCAACCGGGCGGCCTTGGCGGTCTGGCTGTCCGAGTTCTTGATCGCCTGCGCCTCGTCCAGGATCACATAGTCGAACTCCGTCTTGCGCAGCCTCCCCACGTCCTTGCGCAGGGTGCCGTAGGTGGTGAGCACGACGTCGCAACCGGTGAACGCGTCGCTTTCGCGGGCGCGGCGGGCGGCGCCGGTGTAGTCGAGCACGCGCAGGCGCGGCGCGAAGTGGGCCGCCTCCGAGATCCAGTTGAAGACCAGCGAGCGCGGCACCACCACCAGGGACGGCGGGAGATCCGGGATCTCCCGGCTCTCGCGCGCGGCGCGGCGGGCCTCGAGCAGGGCGAGCACCTGGACCGTCTTGCCGAGACCCATGTCGTCCGCCAGGCAGCCGCCGAAGCCGAACTCGCGCAGGAAGTGGAGCCATCCCAGGCCGGTGCGCTGATAGCCGCGCAGCTCCCCCTGGAACCCGGGGGGCGCCGCGGCCGGCGTGATGCCCGCAAAGCCGTGGAGATGCTGGCGGGCGCGCTCGAAAGCCGCGTCGCACGTCACCTCGGGCTCGTCGTCGACCCAGGCGTCGAGCAGGACCGCCTGGATCGAGCGGAACCGCAGGTGGTCCCCCTCGGCGGTTCCCATGCGGGCGATGGGCGTCAGCCGCTGGATCCACTCCTCGGGGAGGAGCCCGAGGCTGCCGTCGCCGAGAGTGATGAACTTCTGCCCCTTCCGCAGCGCCGCGAGCAGCTCCGGCAGCCGCACCGTCTTCCCCTCGAAATCCGCCTCGCCGTGGAGATCGAACCAGTCGACGCCCGAGGAGATCGACATCTGGAAGCGGCCGGGGGTGCGGTAGACCTTCCCCTCCGCCTCCACCGCCCACCCCTCGGCGAGGAGCGCGGACACCGCCTTGGGGACGCGGCCGGGGTGGATCTTCAGCGGCGGCGTGCCGGAGAGCGAGTCCGTGTCGGGGCGGAAGCCGAGGTCCGGCAGGCGCTCGGCGCTCCGCCGTTCCGCCTCGCGGTCGCGCAGGAGGAGCCGCCGCTCCTGCTGGTGATAGACGCCGTGGAGGGGAGAGCCGGCGTGGACCTCGATCCCTTCATAGAGGAACGAGAGCTCCGCGCGCGGCGCGCCGCGGGCCCAGGAGGGGGGGAGGAGGCGGAGGCGCGGGCCGGGGGGCCGTGTGCGCCTCCTCGAAGCGCATCGATTCGGGGAGGTCGAGGCGGGGGAGGTCCGGCGCGGCGAGGAGGCGGGCGAGCAGCTCGTCGCGGTCGGCGGCGGGGACCCGCAGGGCCTTCTCGGGATCCAGCAGCGAGGCCCAGCGGGAGTTGCCGTCCGCGAGGCGCGAGATCCGGCCGCGGGCGAGCAGGAACCCCGACTCGCCGAGCACGACCGGCGGCGCTCGGGGCCCAGCCGCTCGTCCCCCCGGCGCAGCGAGGCGGAGACCCGGAATCGCCGCCCTCCTCCTCGCGCACCTCCAGCCAGACCTCCCAGGGGCGCCCCTCCTCCCAGGCGACGGGCTCGCTGAGATTGGAATCCTTCTTCCGGCGCGCCCGGAAGCGTCCGGTGGTGGAGAGCAGGGGGAGCAGGACCGTCGCCGCCGGCGGCGGGACCTCGCAGCGGGCCGGGATCTGCGAGGTATAGCTCGCCGCCGACCATCGCGTCGCCCCGGCGCCGAGCGTCGCCAGGAGCGAGAGGCAGGTCTGGTCGGCGGAATTGGGGAGCCCCGGGATGTCGTCGCGGTTCATGCTCAGGGGGGAGAGCCGTTCCCAGGAGCCGTCGGGGTTCTGCCAGCCGCTCAGCAACTGGATCGAGAGCCGCTGCGACTTGAGAGTGGCGGGGACGTCGAGCAGGTAGAGGACCTCCCGTCCGGCCGTCGAGACCGGCGCGACCGCGGGGGACGGGTGCGTCGCGAGGTCGTTCAGGGTGTCGCGCCAGGTCAGGGGCGATGGGGATCGGCTGCGAGCGCTCCTTGATCGAGCCCGGGACCATGAGCTTGCGCGGCAGGTCGCCGTCGGGACCGCGCAGCGCCTTCTGCGCGTCCGCGGCGAGGACCGTCGCCCAGACATGCTTGCAGGTCTCGCCGCCGGCGAAGAACGGGCAGGAGCAGAAGGCCCAGAGATTGGCCTCCTCGCGGGTCAGGGAGACCTGATACTCCTCCGACCCCGAGACGGACGCCCGCGCCGCCTCCGGCCCGCACTCCGTGAGCTGCACCCGCTCCGTCTGAAAATAGGAGCGGCCCCGCTCGCGGACCCGCCAGTCGACAAGGTGAGCGAGCATCGAGGCGAGAGTCATGCGGCGGGCATGCTAGCAACTTCGGGAGGCGGGGCAAAGCGGCAGCCCCGCCGTAGGCGGCAGGGAAGGGGGGAATCCGAGGATCGCGGCGATCCTGGCCAGGATTGCGGCGATCCCGGTCAGGGTTGCGGTCTTCCTGGCCGTACTTGCGGTGATCCTCGTCAGGGTCGCGGCAATCCTGACCGTACTTGCGGCGATCCTCGTCAGGATCGCGGCGATCCTGCCCAGGATTGGGAGCATCCTGCCCAGGATCGCGGCGATCCTTCCTGGAAATCCGCCGGGGACCTCAGGATTCCGGCGATCCTGGCCAGGATGGACGGCATCCTGCTCAGGATCGCCGCAACCCTGACGAGGATCGCCGCGAGTACGGTCAGGATCGCCGCAATCCTGGGTGGGAAGATGGAAAAGGGAGGCGTACCCGAGGCACGCCTCCCGGGGGGCGGGAGCTTAATGGCCGGAGTTGGAGGCGGGAGGGGTGGAGGGGGTGGTCGCCGGCGGCTGAGGCTCGGTCGTGGGCGGCTTGAGCTCCGTGGGGCGAGACCGGCTGCGGAAGGGGCGCAGCCTGAACTCGATCAGCTTCTCGGCCCGGTTGCCATAGTGCTGCTTGACGCCGACCCGCAGGAAGGTGGCGATCTTCCGCCCCTCGCTGATCAGGCCTTGGAGCTGCTTCGAGGTCTCCTGCTTGCTGGCGGTGAGGGCGGCCTGCTGGTTGGCGAGCTCCTGGGCCTGCCTGAGCAGCTCCGCCAGCCGTGTGCGATGGCCCTCCAGATGGGGAAGCTCCCCCGAGTTGGCGGCCAGTGAGGTGGTCAGCTCCTGCCACCCGCTGAGGGTTTCTCCCGACGTTCCGTTCGCCATGATTCATCTCCTGTTTCGATTTCGATCCGGCACCGTCATTGGGCCGGAACTGATTGCTATGGTCGAACTAGGATTCACATTTGTCAACATCGAATCTGTTTCAGATTCGTTTTCCACAATGGGATTACAGTCCGGCGGATACGTCCACCAGGGATGAAGTTCCGATCAAGGGAAAATACTTGTCTCATGTTCCGGGATGAAGGTCCCGCGAATGCGGAATTGCACGGGACGAAAGGGGATGTGGGCTAAAAGTCCCATGGAGGGAACAGATTGCACACCTCGGGGTTTGGCGGGGGGGCGGTTTTTTACAGCCGACAGCCTTCAGAGGAGGCTTCTCGGCCCCTCAACAAAGAGGCTGCCGCCATCCACCTCGACCTTGCCGAGG
Organism: uncultured Acidobacteriota bacterium; assembly: GCA_963761645.1. Classification (GTDB taxonomy): domain Bacteria; phylum Acidobacteriota; class Thermoanaerobaculia; order Multivoradales; family UBA5704; genus DATARR01. The sequence continues at coordinate 48,624 of CAVXIG010000072.1, forward strand.
CCGAAGGTCGTCCTCCTTGCCGGCGTGGAGCACTTCGGCGGCGCGGAGCAGAGAGGTGAACGGCGCGAGGTTCCCCTCCAGGGTGAGGGACCCCACGATACCGCCCAGCTTCATGGCGGCGTTCTGGCGCTGGCTCCAGCGCTCCCAGTCGAGCCAGCGCAGGTCGGCGCCGGCGACGCGGACCTCCTCGCACCGCTGGAGCAGGGGATAAAACTCCCAGTCCACCGCCGCGCCAGGGACGTGCCAGTGGGCCATCTCCAGCGCCCGCCGCAGCATGTGGAACGCGAGGTCCCGGAACCGGGGCCGGTCGGTGAGCCGTGGCG
>CAVXIG010000073.1:0-38307 GCA_963761645.1 uncultured Acidobacteriota bacterium
CCTCCGGACCACTTGTGGTACTGGTTGGAGTTGTCCACGCTCACGGGAACTTCAAGCGGAAACCCCGGTCCGGGCTTCTTGATGCAGAGGATGGGCAAGGCCTTCGTGCACGAGGTGTCGCCATGGTAGGCGTCGCATCCGGTCGCACAGCCGACATCGATCGTCCCGGTCGTCGAATTCGTGGCGAGCAGCTTCCAGGTCAAACCTTTACTGTTGGAAGCGGCAGCCGCCTCCGCGGACGGAGCGCCGGCACGGCTCTCCTGAACTGTCGCGGCTTGAGCCGTCATGCCCTCCTGAGGCTGTGGCCAGGCGGGTGCGGCGGAGAGCACGGTGAGGGTCGTGATCGAGATCAGTATGCAGGTCGCGGTCTTCATCACGATTTATCTCCTTGTGTGAGGCGCGGTGGCCCTGACGCGGATAGATCTCGGAGGCACCCGGACGGTTTAGTGCCGGCCGCACGAGCGTTGTTATTCAGATATGCCGTAATGCTCATGACATATCTTCTATGTTTTGATCACTTTGCTGTAACATTCATAACCAAGCCGCGCCAGTTTGAGTACGCACGCACTACACCGCTCCTCGCGAGCGCGGATCTAGGTCAGATGAACGATCGATGGCCGCTTCGCCGCGGTGAAAGGGAAAAGAGGATCTCGATGACGACGGGATTGCCGGGCTGCCCTGAAGAGCCGCTGCTCTGGTTCAACGGCCTCGACGGCCGGCGGGGCACTTATCTGCTGCCTCCGGTGCCCCCGCGGCAGCTCGCCGACTTCGCCCGCGGCGCCACGGTCGACCGGGCGCGGGTCCGCGAGCTCCAGGCCTGGGTGGCCCGCGGCGAGGGCAAGGCGCGGCGGGGGCTCAAGGAGGGCCTCGATCCCGGCAAGCTCGAGGAGGCGGGCTGGGGCGTGATCTTCGCCCGCTCGGCCGACTCCGAGCCTTTGCGCGAGGCTCTCGCCCCGCTGCTCGACCTCCGGCGGGCGCAGGCCGGAAAACGGCAGGAGCGCTTCTTCCGCGAGTTCGCGGGCGACGACGGCTACCGCGAGGGGGATACCAAAGTCGCGTTCCTCGCCCGCCACGGCGCCGGCCCCGGTCCGGCCGATCCGGAGAAGGTGCCCTACTACCTCCTGCTGGTCGGCGACCCGGAGGCGATCCCCTTCTCGTTCCAGTACCAGCTCGACGTCCAGTACGCCGTCGGCCGCCTGTATTTCGACGCGATCGAGGAGTACCGCCGCTACGCCGAGAGCGTGGTGGCGGCCGAGACCGGCGGCAGCGGACGGAGCCCGCGGGCCTGCTTCTTCGCCCCCGCCAACCCGGGCGATCCGGTGACCCGGTCGCTCAGCGCCCATCTGGCGCAGCCGGTGGCGGCCGGGGTGCGGCGCGACCAGCCGGGCTGGAGTGTCGAGACCGTGCTCGGGGAGGAGGCGACCCGCGGCCGGCTCGGCGGCCTGCTCGACGAGGCGCCGGCGTTCCTCTTCGCCGCCTGCCACGGCCTGGGCTTCGCCGCCGGCGATCCCGATCAGAGAGGCCGGCAGGGGGCCCTGGTCTGCCAGGACTGGCCCGGTCCGGGTCCCGCCGGCATCGACCGCGAGCACTACTTCGCGGCCGAGGACCTGGGAGCGCAGGCTCACGTGCACGGCCTCGTCGCCTTCTGCTTCGCCTGTTTCGGCGCCGGCACGCCGCGATGGGACGACTTCACCCGCGCCGGCCAGGGGGAGCGCCGGGAGCTCTCGCCCGGATCCTTCCTGGGCCGCCTGCCGCAGCGGCTGCTCAGCCACCCGCGGGGCGGCGCGCTGGCGGTCGTCGGCCACGTCGATCGGGCCTGGGGCTTCTCCCTGGTCTGGCCCGGCGTCGGACCGCAGATCAGCGCCTTCGAGAGCACTCTCCGGCGCCTGCTCGACGGGCAGCCGGTGGGCTGGGCGATGGAGTTCTTCAACCAGCGGTACGCCGAGCTCGCCTCCGATTTGGCGACCGAGATAGAGGCCCTGGGGTTCGGCAAGCAGCCCGACGAGGCGCTGCTCGCCGATCTCTGGACCGCCAGCCACGACGCCCGCAACTACACGATCGTCGGCGATCCCGCGGTGCGGGTCGCCGCTTTACCCAACCAGGAGGTGCACCGTGAAAACTGATCGATTTTCCAATCCGGGCCGCCGCGGTCCTGCTGACCGGCCTCCTCCTCGCGGATGGCCTTCCCGCCGCCGGTCAAACGTTCACCTTTCGTCTCGGGAGATCGAAGGCCCGTGCGAATCCCTTCCAGATCCTGGCCGGAGCGCTCGCTCTACAGATCGGGGAGGTTCAAAAGCGATTCGACAAGAACCGGCGCGCGCTGCAAACCGTGCAGGGTCCGGACGGCAAGCCGGCCTATCTCCGCCAGGAGGTGGCCGGCCTGATCGCCCGCACCGGGGAGGATCTCGACCAGGCCATCGAGAAGGTCCAGCCGTCGGACCTGGAGCCTCTGCGCGCCTGGTCGGTCGATGAGCTCGGGCGCATCCAGGAGGAGCTCGCGATGGCGCCGGGCCAGAGGACCGCCGTTTTGCCCTCCGGCCTCTTCACCCCCCGCGCCGTCGCCGTGGTCGCCAGCCTCGGAGGCTTCCCGCTGCTGGCGCTCGCCAAGCCGAAGGCCATCAAGCCAAAGGCCGCCAAGCCGAAGACCGCCGCCCCGCCGCAGGCCGCCCCTCCTCCGCAGGACACGGTCACCGCCGGGAAGACCGACAGTCTTCTGGACCAGGTCGGCCAGGTGGTCGGCCGGATCTTCTTCCTCGCCGATCACAAAGATCTCGAGGTGAAGCTGTGGGTCGGCAGCACGGCGCCGCACGCCACGTTCAGCTTCTGGCCGCAGGGCAGGATCAAAGGGTCCACGGCGGCGCCCACCATCATCCGGACCGACGGCAAGCACGACCACGTCGTGCGCGGCCTCTACGTCTACCGGGCAGCCTGGACCAAGGGCGCGGTGACCGAATTGATCGAATATCCCAAACCGGCTGGAACCTCGGTGGCCATGAGCGAGCGGCTGGACCTGGTCAACGGCAGCGGCTTCTTCTGCTGCCGGTTCAACGAGCAGTACTGCCATGGCGTCGCCAACGAGAAAGAGTGCCGCCGTTGAAGCGCCGCTGGACCTTTCCCGCCGGCGCGGGGCTGGGATTGGCCCTGGCGCTGCTCGTCGGCAGGATGCTCGACGGCGAGCTGGAGCCCCTGCGGTACCTCTTCGTGCCGCTTTCCGCCCTCGCCAGCGGCCTGGCGGCTCTGGTGGCCTGGACGCACTTCGGCGGCCTCGCCGAGACGGCCAGGGACGCCGTCCGCAAGTGGCGCCTGCGGATCGCCCTCGCCATTCTGGCGCTCGGCGCGACCCTGTGGCTCGGGCTGTATCTGAAATTCTCGGAGCGGGTCCATTATGGAGAAGGTCGAAACGGTGGCAGCGTCGCCTATCTCGTGGGCTGGACACGGTCGGGGCTCTGCGAGTGCTCCGGCGACAATGCCAGTTGCATCCAGCAGATGGGCATCGTTCCCGAAAAGATCGGGGCCTGCTGGACGAACCGCTGGATCGTCCAGCTCGTCATGACGCTCTCCTACTTCCTGATGCTGGCGAGCGCCGGGGCGATCACGGGCCTGCTGATGATCCCGGCGCGGCCGCCGCAGGCCCCAGCGGCTCCACAGGCCCCGCCGGGGTATCTCGACTTCGACGTCTGGATCGATCAGAAGTCCGAAAGCCTCTATCGCGCCAAGGCCTGGAGCAGCGCCGCGGGTTTCGAGGCCACGGAGTGCTTCGCCCTCCCCGCAGCTCTCCTGGGTGGAGAGGTCTTCAGCGCCGGAGGCGGCGCCCGCCGGGGAGGGTCCGGCGAGGCCGCGGACGGCGCCAGCGCGGAGCAGGCCGGGGACGAGCTGTTCCGCGCCGTCTTCCAGGGCGAGCTGCTGAAGGCCTTCCAGGGCTGTCTCGCCAAGGCCCAGGGCGGGCCCGGGCTGCGCATCCGCCTGCGTCTCAACGACGTCCCCCAACTGGCGGGGCTGCCCTGGGAGTACCTGTACGACGCCGACGGCCGGGGCTTCCTGGCGCTCTCCGGCCGCACGCCGGTGGTGCGCTACCTGGAGCTGAGCGAGGGCCTCGGCACGCTGCTGGTCGAGCCGCCGCTGCGGATCCTGGCCGTGATCTCGACGCCGAAAGGCTACCGGGAGCTCGCCGAGGCGGACGAGGAGTGGCGGCGGCTCCGCGCGGCCCTGGAGCCGCTCCAGCGCAAAGGCCTGATCGAGGTCGAGCGACTGGAGCGCCCCACTCCCGAAGCCCTGGAGGCGCGGCTGCGCAACGGCCCGCCGGTCCACATCCTCCATTTCGTCGGCCATGGCGGCTTCAGCGAGCTGCGGGGAGAGGGCGTGCTGGTGTTCGAGGACGAGGCGGGCAACGGCGTTCCCATGGGCGGGCCCACCCTCGCCTACCTCCTCCAGGACCACCCGTCGCTGCGCCTGGCCGTGCTCAACGCCTGCAACGGCGCCCGCGCCTCGAACGAGGACACTTTCGCCGGCACCGCCCAGGTGCTCGTCCAGCGCGGCGTGCCGGCGGTGATCGCCATGCAGTCGGAGGTGATGGACGAGACGGCCTGCGGCTTCGCCGAAAAGTTCTATCAGGGGCTCGCCGCCGGCCTGCCGGTCGACGCCTGCGTCGGCGAGGTGCGCCGGGCGCTCGCCGCCGAGCACAACCCGGAATGGGGCACGCCGGTGCTCTATCTCCGCGCCACCGACGGCCGGCTGTTCGCTCTCGAGGGCGGAGCCACTGAAAACTGACTAAACCTTCCCGGCGACCGGAGATCTATCAGGTTGTCGGGTTTTCACACCAACCCAAAGGAGAACACGATGCTCAGCAACAATTCCGGCAATAATCCCACCAACCGCAAGCTTCTCCCTCCAAGGCCGGTGAGGCCGATCCCGTCCCCTTCCTGAATCCGGGCGATCCCATCGAGGTGGCGTCCTCGGGGAACGGTACGATCACCGACCCGTCCGGAAAGGACAACAAGCCGCCGGCCGTCTACTCGTCCGACTCTTCCCTCGCCTGATGACGGTAAAATACCGTGGAGAGGGCTCGCGGAGTTTTCTCTGGCGAGCCCCTCCGCGTCAGCGGGGGCGCTCTCCCCGCCACTCCCCCTGGAGCGTGAAGCCGGCCCAGTAGTAGGGGGCCCGCCAGCGCTTCTGGCGCCGGATCGCGTCCTGGGCCGCCCGCAACGCCGCGGCGGGAGAGAGACCCTCGGCCAGCATCCCGTGGTAGAGACGCCGCATCAGCTCGACGGTCACCTGGTCGTTGACGTTCCACAGGCTCACCAGCACGCGCTCGGCACCGGCGTAGAAGAACCCCCGGGTCATCCCCATCATCCCCTCCCCCCGCACCTCGCGTCCCAGGGCCGACTGGCAGGCGCTCAGCACCACGAGGTCGGCCCGCAGGTCCAGCTCGTAGATGTCGGCGAGGTGGAGGAAGCCGTTCGGCTCCGGCTGGCCACGCGGATCGATCTGGGCGAGCACCAGCTGGCCGCCGCCCGGATCGGTGGCGGCGAAGGAGCCATGGGTGGCGAAGTGCAGGAAACGGTAGTTCCGCAAGTCGCTGCTCGAGGACCGCCGCGCGGCTCGCATCCCGGCCCAGGACCTCGGAGCGGTTCGGAAGCGGGCGCGAGCGCCAGGATCGCCTCAGCCTCCTGGCCGGCGTACAACAGCGGCGGAAATCGACCGTTGAAGTCGGGGGCGGCCAGAACCCACAGAGTCTTCGGCGCCGGCGCCCGGCCGGCGATCTCGCGGCGTAGCACTCCCAACACCGACATCGACGGCAGGGCGACGATCTCGTGGCGGGCGACCAGCGGCTCGCTGGGTTCGATCCCCTGAAAGCTCGGCTCCGGCAAAGCGGCGAAGGGCAGGCGCTGGAGGATGCCGTCGCCCACCACCAGCAGGCGCTTGCCCGGCAGCAGGGAGGCGACCGGCCCGAGGAGCAGCCGGCTCAGCTCGGCGAGCGGGCGTTGGGCGGAGATCTCGACCGTGCGGTTGCGGCTGCGGGCGAGGAAATCGCAGGCCACGCCCGTCACGCTCTCGATCTCGGCGCGCCCGGGGAGCTCGAAGCTCTTCAAGGAATCGGGAGTGACGGCCCAAAGGAAGCTCCGCTTCTCCCCCAGCCGGTACTCCAGCAGCAGGGTGTCGCGGTCGAGCAGCCCGCGCTGGATCTCGGCGGCGCTCCAGGGCCGCGGCTGGGTCAGGGCGGCGTAGCGGGGATCGCTGGCGCGCAGCCCGGCCCGCACCCGGTCGAGCTCGGCCCAGCGGCGCCCGAGCTCCGCCTCGACAGGCCGCAACTGCTCCGGGGGGACAGCGTCCTGGCTCAGGTGGGTCTGACGGGAGACGAGGACGTCGATCTCCTTCTCGATCTCCCGCTCGTGGGCACGGAGCTCCGGAGCGGCTCCGCCGTGGCGAAGGTCCGTACCGCTGGCGGCCAGCCCGTCGATCAGCGAGCGCGCCAGCAACCTCTCGTTGACTTCCAGTGCCGCGCCGGCACGGTGCTGCTCCATCAGCAGTTCGATCAGGAAGTCGTAGCGGTCCTGCTGAGTGGAAAAGAAGGCCGCGCGAGTGGTGTAGCTCGCCTGGCTGAAGCGGTGCCGCTCGACCGCCGCGAGGGCTTCTTCCATGAGCCCGCGAGCCGCTTCGAGATCGCCGCGGCGGCGCAGAACCCGGGCCTTTCCCTCGAGGACCCAGGCCATATCGGGCGAATCGGCGAGCGTCCGATAGAACCCGAGAGCGCGGTCGAAATCCTCGAGCGCGGCCGCATCGCGGCCGGCGGCCACCTCCAGCCGGCCTAGATTGCCGAGGCAACTGGCCTGCTCGCGGGAATCGCCGAGGCTCTGGAAAATTGGCAAGGCCTCCGTAAAGGCCCGGCGGGCGTCCTCCTGCCGGCTGAGCTGGCGATAAACCACGCCGAGCGTCGTCAACGTGACGGCCCGCCCGCGACTCCCGGGCGGGCGCAACGCCAGGGCACCCTGAAGAGGCTCCAGGGCCGCGCCGGGGCGTCCCGCGTCCAGGGCGAGGAGCCCCAGAGCATTCAGGGTGGCGGCCTCTTTGGCGCGATCCTTCGCTTCGCGGAAGAGTCCGAGCGCCTCGCTGAACCGCTCGCGGGCCTGGTCCGGCTCTCCCAGATCGCGGTCGAGTTGCCCGCGGTTGAGCAGGATGTTGGCCCGTTTGTCGGGATCATCGTCCGGGCTGCCAGAGAGCGAGCGCGCGGTCGAAGAGGTCAGCCGCCTCGTCGTAGTGCCCACGCCGGTGAAGCGCGACTCCCAGGTCGTTGGAGATCACGGCCTCGACGGTACGGTCGCCGAGCCGCCGGCGCAACTCCAGGCCCGCTCGGTACTCGCCGACGGCGCCTTCGAGGTCGCCGAGGGCGTCGCGGATCTCCCCGAGGTGCTGCCGGACCGTGGCCTCGAAAGCAGGGTCGCCGGCGAACAGAGGCTCGGCCCGAGTGAACGTCTGGAGGGCCGCTTCGTCCTCGTGCAGGCAGTCGCGCTGGAGCAGGCCCAGGCCGAGGAGGGCCTCGGCCCGGCGCCGCGGCAGGCCGAGGTCCGCGAAGCCGCGTTCCGCGCGCTCGTAGGGGGCGATGCCGGCGCGGCACGCCTCCGGTTTTTGGGTCCGGCGCAGCGCGTGGCCGCGGGCCAGCTCCGCCTCCGCCGCCGCCCGCCGGCGGTCCGCCGCGGTGGCCCGCCGATGTTCTGCCAGCCGGAGACCGCAAGGCCCCCGAAAATCGGAGGGCGTCAACTCGATCCGCAGCTCGCCCGGGGCATCCGCCAACCAATGAATCTCCTCGGGCGGCTGGGGAGAGGTGCCCGGGGCGTTGAGGCTGTCGACTTTCAGGATCTGCCGGCCGTGAGGATCGAAAAGAGTCAGAACGACGTCTTGCGACTCCTGGCCGGCCACCGCGTGGAGGTAGTCGCCCGGCTGGACGGCGATCCGCAGGATCGGCGATCCCTCGCAGGCGGGGGTGGGAACGGCGGGCGCGGCCTTCTCCTTGCCGCGGCAACCGAGGCCGAAGAGCAGGAGCAGGCCGAGACCCAAAGCCCGAATCAGAACCCAGCCGGAATTTGTTTGAGGCCCAACGGGCCGCCCTCCTTGAGCCCAGGGCAACGCCCTGGGTTGAGGCCGACAGACAATCTTCTCGTCTCACCCCGCCCCCATAACCCAGGGCGTTGCCATGGGCTAAAGGAGCCCGGGCCTTGCCCTTCAGCCAACTGGAAGGGCGGACAGCCTCTGGCCGGCAAGTACGTCCCGTTCACTCTCCTCGGCCGGCCTCCGTCACGCGCAGAAGCTGCGTCTCGAGCGGCTTCCCCGCTCCCCCGCCGGAGCCGTCCGACAGCTCCAGACGATAACGGCCCGGGCGGAGCCCCTCGGGTAGCTGGAGCTTCAGGGCGTGGTCCTCGTCCAACCGCATTGGGACGGACCACAGCGCTCTGCCGGTCGCCGCGTCGTGGAGCGCCAGCCGGTAGACCGGAAGCTCCTCGGCGGGGTGAAACACGAAGATCCAGGGTCCGGTGGACGCGGTCAGGGTCTTCTCTCCGGAGGTCGAAAGGCGCTCGCCGCCGGAGAAATCGACGATGGCAATGTCGGGCTTCGGCGCCCGCAGCACTTCCAGAGCGCTCTGCAGCCGCAGGTTCCAGGCGGTCAGTCCGATCAGCGCCACGAAGAACGACGCGGCCAGGGCCGTGGGCAGGCGAGACCACCGGGACGGCCGCCGCCGCGCTCCGGCGGAGATCTCGCGGACGTTCTGGGGCGGCGGATCGGGAGGCGGGCCGAGCTGCGGGCGGAGCAGGCGCCAGAGCGCGGCCGTGTCCACCTCCTGGCCGGCGCCCGGCTCCTCGTCCGGCGGGGCGAACTCCGCCGCGGCCGCCGCCAGGTCGAAGCAGTCGCGGCAGCGCACCAGGTGCTCCTGGAAACGCGCCTCCTCCTCGGCGGCAAGCTCGCCGCGATGGTAGGCGATCCATTGGTCGGGAGAGGGGTGGTCCATCGGCTCCGGGGACGCGTCGATCAGCTCCACGAGGGTGTCGCGAAAGTCGGATGAGCTCTCTCCCACGTGTTCACCCCCCGCCTAGAAGTCTATCGTCCCGAATGTGTGTTGCAGCTTGTCCAACAGCCGCTGGCGTGCCTGGAAAAGGTGGGCCTTGACGGTCTCCGGAGAGATCCGGAGGGCCACGGCGATCTCCTGCATGCTGCGCTCCTGGTAGACGCGCAGCTCCATGCACAGACGCTGCTTGGGGGGTAGCTCTCCGATCGCCTCCCGCAGGGCCTTGCGCCGCTCCTCGCGCACGATGCGATCGAGCGGCGAGGCCGTGGCGGAGGGCGATGGGGCCTGCCGCGGACGGCGACGGCTCCGGAGCTCCGGGCAAGCCCTCGAAAGGGATCTCCGGCACCGCCTGCCGGCCTCCCGGCTGGCGGTCGCGCCACTTCCGGTAGACGTTGAAGGCGATCCGCAGCACCCACCCCTCCAGCGAACCTTCCCCCCGGTATCCCTCCAATCCCTGATAGATCCGCAGGAAGGTCATCTGGGTTAGGTCGAGCCGCTCCTCGGGAGAAAAAACCCGCGATGCCAGGAAGCGCTCGATCCGCGGGCGGAAGCGGCGGAAGAGCAGCTCGAAGTTCTTCTCGCGGTCGGCTCCGCGCTGGAAGTCGAGCACCGCGCGCACGATCTCCTCCGGCCCGCCGCGCGGGCTGTCGTCCACCGCGGGCGGGGTCTGCTCCCCCAATTTCATCGCGGCTTCCACCGGCTGGCGGGAGGCATCCAAGGGCTCCGATCTGAAAAGGGCTCGTCCTGTAGTATCGCACAGAGAGGAACGCCGTCGAAGGAGCTGACGGTCCGCGGAGGGACAAGCCGGCGCGACGCAAGCCTCCGACGCCCCGCACAGCCCTAACTGATGCATGTGCCTCTGCCTCGATGCAACTCAGCGCCGTTTGTAGCAACAGCTCCCCATTTGATGCGACGTAATGATATTTGAAGCGACGTAACCTTACGATGGCGCAACACAAGGCTAGATGAAGCAACGTAAGCTTAGATGATGCGTCCTTCTCTTGGGTCACTTCAAATTTTCTTGTGTCGTACCAATTAGCCCTAATTTGAAGCGACGTAAGATTATTTTGACGCATCGTCGCCTTATATGAAGCAACCTAAGGCAAGATGACGCATCCTGACCTTGGAACGCCGTCTTTTAAGGAAAAAACCTCTTGTCTGGCGGCAAAACGGCCCGTCGTAAGCAAAAATGAAGCAACGTAGCGGTAGAAGTACGTGCCGAGCCTTGCCGCGAAGCTCCTGGCGGCAGCTTGTCGCAACGTCTCTTCAGGGCGGCGCGAACCCCCGCAGCCGGCCGCCCACCTGCCCGGAGAACACCACGCCGGCCGCCCGCCCGGCGAGGCCGGCGCCGCGCAGGCGCTGGACCGTCCACCAGTTGCAGTCCCCCGCCCATAGATAGGAGCCGTACGCCGGGTAGAACCGCCCGGCGTATCCGGGTGCGGAGGGGAAGGCCGCCGCGCGCTCACCCGACGGGGCGTGCACGATCGAACGCTCCAGCTCCGTGAGCAGGGCGTGGAGCGTCGCCGGATCGACGGCGCGGACGAAGGCGGCGCGGGGCCCGGCCTTCGGCAGCGGCGTCCTCCGGCCGTCGAGGTAGACCACGGAGGGGGTGGGCAGGAAGAGCGTCGCGAAGACGGCGTGGGGCCGGAGGTCGGACTCCATGTAGTAGCGCCGGTCCCCCCAGGCGAACTCGAGAAAGGGGGCGCCCTCTTCGCCGGGAGGTCCCAGCCGCCATCCCGGCGGCTGCTCGACGACGATCGCGGTGTGATACCCCCAGTCCGCCACGTAGACCCGGTACGGGCCGGGTCCCGGCACCGGCGGCAGCGTCAGGCCGGGCCGCGCGTCACGCGCCAGGGCGACGTAGAGCGCGGGCCCGAGCACCAGGAGCAGGACGCCGAGCGCGATGGCGCGGCCGGCCCGCCGCAGCCATCGGAAACGGAGAGGCACGGCGGGATCAGAGGCCGTCGAGCAGCGAGCCGAGGATCAGCAGCAGCCCGGCGACCACGAGCGCCCAGAACCCCAGGTTGTTGGGAAGGTGGATCACGCCCAGTCCCGCCAGCAGTCCGACCAGCCAGAGGACCAGGGAGATCAGGAGCGTCGCCTGTTTCGGAGCCTGCGTCTTGAATCCGCCTCTTCTCGCCATAGGGGAGCCTCCGCCTTTCGATCTGACCTTCGTTTGGGGGCTCGACTCTATCATGGAGAGCGGCGGTGGATCCCGAGGGATTTCCCGGGGCCGGAGCGTTGTTTTCACAGGAGGGGCTTGCAACCCTCTTCAGGAGGTTTCGTACATCTGGCTATGAAGACGTTGTCGTGTCGATACTGCGGACGGACCCTGACGAAAGAAGAAGAAGGCGCATGGCACCAGGCGTTGGAGACGGGGACCTGCCCTTCCTGCGGCCGCTACTACGATCCCGGACTGGAGCCGCGGGTCGAGCGGATGGCCCAGGACCCCGGCGTCCTCCAGCGGGCGCGGTTGAAGCGAGCGAAGATGATCCTGACCGGCCTGCTGTGCATCGTGGCAGTCTTCCTGTGCCACCACTTCGGGGTGCGGCCGAGCGCTCTCGTCCCCCTCATTGTGCTGGGGGCGATCTTCGTCGTCTATGGCGCCGTCCATACGGCCAGGAAGCAGGCCCGCACGGAGGTGATGGAGAGGACCCACGGGCAGCAGGCCCGGGATTGAAATCCCGGGCTTCCCCCTACCGCATCGCCGGCACGGCCGCCAGGCGGCTCTTCAGGTGGGCGATGATCTTCGGGCCGTTGTCGCGGGAGTTCTCGATGAAGATGCGGTCGGTCCAGCGGCCGGCCTGCAGGGTGCCGGCGACGTAGAGGCCGGGGACGTTCGACTCGCAGGTCTCCGGGATCGAAGGTCGGGATCAGCGTCTCGGGGTCGACCTCGACGCCGCAGCGGCGCTCGAAGTCGGCGTCCGGCTGGTAGCCGATCAGGACGTAGGCGGCCTGGGCCGGCAGCACCTCGGGGCCTTCCGGGGTCGCCAGCTCGACGCCCCCCTCGGGGAGGAAGGCCCGCACCTCGGTGTTGAAGCGGGCCGGGATCGACCCCTCCTCGATGCGGTTCTCCATGTCGGGCTTGAGCCAGTACTTGACCCCCGCCTTCAGCGCCGGGCCCCGGTGCACCAGGGTCACCCGCACGCCGTTGCGCCAGAGGTCGAGCGCCGCCTCGGCGGCGGTGTTGCCGGCGCCGACGATCACCACCTCCTGCCCGAAGTGCGGGTAAGGCTCCTTGTAGTTGTGGGCCACCCACGGCAGGTCCTCGCCCGGCACCCCCAGACGGCGGGGGTTGAAGAAGTAGCCGGTGGCGAGGGCGACGCTGCGCGCGCGCAGGGTGCGCGGTCCCTGCATCCGCCGGGTGTGGACGACGAACTCGTCCCCTTCCTTGGCGCACCTCGAGGACGTCCTCGTAGAGGGCCAGCGGGATGTCGTAGTGCTCCACGACCATGCGGTAGTAGGCGAGCGCCTGCCGGCGGGTCGGCTTGGCGTCGGGGATCGAGAACGGGACGTTCGCGATCTCCAGCCGGTCGCGGGTGGTGAAGAATTCCATGAAGGTGGGATAGCCCTGGATGGCGGCGGTCAGCGGGCCGCGGTCGACGAGCAGCACCGAGAGCCCCTGGCGGCGCGCCTCGGCGCCGATGGCGATGCCGGTCGGCCCGGCGCCCACCACGATCAGATCGAGTGTTTCATTCATTTGGTTCCTCCCTCTCTCTCACGGGGCGCGGGCCACAGTTGGTACAGATGGTCCACGGGGCCGTGCCCGCCCCCTTTCCCTAAAGGATACGCGGCGGCGATGGCGCCAGACAAATAGGCGATCGCTCCCTCGACCGCCCGCGGCAGCTCCTCCCCCGCTCCCAGGCGGGCGGCGATCGCCGACGAGAGGGTGCATCCGGTGCCGTGCGTCGAGGGGGTGTGGAGCCGCGGATGGGCGAAGCGGTGGACCCGTCCATCCCGCTCCACCAGCAGATCGACGACCTCCTCCCCTTCGGCGTGCCCCCCCTTGGCGAGCACCGCCGGCCCGCGCGCCGCCAGCGCCTGGGCCGCCCGCAGCCGCTCCTCTTCGGTGCCGGCGGGCAGGCCGGTCAGCGTTTCGAGCTCGGGGGTATTGGGGGTCACCACGGTGGCGAGCGGCAGCAGATCGGCCTCGAGCGCCTCGACGGCGTCCTCGCGCAGCAGGCGGTCGCCGCTCTTGGCGATCATCACCGGATCGAGGACGATGGGGATCCCGCTGCCGCCGAGGTGGACGCGGAGCCGGTCCGCCACGGCGCGGATGATCCCGGCGCTCGCCAGCATGCCGATCTTGACCGCGTCGGCGCCGATGTCCTCGAGGACGGCGTCGATCTGCGCCGCCACCATCCCGGCCGGCACCTCGTGGACGGCGCGCACCTCGCGGGTGTTCTGGGCGGTGAGCGCGGCGATCACGCTCATGCCGTAGGCGCCGTGGGCGGCGAAGGTCTTGAGATCGGCCTGGATGCCGGCGCCGCCTCCGGAGTCGGAGCCGGCGATCGTGAGAAGGCGAGGGGGCCGGCGGGTCATGCCGTCCGCGGCGCGAGCCGGCCGCGGCGCAGCCAGGCGAAGACGCCGACGATGGCGAGCACGGAGAGGCTGATCACCTGCGCCAGCGTCAAGGGGCCGAAGAAGCGGTCGTCCTTGGCGCGCAGGATCTCGACCAGGAAGCGCTCGACGGCGAGCAGCGCCAGCACGGTGAGGGCGATCGTGCCGGGCCGCGGACGGCGGCGGAACATCCACATCGCGATCCCCCAGATGGCGACGGCCATGGCGGTCTCGTAGAGCTGGGTCGGATGGACGCGCAGCAGCGTGGAGTCCGGCACCGAGGCGGGGATCGCCACGTGGAACAGCTCGCGCAGGTTGCCGGCGGTGGTCTCGGGGAGCCCCACCGGGAAGGCGACCCCCCAGGGGAGATCGGTGGGCCGGCCGTAGTCGTCCCCGACCAGGAAGCAGCCGATGCGGCCGACGCCGTAGCCGATGGCGAGCGCCGGCGCGGCGATGTCGGCCATCGGCCAGCCCGGGAGGCGCCGGTGGCGCATCGTCCAGAGCACGCCGAGGGCGCCGAGGATGAAGCCGCCGTACCAGACCAGGCCGGAGCGGTCGAAGAGCAGGTGCCAGTCGTGGAAGAGGACCGCGTAGTAGACCTTGGCGCCGACGATGCCGCCGACGCCGGCGGCGAACACCAGGGCGCTCGCGTCCTCCTCGTCGCCGACGCCGAGCCGCTTCATCCCCCAGCGGAGCTGGAGATAGCTGGCGAGGAAGGCGAGGACGAGCATCAGCCCGAAGGGGCTGACCGAGAACGAGCCGATGTGGAAGAGTTCGCGGATCATGTCGGAGGGGCCGGCGGCCCGGCGAAGGATAGCATGGGAGATCGTGGGGTACACTACGCCGCGAAGAGGAACGAATGCCCACCGACGACCACGTGAAGTTCGAGGCCTCCATGAGCCCGGCGGGTGAGGACGGGCCGGCGCGTCTCTACGTCTGGGTGCGCAGGTTCCACGGCACCGAGGAGCTGACCGGCCGCTACGAGGTGTTCGAGGACCTGCAGCGGCTCGACGAATTCATCGCCCGCGCCGCCGCGGCCGGCCAGGACATCGCGGCGCTGCGGACGGCGCGCGACGACTTCGCCAACTCGCTGGGCTGGCGCCCCTGACGCGCGTCCGCGTGGCCTTCGCGGTCACAGCGGTTACAATCGGCCCCTCATGATCACCGACACCACCCGCGAGCGCTTCGCCGCTCTGACGGAGATGGTCCGCCGCGAGACCAAGGGGCGCTGGCTCGTGCTCACCCACGACAACCCCGACCCGGACGCGCTCGCCTCGGCCCAGATCCTGGCGCGGGTCCTCCGGCAGGCCCTGCACCAGAACGTCACGGTGGCGTACGGCGGCATCATCGGCCGCGCCGAGAACCGGGAGATGGTCAAGAGCCTGCATCTCCAGTTCAGCCACATCCGGCATCTGAGCCTGAAGAACTACAAGCACTTCGCGCTGGTCGACACCCAGCCGCGGAGCGGCAACAACCAGCTCCCGTCGCGGACGATCCCCGACATCGTGATCGACCACCACCCGCTGCGGGCGAACACGCAGGGCGGCCCCTTCTTCGACGTGCGGCCGAAGTACGGCGCGACCGCCACCATGCTGGCCGAGTACATGCTGGCGGCGGAGGTCAAGCCCACCCACGCGCTGGCGACGGCGCTGATCTACGCCATCCGCTCGGAGACGCTCGACTTCGCCCGCGAGCACGTGGGGCCGGACAAGACGATCCACGACCTCTTCTTCCCGCAGGCCAACCACCGCCTGCTGGCCCGCATCCAGAGCCCGCGGCTGCCGCTCACCTACTTCGGCAACCTGCACGACGCGCTGGAGAACCTGGAGGCGGTCGACTCGCTGATCCTCAGCCATCTCGGGCCGATCGAGCAGCCGGACATCGTGCCGGAGATCGCCGACCTGCTGCTGCGCCTGGAGGGGAAGACCTGGTCGCTGGTCACCGGCTACTACGGCGACCGCCTCTACCTCTCGATCCGCACCACCAACCCGCGCGCCGACGCCGGCGGCCTGATGCGCCGCATCATCGGCCGCCGCGGCAAGGGGGGAGGCCACGGCATGATCGCCGGCGGCTGGATCGACGCCAGCAAGCTCCCCGGCTCCTCCGAGCGCCGGGAGTTGCAGAAGAAGCTCGGCCTGCGGCTGATCCGGGAGCTGAAGAAGAACCCCGAGAAGCTCGGGCGGGTGGAGTTGCGGAAGGGGCCTTCGGCCAACTGAAGAGCAAGGTTCCACCCATGATGGTTCATCTCCTCGACGGCACGTACGAGCTGTTCCGCCATTACTACGGCCGGCGCCGCTTCGAAAAGGGCCGTGACGGAAAATGCGCCGTTCGGGGCCGTGACCGGCGTGCTGCATACGGTGTTGGAAATGATCGAGAAGGGGGCGACGCACCTCGGCGTGGCGACCGACCACGTCATCGAGTCCTTCCGGAACCGTCTCTGGCCCGGCTACAAGACGGCGCAGGGAGTCGAGCGCGCGCTCCTCGCGCAGTTCCACCCGCTGGAAGAGGCCCTCGCCGCCATGGGCGTCGCCGTCTGGCCGATGGTCGAGCTCGAGGCGGACGACGCGCTCGCCTCCGCCGCCCGTATCGCCGCGGCCGACGAAAGAGTGCGGAAGGTCTGCATCTGGACACCTGACAAGGATCTGGCGCAGTGCGTCCGCGAGGACCGGGTGGTGCAGGTCGACCGCCGAGGGAACAAGATCTTCACCGCGGAAGGAGTCCGCGAGAAGTTCGGGGTCGCGCCCGTCCTGATCCCCGATTTTCTCGCTCTCGTCGGCGACGCCGCGGATGGCTATCCAGGCATTCCCGGAATCGGTCCCAAGACGGCGGCACAGCTCCTCAACCGCTACGGCATCCTCGAGAGCTTCCCTCCCGACGTCTTGCGGGACCGCGATCTGGCGCTGCGGTTCAAGGACCTGGCGACGCTCCGGACCGACGCGCCCCTCTTCGGCGATATCGACGAGCTGCGCTGGCGCGGCCCCACCCCCGCCTTCGCTGCGTACGCGGAGCGGCTCGGAGACGCTCGCCTGCTGCAGCGCTGCCTCAGCGCCCCGGTCGCTTAGAGATATTCGTCTCACGCTCCACCCGCCGCTCTCGCCACCTCCGCCAGTGCTTCGCCGCTCCCCAGGCGAGCAGGAGCGGCCAGCAGACCAGCGCCGCCCACAGGCCGAAGGAGGCTCGCACGGAGAGGGTGTGGAAAGCATTGTTGCCGAAAACCTTGTCGTTGACGAGATAGGTCCAGGTGGACGAGGGACCGAGCAGACCCTCGCTCTCCCAATCGACCTCGCCGGCCGTGATCCTGACGCGTTCGAAAGTCTCGACAATGCTCTCTTCGATCCATTCCTGGAGGACTGTAAACGCGGCTCCAGCCGTCCGGCAGAACTCGGCGAAGGGGTCCCGCCCGTCGAGTTGGACGAGGTGGATCTCGTCGCGCAGGGCCTGCATGTCGGTGAGATGCTGGCTCCAGCAGCGGTCGAGGGTGATCAGGGTGATGCGCCGCTCGATGGCGCCCAGGACGGCCTCGTCATGGGCGTCGAGGAGTTGTCGCCACCGCGGGCTCTTCTCCGCCAGCAGGCCCTCGTTTCGGCCCTCCAGGACCTCCTGCCGCCACTCCTGCAGCACAGACCGCTGGCGCTCGAGCACCCAGGAAGTGGCGAGCAGCCGTTTGCGGAGGTCCGCATACTGCCCTTCGGCGATGCGCTGGACCCGCGCCACCTCGCGCTGCGCCACTGGATGACCGGCCGCGGGCTGCTGGAAGAAGCTCGCCGGCAGCAACCTCTCAATGCCGTAGCGCTGCATGAGATCGTCTTCGAGGCTGATGAAGAAACGGGAGCTGCCGGGATCTCCCTGGCGGCCGGCCCGCCCTCGCAACTGATCGTCGATGCGACGGCTCTCATGGCGATGGGTGCCGATCACGTAGAGGCCGCCGAGGGCCACCACCTCCTCACGGCGCCGCTCACCCGAGCCGCCGAGCCGGATGTCGGTGCCCCGTCCCGCCATGTTGGTGGAGATCGTCACCGCTCCAGGCGCTCCGGCCTCCGCTACGATCTCAGCCTCCTCGGCGTCGTTCCTGGCGTTGAGCACCCGGCAGGCGATCCCGGCCTGGCCAAGATCGGCGGCCAGGCGCTCCGACTCCTCGACACTGCCGGTGCCCACCAGAAGGGGCCGGCCGGTCGCATGGACGCTGGCGATCTCCTCCAGCAGGGCCTGCCGCTTCGCCTCGCGGCTGCCGAAAAGCAAGTCGGGATGATCGATGCGGATCAGCGGCCGGTGGGTCGGCACCGTGAGCACGTCGAGCCCGTAGACCTCGGCCAGCTCATGGGCCGCGGGCCGCGCCGTACCCGTCATGCCACAGAGCCGGGGATATTTCTTGAGGAAGAGCTGGATCGTGAGCGAATCGAGGATCCTGCCCTCCGGCTGCTGGAGCACTCCCTCCTTGGCTTCGAGAGAGGCTTGCAGGCCGTCGGGCCAGAGGCGGTCCTCGGCCACCCGGCCGGTCAGCTCGTCCACCAGCTCGACGCGGCCGTCGCGCACGATGTAGTCGACATCGCGGCGCAACAGCACCCTGGCGTGCAGGGCGTTGCGCAGCTCGGCGAGGAGACGCACGTTCTCAGCGGCAAAAAGATTTGTACAGCGCAGTAGCGCCTCCGCCCGCTCCGCGCCGCGGTCGGTGAGGAAAACGTTGCGGGCGTATTCATCCAGATCGAAATCGACGCCCCGCTCCAGCCGGCCGGCGACTTCGGCCAGACGCGGGAGATCCATCTCCGGCTCGTCGATCTTGCCGGCAATCACCAGCGGGATGCGCGCCTCGTCGATCAGGAGCGAATCGGCCTCGTCCACCAGGGCGAGATGAAACGGCCGGTGGACCTGGGCGGATTTTTCGAGGCACAGGCCGTCCCGCAGGTGATCGAACCCGGCCTCTTTCACCGTGACATATGTGACGTCACAGCCATAGGCCCGTTGCCGCGCTGCCGGCGAGAGCCCCTCTTGCACGCAGCCGGCGGTGAGCCCGAGCCGCTGGTACACCGACCCCATCCAGCCGGCGTCGCGCCGGGCCAGATAGTCGTTGTAGGTGAGCACGTGCACTCCACGGCCCGTAAAGGCATGGAGCACGACGGGCGCCACAGCCGCCAGGGTCTTGCCCTCACCGGTCTGCATCTCCACCAGCTTGCCCTCATGCATGGCGATGCCGGCCAGGACCTGCACTTCATAAGGCCGCTCGCCCAGTACGCGCCGGGCCGTCTCGCGCACCAGGGCATAGGATTCCGGGAGGAGCGCGCCGAGCGCCTTGCCGCTCTGGGCCCGCCGGCGCAGGGTCCGCGCCCGCTCGCTCAGCTCGCCATCGCCGAGCCGGCGCAGCTCCGGCTCCTGGGCATTGATGGCGTCGAGCCGTGAAAGGTACGGCGCGAGGTCTTTGGACGCGGAATTCTTCCCCGGCTGCGACCACCAGCGCTCGCTCATCCTGCCCTCCTTGCAGTGCGTGGGACCGCCTCACCAAAGCTCTGGATGGATGCTTATCTCGCCGCCTTCGCTCTGGCAGGTCGATTTTCGATGGTGACGACGGATGCGGCATTTCGTCAGTTCCACGGCCTGAATCTCCGGGTGCTTGGGCAACGTGGAGCCTGAGCCCAAGACTCACGCCGTCTCCAGCGCTTACCCCTCGGTCAGCGGCTCAACCAAGAGCGTGGAACCTCGCCTGGAGCGGTGCTTCTCGGGACGGGTTCAGCTCACTCAAACACCGGCTGGTGCTCGCGGCTCGCATGCCACAACGCAAGCACATGAAGAGTTCCGTTTTCAGCCTTGTAGTAGATGAAGCACCCGACACGACCGAGAAAGAGGCGCCGGACGCCCGGAGCCCGCGTGCCTTCATACTTGGCTCCGATCCCCGGCTGCTCGGCCAGAAGGGCGACGGCTTCACCGAAATCCGCGCCGATCGCCCCGGGAGCGGCAGGGCGATTCTGCGCCCACCACTCGGCCGCCTTGCGAACTTGACTTGCTGCGCGTGAGGAAATCTTGATCTGAAGTGGCATGCTCAGCCGTGCTTCGGCAACGACTGCAGCAAACCTTCGAGAGTAACGTACTCACCCCGCTCGATCTCGGCCATGGCCGCCAGGAGCTCGTTCTCTGCGTTTCCGTGGAGAGAGAAGCTCTCGTCAGCGCCGCGAGTGACAACTGCGACGACCGCTCCCTCGGTGAGAGAGACACCTTCCACGACGATTTTCCCATTGACGACGGTTCCGGTTGCGACTTGCATGACCCAAATGTACCCCGAAACGTCCCTTTCTGGAAGCACCGTAGCTTCCTCTCGGACTCACGCGGTCTCCGGCATCTACCCCTCAGAGGCCCCGCGCACCTCGACCGGTCGAGAAGCCCTGGTGCTTGGTCACTATCACCTGCTGGGCGAATTCGTCCCGCAGTTCCGGGAACCGACCATCCGGCCCCCACCCGCAGCCCCTGGAGGGTCTGGAGACCGGGCGAGCCCGAGCCATGACTCCCGAAATTTCTCGCGCAGATGGCGCGCCATCTCATCGGTGACGTTCGTTCGCTGCGGTAGCCTCAGGCGCACTACGAATGCATCAGCGACGTCTTCAGACTGGCCTGGATAGTACAAACGAAGTCGGGCGATGTAACTCCGACCTTGGAAGAGCTTGTAGGCGACACTCGCGTTACCGTCTTCACCGCTTTCGTCGTCGCCGGCCAGGAATCGAGGCTCACCGTTGATATCCTCGAATAACACGAGCCGCGTATCTGACGCACCTTCGTTTCGATCCTGTACTTCCGTGACTCCGTGGGCTTGATCGCGAAATCGACTTGCTGGCCGGCCGCAAGGTCGACGGCTACTGCTATCCAAGGACGTGGCACGTAGTCCTTCCGCGCACCTGATTCCTCCCTGATTCTGATTCTTCGGGTTCTCTTCGACCTAACTCGTACGCCGATGACACTTCCCTGGATTTCTTCTCGCGTTCTTCTGGGAGGAGGCACCGATGTCCGCGAGGGTGGCACCTATTCCCCCCCGCGGGGCTGGGCAGGCCCTGATTACCGGGTGCCGCGCAGGTTTCCGGCTGCCTGAGTCGAAGATCGATCGGCCGTAAACAATTTCCTGGCCTTTGTGTCTATCTGTAAGAACGTCAATGGAATGACTTGAACCATGACAAGACGCATCCTGCAAGGCTCTCAGCCCGCCGTCCAGTCGCGAGCCGGAACCTCGATACAGCAATCCTCCCCGGCCACGCGGGTTCAGCTCGAATCACGGCTCCGTCGTAAGCGCTCGGCAGGGTATCTTGAAGCCATCCGGCGCCTGGATGCCGGCACCCACGTAAACGATCGGGAAGCCCTAAACTCTCCTCGAAGAGATCAGCCGGGAGTTCCCGCCACCTCACCCTCGACCAGCGCCATCGGAATTGTGTCCACCTGCCATCTCGGAAGCCCTCCTTATCAGGTTCACGTCTGCGACCTGGGAGGCGAGATCGTCGAACACTACGAAACGTTCCGCCCCATGCCGGCGCCGTTCGAGGGCGCCCGCGCCCTCGCGCTTCACCCTTCGTACGCTTTCGTCGAGGTCTATGCAAACGGCTGTCGGGTCGTGAGCCCGAATGGCGCCGTCGCCTGGATTGGAGGTCCCGCATGAGCCAAACGATTTCCGTCGACCTGTCACCCGTGATCCGAGGGCTCGAGGTGGTGAACGACGAGGATGGCCGGGCAACGGGTCCTCGTGGTCACGCAGCAGGGAGAGGAGACCCGGAGGCGGCTGGAGCAACTCTACCAGGAGTTTGTCGCCTAGGTCACTGGCCGACGCTCCGCGTACGGAGCTGCAGCTCGCCGAGACCCGGCTGGTCAAGGTCGAGCGGGAGCCGATCAGCGATTCGGCCACTACTCCGATGTCCGCCGGCGGGTGGACGGGCATCCTGCAGGCCACAGACGTGGCGATCGTGCGCCAGGAGACCATGCATACCGCAACGGAAGAGCTCATGCTGCCAGCACCGCGCTACTGGCTCGCGCCTTCCCTGGTCGCCCTCATCGCCTGGATTACCGACAACCAGCCTCTGGCCGAGCGTGCCCTCGGGGAGGCTCTGAATCGCGACGGCAACAAGACGGCCCTCTTCTTTGCGCTGATCTGCCGACGCGCGAAGCGCACGCGTGCCCTGCTCCATTGGCTCGAACGCTATTTCCTGCTCCAGAACCCGCAGGCGCTCGACCGCGAGGTGATCGTCAAGCTCGAAGCTCTGTCGAACGGCGTCTTCGGGATGCACGGCCCAGGAGTTCTGCCTCCGGGTCAGCTCGGGAAGGATCCAGGAGCTCGAACAGGCCGAGGAGCTTCCGCTACGGAAAGCGCCGCCGTGGTCCGCAGCCCTTGACCCCCGCACGCGCAAGGTCGGGGCCGCCGAGTTCTCGACCCTGCGCCGGCACAGCCCGACCTGCCCGCGGCGGAATCGGCTCTCGCCGCGGCGCGGCGCAATGGCCAGGTCGCCAATTACTTCCGTGAGCTGGTCGAGGGCGAGATCCCGGTTTTGCCGCGGTTGGAAACCGCGGTCGACCACTCCTGGACTCCCTGGTCACCCACTTCGACGACGAGGAACTGCCGCTGCGCAAGGAAGACCGCCTGCTCGAGCGATCGTGCAGGAGCAGGGGAACCGCGAGGCCACGAGCCGCGGGATCACGGCCAAGGACGAAGCATTCGCCGAGACCATGCCCTTCTCGGCCCTCCTCACGAATGCCGCCATGCACCCGGAGGCCTCACCGGCGAGCCGGGCCACCCAGCGCTACGCCGTCGCCGTCTCCAAGGAGTGGGTCCTCATGGGCCACCGCGACCTCGTCGCGCGGGACCGTTCCGCCGAGCCCGCGGAGATCGACCTTGCGAACGGCTCCTGGAGCGGAAGAGCAGGACGGTGTCAACGAGGAGGAGTTGGTGACGAGCCTGGAGTCTGATTACCAGCGCCAACTGGACCAGGCTATCCAGGCCGTGGGCCTGGGAGCCCCCTTCATCTTCGCGATCATCGGCGCGCTGTTCGGGGTCGTGGCCCTGCTCAAGGGAGCTGGCTGTTCGGCCTCCTTCTGCTGGCCGTGGCTGGCGGCCTGTTCTACATGGCGAAGAAGAACCAGGAGACTGCTCGGGATAAGGCTCGCCAGCAGATTGGAGCAGAGCGGGAGAGCGCGCTACGCATCCTTCGGGCCTGCCTCGCGAACCGTGGATTTGCGCCGCGCCTGGGCGAGCGCGGATGCGGAGGCCGATACTGTCGCCGACGTCCTTGAATCGATCCATTCCGACCAGCACCTCCTCCGCCGTCCGGAGGAGGCGCGAGCCGTTCTGAGCTGAAGACAAGGAGCCTGGATATGTCCCGACCGCTGCCCCCCCTGGATTCGCAGCCTGTTGCGCTGGATGCTTCGGCTTCGACGCCGGCACCCTTTCCGGCCCAGGAGCCTGTAACCCAGACGCCAGAGTCGCCACTCGCCTCTCAACTTCACCCCTCCCAAGACCCCGTCGACAGAGAACGATCAGGTGAGGACGCCCATACGCGCAGTCGACGTTCGAGGCGCTCAAGACAGCCCGCCCGCGGGGCCTCTCCTCTTCGCAACGAGAAAGAGCTGGTTACATTCCCGCAGGAACGGCATCGGACGCGGGCCTCAATCGTAGAACGACCAGACGAGCACGTTGGCTAACTCCCCGCAGAAAAAAATTCATATAAACCCGAACGACGCAGGGCTGCGGCCACCGCCCGTCTTCCCGGGGGTACCGCCCGCCCCGGCCTGCTTCCTTCGCTCCGCCCTACCACCTCGCGGCCGGGCGGGGATGCTCCCCCGGCCTTTCTCCGGAGACGAAACCGTACCGGTGCGCCACGGATGCATAGAACGACGTCGCTCTCGCGCGGCCTTGCGTTCGCACTCCGGCCACCGGCTCACCGGGGGGACAGCGAGCGGACCCGTTCCATGGCCAACGGGCTTCCTAAGAGAAGGAGAGAAGACGCAGAATCGTGTCATCGGCCACTGAAACGGTGGGTGACCAGATCCTGCGCGGTGGAGGAGAGGAATACCTTCAAAGAGGAGGAAGCTCCTAAAGCGGGGGGGGGGGGGGGGGGGAACCCACGCGAACGACTTGACCGGGACTGACAATGAGAAGAAGACGAAGAAGATCTGGAATGTGGCGAGTCGAATGGACAAGTAAGCTGTTTGAGGCGCGGGCCGCGGATTATTACGACTCACGAAAGATAGAAGGCGCTCACCCGCTGGCTCTCGCATCCATTGAAGGCTTCGATCCATCGTGATAAAAGCATCGAAACGGCCCGAAGCAGCCGTGCAGGGGAGAGGTCGCCGTCCTTCTTGCACTGGAAAAACGAGCCCAGCTTCCCGCGCTGTGAGCACCTCGTGACCGGGAAGCTCTACAAGAACCCTCCGGAAGGCACTCGTCAACGCAGATACGCGCATGCGCGAGAAACGGCTTCACTTAGCCTCTTCCAGCGCGGCGATGACCTGATCCCCTGCAGCTTACCGTGGGAAAGTCGGCGGGGAGAAGAAGAAGAAATCGGGAACCAGCGACTGGCCCTCCTAAAAAAAGGTAGTACGAAATCCAGAGGGGTCTGGAAAACGGAACCCGGGTGCAAGCGACGGAATACCGGTGGGGGGGGGGGGGGGGGGGGGGGGGGGGGGGGGGGGGGGGGGGGGGGGGGGGGGGGGGCGTCCCTTCGAGAATTTCGGGGGGTTCCTGTGAGAACTGGCGCTCTGATGGGGGGGGGGGGGGGGGGGGGGGGGGGGGGGGGGGGGGGGGGGGGGGGGGGGGGGGGGGGGGGGGGGCCCCCCCCCTTTCCACTCCGCTGTCTCCTGGAAGCTCTGAACCTAAGACTACCGCTCCATACATCTTGCTCATTCTGCGAGGCTTGTAATTTTACGCCAATTGCTTGTGCCCGTCAATTCGACCGCTCAAGGCGTCTCTCCTGGCAGCTGAATCACGCCGTTCCAGCACCCACCCCTCAGAAGCGCTACGCACCTCGACCGTCGAGAAGCCCTGGCGCTTGGTCACGATCACCTGCTGTGCGAATTCGTCCCGCAGCTCCGGGATGTGGGTGATGATGCCGACCATCCGGCCCCCACCCGCAGCCCCTGGAGGGTCTCGGAGACCAGCGCGAGAGTGTCGGGATCGAGGGTGCCGAAACCCTCGTCGATGAACAGGCTGTCGAGGTGCACCGCGCCGACGGCGCGCTGGACCTGATCGCTGAGCTCCAGGGCGAGAGCCAGCGAGGTCAGAAAGGTTTCTCCGCCGCTGAGCGTGTCGCTGATCCGCGTTTCGTCGGCGTTGTCGTGATCGACGACCCGGATCTCGTCGTCGTTGAATTGCAGGGAGTAACGCTCCCCGGTCAACATCATCAGCCGGGCCGAGGCGCCCTTCACGAGCTCGGTGAACACTTCCTGAAGGACGTACGCCTGGAACTTGTCGCTCCGCAGGTCGCCGGCCAGGAGGTCGTACACGCGCAGATCCGCCTCCTCGGCGTCCAGCTCCTTGCGCAGCTCTTTCGAGCGCTCGAGCCGCTGCTTCAGGCGTCCGATCTGCTCCTCGAGCCTCTTTTCCTGGCCGAGCGCGGTCTCCACCTCGGTGGTGATGTCCGCCGCGAGCGTCTCGGCGGCCGCCAGCTGCTCGTCGGACACCCGCTCCTCCCCCAGCTCGGCCCGAGCGCCGCGGCGCGCTCCTCCGCCGCATGGAGCTCCTGCACGTACTTGTAGACCTGCACCCTCAGCCCGGTGGCGGTGGCCTCGTCGAGGAGGGCCTCGCGGACGGCGGCCTCGTCGTCGAAGCCGGCGCGGCGGTCTCCCCGTCCCGGCTCTCCGTCCTCTGAGCGGCGTCCTGAAGGGCCGCTTCGGCGGCTTCGGCCGTGAGCCGCTGCGCCTCCTGGGCGGTCATCAGCCGGTTCTGGGAGGTCGCCGCCTCCTCGGGGCTGCCTTGAGGCTGGCTTCGAGCTCCCCGATCCGCTCCTCCAGGGCCGCGGCCTCGGCGGCCGGATCGTCGGACTCGGTGACGGCATGGATCTCGTCCTGCAACGCCGTGAGCCGTTGCAGGCTCGCGCCGCGCTCCTCCTCCAGCCGCTGTCGCGACGCCTCCCTCTCGCCGAGCCGTTCCCGCGCGGCGGCCTCCTCGGCCTTGGCCTTCTCGAGGGTCCGTTCGCCGTCGCCAGCCGCGCCTTCGCCTCTTCGTTCGCTTTGCGGCTCCTGGCGAGCGATGCGATCCGTTTTTCGATCCATGCCTCGATCGCGGCATCCTCTTCGGGACGCGGTCGCCGAGCGTTCGAAAGATTTCTTCCTCGCCGGCGGCCACAGCGCTTTGCAATTCGGGGCAGCGCGACTCCAGCTCGGCGAGGCTTTGCCGGGCGGCATGGAGCCTCGCCTGTTCGCCCGTGAGCGCGGTTTCGTTCTGCCGGGCGAGCGCGTCGGCTTCCTTTCGCCTCTCCTGTGCGTCTCTGGAGCGCGGCCCGGGCCGCTTCGAGCTCGGGATCCAGGCGGCGGGAGGGGGCGTGGCCACGAGTTGCTCGCACACCGGGCAGGGCTGGCCGGGAACCAACCCCTCGCGGAGGTGATTGGCCTCGTTCAGACGGTTCGCGCGATGCAGCGCCTCCTCGGCCGCCTCGAAGCCGCGCTGCGCCTCTTCCGCGGACCTCCGGGCGGACTCGGCCTTTTCCTCAGCCGCTCGATCTCCCCGGCCTGTTTTTCCGCCGCCTGGCGATTCCGGGCGAGCTCCGTCGCGCGCTCCGCCGAGCTCCTGCGGGCCGCGCCCAGCTCGACGGCGCGGTCGCGGACGCCCTGCAACAGCTCGTCCAGCTCCGGGTCGTAGCCGGAAGCCTCCGCGGCTTGCCGGGCCGCCTCGACGGCGGCCTGTTGCTGCGCCTGCACGGCCTTCGCCTATTCGACGGTCCTGGTGAGCGCGGACATCTCGCTGTCCAGGCCTTCAGATCCCGCGTCTGGCGCTCGATCGCCGCGTTGAGCTGCTCCCGTTCCGGCAGGCGTCCGAGCACCTGGTGGAGGCGGGCCACCTGATCGCGAAGAGTCGTGATCGCCACGGCGGCTTTCTCCGCGGACTTCAGCACGCCGGCCTTCTGATTCCAGTCCTTCTGCGCGGCGTCGTGGCGGGCCTTCGGCTTCGTCCGCCGCCCTCGCCGCCGCCTTCGCCACCGCGGAGGCCCGGGCCGCTTCGTCGAGCAACGGCAACAGGGGCACCGCGCGAGCCGCCGCCTCGATCCGCGCTTTGCCCGGTTCACCAGTCCGGCCTGCTCCCGCAGCGCGGCCCGCCTCTCCTCGGCCTGCCGGAGCTCCCGGGTCTTCGCATGCAGGCCCCGCAGCCGGGCGAGCGGGCCTGGAGTTTCGTCCCGTCGCTTTCTCGAGACTCCGAGCGACTCGACGACCCGGGCGTGCTCCGTCTCCAGCCTGGCGACGCGGCCTCGTCGACGCCCGCGTACTCGTCCGCCAGGAGCTTCTGAAGCGAATCGACAGCGCCTTTCTTCGCGGCCGCCAGGCGCTGAGCCTGTTCCCGCATCCGTTCGTAGACGTCGAGCCGGAGCAGCGTGCGCAGCATGCCCCGCCGGTCTCGCGGCTGCGCCTTGAGGAACCTGGCGAACTCGCCCTGCGGCAGAACCACGGCCTGCATGAACGCGGGCGCGCCGAGCCCCAGGATCTGGGTCACCCGGTCGGTCGCCGCGCGAACCTGGTCCGCCAGACTCTTGAAGGAGCCGTTTTCGTCCTGCTCCTCCAGACGAACCATCTGATTGCCATTGCGCCGGAGCGTCCGCGCGATGCGGTAGCGGCTCGGCCCCACGTCGAAATCCAGCACCACGCTGACCCGGTCCCGGGCCGCCGAGATCATCTCGGTCCGGTTGTAGGTGTTGACCCGGGGGATCTCGCCATAGAGCGCGAAGATGATCGCGTCCAGCAGGGTGACTTGCCGGCGCCCGTCGGCCCCGAGATGGCGAAAAGCTCGAGCGCGCGGAAATCGATCTCCTGCCTCTCCCGGAAGCACGCGAGACCCTCGATGGTGAGATGGACGGGGACGCAGCGCTCAATCCTCCCCGGAGGCCTGGTCGTAGAGATCCTGAAAGGTATCCAGGACGGCCACCTCCGCGGCCTGCTGGTGCTCGCGGAGATGGTAGGCCGCGTAGTGCCTCACCGGCGGAACTCCGGTCTCCAGCCGGATGTCCGGCGGCTCCTCGGCCTCGGGAAGCTCGGCGCGCACGACGAGCGCGTTGGGGAGCAGCTCGCGAACCTTTCGATTGAGATCGGGATCCCTCTCCGTCAACGGGACCGTCACGCGCAACCAGCCCGCGCGATGCCGGTTGGCGGTCGCCTCCAGCTCCGCGAGCGAGGCCCGAAGGTCGACGAGCGGCAGCCCCCCCTCATACGGAATATGCTCGATATCGGCGGGCCTGACGCGCTTGCCGGGCGACGCCGTGATGACGGCGAAGGTCTTTTCCTCCCCGGCCTCGCCGAAGTCCAGTTGGAGAAGCGATCCGGCATAGTAGGCGGGCACCCGCGCATCGATCTTCTGCGGCTTGTGGATGTGGCCGAGAGCGACGTAGCTCGCCGTGGACGGCAGGGCCTCCGGCGAGGCGGCCCAGTCCTCTCCGATGTGAACGCGGCGCTCCGATTCGCCGAAGCTCGCTCCCTCGATGTGCGTATGGGCCATCAGGAGGTTGACGGCGTCCCGCCGGAAGGGGGCGCAGAGATCCTGGACGGCGAGCTCGAACATCCGGGCGTATTTGCTCCGGGCGCTCGCCTCCTCGCCGGCGAGGTCCAGCGCCGACACCCAGGCTCCGGGGGACGCGAACGGCAGCGCCGCGACGACCGCCTTCTCTCCACAGCGGGTCTCAACGATCCGGGTCCCTCCCCGAGAGGCGGGGCGCGGGCGGCCGAGGATCTGGACGTTGACGAACTCCGTCAGCAACGAGCGGGCGTCCAGCCGGAGCGGATCGTCGTGGTTGCCGGCGATGACCACCATGTGCGCTCCGGACCGCCCGACGCGGACCAGGAACCGGTTCACGAGCTGCTCCGCCTCGGCGGGCGGGTTCCGGCTTTCGAAGACGTCCCCGGTGTGGAGGACGAGGTCGACGGACTGCTCTTCGATGAAGGCCGCGAGATGGTCGAGCACCGCCTCCAGCTCGTCGAGGCGCTGGATCCCCTTCCATCGGCGGCCGATATGCCAGTCGCTGGTGTGGACGATCTTCATGGCCGCGGGGCAGTCTACAGGAGCGGCGCCGCGGGTCGCGACCGGGGCGCTGGTCCCCGGCTGCCGGCCTACCACTCCCCTTCAGCGTTTCCGCGCCGTGACCAGGTAGTAGCCGAAGTAACGGCGGCCCAGGCCGATGAAGGGTGACAGCAGGCAAGCGATGAGGTGCCCCCAGCGCACGCTGTTGAGCTTCTTGCGGCGGAGGAGCAGCTCGCCGGCGAGGAACTTCAGCGTTACCCGCGGCACGTGGAGGACGCTCGGCGCGATGCGCCAGGAGATGTCCTCGACGGCGAGCACGGTGAAGCCGTGACGCTCCAGGCAGGCGCAGAAAGCCGGGAGATCGGCGAAGCGCTCCACCGCCCAGTTCCGGGTCATGTAGCCGAGCAGCGCGGCGTACCAGCGCGGCAAGCCGGCGCTCCGCTTCATGAAGCCGTCGGCGACCACCAGCTTCGCCCCGGGCGCGAGCAGCCGCGAGCACTCGCGCACGAACGGCTCCTTGTCATCGCCTGCCGCGTGGCAGCAGGCCTCGATGGAGAAGGCCGCCTGGAACGCTCCGCCGGGCAGGTCGAGGGCCGTGAAGTCACCGAGCGTCCAATCAACGGTGCCGAGCGCCGGGATCCCCTCGCTCAGCTTCCGCGCCATCGCGATCTGCCATTCCACCTTGGTCACGGCCGTCGCCACGACGGCGTGTTGCCGGATCAGCGCCCGCGCCGGCGCCCCCAATCCACAGCCGAGGTCCAGGACCTTCATGCCGTCGCCGAGAGCGAGCCGGCGGAAGACCTGCCGGCTCATCTCCTCCAGCATGCCCTCGAGCCCCAGCGGATTCATGCCAGCGGTAGAAACCGAAGTGCATGTTGAAGTTGCGGCTCCAGGCACGGTAATCCATGCCCGCCTCGGTGTAGTAGGTCACGAGGTCGACGGGCACCGGAGCCGCCGCTCCCTGCTTCGGAGTGCTCAAGACTTGTCCATGGCTGAAGTTGTCCGGCCCGATTCTGTCGCATCCCGAGTTTCAGGGAAACCCCCAGGAATCCCTGGCATCGATCCGTCCATGTCCAGGGGACGAAGATGGAGGAATGGTGCTGTCCTCAATGCCTCCGTTCTTGATAGCATTCTTCATAACCCACGCCAAGCCGAGGAGAGCGCATGCCACTGCCGTTCCGCAAAGTCTCCCAGGATCAGCTCACTGCCCTGGTGGCGCGATATCCCTTCGCCCGCCCCGTCGATTCCGTTCTCCTGCTCCCGAGCGGAAGTCCGGACCACGGCTCCCCGGAGCCGGTCTCGCTCGCGGCGCTCTGGAAGCGTGACACCGGCCGCGGCGAGCCGGACGTGACCTGGCATCTCGCCGTGGACCCCGAGGGCGGCCTCTGGCTCGGCCGCGACTGGAACCTGCCGGCGGGGCCGCGCGGCGCGGGTTCGTCTCCCGACACCTCGTTCGTGATCCTGCTCCTCGACGGCGCGCCGCGCGAGGCGGCCCAGCGCGCCGCCGCCCTCTTCCAGGACCGCATCGGCGGCGCCGCGAGCGCGGGAGGAGAGGGCGACGACGCCGCGGCGGACGCCCTGGTGATGGAGCTGATGCGCGGCTCCGGCACCGTGGTGGGACGGGCGCCGGTGGCCGCGACGATGGGACGGACGGGCCTGGAGTCCGTGGGCGAGGAAGGGATCTTCCCGCGGAAGATCACCGCGGAGATGAAAGAGACGCTCCGCCCGCACGTCATCAACCTCACCCGGGGACAGTTCAGCAGCGGCGGTCTGTTCGACACCAGCCAGGACGACGTCGACGCCATTTTCGGCGAGCATCTGGAGCGCGCGGTGGCGGCGCATGGTCCGGGCGATCCGCTGCGCGTCGCAATCTGGGCGCACGGCGGCCTGGTCAACGAGCGGAGCGGCCTGCTCGGCGCCCACGACAAGATCCTCTGGTGGCGGAAAAACGGCGTCTATCCCATCTACTTCGTCTGGGAGACCGGTTTCCTGCAGTCGGTGGGGCAGCTCCTGGGTGGGCATGGCGGCGGCGAGGAAGGGGTGTTCGACTTCTCCGACAAGCGCCTGGAAGAGATCGCCCGCCGGGCCGGTGGCCCTTCCATCTGGGGGGTGATGAAGCAGAACGCCCACGCGGCCGTCGCCCCGTCGGGCGGGGCCTTTTTCGCGGCCCAGCGCCTGGCGGACTTCTGCGGGCGCCACCCCGGCGCGGTCGAGCTGCACGCGCTCGGGCACAGCGCGGGCGCCATCTTCCACACCAGCTTCCTGCCCGCGGCCCTCGACCAGGGCGTACCGCCGTTCAAGGCCCTCCACCTGCTGGCGCCCGCGGTGCGCGCCGACCTCTTCCTGGAGCGCCTGGCGCCGCGGCTCGGCCCGGGCAAGGGAGTGGAGCGGACCACCATCTTGACGATGAACAAGGACCGCGAGCGGGATGACAACTGCGCCTTCGTCTACCGCAAGTCGCTCCTCTACCTGATCCACTTCGCTCTCGAGGAGGAGCGCGAGACGCCCATCCTCGGCCTGGAGATCAGCCTGCGCGGCAACGACGACCTCAAGCGGATGTTCGGTCTGGGCGGGGCCGGCGGGACTCCGATCGGCGAGGTGATCTGGTCGAAGACGACCGCCGCGGCACCGCCGCGCAGCCGTAGCGAGAGCACCTCCCATGGCGGCTTCGACGACGACGCCGCCACCCTGGACAGCGTGCTGCGCCGGATCCTCGACCGCGACGACATCCCGCTGTCCTTCAAGCAGGCCGGCTCGTTGACGCCGGAGACCGCCGTACCCTCGCGGACCCCGGCGGCACCGGCAATTCCGGCGGCCCCGGCGGCGCCTTCGGACATCATCCTCGGCGACGAGGAGGAAGGCGTCGAGGAAGAAGGCGTCGACGAGGGCGAGGGCGTGCCGTTCATCGTGCTCGACGCCATCGAGCGGGCCACCGAGGCGGCGGAGGGGATCGGCGCGCAGGCCGGCGAGCCGGTCCTGGAAGGCATCGGGCTGGAGGCGGTGGGGGCGGTGGCGATCACCTTCGGGCCGAACGCCCGGCCGGCGGCGCTCACCGACTTCTCGCGCGGCGTGCTCACCGACATCCTGCGCGCGGCCGGCCTGTCGCGGGCGGTCATCTCCAGCACCTCGCGGAGCCCCGCGGATCAGGCGCGGGTGATGTTCGCCAATCTCGAGCGCGAGGGGATCGAGGCGCAGCGGCGGCTCTACAAGGAGCCGGGCCGGAAAGTGATCGAGGTCTACCGCCAGGCCAAGCTGGCGGGCCAGGGCGCCGCGGCGATCCAGGCGCTGATGACCGACGAGATCGTCCGCCTCGGCCCGACCAACGTGTCGCGCCACGCCTCCGATCCCAAGATCCTCAACGTCTTCGACGTGGCACCCGGCTCGATCGCCAACCGTCCGGTCTTCGAGGCCAGGGTGCGCGCCGAGGGGCGGGTCGCCAAGTTCCTGCTGCCGCCGGCCGATCCGGGCTACCACCTGGAGATCCCGCAGCCGCCCAGGGGTAGGCCGGGATGGACCCAATGGAGCCGTCCGCGCCGCGCAGCCTGCTCGGCGAGCTCGCCAGGGAGATCCCCGGCGAGCTCCTCGACCGGCTGGACCGCGATCCCAACGCGGTCCTGCCGCCGCCGGCCAAGGTGCGCGCCCTGGTCGGCGACCTCGGCCTGTTCGGAAACCAGAGGGTGTCCACGCCGGAGCTGGCGCAGGCGCGCGAGGAGCTCCTGGGCTTCGCCCATCTGGCGATCGACGCGTTGCGCCAGGGGCGCGGCTCGGACGTACCGCCCACGCCGGAGGAGGAGATCGGCGCGGCCGTCCTGTCCGCCTTCGTGGTGCGGCCGGTCCTCCTCATCCAGGACGACGAGTTCGTGGAAGCGCAGCCGCCCTGGCAGGCGGACCTCGAGCACTACCGCGCCCGCATCCAGCGCAAGACCCTCCCCGCGGTCGGCCGGTTCGCAATGGATGACGGAGACCTCCGCACGCCGCTGATCGGGACCGGCTGGGTAGCCGCCCCGGGGCTGGTGATGACCAACCGGCACGTGGTGAAACACTTCGCCGAGCCGGTGAGCGCCGCGGAGAAGGAGACCCGCTGGCGGGTGCTCGACGGGATCGCGGCGCGCGTCGATTTCGCCGAGGAGGAGGAGGGCGCGCCCGGCTACCGGCGGGACCGCGCCTTCGACGTGCCGGCCGGCGCGGAGATCCTCGTCCACCCCGAGGCCGATCTCGCCCTGGTGCCGGTCGCCGGCGCGAGCCGCGGCCCGGAGCCGCGCCTGCTGCCGGTCCCCCTGGTGCTCGCCGCCGGCGGCGGCTCGATGGTCGAAGGGCGGAAGGTCTATGCCGTGGGCTATCCGGCCGACGATCCCCAGTACCCGTTGAGCAAGAACCTGCTGTTCAAGGCGATCTACAACGTCAAGCGGCTGCAGCCGGGGCAGGTGATGCAGGTGCTGACGGACCGCGGCGCGGTGCTCCATGACTGCTCCACGCTGGGCGGCAACTCCGGCTCCTGCCTCGTCGACCTCGCGACCAACCAGGTGGTGGGCCTGCACTACGCCGGCTATCCCCATCGGGCCAATCTCGCCGTCGCCCTCTGGGGCCTGGTGGGAGACCCGCTGCTGCGCGAGGCGGGGGTGCGCTTCTATGGCGAATGATTCTTCGGGAGGATTCCCTTGGCACGACGCGCCCTGATCATCGGCATCGACGGGTACGCCAGCGAGGCCTGGCGCCTCGGCGGCGCGGTGCGCGACGCCCTCGCCTTTGCCGAGTGGGCGGTCACCGCCGGCGGTGTGGCGTCCGCCGACCTGCGCCTGCTCCTTTCGCCGGCCCCCGGAGAGCCGCCTCCCGCCGTGCCGGCGGGCGCGCCCGCCCCGGTCGAGGCCACCCAGCAGGCGATCGCCGACGCCCTCGCCGACCTGGCGGAGCTGCCGGCGGAACAGGGAGGGGACCGCCTCTACGTCTACTTCGCCGGGCACGGCGCCGCGCTGGCCAGCCGAAAGACCGAGCCGATCCTGGTGCCGGTCGACTTCGTGAACCCGCGGCGGCACGGCCAGCTCCTGATCGGTTTCTCACAGGTGATGCCGGCGGTGGCCGAGGCGCCGTTCAAGGAGCAGCTCTTCTTCCTCGATGCCTGCCGCGACTTCGCCGTGGAGGATTACGAGCCGCCGCTGGTCAGCCCGGTGGGCGCCTACCGGCCCACCGAGGGCACGGCGCGGCAGTACGTGCTCTACAGCGTGGCGCCGGGCCAGCGCGCCCTCGATCTCGGCGTGGGGATCTGGACGGCGGCCCTCCTGAGCGGCCTGAAGGGGGAGAGCTACCGGCCGGTCGAAGAACGCCGCGGCCGCTACGAGGTGCGCCTGGACCGCCTGGCCGAGTGGGTGCGGAGCGAGGTCGCGGCGCGCATCCGC
Source organism: uncultured Acidobacteriota bacterium (assembly GCA_963761645.1). Taxonomy (GTDB): domain Bacteria; phylum Acidobacteriota; class Thermoanaerobaculia; order Multivoradales; family UBA5704; genus DATARR01. Next base: position 34,181 of record CAVXIG010000073.1, read on the forward strand.
AAGGCCTTCCTGCGCGAAGCCGCCCGTTTCGTGCAGACACCGGAGTACGTGCCCTCGCCGCAGGGGGGCGATCCGGTGCTCGCGAGCTTCACCCGCGACACCGTGCCGCGGGCCAGCGTCTCGGTCTTCGTCGAGCCCGCCCTCGCCCATGCCAGTTGCACGATCTCGGTGATGGAGTACTCGAGCGGCCTCGGCGACGAGATCGAGGTGACCGCGAGCCCGCCGCCGCCGTTCCCGCTGCCGGTCGAGTTCCAGCTCCGCCCCTCGGATTACTCGTTCCGCGCCCGCGCCGACCGCTTCTCCCTGATCTCGAAGCCCTGGACGGTGGATGACGATCCTCTCGTGGAGCTGGAGCTGTCGCCCGAGGTGGAGCCTCCTCCCCCACCGCCGCCACCCTCACCGCTACCTTCGCCCGCGATGGGGCCGGAGGTCCCGCGGGGAGCGAGAAGAGGCGGAGGGACGATCCGCGATTCTGGCCGGGATGGCGTGGCCGTCACGAGAGGTGGCAGCCGGCGAGGCCTGGAGGACCACGGCTTCGATTCGGTCCCCGAGCCCTACGACGCGTACGTGGAGGAAGGATCGTCGTCCGCCGCCCCAGCTCCCGCGGCTGCCGCCGCTCCAGCCGCCGCCCCTTCCATCGGCACCCTCACCGTCCACTGCCGGGACCCCTATCTGCGGACCAAGCTCCTCGACTCGCGGAAGCGCGAAGTGGTGGAACGGTTGAACATCGGCACGCCGCTCGACCTCGACCCTGGCATCTACCGGCTGCGCTGCTGGATGCCCGGAGGGCATCCCGTCGAAAAGACGGTCGAGGTGCGGCCCGGCGCCCCGACCGAGGTCTCGCTGAGCGTGCCGCCGCAGCTCGGCGACTTCCAGGTGCATCTCCTCCAGGGGCGGGGGATTCAGGCGGACACCGAAGCCGGGAAACTGGCGTATCTCTCCCCCTCCGAGCTCCTGGACCCGGTGACCGGTCTGCGCTTCAGCAGCCTGCTGGCCTACGCGGCCTACGCCGCCCACCAGCCCGGCCCCAACTTCAACAAGCTGCGGTCCCTCGGCGTGCCCCCGCTCGCCGTGAGAGAGGGAGAGGGGGGAGTGACCGTGCTGGCCGGCGTCGCCGGAGGGGACCGGACTCCCACGGAGATCGCGGAGTTTCTCGCCGGCTGCCGCGCGGCGCTGGTGGGCGAGGAGGCCGCGGACGCCTTCACGATCCTCCCCGGCCTGCCCGCGGCCGCGGCCTGGCAGACCGCCATCGGCCGGCCAGGCTCGCGGGTGCTGGAGCTGCGGCTCCCCGGCTTCGGCGCCACCCGCTACGCGGTCGCCCCGCTGCCGGGGCGGATCGCCGTGCTGGCGGTGTCCCTGGAACCGGACGGCAGCGTCGACGTCCAGCAGCTCCTCGTGCCGCTGCCGGGCGGGCCGCGGCTGGACCGCGATCTCCTCGCCGGCAAGCCGGAGAACATCCGCATCGTCGACCTGGCGCTCCGCGCCTGGGCGGCGCACGAGAAGAAGCCGCTGAGAGGCCGCGACCTCGAAGAGCTCCTGGCCGGAGAGTGGAGCGATCCGCTCCTCGCCTGCGTCGCCGGCTACTCCCTGGTGCGCGCCGGCGAGCCGGAGCGCTTCGTGGGCGGCAAGAAGGGTCCCCTGGCCCGCCTGCTCCACCTCTTCCCGGAGCTGCCCGACGCCTGGATCCTCGCCGGCCTCTGCGATCCCGTGGGCGAGAGCGAATGGTTCGAGAAGGCGGTGGCGTGCGGCATCCCGGTGTTCGCGGAGGGTCTGCGCGCCCTGGCCGCCGGCGCGGAGGGCCCCCGCCCGTCCGTTCTCGCCGAGGCCCTGGCCGGCCTGCTCCCCGCGTCGTCCTGGAGCGCCTGGGCCTCACCGATCCCCAAGGAGGAGACGCCATGAACAACGCCGACCTGATCGCCAAGCTGCCGCCGCTCGAGAAGGTCCACGAGACCCTGCGCACCACCGATCCGGGGGAGGTCCTGGCCACCGCCATGGCCGGCACCGGCGCCGGTCCGGCGGTCCGGGCGGGGCTCGAATCGGTCGCCGCCGCCTCCGCCGCCGGGACCGTGCCGGGAATTACCCTGCCAGGTACCACCCCGCCGGGTATGGAGCGGCTGCCGCAAAACGAGAGGGTGGAAGGGGCCCTCCAGGCCCAGCGCGAGGCCACCGTGGCCGCCGGCCGCCGCGCGGTCCAGAAGATCCTCCGGGGAGGACCGGAGACGCCGCTCGCGCCGTCCGAGCAGATCGGCCTCGAGGCCATCGTCCTCCTCTTCGGCCGCCCCGCCCTGCTGATCCAGGACGGCAGGTTCCTGCCGCCGCCCGAGGACTGGAAGGTGCTGGAGACCAAGCGCGCGGCGATCGAGAACACCTTCCTGAGCGTCGGCCGCGTCGAGGTGGACGGCCATCCGAGCCTGCAATGGATCGGCACCGGCTTCCTGGTCGCGCCGAACATCCTGATCACCAACCGTCACGTGGCCCTGGAGTTCACCGAGCCGCGGAGCAACGGCCGCTGGGGGATCGCGCGCGGCATGAAGGCGCGGGTGGACTACAAGGAGGATCTGGGCGCCGCCCGGTCGGCCGAGTTCGCCATCGAGAGGCTGATCGGCATGCACGGCCGCCATGACATGGCCCTCTTCCGGGTCTCGCGCCAGGGGGGCTCCGGCGGCTCCCTGGGCGGTCCCGCGCCGCTGCCGCTGGCGGCCACCCCGGAGAGCCTCGGGCCGGTCACCGGGCGGACCGTCTACGTCGTGGGCTATCCCGCCTGGGATGGCCGGCGCAACGACCCCGAGCCGATGCAGCGCCTGTTCGGGAACATCTACAACGTCAAGCGCCTGCAGCCCGGCACCGTGATGCGCCACGATGCCGGCGAGCGCAAGCTCACCCACGACTGCTCGACCCTCGGCGGCAACAGCGGCTCCTGCGTCGTCGACCTGGAGACCCACCAGGTGATCGGCCTGCACTTCGGCGGCCAGTACCGCCAGGCCAACGACGCGGTCGCCCTCTGGCAGCTCCAGGACGACCCGCTGATCAGGCTCGCCGGGCTGGCTTTCGCCGGCTGGTGATCCAACGACCGGAGCCCTACTTCCCCCCGGGCACGATCAACAAAACCGCATCCTCTCCCTGAATCACGCTGCCGTCCCTGAGCCTCGCTTCGAAAGGCAGCACGACGGTCCGCCGGTTCTGGATCGGGCCCAACCTCGCCGCGATCGCCTGGACGATGGCCTCGGTGTCGAACTTCAAGACGAGGTCCGGAATGCCGTCCGGCCCGGCGCCGCAGTCGCCGGGAGTCCCCACGTCCCCCAGGCTGCTCCTCACGGGAGCCACTCCCGCCAGGCGGACCGAGGCCGGATCGATGCCGGCCGCGTCCAGCTCGCCGGTGCCCAGAATGGCGGCGGGGAGCACCCCGCGGCTTCGCACGTTCAAGGGGTTTTCGCAGGAGCCCGGCTTGATGTCGAGGACGCCTTTGGAAAGGACGTTTCCTTCGATCGAGGCTACGAAGAACGTCGGATCGGACGACAAGGTGACCAATTGGAAGTCCAACAGCGGGGAAAGGGTGAGGGTTGTGACCCCCACCGGCAGGGGGATCGTCACCGTGCCGTCGAATTCCCCGAGCACGTAGCCCACGTACACACCGTTCAGGAAGATGCGGACCCCCTCGAACGCCCCCGAGCCTGTTCCGTAGGTGAAGCCGCTCAGAGTGAAGCTCGTGGGTTCGAACCCGGGAGAGAAACGGAAGAGCAGCCCCTCATCCCGCGAGAGCCCCTCCTCCGACGAGGAGCCGGACGGGACCGAGGAGAGCACGCCGAGCCCTCCTCCGAGGTACGGCAGAGGCTGGATCACGGCGAGGGTGGCTCCGAACCCCCCGCGCTCGAACACTCTCTCTGAATCCAGGCTGCCGGCCTCGATGAAAAGAGGCACGCCACCGACGGTGTACGTTCCGGTTTCGGAGCCCGAGAGCCCCGCCGCGCCGGGCGCGAGGAAGTCATAGACCAGGGTGGCACCCCGGGCGGCACCTCCGCCAGCCAGGATCAGAGCGAGGAGCGATCCAAAAACGACTCGTCCCGAAGTCTTCATACTGACCTCCTTCTGGGAGTTTGCGCACCCGCCCCATTTTCTGGGGCCGTCAT
>CAVXIG010000074.1:0-44487 GCA_963761645.1 uncultured Acidobacteriota bacterium
GCTTCAATCAAGCGGTTTCCCCTTCAGCCGCGCGATCTCGCGGTCGTGCATCCGACTCAGGGTAAGCTAGGGAGGCGAGGGCGCCGAGCAGGGCGCAGAACATGTCCCACTGGGTGTCCCAGACATCCCCCTGGGTGCCGAGGAACTCGTCCGCCGCCGAGCCGCCGAGCACGGCGGAGCCCCATTCGACGAATTCGTAGACGGCGCTCAAGGACAGGCAGACGCAGGTGACCAGGAAGAAGAGCCAGCCGCCGCGCCGCACCACTCCCTGGCGCAGCAGGATCTCCCGCGCCAGGATCGCCGGCACGAACCCTTGCGCGAAGTGCCCCAGGCGGTCGTAGTGGTTCCGCGCCAGGCCCAGCAGGTCGCGGACCCAGAATCCCAGCGGCACTCTGGCGTAGGTGTAGTGGCCGCCCAGCATCAGGATCAGCGCGTGCAGGAACAGGAGGCGGTAGACGAGCGGGGTCAGCGGGAAGCGGCGCCGGGTCGCGATCAGGAGGGGGACCCCGAGCACGATGGGGAAGACCTCCAGGATCCAGGTCACCCGGTCATAGACGTTCACCGCCGAGGCGGCGAGGGCCAAGGCGCCCAGCACGAGCAGAACGGCGGGTTCCTTCCGCATGGGGAAGCTCCTCGGTTTATGGCTTTAGTGCCGGCTCACCATATCAGGTGGCGTTGATCGGGTGAGGCGCCGGCTGCGGGCGAGTAGACTTTCCCTATGGGCCGTCACCACCCAAACCGGGAGACCCTGTCGCGCTTCACCGAGGGTGAACTGCCGCCCGACGAGGCTCGCGGGATCGAGCGGCATCTGGCGCTCTGCTCCGACTGCCGGGGCCGGGCTGATGAGCTTTCCACCCTGGCTCAACTGGATTCCTGGCTATGGCCTGGTTATGACGAGGCCTTTGATCGCGCAACCGAACGGATGACGGAGCAACTGGCAGGCTTCTGGGGAGAGCGCCGCGGCTCTGAGGATTTACTCTCCGAGTTACTGCGGACGCCTATCGCCAGTGGTCGCCAGCGGGTACGCGACGAGGAGCGGTTCCACTCGCTGAAACTCTGCGAGCTCCTGCGGGCTCAAAGCAAGGAAAAATGGTTCTCCGATCCTGCTACCGGACTCGATTTGGCGAAGCTTGCTGTCGAGGTGGCGCAACATCTCGATTCGGCGCGATACGGATCGCACCTGGTGACGGATGCCCAGGCTCTCTCCTGGGCCTATCTGGGCAATGGCCTAAGGATCACCGCCGACCTCTGGCGAGCCGGGAAGGCGTTGCGCCGAGCCTGGTGTCTTCATCTCTCGGATGATGGGGATCCCTACTCAAAGGCTGAACTTCTTTGCCTCACTTCCTCCCTTCTAGATGTCCAAGACCGGATCAAGGAGGCTATACGGCTTACCGACCGGGCTATCTCCCTCTATTGCGAGGTGGAAGACCGCCATCTCGAAGGCGCTGCCCTAATCCAGAAAGGGAATACATCTCACCTATCAGGATCGCTACAAGAAGCAATTCTCACATTTCAAGGAGGGCTTGCTCGGATCGATCCCGAGAAAGAACCACGTCTCCTCTTAGCCGGTAAGAACAACCTGTCCGGTGCCTCTCTTGGCTGGCGATCCAGAGCAGGCTTGGCGGCTCCTCAAGGAGAACCGGCCACTATACCACGAGTTGGGAGACCAGCTCTTGCGGGTTCGGCTAGAGGGAGTGAGAGGGATTGTGGCCAGGGACCTTGGCCGGCTTGCCGAAGCGGAGAATGTCCTGCGAGAAACCCGAGAAGTTTTTCTGGAGAACCACCTCGGAGCCGATGTGTTCTTTGTTTCTATGGATTTGGTTGATGTTTATGTAAAGAGCGGTCGGCTGCGGCAGAGCCTGGAGATCCTAAACGAAGTGATCCCGCTGGGAGAGGCGATAGGGCTTCGCCAGGATGTCTTGATGGCTCGGCTGCTTTACGAGCAGGTCTCCCGGAGGTGACCTGCGCCATGCGAGCGATGATCCTCCGCGCGCTTTCCAATCTCGAGGAGAATCCCGAGCCGCTGGAGATGGCGGATCTGCCGGTGCCGGTTCCCGGTGCGGGGGAGGTCCGGATCCGGGTCTCGGTCTGCGGGGTCTGCCATACGGAGCTCGACGAGATCGAGGGGCGCATGCCGCCGCCACGCCTGCCGGTCGTGCTCGGTCATCAGGCCGTCGGGCGGGTGGACGCCCTGGGTCCCGGCGCCGAGGGGCTCCGCGAGGGGGACCGCGTCGGCGTCGCCTGGATCGGATCGGCGTGCGGCCGGTGCAAGTACTGCCGCGAGGGGAACGAGAATCTCTGCCCCTTCTTCGTGGCCACGGGCCGCGACGCCGATGGCGGGTACGCCGAGTTCATGACCGTGCCGGCGCCCTTCGCGCATCCGATCCCCGAGGTCTTCCAGGACGTCGAGGCGGCCCCGCTGCTCTGCGCCGGGGCGATCGGCTACCGCTCGCTGAAGCTGACCGGCCTCGAGGATGGCGAGAGCCTCGGCCTGACGGGGTTCGGCGCCTCGGCCCACCTGGTTCTCAAGATGGCGCGGCATCGCTATCCCAACACCCGGGTCTACGTCTTCGCCCGCAGCGAAGGGGAGCGGGCGTTCGCGCGCGAGCTGGGCGCCGTCTGGGCGGGAGACTCGACCGCGGAGCCGCCCGGGAAGCTCGCCGCGATCATCGACACCACCCCGGCCTGGCGGCCGGTCGTCGAGGCGCTGAAGAACCTGGAGCCGGAGGGGCGGCTGGTGATCAACGCCATCCGCAAGGAGGAGCGGGACAAGAGTGCCCTTCTCGCCCTCGACTACCCCCGCGATCTCTGGATGGAGAAGGAGATCAAGAGCGTAGCCAACGTGTCCCGCGGCGACGTCCGCGAGTTCCTGGCCCTGGCGGCCGAGATTCCGCTCCACCCGGAGGTTCAGGAGTTCCCCCTGGAGGCGGCCAATCAGGCGTTGCGCGAGCTCAAAGGGAGCAGGATCCGCGGCGCCAAGGTGTTGAGGATCGCGGCGGCATGAGACGCGAGATCGAGATCTACTCCCTGGAGATGACCTCGCCGGCGGACCTCCGCCCGTCCCGCCCTCCCGTGGCGGGCTTCCGGGTGGAGCAGGCGCGCGTCCCGTGCCCGGAGCTCAACCGGTTCTTCTACACGGCCGTGGGCGGCGACTGGTACTGGATCGACCGCCTGGAGTGGACCTACGACCAGTGGCGGGCCTGGGTCGACCGGCCGGAGCTGGAGACCTGGATCGGCTATTTCGAGGGGACCCCGGCCGGCTACTTCGAGCTGGAGCGCCAGCCCGGAGCCCAGGTCGAGCTCGCCTACTTCGGCCTCCTGCCCGGCTTTTTGGGCCGCGGCCTGGGCGGCGCCCTGCTGACCGCCGCCATCGAGCGCGCCTGGGAGATGGGAGCCTCCCGCGTCTGGGTTCACACCTGCTCGCTCGACGGGCCGGCGGCCCTGCGGAACTACCAGGCGCGGGGCTTCCGGCATTACGAGACGAAGAGGATCGAGAAGGATTTCCCCGACGTGCCTCCCGGACCGTGGCCGGGGGCGCGGGGGCCTAGCAGTTGACCCGGGTGACGATGGTCTGCTCGACGCAAACCTGACCGCAGGTGATGCAGTTCGTGGGAGTGGTCACTCCCCCCCGCGGAACCCGCAGGCCCTCCGCATCGAGCCCTTTCAGGGTCTCCCTGGACAGAGTGAGCTTCGGAGATTTCGTCTTCTTCATGATCGCTCCTTTCCTGTAAGGCTTCTGAATATACCCGAAGAACCGCCCGCGACGGGTCTCCCGCCGTCCTGCTATCATCGGCGCGTTCTTCCCATCAGGACTGAGAAACGGCGATTCACGATGCCTCGTCTTCGGCCAGCCGCCCGCCCGCTCGCGTGGCTGGCGTTGGCCGGCGCTCTCCTCGGCGCCTCGCCGACCGCCACCGCGCCGCTGATCCCCGGACAACCCGCCGAGCGCGAGCTCGCTCCCGGCGAGACGCAGGCCTTCCGGGTCGAGCTCGCGGCCGGGCACGTCTGGCGGATCGCCGTCGAGCAGCGGGGGATCGACGTCGAGCTGGCGGCCAAAGGGGCGGACGGCCGCCGCATCGTCGTGGACGCCCCCTTCGACCGCCAGGGGACCGAGACGCTGGTCGTCGAGCCCGCGGCGGATGGCGTCTATGACGTCGAGGTGATCGCCCGCGAGCCGGCCGCCCCGCCGGGCCGCTATGAGATCCGTATCGACGAGCTGCCGCGCGCCACCGAGGCCGATCGCCATCGCGCGGCCGCCGAGGCGGCGATGTCCCTGGCTGGGGAGCGCTACCGGGAGGGAACGCCCGCGCGGCGGCAGGCCCTCGCCGCGTACCGGCGGGCGGTGGAGGAGTGGCGGGCGGCGGCGGATCGTCAACAGGAGGCCCGCGCCCTCTATGCCGCCGCCGTCCTCGCGCGGCTGGTCGACGACACCCGGGAGGCCCTGAAGACCGGGGAAGAGGTGCTGCCGCTCTGGCAGGGGCTCGGCGACCGGCTCTGGGAGGCGGCCACCTGGAACGAGATCGGGCTCGACCGCTGGCAGTTGGGCGCCACCGCCGAGGCCCGGGCGGCTTTCGAGAAGGCCGTGGCCCTGCAGCGGGAGATCGGCGACCGCTACGGCGAGGGGGCCTCGCTGGGCAATCTGTGCGCCACCAACCTGGGAAAGGGGGAGCTGAAGGCGGGGCTCGCCTGCTACGAGAACGCCCTCCCCGTGCTGCGCGAGGTGAAGGCCGAATCGCTGGCCGCCTTCGCGCTCAACAACCTCGGCCGGGTCTACGACATCCTGGGCGAGCCCGACCAGGCGCTCGACCGCTACCGCCAGGCCCGGGAGGGGATGCGCGCCACCGGCGACCGGGCCGGCGAGGCGCGGACCCTCAACTACATCGGTCTGCTGCATCAGGAGCTGGGGGACAATCAGGAGGCCCTCGCCGATTTCGGGGCCGCGCTGGAGGTCTTCCGCTCGCTGGAAAACCGCCGCTGGCAGGCCTTCGTCCTCCACAACCTGGGGCTGGTCTATCAGGGGCTCGGCGAGCGGGAGCGGGCCGTCTCCGCCTACGAGGAAGCCCTGCGCCTGCGGCGCGAGGTTGGCGACCGGGCGGAGGAGGCCGCGACGCTTACCAACCTCGGTCTGGTCTTCAGGGATCTCGGCAGGGCTCGCGAGGCTCTGGAATGCCACCAGCGGGCCCTGGGGCTGCGCCGGGAGATCGGTGACCCCTGGGGCGAGGGGGTGGCGTTGACCCAGCTCGGACGCGCGGCCCTGGCCCTCGGGGACACCGCTTCGGCGCTCGCCGATTTCGATCGCGCCGTCGAGCTCCTGCGGACCGCCGGCTCCCTCGCCGACGAGGGCGAGGCGCTGCGCAACCGGGGCGAGCTCCATCTTGCCGCGGGACAGCCGGCGAAGGCCCTGGAGAGCCTGGAGGAGGCGTTGCGGCTGGAACGGTCCGCCGGACATCGCGATCGAGAGGCCCAGATGGAATTCGGGATCGCCCGCGCGAAGCGGGACCTGGGGCAGCTCGCCGAAGCGCGGAAGCATGCGGGCACGGCTCTGGAGATCGTCGAGACGCTGCGCACCCGGATCGGCAGCCCGGACCTGCGCGCCTCGTTCTCCGCCCTGCAGCATCAGGCGTACGAGCTCGATCTCGACCTGCTGATGGAGAGCCACCGTGCCGAGCCCGCCGCGGGCTGGGACCGGGCGGCTCTGGAGACCGGCGAGCGCGCCCGCGCCCGCACCCTGGTCGAGCTGCTGAGCGAGGCCGGCATCGATATCCACCAGGGGGTCGACCCTGCTCTGCTCGAGCGCCGGACCTCCCTGCTGCGCCGCCTGAGCGCGAAGACCGAGCGCGCCTTGCGGGAGCATTCGAAAGGAGCGGACGAACGCTCGGCGCTGGAGGAGGAGCGTTTCGCCGTGCTGCGCGACCTCGACTCCGTCGAGGCCGAGATCCGCGAGCGGAGCCCCGGCTTCGCCGCGCTCACCCGGCCGCAGCCGTTGAGCGTGGCCGGGATCCAGGCGCTCCTGGATCCGGATACGATCCTCCTCAGCTACTTCCTGGGCAAGCAGCGGAGCTATCTCTGGGCCGTCACCCTGGACAGGATCGAGAGCTTCGAGCTGCCCGGGCGCGCCCGGATCGAAGAGCTCGCCCTGCGGGTGAACGAGGAGATGAGCCGCTTCGACGTCGAGGACCGGCGCCGCGAGGCCGGGGACGCGGCGGCGCTCGGCCGCCTGCTGCTGGGGCCCGTGGCCGGCCGGCTCGACCGCCAGCGCCTGGTCGTGGTGCCGGATGGAGCCTTGCAGTACATCCCTTTCGGCGCCCTGCCGCTGCCGGCAGGCAAGGCGTCCGGCGAAGACGCGAGACCTGTTCTCCTGTTCGAGCGCCACGAAGTCGTCGCTCTCCCCTCGGCCTCGGCCCTGGCGGTGCAGCGGCAGGTATTGGCGCGGCGCCGGCCGGCGGCGAAGCGGCTCGCCGTGCTGGCCGATCCGGTCTTCGACCGCCAGGACCCCCGGGTGACCGCGCAGGGGGCTCCGAAAGGAGATCCGCCCGTGTTCGCGCGTCTGCCCGCCTCGCGCCGGGAGGCGGAGGCGATCGCGGCGCTCGCTCCGCCGGGGGAGTCCCTGGTGGCGCTGGACTTCGACGCCGCCCTGCCGCGGGTGCTCGGCGACCGGCTGAGCGGCTTCCAGGTCGTCCATTTCGCCACCCATGGAGTGATCGACGCCGAGCGGCCGGCGCTCTCGGGGCTGGCCCTCTCGATGGTGGACTCGCGGGGCCGCCCCCAGGAGGGATTCCTCCACCTGCACGACATCTACAATCTCCAGCTCAACGCCGATCTGGTGGTCCTGAGCGGCTGCCGCACCGCCCTCGGCAAGGAGGTGAGCGGCGAGGGGCTGATCGGGTTGACCCGAGGCTTTCAGTACGCCGGGGCGCCGCGGGTCGTGGCGAGCCTCTGGCGGGTGGAGGACCTCGCCACGGCGGCCCTGATGGCCCGGTTCTACCGCGGCCTGTGGGTCGAGAAGCTGCCGCCCGCGGCGGCGTTGCGGCAGGCCCAGCTCTGGGTGCGCCAGCAGCGGCGCTGGCGCGATCCCTACTTCTGGGCCGCGTTCGTCCTCGAGGGGGACTGGCGTTGAAACCGGGGTGCGATGATCGGCCTCCACACACCACTGTTACGATCGAAGGGAGGAGAGCATGAACATCGGAAATTTCGTGGGCACCTGGTACATCCAGTGGCGAGCCGGGGTGGAGGGCCATGGGATCCAGGAACAGTGGACCCTGATGATCGGTACGGGGAGCCAGTATGGCGACAGGAAGCCGTTCCTTTCGGCGGATTACGTGGTCTCCGCGGGCTTTGCCCTTCTCGATCAGGATGGAGTCGTGCAGCTCTCCACCGATCCCCCGGCCGCGGGTGTGCCCACGGCTCCGCAGGATCAGGGGGAGAACGAGCAGTCTCTGGCGCTCCGCGTGGTCGGCGAGCAGCTCTGCTGGAACGGCTCCTACAAGGAGCGACCCCTTTACCTTTATATCTCCGCCGCCGAGACCTGGATGCCGGGTGGAAGGAAAGCCGTCCATCTGTACGGCTCGTCGACCTACGGCGATCCCGAGCAGATGGCGGTCTGGGGAGGGAGCGGCACGCCGCCGTCGACGCCGCCGCCCCCGGCGCCGAAGGCTGGCGTGTAGCCGACCGGCCGCGTGCTAGAATCCGCCCGCACCTTTCAAGCGGGACCACGCGGGGACATCGCTTCTGGCCAGCTACGAGACAACTCCCGAAGCGCTGGAGGAACTGGTCGCGCGCGTCCGTTCGGGCGACCGGCGCGCGGAGGAGCGGGTGGTCGAGCTGTACGGCCGCGGTGTGGCGATCATCCTCGACCGCCACACCAACGGCCGGCCCGAGGCGGAGGACCTCTTCCAGGACACCTTCCGCCTCGGCCTCGAGAAGCTCCGCCGCGGCGAGCTGCGCGAGCCGGCCAAGCTGCCCGGCTTCCTCGCCCAGATCGCCCGCAGCCTCGCCATCGAGCACTACCGCAAGATCACCCGCCGGAAGACCGACGCCGACAGCGACGCCGTCCTGGAAGCCGTGGCGCCCAGCGAGGGGCCGCTGGGGAATCTCCTCGCCCGCGAGAACGCCATGCTCGTCCGCCGGGTCCTCCAGGAGCTGGCGAACGAGCGCGACCGCCAGATCCTCCTCCGCTTCTATATCGCCGAGGAGGACAAGGACCGCATCTCGGCCGATTACGGCCTCTCCAGCCTGCAGTTCAACCGCGTCCTCCACCGCGCCCGGCAGCGCTACAAGGAGCTGATGGTCGAGCGGCTCGGCGGCGGGACCCAGGCCGCGCAGGTGGCGGGTGCGATACTTCTGGTCCTGATCACACTCTGGAGGGGAGTGTCGCGCGGCGGGGGACTCTGACCTCATGGATCACGCCTATATCGAAACCAACAGCCTGGTGGAGCGCTATCACCAGGGCCTGCTGCCGCCCGACGAGGAGGCGCGGTTCGAGGAGCATTTCGTCGAGTGCCTCGCATGCATGGAGCAGCTCGAGCTCGCCCGCGGCTTCCAGAAGGGGCTCAAGGTCATGGTGGCCGAGGACGCGGCCCGCGCGGTGGTGAGCGCGGGGCTGTTCGCCTGGCTGGCCCGGCGGGGGCGGCTGGCGCAATGGGGAACGGCTCTCGCCGTTCTGGCTTGCCGCCGCGTTGCCGGCGCTCTGGCTGCTCGCCGGCGGCCAGGGTGAGCGGCAGGAGTGGCGCGCGCGTCTCGACGCCCAGCGCCGGTCCAACCAGGAGCTGGAGCATCGCCTCAACGAGAGCGAAAGCCGGCGGATCGCGGAGCGGCGCGAGCTGGAGGCGAAGATCGCCCAGGCGAAGCCTCCGGAGACGCCGCGCGGCCTCGCCGGTCCTCTGGTCAATACTCCCGTCTTCCTCCTCTCCGCCCTGCGGAGCGACGACGGCAAGCCCGCCACGATCGACCTCGCCCGCGCCGGGGACGCCCTGGCGCTCGCGGTCGACGTCGGCGACGACCCCCGCTTCGCGAGCTACCGCGCGACGATCACGAAGGCGGGCGGCGGGACCGTCTTCCGGCAATCGGGCCTCGAGCCGAACGCGCTCGAAGCCCTGATGATCACCTTCCCCGCCTCTTTCTTCGCGCCCGGCGACTACCGCCTGCGCGTCGAGGGGGTGAAGCCGGACGGCTCCGCGTCCGAGATCGGCGGGTATCCGTTCCGGGTGGAGGGGAAGCGATAGGAGACCCGGCGAACGGCCCCATCCTCGTGGCGGGAGGCGGCATCGGCGGCCTGACCGCCGCCGTGGCCCTGCGCCGGGCGGGGTTCGAGGTCCAGGTCTTCGAGCGGGCGGCGGAGATCCGCGAGGTCGGCGCGGGGATCGCGATCCAGCCCAACGCCGTGCTCGCCCTGCGGCGGATCGGGCTCGACCGCGCCGTGACCGAGGCCGGTTGCGTCGAGGAGAAGCTCCATCTCTGGACCGCGGACGGCACCCTCCTGGCCTGTCTCCGGCCTCGCGACATCGAGCCCGACGCTCCCTTCCTCTCCCTGCACCGCGCCACCCTCCAACGGGTGCTCTTCCAGGCCCTCGCGCAGCACGAGGGGTGCGATAACCGCCTCGCACGTCCCACTCCAGGGTTGAACGATCAACCGCTCCGGACGAGATCCGGACGCCAACTCTGGGAGGAGAATGCAATGAGCCCGACCTCAGCGACCGCCGCCGCCACAACCAGTGTTACGGCCAATACCGTGTCTGTCGAAACCGGGAGCCAGGTGGACATCACGGACGCGAACAGCGCCCAGACTTCCGTGACGCCGGCCCTGGCGCCTTTCAACAACCAGCTCTACATGGCCTACAAGGGCTGGGGAGCGTCGTCGAGCCTCTATTCTGCTGCTTCGACGGCTCCCGTGGCATTCGCAGATCAACGTTACCGATCAGAACGGCGCCAAGACGTCGGGGAGCCCCGCCCTCGCCGCTTTCAACGGCAAGCTCACATGGCCACCAGGGCTCGGGCTCCTCGAACCTCTACGTCTGCTATTTCACGGATCCGAGTGGCGGGATCAGACCAAGATCACCAGTCAGGACGGCGCCAAGATCGACTCCCCCCCGGCCCTGGCGGTGTTCAACGGCAAACCTACCTGGTATCGCGGCCGGGGCTTTCGAACAGCCTGTACGTTGCCCCTCGTCCGACGGCTCAACTGGGCCTCGCAGACCAACGTCCCCGACAGAGGCGCCCAGACGACCACTGCGGCGGGACCCGCCCTGGCGGCGTACAACGGCAGGCTCTTCGGCTATGAGGGGAAAGCCGGCACCAGCCGAAGGAGCCGACCTCTACATCTGCTCGACGCCGACGGCAGCAACGGGGATCTCAGACCGACGTCAACGACATCAACGGCGCCCAGTGCTTCAACGGCGTCTCCCTGGCCGTGAGCGGCGGACTGCTGTTCGCGATCTAGCACGGCGCCCATACCGCCCAGATCTATGGCTGCGCGTTCAATGGCAGTACCTGGAGCTCGAACCAGATCAACTCCACCGACCTCAACGGCGCCGGCTCCGCCATCGGCCCCGCGCTGTCCGCCTTCCAGAACAGTTCTACACCGCCTACCGGGGACCCTCGTCTCGAACAACCACTGGGAGTTCCCCTTCACGGCGACCTGACGGCTGATCTCCGCGCCGCCTGGTTCCCGGGACCGGCCGCCCGCGGCCGGTCCCGTCTCTCCGTTTCCCGAAAGGGCGGTATCGTCACCTGTCGATGAGCGCTGTCCGAAAACCCCGCGGCCGCTACGCCCCATCCCCCACCGGGATGATCCACGTCGGCAACGCCCGCACGGCGCTGGCGGCGTGGCTCTCGGCGCGCAGCCGCGGCGGCCGGTTCGTCTGGCGGCTGGAGGATCTCGATCTCCCCCGCGTGGTGCCCGGCATGGCCGCGGCGCAGATCGAGGATCTCGCCTGGCTCGGCCTCGATTGGGACGAGGGGCCGGACGTCGGCGGCCCCTTCGCGCCGTATACCCAGTCCGAGCGGTCGGCGTTCTACGAAGAGGCGCTCCGCCGGCTCGCCGCGGCCGGCCGCGTCTTTCCCTGCCGCCTCTCGCGCAAGGATCTCCAGGCCATGGCCTCCGCTCCGCACGGCGCGGAGGAGGCGCCGTACCCCGCCGCGCTCCGGCCGCGCGAGCTCGATCCCGACTGGTTCGAGCAGCTCTGTGGAGCCGGACGGCCGGACGCGGCGATCCGTTTCCTCGTCCACGACCGGCCGGTGTCGTTCTGCGATCGCGTCCAGGGGCCGATCGAGGAGCGGGTGGACCTCGCGGTGGGGGATTTCGTGCTGAAGCGGCGCGACGGGCTCTGGGCCTATCAGCTCGCCGTGGTGGTGGACGACCTGGCGATGGAGATCGACGACGTGGTGCGCGGCGCCGACCTCCTCGCCTCGACGGCGCGGCAGATCCAGTTGATCGAGGCTCTCGGCGGCGAGCCCCCGGCCTACGCCCACGTGCCGCTGATGGTCAACGCCCGGGGGGAGAAGCTCTCCAAGCGCGATCAGGGATTGACCCTCCGTTCCCTGCGCGACGCCGGGATCAACCCCGAGGCGGTCGCCGGCTATCTCGCCCACTCCCTCGGCCTGCTCGACCGCGCCCGAGCCCTGCCGGCCGGCCGATCTCCTCCCGCTTTTCGCCTGGGAGAAGATCGGCCGCGCCGACTGGGTGTTGCCGGAGGACCTGGCGGGACGGCTGCTCAGACGCCGCGGTTAAGATGTCATGGCCTGGATGAGACGATCGGCCCATACAGATCCGCCCCTACGAGCCGCGGGACCGCGAGGCGGTGCGGGAGATCTGCCTGTCCACGGCCTATGGCGGCGGCGGGGACGGAGTGATCGAGCCCCGCCTCTTCGTCGACCTGATGATCCGCGCCTACACCGACTTCCCGGCCGGCAGCGTCTGGGTGGCCGAGCGCGAGGAACGGGTGGTCGGCTATCTGGCGGGCGCCTTCGACGAGCGCGAGCTCCATCGCGTCCAGGTCTGGCGGGTGGTCCCCGCCGCGGTGGCGCGCTCGCTGGTCCGCGGGCTGCTCTGGCGCCGGGAGCTCTGGCGCCTGCTCGCCGACCTGCCCGGCTTCCTCGCCGAAAGCCGCAAGGCCGAAGCCCCGGACGAGGAGGGGTATCCCGGACATCTGCACATCAACCTGCTCCCCGAATCCCGCGGCCGGGCGGTGGGGGTGCGGCTGGTGGAGCGTTTTTTCGAGGAGGCCCGGCGCCACCAGCTCCCCGGGGTGCGAGCGGTGGTTTACGAGACCAACCAGCCGGCCCGCCGCTTCTTCGAGCGGCTCGGCTTCCGCCCCCTCGGCCGCCAGCCCGCCTTCAAGCCGCCGCCCGAGGATGGCGGCCGCGAGTGGAAGATCGTCTACGGGAAGAGCCTGTAAGCGCTAGAATCCCCCGTCGTCGATTTTTCAGGAGACTCCATGAAGAGAATGTTCGCCACCATCGCAATCCTCGCCCTGGCCCTCGGCCAGATCGCGTTCGCCGCTGTCCCCAAGAGCGCCGCTCCCAAGGCCGCCGCCTCCCAGGGCAACGCCATCGCCAAGGCCAAGGCGCTGTTCGCCCGCTACGTCCAGCTGGAGCATGCGTTCGATCCGGCGATGGCCGACCTGTATACGGACCAGGCGGTGATCGTCAACAAGCGGATCTACAAGGACGGAAAGGTCACTTCGCTGCAGATCCCGGCCCTGCGCTACAAGCACGTCATCCGCACCGGCATGGCGGGCGCCAAGGCGCAGGGGGACATCAGCAACTACACCAACGACACCTACGCCCCGGAGGGGGGCAAGGTGCGCATCAACGTGACCCGCTACTCGGTGCTGAAGAAGTACGCCAGCCCGATGTCCCTCCTGGTCGGCCCGGACCCGACGGGCAAGTGGGTCATCTTCGAGGAGAAGAGCGAGTCGCACCTGTAGGTCAATGAAGCGTAGGCCGGTGAAGAAGATCCTCGAAACCCCTCGCCTCGCCCTGCGCGAGATGTCCCTCGACGATCTCGATTTCGTCGCCGCGATGCTCGCGCATCCGGAGGTGATGCGGTACTACCCCCGGCTCTACTCGCGGGAGGAGGCCCGGACGTGGATCGAGCGCCAGCTCGGCCGCTACGCCCGCGACGGGCACGGCCTCTGGCTGGTCCAGGACCGCGCCACGGGCGAGCCGGTGGGACAGGTCGGTCTGGCCCTGCAGCTCGTCGAAGGGGTGGAGGAGCCGGAGATCGGCTACCTGATCCACCGCCCCTTCTGGCGTCGGGGCCTGGCCACCGAGGCCGCGCTGGGAGTGCGGACCTGGGCGTTCGACACCCTGGGAGTGGAGCGGGTCATCTCGCTGATCCGCCCCGAGAACCTCCCCTCCCAGGGCGTGGCCCGGAAGCTCGGGATGGCCCCCGGGAAGCGCGTCCAGTTCCACGAGCTGGAGCACCTCGTGTTCTCGGTGCGCCGCCCGCCTACGCCGGCTTGAACGCCTCCTCGACCCGCCCCTTGGCCTCCTCGCGCAGCCCGGGCTCCTCCTCGCGGGCGAGCTTCGAGACCTTCTGCCGCAGGGCCGCCATCGCCTCCCGCTCCTCGCTTTCGCTCAAGGGGAACTCGTCCGCCTGCACGGCGACCGGAGGGATCGCGCCGAGGCTCTCGGCGGTGTTGCGGACGACCGTGGTCCAGTTCCAGCGCTTGAGAAAGGAGCCGAAG
The DNA here is from genome assembly GCA_963761645.1 of uncultured Acidobacteriota bacterium. GTDB lineage: Bacteria > Acidobacteriota > Thermoanaerobaculia > Multivoradales > UBA5704 > DATARR01. The sequence goes on from CAVXIG010000074.1 coordinate 13,686, forward strand.
GGGAGCATCGCGAGGGCGTCCGGCACGGTCGCCGGGCGGTCGCAGGTCTCGACCTCGAAGCGGAGGTCGCTGCCGGGAGCTCCCACGAAGCGGAAGACCACCGAGCCGGCGAGCGGGTGGCCGGCGACGGTCACGAAGGTCATCGCGGCGTCGGCGATCTCGGCGATCCGCACCTGCACGTTGCCGCGGAAGGGCAGGGCGAGCGTCAGCGTTTCTCCCGTCTCCAGCCGGGGAGGGTTCGCGGGCTCGCCGGCGTCGCCCATCGTGCTCTCCGGCACCAGCTCGAAGAAGCGGCGGCGGAACTCGGCGAAGAGGTCGGACGGCGAGCGCTGAACCCCGGTCAGCCGGGCGTGGTAGATGCGCCGCGTCAGCGGGCCGGTGCCCTCGGCGGCGATCTGCTCGGGCTGGCTGGTGGCGAGGCGCCGGAGCCCCTCGTCGAGCGGGGTCGGCTGAATGCCGAGCACCTCGGTCAGGGCGTTGACCTCGCCGGGGCGGATGACGTTCTCCTCCAGCAGCATGCCGAGCTTGTTGTCGTCGACCGGCAGCTTGACGCCGAGCAGCGAGGCCGCCTGGGCGCCGAGCGAGGCGAGAGCGGCCGGCACCGGGATGCGCACCGGGTTGCGGCCGGTCAGGCGGGCCAGCCGGTCGAGGAGGTCGTGGGTCGTCGTGACCTCGGGGCCGGCCAGCAGGAGCACCTGATGGTCGAGCTCCCGGCGGGTGACCGCGAGTGCGAGCGCCGCGCCGAGATCCTCCGCGTAGATCGGCTGGAACGGCTGATCGCCGGCGTCGATCACCGGCGCGGCCGGCGACGAGCGCACGAGCTGGAGGAGGAAGGAGACCACCTCGTCCCCCGGGCCGTAGACGTTGCCGGGGCGGCAGATCAGCCACTCGCCGGGGAAGGCCTCGGCCAGCGCCTCGGCCTGCAGCTTGGAGGCGTGATAGGCGGACCGGCCGCGCTCGGCCCCGAGCGAGGAGACGTAGACGAAGCGCTTGACGCCCGCCCGCTCCCCCTCCTGGATCAGGTTCCGCGTGCCGCCGACGTTGATCCGCTCGAAGGTGGACTCCGGCGGGTTCTCCTCGGCGATGCCGGCGATGTGGAGGATGGCGTCGCACCCCTCCGCCGCCCCGGTGACCTCGACGACTGAGGCGACGCTCCCCTCGTGGGTCTCGACCTCGCCGCGCCAGCGCTCGGCGTCCGCGGCGGCGTGCCGCGAGAACAGCCGCACCGAATGTCCCGCCGCCAGCAGCGCGCGCACCGCCGCGGTGCCGACGACTCCCGTTCCTCCCGTGACCAGCACTTTCATGGCTGAACTCCTTTGTGGGTTTTCAGATTGGATTTCAGCGCCGCCTTCGCCGCGTGATAGCCGCACATGCCGTGCACGCCTCCCGAGGGCGGCGTGCTCGACGAGCAGATGAAGACCCGCGGGTCCGGCGTCGCGTAGGGGACGAGGCGCGCCACGGGCCGGGTGAAGAGCTGCGCCAGGGTCGCGGCGCCGCCGTTGATGTCGCCGCCGACGAGATTGGGATCGTGGGCCTCGAGCTGGGCGGTGTTCATCGTGTGCCGGGCCAGCACGACGTCCCGGAAGCCGGGGGCGAAACGCTCGATCTGCGCCTCGATCAGCGCCGGTGTAATCCGTCGTCGAGCCGTGGGGGACGTGGCAGTAGGCCCAGGCCGTGTGGCGCCCGGCGGGAGCGCGCGTCGGATCGAACAGGGTCGCCTGGCCGACCAGGGTGAAGGGGCGCGTGGGCTCGCGTCCGAACCAGGCGGCCCCCTCCGAGGCCGCGATCTCCTCCAGCGGTCCGCCGAGGTGGACCGTCCCCGCCCGCCGGCACGCCTCGGCCTTCCAGGGGATCGGCTCAGAAAGCGCCCAGTCGACCTTGAAGACCCCGGGGCCGTAGCGGTAGCGGGCGAGCCGCCGGCGGTAGCCGTCGGGCCAGCGGATCCCCTCGATCTTCAGGAGCTGGGCCGGGGTGAGATCGAAGAGATAGGCGCGGGCGCGCGGGAGCTCGCCGATCGACTTCACCAGATGGCCGGTCCGGATCGTCCCCCCTTCCTCGCGGAGCAGCGACGCCAGGGCGTCCGGAATCCGCTGGGCTCCCCCCTCCGGCTGCGGCCAGCCCACGGCGTGGCCGGTGACCCCGAGCATCAGCCCGAAGGACGCGGTGGGGATCTGATCGAGCGGCAGGAAGGAGTGGCCGGCGAGGCCGGCGAACAGGGCGCGGGCGCGGAAGCCGCGGAACCGGCTCTTCGCCAGGCCGGCCGCGCCGCGCAGCCCCACCAGCCCGAAGCGGGCCATGCGGAACGGGTGGCGGGGCCAGCCGAGGGGTCCGAGCAGATCCGGGGAGAGCTCCATCCAGCCGTCCGAGAACGGGCGGAACAGGCGCTCCCAGGCGCGGGCGTCGGCGGGCTCGCCGAAGCTCTCTCCGGTCTCCGCGAACCCCCTGGCGAGGACGGCCGCGGTGCCGTCGTCGAAGGCGTGGGCCAGCGGAAAAGGGGGGTGGATCCAGCGCAGCCCGTGCCGTTCGAGGGGGAGGCTGGGCAGGAACGGCGTCCCCACCGTGAGCGGGTAGATCGCCGAGCAGATGTCGTGGAGGAAGCCGGGGAGCGTCAGCTCGGCCGAGCGCGCGGCGCCCCCCACCGTCTCGCCCGCCTCGAAGAGCTCGACCGAACAGCCGGCTCGCGCGAGCGCGATGGCGGCGGCGAGCCCGTTGGGCCCCGCTCCGACGACGACCGCGTCACGCTCTTCCATGCTCGCCCGGAGGTGCAACATCGGTTCCAGCGGAACCCAGCCCCGCCGCCCGGCCGGTGGCCCAGGCCCAGAGGAAGTTGTAGCCGCCGATGGGGCCGAAGGCGTCGAGGATCTCGCCGCAGAGGAAGAGGCCGGGGTGGCGGCGGCTCTCCAGGGTGCGGGGATCGACCTCCGAGAGCGCCACGCCGCCGCCGGTGACCTCGGCCTTGCGGTACCCCTCGTCGCCGGTCCAGGGGAGCGGGTGCTCGGCGAGCGCCGCGACCAGCCGCCGGCGCTCTTCGCGGCGGAGCTGGGCGAACCCGCGGGAGCCGTCGACTCCGGCGTCCGCGAGCAGCGCCTCGGCGAGGCGGTCCGGCAAGTGCCGGCGGAGAAGGCTGATCACGGTCCCCGCGCCCTCGCGCAGGAGCCCGTCCCAGGCGGCGGCATCGAGCTCCGTCCACTGCACGAAGAAAGGCTGCGGCGGTCCCCCCGAGCAGGCGGGAGCGCACCGCGAGATGGGAGAGGTCGAGCACCGCCGGGCCGCTGTAGCCGCGATGAGTGAAGAGGAACCCATCGTGGGCCGTGGCGGTCCGCTTCGGTCCGGGCGCGCGGAGGGTCACGGTGCGCGAGATGCCGGCGAGCGGGGCATAGCGGGGAGGATCGAGCGTCAGCGGCGTCAAGGCCGGATAGGTCGGATGGACCGTGTGGCCGAGGCGGCGGGCGATCGCGAAGCCGTTGCCGTCGCTCCCGGTGCCCGGCAGGGAGAGCCCGCCGGTGGCGAGGATCACGGCCGCGGCGGGGATCGCCTCTTCGCCCGCGAGCCGCACCGTCCAGGGGTGGCCTGTCCCGCGGAGCCTCGAGATCCTCGACCAGGACGTCGAAACGGATCTCCACGCCGCGCCGCTGGGCGAGGCTCATCAGGCCGGTCCCGCACCTCGCGCGAGCTGTTCGAGACGGGGAACAGCTTGCCCGTCTCAGGCTCCAGGGCGAGGGGGATGCCCGCCTCCTCCTCGAAGAACCGGCGCTGCTCGGGCAGCGGCCAGGAGCTCAGGATCTTCCGCAGCGTGTTGGGGGAGGAGTCGGTGACGAACCGGCCGGGATCGACGGCGGAAGGGAGGACGTTGCACCGCCCGCCGCCGCTGACCAGTATTTTGCGGCCGCCGTCGCGCGTCCGCTCCAGCAGAACCACGCGCCGCCGCTGGTCCGACCCTGCCGCGAAAATAGCCGCGAGGAGGCCCGGCGGCCCCGGCGCCGACGACGACGGTGGGGAGGTCGGCCTTCACTTCCCCGCGGCCGGCTTTCCCAGCGAGCCGACGAACTCCTCCACCAGCTTGTTGAACTTCTCGGGCTCGTCGACGAACAGGGCATGGCCGGACTGGAAGACCTCCATGCGCGAGCCGGCGATCGCCGCGTGCATCTTCTCGTAGGCTGGCCATGAAGGGGTTCTCGGTGACGGCGAGGAGGGTCGGCTTGTCGATCCTGGCGAGGGCCTTGGTGCCGTCCCAGGCGAGGGTGCCCACGAACAGGGCGACGGCGGTGTCGGTCGGGGTCTGGAGCGACTCGTCGAGGACGCGCTTCAGATACTCCTCGCTCTCGGGGCTTCTTGTACATCGAGCGGACGAAGGAATCGGTCAGCGCGCGGCGGTTCTTCTGCACCTGGGCGATGTACTGGAGCGATGCCGGCGACGCGCTGCGGGTCCCAAGGTCGCCGACGAAGCCGTCCACGAGCACCAGCCCGGAGATCTGGCCGGTGCCGTAGAAGTCGACGTAGGCCGCGCACTCGGCGGCCGCCATGGACCAGCAGACGAGCGTCGCCTGGTTGAGGTGCAACTGGTCGAGAATGGAGTGGAGATCGGCGCCCTCGGGCGATCGGATAGCTCCCTTCCGGAGTCTTCGACGACCGCCCCTGCGACCGCGGGTCATAGGCGACCACGCGATGCGACTTCGAGAAGTAGGCGATCTGGTTCTCCCAGATGTCCGCCGCCATCGTCCACCCGGGGATGAACACGATCGGCGTCCCCTGGCCGGCCTCGAGATAGTGGATCTTCGCCCCGTCGGGAAGCGTGAGAAAGGCGTCCTTCACAGCGGGCTTCGCTTCGCAGACGGGCACGGTCGCGAGGAGGGCGAACAGGGCGGTCGCGGCGAGGGATCTCGATCTCATTCCGTTCTCCTTGGAGGCCGCGGGATTCTATCCGCTCATTGGGAAGGGCGACTCTGCCGGAAGATATAGGGCCGGCACGGTAGAATCAGGGACATGGATCTTCTGGATCGCCTCCGCCAGAGCGCCGCTTCCCTCCCTGAAGTGAAGTTCGCCGTGCTGTTCGGCTCGACAGCTCGGGGCGAAGCGCGGAAAGGAAGCGACGTGGACCTGGGGGTCCTTCTGGACCCGGACACCCGGGAGGTACGCAGTAAGGTGCTGGCGCGAGCTTCACCGTGCCGCCGGCCAGGAGGTGGACAATCGTCTTCCTGGGTGAGGCCCCGCCACTGACTTCGATTCGAGGTCTCCCGGGATGGCGTGCTTCTCTTTGAACGACAAGAGGGGCTCTGGACCGGTTTCAAAGTGAAGGCGATGGTGGACTGGTGGGACTGGGCACCCACCATGCGGAGGATTCACAAGACGATGATTCAACATCTGCGGGAGAGGGTGAGTGGTGGTTAGGTTTGACGTCGTCCAGAGAAAGATTGGCCGGGCATCGGCTTGGCTCGGTGATGCTGAGACGATCCTGACGGCGATCGGTCGAGGAATTCCTGAAAGATGTCAAGGAACGGGATCTCGCGAGCTTCTATCTCTTCCTGGCGATTCAAGGGGCCATAGATCTCGCCTCTCACTGGGTTGCCGACGAGAACTGGGGCTCACCGACGATGCGGGCTCGACGTTCCTCGTTCTGGCCGACCGGAGGGCGATCGATCGCGAACTGGCCGAGCGGATGCGCGATGCGGTCGGTCTGCGCAATCTCATCGCCCACGGATACTCGCTTGTCGATCATGCGCGGCTCCATCGCGAATACAAGGAGGGTGTCGCCAACCTCAGGCGATTTTTCGCCGCCGTCTACTTGAAAGCCGTCTTTGAGCCTCACCGGAAATCGTGGCTGGGCACCGCCACCAGCTCCTTGAGCGACCAGAACTTCTCCCCCTTCACCGAGATCGTCCCGTCCCGCTTCTGGAGGATTCCCTCGACGACGAGGCCGGGGGAGCCCACGATCAGCTTGCGGTGCTGCACGAGGAGGTCCGGAGGGATCACGGCCTGCGACATGCCGGTCTCGTCCTCCAGGGTGATGAAGAGCAGCCCCTTGGCGGTGCCGGGACGCTGGCGGACGATCACCGACCCGGCGGTGCGCACCCTGGCGCCGTTCGGCAGCGCGTCGAGGCCGGAGGAGGGGGTGACCCCCTTCCTCGCGAGCTGCTCGCGCAGGTAGGCGAGCGGATGGGGCCCAAGGGTGAGCTGGACGCCGCCGTAGTCCGCCCGGGTCTCCTCGACCGGCGTCATCTCCGGCAGCGGCGAGGGCTCGGGGTCCGGGAGGCCCTCGAGCAGCGGGCCGGCCGGCTTGGCCAGGCGCGCCACCTGCCAGAGGGCGGCGCGGCGGGTGAGGCCGAGCGACGAGAGCGCCCCCACCGAGGCCAGGCTCTGCAGCTCGTTCTCATGGAGGTCGCAGCGCCGCACCAGGTCCCCGGCGTCGGCGAAGGGGGCCCTGGCCCGCTCGGTCTCGATCGACAGCGCCGCCCGGCCGCGCAGCCCGCGCACGAACTTGAAGCCGAGGCGGATCGCCCCGGCCGGCGGCGCCGTCCCCGTCCGCGGATCGCGCTCCCCCTCGCGCAGCTCGCGGTCCTCCCAGCGGCAGAGGACCCCCGAGCTCTGCACGTCCACCGGCCGCACGTCGACGCCGTGCCGCTGGGCGTCCTTGACCAGCGTCGCCGGGTGATAGAAGCCCATCGGCCAGGCGTTGAGCAGCCCGAGATAGAAGGCGGTCGGATGGTACGCCTTCAGGTAGGCGCTGGCGTAGGCGATCAGCGCGAAGCTCGCGGCGTGCGACTCGGGGAAGCCGTAGAGGGCGAAGGAGCTGATCCCCTGCACGATCTCCTCCTGCGGCTTGCCGGTGATCCCCCGCTCGTTCATCCCCCGGCGGAGCTTCTCGACGATCGCCTGCATCCGCTCGACCGAGCGCTTCGAGCCCATGGCCCGCCGCAGCTCCTCGGCCTCGCCGCCGGTGAACCCCGCGGCCACCATCGCCACCCGCAGGAGCTGCTCCTGGAAGATCGGCACCCCCAGCGTCCGCTCGAGGATCGGCTTCAGGCTCGGATGCGCGTAGACCACCGGCTGCCGGCCGTTGCGCCGCTCGAAGTAGGGGTTCGCCAGGTTGCCCAGGATCGGCCCGGGGCGGATGATCCCCACCTGGATCACCAGGTCGTAGAACTTCTCCGGGTGATTGCGCGGCAGCGTCGCCATCTGGGCGCGGCTCTCGACCTGGAAGACGCCCACGGTGTCCGCGTCCCGCAGCATCTTGTAGACCTTGGGATCGTCCTGCGGCAGATGGGCGAGATCGACGTGGACCCCCTCGCGGGTGCGGATCGTCGGCACCATCTCCTCCAGGGCGGCGAGCATGCCGAGCCCGAGGAGGTCGACCTTGATGATCCCGAGGTCGGCGCAGTCGTCCTTGTCCCACTGGATGACGACCCGCCCCGGCATCGAGGCGGGCTCGAGCGGCACCACCTCGTCGAGCCGCCCGGCGGCGATCACCATGCCGCCGGTGTGCTGCCCGAGGTTGCGGGGGAGGTTGTGGATGCGCGTCCAGAGATCGGCGAAATGCTGGAGGCGCCGCTCCTCGGGATCGAAGCCGGCCTGGGCCAGCTCGGCGGCGAACGACTTCTGCTCGCCGTGCGAGGCGTCGTAGCTCCAGTTGCCGAGCTGGCGGGCGAGCTTGTCGATCTGCTCCTCGTTGTAGCCGAAGACCTTGGCGACCTCGCGGGTGGCCGAGCGGTCGCGGTAGGTGATGACGGTCGCCGTCATCGCCGCGCCGTGCGGGCCGTAGCGCTGGTAGACGTACTGGATGACCTTCTCGCGCTGGTCCCCCGAGGGGAGGTCGAGGTCGATGTCCGGCCACTCGCCGCGCTCCTCGGAGAGGAAGCGCTCGAAGAGGAGCTCCATCTTCACCGGATCGACGGCGGTGATCGACAGCGCGTAGCAGACGGCGCTGTTGGCCGCCGAGCCGCGCCCCTGGGCGAGGATCCCCTCGCGCTGGCAGAAGTCGACGATGTCGCAGACGATCAGGAAGTAGCCGGCGAGATCGAGCTTCTCGATCAGGTCGAGCTCTTTCTGGATCTGCGCCTGCGCCCTCGCCGTGAGCGGCCGGAAGCGGGCGCGGGCGGCGTTCCAGGTGAGGTGGCGCAGGTAGGAGGACGGCGTCTCGCCGGGCGGCAGCGGATACTCGGGGAAGCGGTAGCCGAGGTTGGCGAGGGTGAAGTCGAGCGTCTGGCTGAGCTCGAAGCTGGCGGCCAGGGCCTCGGGGAGATCGGCGAACAGCCGGGCCATCTCGCCGGCGCTCTTCAGGTGCCGCTCGCGGTGGGAGGCGAGGAGCCGGCCGGCCTCGTCGAGGGTGGTGTGGTGGCGGATCGCCGTCAGCACGTCGTGCAGCGGCTTGTCCTCCGGATTGGCGTAGCGCACGCCGTTGGTGGCGAGCAGGGGGAGGCGGAGCTTGCGGGCGAGATCGATCAGCGCCTGGTTCCGGTGCTCCTCCTCGCGCAGGCGGTGGCGCTGCAGCTCGACGTGCAGGCGGCGGTTGAAGAGGTGGGCCGAGCCGCTCGAGCAGGCGCCGGGCGGGATCGATCCCCCCTTCGGCCAGCTCGCGGGCGAGCGGCCCCTCCTCGCCGCCGGTCAGGCAGTGGAGGCCCGCCGCGTGCTCGGCGAGCAGGTCCCAGGGGACGCGCGCCTCCCCCTTGCCCCGGCCGCGCGCGGCGGCGGTCATCAGCTTGCAGAGGTTGCGGTAGCCGGTCTGGTCGGCGGCCAGGAGAGTGAGCCGCGCCTGGGTGTCCACCGCGCGGTTCGAGCCGTGATCGGCCGCCTTGGGATCGGGCACCAGGCCGAGCGGGCCGAAGCGCGCCCGTTTCTGCCAGAGGCTCGGCTCGTCCTCCAGCACCACCTCGGCGCCCACCAGCGCCTTGATCCCCGCCTGCTTCGCCGCCTGGAAGAAGCGCGGCGCGGCGTAGACGCCGTTGGCGTCCACCAGCGCCATGGCCGGCAGGCCCAGCGCCGCCGCCCGCTCGACCAGATCCTCGGGGAGCGAGGCGCCGTCGAGGAACGAGAAGGCGGAGGCCGCGTGCAGCTCGGCGTAGGGCGGGGGAGTGGAAGAGCGCCTCACCTGCCCAGGCTAGGCATCAGTGGGGCGTAAGTCAAGGGGCGGCCCCGTGGAGCCGCCCCTGCGGATTCTCCGTCAGCCCGGTCAGGCGGCGACTTCGCCCATCTGCTGGCGGCGCTTCTCGTACCAGACCCGCGCCTCGTCCTCCGTATCGCAGAAGGTGAGCGGGTTGGCCTCGGGGCCGCGCCGGAAGAGGTTGGCGGCGGTCAGCAGCAGCCGGGCGAGGACCTTGGCCTTCAGGGGAGCGTTCTTCACCACGGTCCCGCGCAGAGGCAGGAGCTTGACGGTCTCCGAAGCCTCCTTCCGCACGGCCGGGGGGAGGTCCTCCAGCTCCGTGAGGTCGATGAGGTAGAAGAAGTAGGGGACCTCTTTCCCATAGGCGAGATGGGCATCGTTGAGCATCCGGCACTCTTCGATCGTGACCTTCCCCTGGAGCCTCATGTGAACGATGTCGGGGAGCTCCAGCCCCGTCCACTGCTCGCCGCACGCATTTTCCTTGAAGCACTGTTTCGGCATCTCGACTCCTCCTCCGGAGGGAACGCAATCCGAGGCCGCGCACCGGCGCGGCGTGGAGATGATTCCTGAACACCGTGAATGTTCCGCCGATTATAAGAAGGACGGAGAGATTGCGCAATCATCGCCTGGGGGGCGCGGCGCGGCGCACCCCCCGAGCGGTCGCTGAAAGCCGGGGCTCACCCGACGCGGGTGGGCGTGAAGGACGGCGGATCGCTGGCGGGGAAGGACTCCTTCGAGGCCTGGTCCACGAGGTCGCGATCCTTTTCCCCGGGCTTCACGAGCCGCGCTCCTTCGGGGAGCGGCCACTGGCCCCGGAAGCTCTTCTCGTCGCGGGCGAGGGGACGCGTCCAGTCTTCGTCGAGATCGGCGGTGTTCAAGCCGAGCGGCCCATAGACCGGGCAGTGGCCGGTGGCGCCGCGGAACAGCAGCGTCGCGGCCCCGAGCGCGAGCGCTCCCCCGAGCGGTGAAAGCCGCCGGTCACGCCGCAGGGCGTACGCGGCGACCGCGCCACCCCCCAGCAGCGAGGCCCAGCGTTCGATTTTTCCCACGTTCTTTTCCATACAGACCTCCTCGGCCATGGAGACACCGCAAGCCGTGTGCCAGCCGCGGGGAGGAGGCGGAGCGCCGCGCCGTCAGGCGGCCGCGTTGAGCTCGCTCCGGCGCTTGTCGAGCCAGGCCCTGGCCTCGGCCTCGGTGTCGGTGAACTGGACGATGTTCTGATTCTTGCCGCCCTTGAACAGATTGACGGCGGTCATCAGCAGCTTGGCGAGGATCTTGGCCTTCAGCGGGGCGCCGTAGACCACGGTGCCCCGCAGCGGCAGGACCTTGACCGTTTCGGAAGCCTCCCGGCGGACCTGGGCGGGGAGGTTGTCGAGCTCGGAAAGATCGAGCAGGTAGAACATGTGGTCGCGGTTCCTGCTGTAGTCGAGGTGCTTCTGATTGATCTCGCGCACCTCCACGTTGTCGACCTCTCCGACGAGCTTCAGGAAAAGGATGTCCGGCTCCTCGTACGACGTCGTGTGCTTGCCGATCTGGTGCATCTGGACCATCATCGATCATCCTCCACGAAAGGAAAGCCGGGGCGCCACGCGCTATTACACACGGATAACGGTGCCGCAGCCCGGCGAGATTCATGCTCCGCACTGACGCGATCAACGGATTTCTGCCGAAGGATACCAATGTTTCCGTCGCAGGGAAAGACCCCGGCCCGAGCTCTCCTGCTATGCTCTTCCGGCCAGGCTCCCGCGACCCTCGACGGCGGTAGCGCCCAAGGAGACAAGAGAGAATGACGACGGATCTGCGGTACCCGGTCGGCAAGGCCGAGATGGAGCGGGACCTCGACCCCGATCAGCGCCGGGAGCTGGTCTCCCGCATCGAGAGGGCGCCGGACCGGCTGCGCGAGGCGGTCGCCGGCCTCAACGCCGAGCAGCTCGACACCCCCTACCGCCCGGGCGGCTGGACGGTGCGGCAGGTCGTCCACCACGTCCCGGACAGCCACCTCAACGCCTACATCCGCTGCAAGTGGGCGCTGACCGAGGACGAGCCCCTGATCAAGACCTACGACGAGGCGCGCTGGGCCGAGCTCCCGGACTCGCGCTCGGTCCCCGTCGAGGTCTCGCTGGCCCTGCTCGACAACCTCCACCGCCGCTGGGTGGCGCTGCTGCGCGCGATGGCCGCCGCGGACTTCAACAAGACCCTGAGGCACCCGGACCACGGCGTCCTCACCCTCGACCAGATCCTCGGCCTCTACGCCTGGCACGGCGAGCACCACGTCGCGCACGTCACCACTTTGCGCGAGCGGATGGGGTGGGTGTAGCCTCGCGACGAGAGTAAGGGAGTGTCGCCCCTTCGGGCTGGCCCCGGGCCAACGGAATCTTCTGGCAAAGTAGAACCAACGACCGCCGGCCGGGGTTCCGGCCGGCGGCGGGGGTACGGTCTAGCTCTCGCTGCCGCAACCCTGGAGGCAGTACCGGAGCTGATCGTCACACGAGATCAGGCAGGGGTTCTCGCTGCAGATCACCCGGCATTGCGGGTCGTTGGCGTAGCACTGCTGCTCGCAGGTGGTGGTGGCGCCGCTACGGTCGGCGTGCAGGGCGACCAGGGAGAGTCCCAGGGCCAGGGCCAGCATCTTGATCTTCCGCATATCGAAGCTCCTTCTCGAGGTTGTTTGCGGATTTTCCCCGCCGCGCCGGCGGGGGACTGCGGAGAAGCACGACCTTAGCAGATAGAGATATAGATTGAAAGTTATAGAAGATGCTTCCCATAGCACGCAAATTGCAAATCTTCCCGGCGCCGATCCGGCATTGATGAGTCGCCGCGCCGCCGTGGCGCGGGAGCGAGGGAGGGCCTGATGAAGATTCACCCGGGAAATCCATATCCCCTGGGCGCCACCTACGATGGCGCCGGGACCAACTTTTCCCTCTTTTCCGACATGGCCGAGCGGGTCGAGCTCTGCCTCTTCGACGAGGCGGGCCACGAGACGCGGATCGAGCTGCCCGAGGTCACCGCCCTCTGCTGGCACGGCTACCTGCCCAACGTCGTCCCCGGGCAGCGCTACGGCTACCGGGTGCACGGGCCGTGGGACCCCGACGCCGGCCGGCGCTGCAACCCCGCGAAGCTGCTGCTCGACCCCTACGCCAAGGCGATCGAGGGGGCCGTCCAGTGGAACGAGGCGGTCTTCCCCTACCTCTTCGACGCCCCCGAGACCTCGACGAACGACCTCGACAGCGCCCCGTTCATGCCCAGGTGCGTGGTCACCAACCCCTTCTTCGACTGGGGGAACGACCGGCCGCCGCGCATCCCGATGCACGAGTCGGTGATCTACGAGGTGCACGTCAAGGGGTTCACCCAGCGCCATCCGGACATCCCGGAGGAGCTGCGCGGCACCTACGCCGGCCTGGCGCACCCGGCGGCGATCGCCCACCTGAAGCGGCTGGGGATCAAGGTCGTCGAGCTGCTGCCCGTCCACCAGTTCGTCCAGGACAGCCTGCTGCTCGAGCGCGGGCTGCGCAACTACTGGGGGTACAACTCGATCTCCTACCTCGCCCCGCACAACGAGTACGCCGCCGCGGGCGGCTCCACGGGGCAGCAGGTGCAGGAGTTCAAGCAGATGGTGAAGATCCTCCACCAGGAGGGGATCGAGGTGATCCTCGACGTGGTCTACAACCACACCGCCGAGGGGAACCACCTGGGGCCGGTGCTGTCGATGAAGGGGATCGACAACACCGCCTACTACCGGGTGATGCCGGACAACCCGCGCTACTACATGGACTACACCGGCACCGGCAACACCCTCAACATGCGCCACCCGCACGTGCTGCAGCTCATCATGGACTCGCTGCGCTACTGGGTGCTCGACATGCACGTCGACGGCTTCCGCTTCGACCTCGCGGCGACGCTCGCCCGCGAGCTTCACGACGTCGACCGCCTGTCGGCCTTCTTCGACATCATCCAGCAGGACCCGGTGATCAGCCAGGTCAAGCTGATCGCCGAGCCGTGGGACGTGGGGGAAGGGGGGTACCAGGTGGGCAACTTCCCGCCGCTCTGGTCGGAGTGGAACGGCAAGTACCGCGACACCGTCCGCGACTACTGGCGGGGGGAGGACCAGACCCTGGGGGACTTCGCCAACCGCTTCACCGGCAGCTCCGACCTCTACGAGAGCACCGGCCGCAAGCCCTCGGCGAGCATCAACTTCATCACCGCCCACGACGGCTTCACCCTGCGCGACCTGGTCTCCTACAACGACAAGCACAACGAGGCCAACGGCGAGGAGAACCGCGACGGCGAGAGCCACAACCGCTCCTGGAACTGCGGCGCCGAGGGGCCCACCGACGATCCGGTGATCGTCGGCCTGCGCGCCCGCCAGCAGCGCAACTTCCTCACCACCCTGTTCCTCTCCCAGGGGATCCCCATGCTCCTCGGCGGCGACGAGATGGGGCGCACCCAGAGGGGGAACAACAACGCCTACTGCCAGGACAACGAGATCTCCTGGTTCGACTGGGAGACCCTGGACGACGGGCTCCTCGAGTTCGCCGCGCGGCTGATCGCCCTGCGGCGCGAGCATCCGATCTTCCACCGCCGCCGCTGGTTCCAGGGCAAGCCGATCCACGGCGAGGGGGTGCGCGACCTCGGCTGGTTCCGCCCCGACGGCGAGCTGATGAGCGACGAGGACTGGCGGCACGGCTTCGCCAAGTCGCTCGGGGTCTTCCTCAACGGCGACGCCATCGAGAGCCTCGACGAGCGCGGCGAGCCGATCCGGGACGACAGCTTCTACGTCCTCTTCAACGCCCACCACGAGCCGCAGGCGTTCCGCCTCCCCGACCGCCCCCACTGGGGGGAGAGCTGGCGCAAGGTGCTCGACACCGACAAGCCCTTCCCCGAGAAGGAAGAGGAGGTCCACGCCGCCGGCGGCGAGGTGCCAGGTAGCCGGGAGGGCGGTGGTGGTGCTGATGCGGGAGGACTGAGCCGGATTCCTCGCGATCACTAAGATCGGAGATCCTCTATTATTACGTCCGCTCAGTAAAAAGGAAAAAGCAGACGCCCGGAATTGCCACGCCCAAAGCGCCGGCAATCCCCTTTCCAGGGCCATGCTTCAGGATTGCGGATCTCTGGTTTCGAGCCGTTCCAACTCGCGGAGCACCTCGTCGGTCCCGATCAGCTCCGCGAAGCGGCAGAGCAGATCCGCGAAGCTTTCCGAGTACCCCTCGGCCTCCGCCGCGGCCTGGATGGCAGTGCGCTCATCGGAGGTCAAACCGGTCTCCGCCCCCGGGGACGAAGGCTCCGGAGGAAGGGACGGGTCCCTGGGATGTGTCTCGCGAGCCATCATTGGTTATCCCGGACAAGCAACTCGTGTGCCCGGATTTCGTGCCGGGATAACGCCTTCGCCCGGACCCTCACTCCCCCAACCCCCTCTCTCCCGTCCCCTCCCGCCCTCCCGCACCGGGAGAGAGGGGGCTCAAACGGCTGGGAACGGGAACGTAGGGGCAGGGCTTGTCCCCGCCCTTACGAAAGCCTCCGGCCCGCGGTCTCCCTCTTCTCCCGGTGCGGGAGGGCGGGAGGGGACGGGAGAAGAGGGCCGGGGTGATGAGGGCCCATCCGCTTAGACGGAAATGTCCCTGTCCGCGTACAAGCCTAGGTAACGCCCTTGGGGGCAACCTGGAGGAGGTCCCATGCGAATTCCCCAACTCATCCCCGCAGCGATGCTGCTCACCCTCGCCGTGCCGGCCGTCCAGGCCGCGGGCGCCAAGAAGCCGGCCGCCGCGCCCGCCCAGACTCCCCCGGCCGCCCAGGCCGCCCAGCCGGCGCCCTCGGGACAGCCGTTCGCCAACCTGGACACCGATCACGACGGCAAGGTCTCCCGCGCCGAGTGGAAGGGGAGCGCCGTCTCCTTCGCCATGCTCGACGCCAACGGCGACGGCGCCCTGGACGGCGGCGAGATGAAGCCCTCCAGCCAGGCCGCCCCGGCCGGACCGGCCCTCGCCGACACCTTCGCCCAGCTCGACGCCAACCACGACGGGCGCCTCACCGGCAAGGAGTGGACGGCCGGGACGAGCGAGTTCGATCGCATGGACCACAACCACGACGGCGCGGTGAGCCGGGACGAGTTCCTCAACCTCGACCGCGAACGGACCCGCCGGGAAGGCCTCTTCCGCATGCTGGACAAGAACCGCGACGGCCGCCTCAGCCGCGCCGAATGGCGGAAGGGCGCCGAGGACTTCGACCGCCGCGACCGCAACCACGACGGCTTCCTGAGCAAGGACGAGTACGTCCCGAGGTAGAGGCGGCTTGCTTGCTCCACGCCAGGCGCCCTACTCAGGCTGCCCGAACCGCGGATACTCCAGGTTGGGCACATAGGGCGCCTCCCGCGGCGAGGCGACCGAGGAGCGCTGGATCAGCGAGAGCAGCTCGGGGGTGAGGAAGAGGACGAAGAAGTCGTTGCCGCCGTTCACGCCGTAGGCGCGCTCGGCGGACCCCGCCGCCTCCAGCCAGTGATTGAGGATCCGCACCGTCCGCGTCGAGCTGGCGCCCCAGATGCGCCCCGGCTCGCTGTCGAGATCGCGGTTGAAGTCGTCGCGGGTCCAGATGGGGAACTGGTCCTCGCCGGCGAGCAGGACGTACTCCACCGTGAGGTGATCCACCAGCGGCGGCACGGCCACCCCCTGGCTTTCGAGAAGGGGCCTCATCTCCTCGAAAAAGGCGGCGACCCCGCCTTCGGCCAGCTCCTCGGCGTCCACCGCGAACAGCCGCCCCTCCTCGCCGAAGATCCCCGACCATCCATCCTGCAGGATGGCCTGGCGAGCCGGTTCGAGCCGCTCCGGACTGGTATACCGGAAAAACCCCAGGGCTTCGAGCTGGGCCAGCAGATCCTCATGCCTCGCGAGCGGAGGAGAGGGGGGGCTTAGAGAGAGGCTCATGCAGGGGAGTCTACCCGAGCCGGACCGCCGGGCGTTGAAAACGGCGATTCGGTCCCGCTATCAACAAATAGCCAACAAACGTGTCTACACGTCAGATCTATTCGTTTCTATATTGACTATAATAAGACCTGCCAGGAACCATGGAGATCGAGCGGCTCGCGCATCGGGTTGCGCATCGGGTTGATCGCTGGCTGAGGAGGCCGAGATGCAGGACCCCGGGCTCTGCACCGAGGCCGAGGCGCGGGCGAACGGCTGGCGAAAGTCGAAGCGGTGAGGGGGGGCCGGGGCCATAGGCATTAACTAAAAAGGGAGCCCGCCACTGTAGAGACGCCCCGTGGGGCGTCTCCACGGCGGAGAGGAGGATCCCTTTTGCCCGATGCCCCGCGGCGGAGTCGTCCAGGGGAGCACGGCCGAGTTTCCCCGCCCTGGAGACGCCCCACGTGGCGTCTCTACAGTGGGGAAAAGCCTCTGCCCATTTGATCAGGGCGCGCTCGGCGAGCCAGCGAGCACCCTTTCAAGATAGGCCTCAAAGGCACCAGCGCCTTGGGACCCCTTGAGAGGAGAACAGGATGAAGAGAACACCCAAAAAGCTCACCCTTCAGCGGGAGACGCTGGCCGGTCTCACCCGGAGCGAGCTCGAGCAGGCCGCGGGCGGTTTCACGATTCGGCCCGACGAGTGCCAGTACAGCGGTCGCAAGACCTGCCTGACCTGCGAGGCCACCTGCACGACCAACTACTGCTGATCCTTGCCCGACCAGGGCCGGCGCGACTCCGCCGGCCCTGATCGCCTGGGTTCTTTGAGCCGGCTTTCAACTGGCGCTTTTCTTGCCCGTCCCCTGCTTGTCCTTAGAGGCGGGCGTTGGCACCGGCCCTACCTGAACCACCTGGGATTCGCCCTGGAGGGGCGGCATTTGAAGAGCCTGGGGTTTTCAACCCCAGGTGGGCAGTCAGCCTTCCGCCGCAGGCCCCTCATAGGTGAGGCCGAATACCATGTCGGTCAACCACCGCCGGAAGCCCTCGTTGTCGCTGAACTGTTTGAACAGCTCGGTATCGTCCTTCAGCACGGCCGTCATAACGCGGGCGAGAGCCTTGTCGTGCTCGATGCGGGCGTTCTGCTTGTCCGAGTTCTTCTGGGCGTTCTGATAGGCCGTGTCGGCGGCGACGCGGTTGGGAATCTCTTCGGTGATCAGCTTGTGGACTCGGTCGGAGTCGGTCCAAGGGATGTTGCCGAACTGGTCGTTGAAGGTCTTGAGGATGTTGGAGAGCCGGTCGAGCTCGGGCTCAGGCCTGCGCCCGCCACCCGTCGTCGGCACCGGCTCGATCTCGGCGTCTTCATCCTGCAGCTGGATCTTCATCGCCGCCTTCTTCTCGACCCGGTAGCTGTCCATGTCGATGGCCTCGAGGATCCCTTGCGACAGGTCGTCCTCCTTCGGCGCCGGCAGCTTGGGCACCAGGAAGTTGAGGAAGATCGACAGCTTCTCCCATTCGGCGTTGGTGTACGGCAGGATCGAGGCGAGGAAGCCGTAGGTGCGGGTGAACGCCTTGGCGTTGCCCTTGAACTTCACCTGCCCGTCCTCGTCGAGCTGCTCCTTGTAGACGGCGACGCAGGCATCGAGGATGGGATCGAGCCGGTCGCGATCGGCGCCGTCGAGATAGAGCTCGACGAACCGGTCGATCTGCGTCTCGTCGTAGACCTGGTCGCCGTCGAGCACGGCCTTGAGGTCGTGGAGGTTGTTCGGGTCGGTCTCCTCGCTCAGGATCGTGGTGCGGTAGTAGTCGGCGAAGGCTTCCTGGATCGTATCCGCGTCGTTCATGAAATCGAGCACGAAGACGTCGTGCTTCTGCGGATGCGCCCGGTTCAGGCGGGAGAGCGTCTGCACCGCCTTGATGCCGGACAGGACCTTGTCCACATACATCGTGTGCAGCAGCGGCTCGTCGTAGCCGGTCTGGAACTTGTCGGCGCAGATCAGGAAGCGATAGGGGTCCTCGCTGGATGTCGTCGGCGATCTTGCTGGACGGAAACCCGTTCAGCGTCGCCTCGGTCACCTTGGCCGTCGACTCGTGCTCGCCCGAGAAGGCGACGATGGCGCGGTACGGGCTCTTGCGCTCCACGAGGTAGTCGCGGATGGCGTAGGAAGTACTGGATGGCGCGCTCGATGCCGCTGGTCACGACCATCGCCCGCGCCTGGCCGCCGATCTTGTTGAGCGCCAAGCACCTGCTCGTGGAAGTGGTCGACCATGATCTCGGCCTTGAGCCGGATGGCGTGGTCGTGGCTCTCGACGTAGCGGCGGAGCTTCTTCTGCGCCCGCTTGGTGTCGAACTCCGGATCGCCTTCGACCTTCTTGATGAGCTTGTAGTAGCTCTCGACCGGCGTGTACTGCTTGAGCACGTCCAGGATGAAGCCCTCCTGGATCGCCTGCTTCATGCGTGTAGCTGTGGAACGGCCGGTGCTTGACCTTCCCGCCCTCCTCGTAAGCGGCTCGCCGAAGATCTCCAGCGTCTTGTTCTTGGGCGTGGCGGTGAAGGCGAAGTAGCTCGCGTTGGGCAGCAGCTTGCGCGCCTCCATGATGCGGTTGATCTTGTCCTCGGTGGTCTCGTCGTCTTCCTCCGCGCCGGCCACCGAGAGCGCCGTGGAGAGGGCGGCCGAGGACTTGCCGCCCTGGCTGGAGTGCGCCTCGTCGATGACGATCGCGAAGCGCCGCCCGCGCTGCTCGTTCCCGATATCGTCGAGGATGAGCGGGAACTTCTGCACCGTGGTGATGATGATCTTCTTGCCGCTCTCGATGAACCTGCGCAGGTCGCCGGAGTGCTCGGCGTGGCCCACCGTCGCGCCCACCTGGGCGAACTGCTTGATCGTGTCGCGGATCTGCTGGTCGAGGATGCGCCGGTCGGTGACGACGATGATCGAGTCGAAGACCGCCGCGTCGTCCTTGCGCAGGCCGATGAGCTGGTGGGCCAGCCAGGCGATCGAGTTCGACTTGCCGCTGCCCGCCGAGTGCTGGATCAGGTAGCGCTTGCCCGCGCCGTGCGGCCGGCGTCGGCCAGCAGCCTGCGCACCACGTCGAGCTGGTGGTAGCGCGGGAAGATCTGCGCGGCTCTCTTCTTGCCGGTCTTCTCGTCCTTGGTCTCGACGACCTGGGCGTAGTTCTCCAGGATGTCGGTCAAGCCCGCGCGGCGTGAGGATCCGCTTCCAGAGGTAGTCGGTCTTGAGGCCGTCCGGGTTCGGCGGATTGCCCGCGCCGTCGTTCCAGCCCTGGTTGAAGGGCAGGAACCAGGAGCTCCTTGCCCTTGAGATGCGTGCAGAAGCGCACCTCCTGGTCGTCCACGGCGAAGTGCACCATGCAGCGGCCGAACTCGAAAAGCTTCTCGCGCGGGTCGCGGTCGCGCTTGTACTGCTCCACGGCATCCGCCGACCGTCTGCTTGGTCAGGCTGTTCTTGAGCTCGAAGGTGGCGACCGGCAGGCCGTTGATGAACAGGCCCAGGTCGAGCGCGCGCTGCGTCTCGTCGCGGCTGTAGCGCAGTTGGCGGGTGACGATGAAGCGGTTCTGCGGCGTAGCGCTCGGCCGCCGCCGGGTTGCCCGGCGAGGGCGTGCCGTAGAAGAGGTCGAGGAGCACGGGCCCATGCTTCACGCCGTGGCGCAGCACGTCGATCACGCCGCGCTTGGTGATCTCGCCTTGCAGCCGGGCCAGGAACTTGCGCCGGGTCGGACTGTCGTGATCGAGGTCGAGCGCCTCGACGAGCGGTTCCTGCGTCATCCGCAAGAAGCCGCGCAGTTGGACGATGTCCACGGCGTACTCGCGGTCGTAATGCCTCGGGTCGCCCAGCAGCCAGCCGGTCCCACCCGCCACGGGTACCGCGGTGTCTACGGCCTGGTGCGGCGGGGAGATCAGCTCGGTACGTCCCGTCATGGCGCGGACGATGAGCGACTCGAGGCCCTTCTCGGTGGTGTCGGTAGTCATGGTTCGACTTCTATCAAGCATCCTTCAAAGACAGCTTGGGTGGCAATGAAGAGCAGGTCCTGAAAATCGCCACATGCCGTGTGGCGATTCGCACCTGTCAACTCTTGGCACCCACAGCAAGCCATCCTTCCAATCGCCACAGCCCGGCACGCTGGTCATGCCACGGCCTCCTCAGAGGTTCCGTCAAGGTCCACGCCCTCGCCTTCCTCATCACCCTCCGCCAGCGTCACATCCTCGTTGAGAATTTCCGATTCCTCAAGTTCCTCAGGCAGCCGCGCCGCCGCCTCGCGTACGTCGAGCTTGCCGGTGACCACGTCGGCAATCAGGCGTGTGCGGTATTCGTGGAGGAGGGAAATTTCACTATGTGCGCTGGAGATTTGGTACCCACAGCAAGCCAGCCTTCCGATCGCAGCCGTTCCGCCGCAAGATCGATTTGCATCACCGTGAACTGGTTTTTTCTTGGCCCCCAAGCATAGGTTGCTCGCACAATATTCTCGTGATCCTGGGCCTGCTCCTGGGTGGCGACCCAATGGACTGTCGCGAGCAACTCCAGCCCGAAGGGCGTCTCGAAACCTTCGACCAGACGGACTACCCTATCGAAGCGCTCGTGAGTTGCCGGGTGCGCTTCCAGGAAGGATTCCGCATCCTGTATCGCGCCAGGCACCAGCGCCAATTGCTTGTCCGGCATGTCGCCGCCATCCGCATAGCCTGAGATCAGATGCCCCTCGATGTCGCGCAGTACGTGGCGCAGGTTCTCCGCGTACGGGCCAAACGGCGCCTTCACGTGGCGCAGGCGCAATGGCTCGCCAGCAGCCTGAAGGAAGTACATTAGCTTATGGACCTCCAGCAGCGAGATGGAAGGGTCCATCAGCGCGGCGAGATAGCGGTCCATTAGACCTAGCAGGGCGGCACCGCCAGCTGTCAATTTCGGCATACGGCCGGGAGGATGGGTCATGCCACGGCCTTCTCGGAAGCTTCGTCGAGGTCCGCGTCATCCCCTTCCTCGTCACCCTCCAGGAGTGTCTCGCCCCCATCGAGCGGCTCCGCCTGTTCGGTTTCATCCGGCAGCCGCGCCGCCGCCTCGCGCACATCGAGTTTGCCAGTGACAATGTCGGCAATTAGGCGAGTGCGATATTCGCGGAGAAGGTCAATTTCTCGCTGGGCACTTGAGACAGCAGATAGCAACGGCTGAGTTTTAGAGCCAACACTATCCAGAATTGCGTCCTGTTCATGCCGCGGAGGTACGAGAATTAATAAGTTTCCCAGAATTTGCATATTTAGCCCCTTCATCGTGGTTCCTTTAGCACCTTCTGCAAGCTGTGCCTGCGATGGGGGTGCCTGCATGGCGAGTTGCAGGTAGCGTGCACGGACTCGTCTGAAGTCAGGCCGATAGCGTACAAGGCGCGGGTTGATAATTCCTGGTTCCGCTGTTTCTGGAACAACAGCGATACGCCCAACCGTTCCCATGACACTAACAAGGACATCGTGCGGCAATACGCGGTATCGATTCATCTCTAGAAATTTTTTAGACGATATATAATAGTCTCCTACGCTAAAATCATCGAGAATCACCTGCTGTTGCCCGTAAACTCGATAGCCTTGCGGTGAATACATCGCCTTGGTCAAAGATGATCCGTAGGGTCCGGCGACAGACTCAACTACCAAAGATTTCAGCCGCTGTACTTCCCAATGCTCCGGTATATCCCTTAGCCACTCCACTCCCGAAGGTTTTAGTCGGACGTAGGGGTCGAGACCGCGGGTCGCGGCGTGGTGGATGATGGCCTGTCTCTGCTCGTTAAGAAGCGTGATCAGCTTCTTCTTGGCACGGATATAGCGCTGGATGCGTCGGTCGGCGTAACCGAGGAACTGGACGATGGCGGATTGTTCGTGGAGAGGCGGGAAGACGACCCTGATCTCTCGGACTTCGCCCTCACTGATCGCAGGCACCGGCCCAGGCTTCGCAAGCGTCCCTAAATCTATTTTCTGCAACAATAGAAGCATGAAGTTGAGGTTGCCTTGCCGAACGACGCACCCCATTAGGTTGTTGTCAATGCAGGAAGGGCGCTCGACGATGCGTCTCTTATTAGTCAGCATTGCCCCTCCAACTTTGGGAAACACAATTGTTCCGGCCGGAAATAGCGTTGCTCCTAGTCTTGTGGCAGTGTGGCGAGATACTGTGTTGTTCCAATTGGCCAAAATCATCTCGTTGCCGGTAAGGTTCATGTCGGAAACCTTGAAGAAAGGTACTTCAAGGTCTTGCTGGCCTTGTTCGGTTACTGGAAATCCGGTACCGCCCTTGAACCATGCGAGTTGCTTCAGAGCCAAGACTTCCCAATGGTTCGGTACTTCCCCCAGCCATAGTACGCCGGAGGCCTTATATGCAGGGTAGGGCTTAAGGTCGTGGATCACACCCCAACCTCCGCATCCTGGACGCTCTTCAATGTGCGACCGTCTGCCGTCAGCCACTCAACTCGCCCGTTGGAGGACCGTCCGACCAGAACCCCGGAAGCCATCGATGGCGAAGAGAAGGCATAGTCTTGGGAGAGCTCGTACACGGTTCCGCGATCAACAAGGACACCCTGGCGGACCAGCTCGGCTCGAGTTTCCTTAAGAATAGGCGTGGATTGAGGGTGCCTCCCTGTCTTCCTTCACAGCCTTAGAACCGGCTCGGACCACAAAGCCCTTGGGAGATTCAAATCCGCGTGCCTCGATGCCCTTGGCTTTTAGGAACAGGGGCACGGCCTTGGGCGCCAAGGTCGGCGTGCTCTCGAAGAAGCCGTAACCTAAAATTGGTAGGCAGAGCAGAACATCAGCCAGAAAGCCCTCGACTTCGGCGGTATCGGCCTCAGATAGAGAAGGGGCCTGCGGGATGTTGCTGTTGTCGATCACACAGCGCTTGGAAACCCTGGCGAGCTCCACCAGCCGCGCCTCCAGCCGCTGCACGTGCGCCTTGTTCAGATTCTGATCCTTGCTAGTGAAGACCACCGCGTGAGTCCAGAAATCCTTCAGCTTGGCGTGCTGCTCCAGGCGTGGACGTACAGGGTCACCCTCGCCAACATAGACCTGCGGAAGAGGGGATATTTCGGCTGGCCCTACAAGTACGTAGACACCGGCACGCTCCAACTCGGGACGGGCCTTTCCCTCACTGAACAGCGCGCGGGGCACAACCAGTCCACAACCCGTCCAATTTGATTTTTCTACAACCTTGATGCCGTCCGGGTCGCCCCCGGGCAGGAAGACGCGGACAGAGAATCCACGGCGTGAGGGGAGCTGCGTCATACCGATCCTCCCAGAATCTCGCCGAGCAGCCCTTCGGTCTCCTTCTCTAACGCCAGGATGTCGGCACGGATCTCCTGCGGTGCACAAGCGGGGTAGGGTTTGCGATCATGGATCATTTGCCACCCTCCGTTATCCCCTGCTCCTTCAGCTCCGCCTCCAGAAAGCGTTCCAGATCCTCCTTCTTCGGGAGCTCCATCTGGTAGCGGGAGACGAAAATCTGGCTATCCATTCCGGCCAAGGCGTATTCAATGAGCGCGTGGTTTTTGCGGGTACACAAGAGCAGGCCAACAGGGGGGTTGTCCCCATCGGTCATCTCGTGTTTGCGGAACCAGTTAACATAGGTATTGAGCTGGCCGAGATGTTCATGGCGGAATTCGTCGACCTTGAGCTCAATGAGGACATGACACTTGAGGATACGATGATAGAACACCAGGTCAACGAAGAAGAAATCGCCGCCGATGAGGATGCGCTTCTGGCGGGCCTCAAAGCAGAATCCACGCCCAAGCTCTAGCAGAAATTCCTGCACCTTGTCGAGCAGGGCGTCCTCCAGGCGAGTTTCGCTCATTACTTCGCGGGGGTGGATGCCGAGGAACTCGAAAACGTAAGGGTCACGGATAGTGAGCGCGGGGGTATTGGTCTCGGCTCCCTGCCGAATCAGCTCTGCCAGTGCAGCTCTGTCGGTGGAGAGGCCGGTGCGCTCGAACAGCAGCGAGCTGATTTGCCGCCGTAGCTCGCGCACCGACCATTGCCCCCGAATGGCTTCGGCCTCGTAGAAGCGACGTCTGAGGTCGTCCTCCAGGCCGATGAGCAGCTCGAAATGGGTATAGGAGAGGCGGTTCACCAATTCGTCTGGCTGGTTGGTCAATTGTGCGGCCAGCGACCGCACTTTTTCCTGGAGACCGGCGGTGTCAGGAAAGAGCCCCAGCGATTGTGCGGTCAGCGACCGCACAATCTGGGGGTAGGTTCGATAAAACGCTAAGTATTGGTAGAGCTGGCGTCGCCCGACATTGCTGATGCCGAGGGGTTTCAGCTTGCGCGATAACTCATCGAGAAGATACTCCCCGTATCGCGCGCGGTCCTCTCCACGCAGCTCGAACTCCGCGATGTACAGACCGAAGCACCAGTTGCGCAGGATGAGTCCCAGATTGACGGCGCGAACGGCTTGGGCGCTAAAATAGGAATCGGCAGTCTGAATGGAGGTGATCAGCACCTCGAACGTGAGGGTAGGAGTCACGGAGTCTCTCCCACGCCGACGATCTCCGCCAGGAGCCCTTCGGTCTCCTTCTCCAACGCCAGGATATCCGCACGGATCTCCTCCAGCGTGCGTAGCGGCTTGGGCTTGTAGAAGTAGCGGGTGAAGCTGATCTCGTAACCGTACTTGACGCTGTCCGGGTCATACCAGGCATCCGCGGCGTGAGGCAGCACCTCGCGGCGGAGGAAGGTTTCGATGCCGCCCGGTTCCAGGAGCGGCACCTGCTCGGTGTCGCGCAGGTCGCCGTCCGGCTCGTATTCGACGACGGCGGGCTTGCCGTCGACGGTCGCCGGGAAGAGGCCGCGGATCGGATCGGCCTTCACGCCTTTTTTATGGATCTTGCGGATCACGGCGGGCGCGGTTTCGTCACGCTCCGCGGTCTCCTTGAGCGCCTTGATCTCCCTTGGAGTGTAGGCACGGTTCGGGTCAACGCCCTTGAGGCGCAGCGGCCGCTCGACCGTCACCTTCCAGTAGCCGAAGGCGAGGTTGGGGAAGATCTTGGACTGCTCGGTCTCTTCGAAGGCGAGGAAGGTGTCGCAGACGCGCTGGATGTCGGCGTCCGACAGCTCGCAGTTCTTCTTGCCCAGGTTCTTGCGCAGCGGCTTGTACCACTGCGTGGCGTCGATCAGCTGCACCTTGCCGATGCGGTGCTCGGGCTTGCGGTTGGAGAGCACCCAGATGTAGGTCGCGATGCCGGTGTTGTAGAACATGTTGAGCGGCAGGGCGACGATGGCTTCGAGCCAGTCGTTCTCGATGATCCAGCGGCGGATGTTGCTCTCGCCCTGGCCGGCGTCGCCGGTAAAGAGCGAGGAGCCGTTGTGGACCTCGGCGATGCGGCTGCCGAGCTTCGTGTCCGTCTTCATCTTGGAGAGCATGTTGGCCAGGAAGAGCATCTGGCCGTCGCTGGAGCGCGTGAGCAGCGAGTACTCGGGGTCGCCGCCATGCTCGATCAGGAAGCGGGGATCCTTGATCGCCGCTCTTGCCGCCCATGCGCTCAAGGTCGCTCTTCCAGCTCTTGCCGTAGGGCGGGTTGGAGAGCATGAAGTCGAACTCGCGGGACGGGAACGCGTCGTTCGAGAGCGTCGAGTGCTCCGGACCGCCGACGATGTTGTCCGCGGCCTCGCCCTCGCCTTTGAGCAGGAGGTCGGCCTTGCAGATCGCGTAGGTCTCGGCGTTGATCTCCTGGCCGTAGAGATGGGTGGCCACCTGCTTGCCGTGCTCCTCGGCGAGCTGCTGCAGGGTCTCCTCGGCCACGGTCAGCATGCCGCCCGTGCCGCAGGCGCCGTCGTAGAGCAGGTAGGTGCCCGATTCGATCTTGTCGGCGATCGGCAGGAAGATCAGCTTGGCCATGAGCTTCACGGCGTCGCGCGGTGTCCAGTGTTCGCCCGCCTCCTCGTTGTTCTCCTCGTTGAAGCGGCGGACGAGCTCCTCGAAGATCGTGCCCATCGCGTGGTTGTCGAGGCCGGGGTGCTTCACCGTGCCGTTGCCGTTCAGCACGGGGTTGGGGCTCAGGTTGATGTCCGGCGAGAGGAACTTCTCGATGAGCGTGCCGAGCGCGTCGGCTTTGGAGAGCCGCGGGATCTGGTTGCGGAACTCGAAGTTGTCCAGGATGTCCTGGACGTTGGGCGAGAAGCCGTCGAGGTAGGCCTCGAAGTCGGCCTTGAGCTGCTGCTGGCTGGTGCGGGCCTTGAGGTCGCGCAGCGTGAACTGCGAGGTGTTGTAGAAAGGCTGGCCCGCCGCCTGCCGGAGCGCCCCGTCCTGGTGGACGATGCCCGCCTTGTCGAGCGAGGCCTTCATGGCGAGCACGGCCTTCTTGGTCGGCTCGAGCAGGGCGTCGAGGCGCCGCAGCACCGTCATGGGCAGGATGACGTCGCGGTACTTGCCGCGGACATACAGGTCGCGCAGCACGTCGTCGGCGATGCCCCAGATGAAGTTGACGATCCAGCTCAGTTGGGATGGTTCCATCGGTCTCCACTACCGCATACAAAGCAGCCAGGCGACGCCAAAGAAGAGGCGGCCAGCGATGAATCTGCCGGATGCCCAGGCTCCTCAAGCGCGATTTCGAGCGGCGAGTATATCGCAGCAGGCCAAGCTGGATCGGACGGTGGAGGGCGTATCCGTGGAGATGCGAAAGCCGAATGGCCAAGAACTGTGCGACCGTCCTCACCTCCTCGCCGCCCCCGCCCAGGCCTTCGTCGGGAGCGCCCTGGCATCGGCTGCCTTCCCCCAGTTCTCCGGCGCTCCGGCCTTGGAATGGGCCGGGGCGCCCCCCGAACTGGGCGCTTTGACGGAGGAGATTCTGCTCTGGCCTACCAGTGGGCCGCTCCGGCCCACTAATGGGCCGGTTGGCCCCAGTAGAGGGGCGGCGCGGCCCAGTAGAGGGGCGGCGCGGCCCAGTCGAGGGGCGGCGCGGCCCAGTAGAGGGGCGGCGCGGCCCAGTAGAGGGGCGGCGCGGCCCAGTAGAGGGGCGGCGCGGCCCAGTAGAGGGGCGGCGCGGCCCAGTAGAGGGGCGGCGCGGCCCAGTAGAGGGGCGGCGCGGCCCAGTGGAGGGGCGAAGCGGCCCAGTAGAGGGGCGGCGCGGCCCAGTGGAGGGGCGAAGCGGCCCAGTAGAGGGGCGGTCTGGCCCAGTAGAGGGGCGGAGCGGCCCAGTAGTGGGCCGGAGCGGCCCAGTAGAGGGGCCGAGCGGCCCAGTAGTGGGCCGGAGCGGCCCACTGGCGGGCCGGAGGCTACCGGACCCCGAGCACCCGGGCGCCGAGGATGCGCCCGACGTGCTTCTGCGCCGTCGGGCCGGCGGCTTCCACCAGCAACGCCAGGCTCAACGGCGTGCGGGCCAGGTAGGCCGCGATGTGGCCGCCGACGATCGCCCCGGGATCGAAGCTGCGCAGCCTCCCCACGATCTGCCCATCCTCTTCCAGGCTGTACCCCAGGGCCACCGGCTCGTCCCGCAAACGGTACAGGCTGCTCCGGCCGGACGCCGGCCAGATCGCCTGGAACAGCAGCGCCGTCTCCCGCCGATGGAAGACCGCCAGCGGCGCGTCCCCCCTCGCGGAGCTCTCCCAGGCATGGTACAGCGCCACCATCCCCTCTTCCTCGATCAGCGAAAAGGGGCCGGAAGTGTCGGCTTCGTGGGCCGTCGCGGGGTCGTCGAGCTCGTGAACCGCTTCCAGGTAGGGCTCGCTGAAGGCGTTGAGAGGCTCGGTCTGTTCGTCGCTCATGGGTATTCTCCGTTCTCCCTTCATAGGGTCGAATCCCTGTGTATCGGAACCGCCGTCGTCAATCGCTGGGCGGAAATCGCGAGTTTCCGCGACAACCAACGAGCTATCTTATAGAGCGATGAGTTCCTATTTGTCAACCAGTGTCCGGGAGAGTTCTTGTGGAGCCTCCGGGGATCGTTATACGATCCTCGTCAGATGGATCCAGAGACTCAGCGGCTGGTCAACCTGCTCAAGGTGAGCTTGCGGATTCTTGGCATCTCGAACCGGGAGATCGCCCGGCGTCTGGGGATGAGCCCGAGCTATGTGAGCAAGCTGTTTTCAGGCTCCAGCCCGCTCCGGGTGGACCACCTGATCTCGGTCTGCCGGGCGGCCGGCATGGAGCCCGCGGAGTTCTTCGCGATCGCCTATCCGGTCCAGGCGACGAAGCCCTCGAAGACCGCGATCCGGCTGCGCGAGCTGTTGCAGAGCGTCACGCTGCCGCCACCGCCCGCGAAGGAGCAGTTCAGCCAGGAGCAGATCCACGAGATGCTGAAGGCGACTCTGGAGAAGCTGATCGGGCGGACGTAGGGGGGCTGATCCACAACTCGCGCTGATCGTGGCCTCCGTGGCCTGCGACCTCACCTCGGTCCTCTCCTGAAGGAGAGGGAGGGCCTATCAGAACCGGTGATCCGCGTAGGATGCGCTGTGCGCGCCTTCAAGGCCGGCATGGTGTGCACGGCACACCCTACGGGCAACCTGTCTCGCAGTCGTCCTCCTTCTCCTTCAGGAGAAGGAGATAGAGGATGAGGTCGCAGGCCACGGAAGCCCGGGCAGCGGATCTCGCCCCCCTACGGCTCGTCCCGCGGCGAGGTCGTGGGGATTCCGGTCTTCCCGGTGCAGCAGGCCGATGACGCGCTGGAGGAGGGTGAGGTCGAGGTGGCGCATCTCCGCGGCCTTCCGGAGCAACAGGATGGAGGCCATGAGCTCCCGCCGGATCCGCAGCGCGAGGAAGACGTCGGCGCACTTCAGGACGATCTCCTCGGCCTGCTGGAGGCACCCCTGCTGCAGCCAGATCGCGCCCAGCTCCAGCCCGGCGAGAGCCGCCTTGTAGCCGAGGTCGGCCGCTTCAAACCCTTCCTTCACGTGCCGCAAGGCGCTCTCGGCCGGACCGAACTTCTTCAGGCCGGCGTCGATGTGCCCTTCCAGCCAGCGCAGCTTCAGCTCGCCCAGGCGGCCGCCGGCGAGCGAGGCCGCGGCGCCGGAGCTCCCGGAGGGCCCGCTGTGCCTCGCGGGTAGCGGCCGCAATCGGCGAGGCACCAGGCCTGGGACTGCAAGCGCGGAGAAGACCAGGCCAGGGTCCCGCGTCTCGTCGATCATCGAGAGGCCCTGTTCAAAGTTCAGGATGGCCTTCTCGGGGTCACCGGCATATCCGGCGAAGATGCCCTGGATGATGAGGGCCCGGCCGGCAAGATGCGGGTCCGCGTGCCGCCGGTAGATGAGCACGACGAGATCCAGCGCCCCGTGCGCCAGGTCGAAGATGCGGCGGGCCGCCTGCTGAGAGGCGAACACGTCGAAAAAGCGAGCCAGGAGGAGCTCGTCCTGGGTGCCCTGGAAGAAGTGCTCGAGGGCCTGCCAGACGGCGCCTTCGGCCGAGTCGAGGTCGTCGGCCACGCGGCAGGCGTTCGCCAGCTCCGTCCAGGCGCGGCACCGCAGGTCCGCGGCTTTCCGGGCGCCGGTCTCGTCCTCGTTCAGGCCGTCCGCGAGCAGCGCCGCGACCCGGGCGAGCTGCACCATCTGGGGCGGATCGTCGTGGCGCAGGCCCCAGCTCCGCTCGAGGAGCGCCTCGAAGAGGGGCAACCCCGTCACCGTGGCGGGAGCGTCGGCGAGGGCCTCCAGGCCGCCCGAGTAGCAGAAGGGCGAGGGCCTCCCTCCTGCTCTCCTCCAGGAGGCCGGCGGGGGGAACCCGCGGGCGCAGGACGGCGGCGAAGGCCCGGTCGATCGGAGCGTCGTAGGCCTCTGGCGGGAAAGGCAGGGGAGCCTCGGGACGGCCCGCGGTGAGGAACCGCTGGGGGAGGTACGGCAACAGCGCCAGATTGCACTCTTCGCAGCCGCGAAGAAGGTGCAGGATCACGGCCCGGGCCCGCTCGGCGGAGACGCCGCCCAACAGAATCCCTGCCAGCTCCCGCGGAGTCGGATGGTTGTCGTCCACGAATTCCTCCCTTGTCTCCGCATTCTCTCACAGAGCGAGTTTGGGCCACCACTCCTCTATGCGCGAAAGTGGGAGGGGCACGCCGTCTCCGGGCTACTTGACCCCGCCGTCGGCCGAATAGGCGCCCGGAGGTGCAGGGGCCGATCCGGAGGTCGTGCCGCCATTGGGATTGATCATGCCTCCTTCCTTATCCTGCCGGGTCGCCGGCTTCCGCGAGGTGCCCTGCGGCAGGAGCGCGGCCAGCCGGTTCCACGCCAGCTCCCAGACGCCCACCACGGGGACTCTCCACGGCCGGAGCCCGGCGGCATGGGAGGGAGCCGGGGCCACCCCGCAGAGAGCCGCCGTCAGGACGGCCGCGGCCAGGACGATCCGATTGCGCTGAGACATCTCGATCTCCTCCTCGACCCGTGGAGCGGTCCGGACCGGCATGGCCCTGGGTGCCCGCGGGCGAAAACATTCCTGCAAAGCTGAGTGCCTCCAATCTCGCGAATGGGGGCGAAGTGTCCCCTCCAGGGGATTTATTGTCCCCCTTCCTCCGGCCGCCGTCGATTCCGTGGAAATGGTGCTTTCCATCCTGCCGCACGGAACGGAAAATTCCGCCGCTCCAAAACTTGTCGCTGACCGGGATAAATCATTGATCCGGCACTGGGGAGACCGCTTGGACTCTGAAGAAAAATTTTGTTGACAGATAAGAACCCTTCGTCAACCATTAGCACCCATGGACACGCCAGGAAGCCGCCGAAAGAACCCGAAAGGGGGAGCTGAAGAAGGAGCTGGGAGCGCGGATTGTCAAGGCGCGGAAGCGTCGCGGATGGCAGCAGGCGGACCTCGCGGAGCGGCTGGGAGTGAAGCGGGAGCGGCTCGGCTCCTGGGAGAGAGGGGCGAAACGCTCCGGGCC